>JBCDIM010000025.1:0-52052 GCA_038749105.1 Planctomycetota bacterium
CGCGACCATCTCCGGCAACTTCGACGTCAACGTCGCCCTGTCCAACAACGGCGATCTCGTCTTCATCGCCGATGTCGAGACCGCCCCGGGCGTCTTCACCACGACCGTCTTCAACTCGACCTCGGTCCTCGCCCAGGAAGGTCAGACAATCGCCGGGATCACCCTGACGGATATCGGCAGCAACGGCGTCAACGGTCTGTTGGGCGTCGACAACAGCGGCAACGCCGTCTTCTTTAATAACGCGGACTTCTTCAGCCCCGGTGAGATTGGGGTCGTCTCGACGGCCGGATTCGGACTCGAAACCCAGAGCCCCTTCCCCAGCGGCCCGCTCGCGGGTCAAAACATCCTCTTTCTGAGCACCGCGTCCTTCGCGCTGGCCGTGAACGGGCAGGGCAGCATCCTGCTCGAAGCGATCGTCGACCAGGTCGGCGGCCTCTACACCCAAGACGGACTGGTCGTCGCCAACGGTGTGATCGACGGCGTCGATGGTTTCTTCTTCGGCGCGGCCGACCTCAACGATGACGGCACCTACATCTCCAACTTCAGCGATTTCAACACGTTTAACAACGGCCTCGTGGTCGACGGTGAGCTCCTCATCACCGATCTGGACACGATTGAAGGCTTCGATATCGACTCGCTCTTGAACGGTGGCCCGATCGACCTCAACAACAACGGCGACTTCGTCTTCGTCGCCACCTTGCTCGATAGCAGCGGCAACGATTTCGAAGCCGTCATCCGCGCCACTCTCATCCCCGAGCCAAGCAGCCTCGCGCTGCTGGCCCTCGGCGGCCTGTTCGCCACCCGTCGCCGCCGCTCCGCTTGAATCGAAACCTGAGTGTCCCGAACACGCTCATCAACCGCACCTCCGGAGAAAACCATGACCAACAAACACATCACCGCCGCTTGCCTCGCCTCGCTCTTTGCCGCCACACCCGGCTTCGCGCTGACCGAGATCGTCGGCACGCCCGACGTGAACTTCGTCTCCAGCAACCCAAGCGCGGGCCTGTATGAGGTCTTCCTTAACGACCCCGACGCCCCCTCGCTCACGCGCGACTTCTCGGCCCTGGGCAGCGAGCCGGTCCGTGTCACCTGGCAGGCACCCGTCGGGCAGTTCTTCGAGGTGACCGCCCCGGCCGGCTTCGACTTCGTCACGCTCAAGTTCGACGTGTTCAGCGAGGGCGACATCCTTGGCGATCCGTTGGTGTTTTTTGCCGTGCAGGGGATCGAGGTCGCCGGCGCTGCGGGCGATCCACTGCCGACTCCGAGCGTCACGAACCTGCTCGGCGGCTTAGACACCAACAGCCCCGCGCTGCTTGCTTCGGTCGACTTCGACCTGCTCCCCGGCGAGACCTATCGCTTCGAGAGCCTGACATTGCTCGCGACGATACCCGCCTCGTACGACCAGAACTTCAACGACATCGGCTTCACTCGCTTCGGCTTCTTCGGCACGGCGAGCGACCCGAGCGCCACGCTGCCCGACCCCGGCCAGTGGATCGCCGTCGTCCCCGAGCCCACCAGCCTCGCGCTGTTCGGCCTGGGCGGGCTGCTCGTTTCTGGGCGTAGACGCCCCGTGAATCCAATCGGAGTCGAACAATGAAAACGAAATCCGCTTTGTCTGCACTGGCTGGTCTTGCGCTGCTGGGCAGCGTCACACACGCCGACGAGCTCGTCTACGCGTTCACGGCCGAGCTCGACACCAACAGCCTCGGCGACCCCGTACTCGCCGGCTCCATCGCCGAAGGCCTCCTCGATAACAGCGTCAATACCCTCACCGGCACCTTTGCCTACGACCCGGATGCCCCCCAGGACACCGGCGGCTTTTCGCTGTTTCAGACCCGCTACCAAACCGGTCGTTTAACCATCGATCAGGTCGTGGCAGCTCCTTCTTCGGTCTTCCAGCTCGACGTCCGCAACGACATCGGTTCCAACGACATCGACGGGCTCGGGTTCGGACAAGGGTACGCCACCGGCGACATCATCGACTTCGTACTCACCGACTCGACCGGCACGGTCTACACCGAACCCGTCATCCCGCCGAGCATCGACTTCAGCGACTTCGACGACAGCACGATCCGCTTCAGCTACTTCGAAGGCGAGGGCGAATCGAGCGTGTTCCGCGAGCCCGCGGTCTACACCATCACGGCGCTGACCCTCGTCCCCGAGCCCACCAGCCTCGCGCTGCTCGGCCTGGGCGGGCTGGTCGTGACGTTACGACGCCGATCGCCCGCATCGCCAACCGATAACCGTACGACCCTCGCCTAAAACCACACCTCACTCACCCACCCACCCCGCCCCCGGGCCGCCTGCCCAACCCCAAGGACCTGGAGAAACGCTCAGATATGAAAGCCCGTCAAACCCTCACCGTCGCGCTCAGCCTGAGCGCTGTCGTTACCCAGTACGCCCACGCCGACATCGAAGAGACCGGCCAAGTCACCGTGTTTGCGAACCGGATCGCGTACGGCCCTACGGGCTTCGGCACGCTGTTGATCGACGACGGGGTCCTGTACAACTCCGCCACCGAAGCCGCCACGGGCCAGAACGACGTCGCCGTAACCCTGGCCGAAGACGGCGGCATCGCGTTCGCCACCGTCACCGGGTCGCAGACGCGAATGAACATCACCGCGAACCTGATCATCGGCGGCAACGGCGGCAACGCTTTTCTGCAGGTTCTTGATGGTGCGGGGGTCGATGTCACGGGCCGGACCATTGTCGATACCACCGCCCCCGTGAGCGGCGGGCTGATCGTCTCGGGCACCAACGCGCTGTTCGCCGGCGGCAACCTCGACTTCGAGCTCCGCAACGGGCCCGTCGTCGTCGAAGACAACGCCCTGCTCATCACCCTGACCCAGAACGACGATGCCACGTACCTCGGTGGCGTCCCCGGCACCACCGCCGAGCTCACCGTCCGCACCGGCGGCACCTTCGACGCCACCGCCACCCCCGCCAACAGCGACGGCGACGTCTTCATCGGCGAAGACACCAACGGCCAGAAGGGCAAGGCGATCGTCACCCTCGAGAGTGGCGGCCGGTTCCTCGCCGACGATGTGTTCATCCGCAGCTCCGACGCCAACCCCGCAGCGATCACCATCAGCGGCGCCGACAGCCTGTTCGACGCCTTCCGACAGCTCCAGCAGACCGGCTCGGGCTCGTCCACGATCCGCGTGAGCGACGGCGGAACCCTCACGACGCGGAACTATCAGCTCGGCTTCGACGGCAACCACCAGGCCACCGTCGAGAGCGGCGGCACGCTCGTCGCCGCTGGCAACCTCCAGGTCGGCCGTAACGGTGGTATCGGCCGGCTCGTCCTCACCGACGCCAACACCTTTGCCCGCGGCACGAGCAATGTCAGCGTCGGCTGGATCGGCTCGGGCAGCAACGGCATCATCGACATCGGCCGAGGTGCGAGACTCGAAGCAAACGGCTCGGGCCTGCGCCTGGGTCAGGGCGACAACCTCGCCCAGGTCATCTTCCGGATCGGCGACGACGGCACGGGCCTCATCGACTCGGGCACCATCTTCGCCACCGACCTCCGCTTCGGCGCGGGAACCGCTCTCCTCGACATCCAGGTTGATCCGGACGTCACCCTTAACCTGGGCGACAAATTCGTCCTCATCGACTACGACACCATCACGTTCGATATCCCCGGCGAAGGCTTCGAGAACCTGCCCGACGGCAGCATCCTCGAACGCAGCGGCTACCAGTTCCTCATCGACTACGCCGACGACCTGGGCGGCGGCGACCTCGCCCTCACCGCCACCGTGGTCATCCCCGAACCCGCCAGCCTCGTGCTGCTCGTCGCGGGCGGGGTCGTGCTTGCCCGTCGCCGGCGTGATGAATGAGCGTGTAATAGCCCCAAGCTGCTGGGCCTGACCGGCCTGCTCGTCGCGCGGCGGCGGCGGTGACGCTTCGAACGAATCCAAACCCACAGCCTGCACAGCAAGCTTATCCAAGGGCCGCCGGCCCATGCCCTAGACTCGCACAGCCTCCGTTCACACCAGCACTCTAGGAACACGAAATGAAACAACCCGCCACCCTCGCCTCGGCCGCCTCCGCCTGCCTCCTGCTGACCACAGCTCCCGCGTCACACGCCGCGGTGACTGAGTCCGGCGACTTCACCGACATCGGCACCACCCGCGTCTACGGCAACACCGGCGTCGGTTCGCTGGAAGTCGACACGAGCTCGGTCTTCAACCCCATCGGCGATCGGGTGACCTTCGGCAACTTGCCCGGCAGCACTGGCACCGGTCTCGTGACCACCGGCGGGACACTCAACATCGAAACCAACCTGAGCGTCGGTCTCGAAGGGGTCGGCCAACTCACCGTCAGCGGCGGCGGCGTGGTGAACACCGGGTTCGGCGACAACACGATCGGCTTCACCGCCGTCAACGGCAACGACAGCTTCATCAGTGTCACGGGGGCGGGCAGCGCGTTCAACAACGGCGGCGAGCGGGTCGACCTTGTCCAAGGCTCAATCACGATCGATGACGGTGCCACCATGGACGCGTTCGCGGTCGATCCTCAGGTCCCGGCGGCCACCCAGTACCTCTTCCTGCTGTCGCCGGCGGGCGTCGGTGATGAGGCGTCGCTCACCGTCTCCAACGGCGGGGTTCTCGACCTGACCTACGAGGGCACGGCCCCCGCGAGCAACGCCAACTTCTCACGCCTGGGCATCGGCGACGATCTCGGAGCTTCCCTGGCCGGGCAGGCCGCGGTCACCGTCGAGTCCGGCGGGCAGATCATCGGCCCCGAGTTCGTCGGCCTGAGCACGGTGGGCACGCTCACCGCGCGGTTGACCGTCGATGGCCCCGGCAGCCTCGTGGACATCGAGCAGGACCTGTTCACCGCCGCGGGGGGTAGCGCCCGGCTCGACGTCACCAACGAGGGCCGGATCGAGACCGGCCGTTTCTTCCTCGAGTCGGGTGACACGCAGGTCAACATCCTCTCCGGGGGACAGGTCATCAGCGCGGGCCCCTTCGTCGGTCTGGCCGACTTCAACGCCGTGGTCGAGATGAACATCCGGGGCAACGGTTCGCTGTTCCGGGCGGCCGGTGACATCGAGCTGGGTTTTGGCGATGCGCAGGACGCGACGGCGGTCATCACCCTCGGGGAGGGCGGTCGGCTCAAGGGCGGCAACCTGGTCGCCACCTTCAATGCGGGCGACTCGTCGACCTTCGTCTTCAGCATCGGCGACGACGGCGAGGGCAACATCGCGTCGGGCACGATCGACGTCACCAGCGTCAGCCTGGGCAGCGGCGAGACACTGTTCCAGCTTCAGGTCGAGCCCGGCGCCTTGCTGAGCGTGGGCGACACGTTCGTGCTCTTCGACTACGACACCAGCTTCTCGGGCGTATTCGATAACGTCAGCGACGGGGAGATCGTGTTGGCAGGCGGCTTCGAGTTCCTCATCGACTACGATGACCCCGACTTCGGCGGCACCGCCTTCACCGCGACCGTCATCCCCGAACCCGCCAGCCTCGTGCTGCTCGCCGCGGGCGGGGTCGTGCTTGCCCGTCGCCGGCGTGATGAATGCGACGATTGAACGTGTCCGAATGCGGGTCTTCAAAGCCTCGCTGTCCCAGCGTTCAAGACCGCTGTGCTTAGCTACCGTCCGACCGTATGAGCGATGTGAGTTTGCACTGTCGCAAGGTCGTTCGGGAGTACGTCGAAGCGTTCCTTGCGGGCGTAGAGGTCGCTGAGGTGGTCGGGTAATGGAGGGCGGACGCCGGCGGCGCGTTCGACGGCGTCGGGGAACTTGGCGGGGTGGGCGGTGGCGAGGGTGACCATTGGCACGTCGGGCGGGAGCGTCGGGATCACCCGCTCGGCGGCGGCAACGCCGATCGCGGTGTGGGGGTCGATGAGGTAGCCGCCGGTGTCTTGGTAGACCCGACCGATGGTGGCGAGGGTTTGGTCTTCATCGACGCGCTGGCCCTCAAAAACCGTAGATGCTTTGTCCAATACTTCCGGGGGGAGGGTGAAGCCCTGGTTGTCTTTAAGTTGTTGCATGAGGTCGACGACGGCGGGGGCGTTGCGGTCGTAGAGATCGAAGAGCAGGCGCTCGAAGTTGGAGGAGACCTGGATGTCCATCGAGGGGGAGTGGGTCTGGTGGACGGTGCCGAGGGCGTGGTCGCCGGAGTTCAGGACGCGGGTGAGGATGTCGTTGATGTTGGAGGCGACGACGAGCTTGGGGATGGGTAGGCCGAGGTGGCGGGCGGCGTAGCCGGCGAAGACATCGCCGAAGTTCCCGGTGGGGACGGAGAAGGCGACGGACCGGTCGGGGCCGCCGAGGGCGAGGGCGGCGGCGACGTAGTAGACGGCCTGGGGGAGGCAGCGGGCCCAGTTGATGGAGTTGACGCCGGACATGTTGACCCGGCCGCGGAAGTCCATGTCGTTGAACATGGCTTTGACCAGGGCCTGGCAGTCGTCGAAGGTGCCGTCGATGGCGAGGTTGTGGACGTTGGGCGCGTCGACGGTGGTCATCTGCCGGCGCTGGACTTCGGAGGTGCGGTTGTGGGGGTGGAGGATGACGATCGAGGCCCGCTCTCGGCCGCGGATGGCTTCGATAGCGGCCCCACCCGTATCTCCCGAAGTGGCCCCGATGAGGGTGACCTGTTGATCGCGCTCATTGAGGACGTGGTCGTAGAGCCGGCCGAGAACCTGCATGGCGACGTCTTTGAAGGCGAGGGTCGGGCCGTGGAAGAGCTCCATGACGTAGTGGCGGGGCCCGAGCTGGACGAGGGGGGCGATCGCGGTGTGGCGGAAGGTGGCGTAGGCGGCGTCGAGGAGTTGTTGAAGGGCGTCGCCGGGCAGGGCGGAGCCGAGGAACGGGCGCATGACAGCGGCGGCGATCTCGGGGTAGGGCTTGCCCTGGAGGGCTTCGAAGGCGGCGGGCTCCCAGGCGGGCCAGGCCTCGGGGACGTAGAGCCCGCCGTCGGTGGCGAGGCCGGCGAGGAGGACGTCTTCGAAATCGAGGGTGGGGGCTTGTCCGCGGGTGCTGACGTATTGCACGGCTGGCTCCAAAATAAGTGGCGAAGCAGCTTACCAACCGTATTGTGAAACACAGAAATTTGTGTAGGTTGTGCCGCCGCGTGGGGCCATACTGGCCCCGGCATCCCCCCCGGAAGAGGCCAACCACCATGAGCGATCGAACCCAGCACCAGGACATCCGCATCGGCACGATGGCGGGGCGAGGCGAGAACACCGCGGAGTACATCCGGCAGATCCTGCCGCACGGCTTCGAGTGCTTTCAGATCAACTTCTGGCAAGAGCTGCCCAAGGGCTTGACGCTGAAGCAGATGGCGAAGCAGGTGCACCGGGTGCTGGACGAGCACGCCGACGCGACCGGGCACCGGGCGGTGGTCAGCTCGCTGGGCATGTTCGGGAACCCGCTGCAGGAGGCGTCGCACGCCGCGGGTTGGCGGAAGTGTATCGATGCGTGTGAGGCGTTTGGGTGCGAGCTGGTCTGCGGGTTCGCGGGGGCTTTGGAGGATCGGCCGGTGCCGGAGTCCATCCCGAAGTTCAAGAAGGTCTTTGGGCCGCTGGCGAAGCGGGCGGCGGACAAGGGCGTCCGGCTGGCGTTCGAGAACTGCGACATGGGCGGCAACTGGGAGCGGCCACGGTTCAATATCGCCCACGCCCCGGCGGGGTGGGAGCTGATGTTCGACGCGGTGCCCGACGAGAACGTGGGGCTGGAGTGGGAGCCTTGCCACCAGATGAACTCGCTGATTGACCCGATCGCACAGCTGCGGGAGTGGATCGACAAGGTGTTCCATGTGCACGGGAAGGACGCGTCGGTGCACTGGGATGTGATCCGCAGGCACGGGCTCCGGGGCGATCAGCCCATCACGCACCACCGCACGCCCGGCTTCGGCGACACCAACTGGACCGATGTGATCTCGATCCTCCGGCAGCACGGCTACCGCGGCTTCATCGACATCGAAGGCTGGCACGACCCGGTCTACCGCGGCGACCTCGAGATGACCGGCCAGGTGCACAGCCTCAAATACCTGCAGCACTGCCGAGGCGGGGCGTATGTCAAAGAGCCGACGGCCTGACCCGATCGACGGGCTTGCCAGTGGATTTGCAGAACGGTCAAACCGCAAGACGGCCGAATGCGTGGAACGTCTTGAGGTGTTTGACGATCAGGTGTCCCTGCCAGTCGCGCTTGGATTGCTCCCAGGCCTCGCCGCCGTCCGGGCCCCAGGACCAGTGCGGGGACCATGCCCCGTCGGGCTGCTGGGTCTCGATCAGCCAGTCGAGGTTGAGAGCGACGGCGTCTCGGAACGTGTCGTGGTATGGCGAGCCGGGAGAGTCGATCACATCCAGCGGTCGGGTGCAGTAGCCGGTCCATTTCGCCGGATCGGTCACGACGACCTGGGCGATCAGCGGGCGGGCCAGGCCGAGCAGCTCGGCCCGCAGCTCGACGGGGACGGCGTGGGTCTTCCGCATGGCTTCGTAACAGAACAGATCGTGCATCTTCTCAACCCGCATCCCCCGGATATGTGCCAGCGCCGCGGCCGTGAGCCGCTCAAGCAAGTCGGCTGGGACCAGAGAGGCGTAGTGGTGGAAATGGCCGACGATCTCGGCCCCAGGGTTGGCGGTGAAGCCGGTCGGCGGCTCTTCGGCGTTCCGGGGGTTCCACCACGGTGCGTGTGGCGCGTCATCGACGTTCGGCGGCACCAAAGACCAGACCAGTGTCTTGTGGTCGAGCGTATCGAGCAGGTACTGCACCGCCCCGATGACTAGGGGGTGGGACGCCTCGGCACCAACCGTCCGGAGGGTCTGCAGCGCGACCGTCGTCGCGATCACCGACGAGTCGGCCAACCGGACATCCGGCTCCAGCGCGTGCCCGAACCCGCCGTCGGCGTTCTGATACCCGGCCAGCCGATCGAGCACCGCGTCGGCGGGACCGCCCTCGAACGCGAAGGCGTACAGGGACTGATCAAGCGGTCGGCCGTGCTCAAACAGGAAGCGGCGTGCGGCAGCAGCCCGCTCGGTGGTCAGTCGTCGCATCCCGGCAGGCTAACGCCGGTCGGAGCGGGGTGTTCAACGTAAGCTGCCAGAATGCCCAGGCCGATCATCGGGATAACCGTCGATAATCAGAGGAACACCGCCAAGTCGGGGGTGTACGAATCGTCGATCGCGTACAGCCGGGCGGTCGCCGCGGCGGGGGGGACGCCGGTGTTGCTTCCGCACGCGGTGGGGGCGGTGGATCGGGTCGGCGAGTATCTGAAGCTCTGCAACGGCTTTGTTCTGACCGGCGGGGTGGACCCGGATGTGCGGGCGTTTGGTTTTGAGCTGCACGGCTCGGCGCGGGTGATGGACCCGGGTCGGCAGGCGTTCGAGGTCGGGTTGTTGGAGCGGTTGCGGGACGATGCGCCGGACACGCCGGTGCTGGGCGTGTGTCTAGGGATGCAGCTCATGGCGTTGGTGGCGGGGGGCGAGCTGGATCAGTTCATGCCGGCGTCGATGGGGGAAGATGCGGCACGGGTGCACCAGGGCGATCGGCGGCACCCGGTCGAGGCGGCGGTGCCCGAAACGGTTTTGGCGGGTGGGGGGGAGGTGGTGTCGAGCCACCGGCAGGCGGTCGGTGAAGCGGGGTCGATGCGGGTGATCGGGGCAGCGCCGGACGGCGTGATCGAGGCAATCGATGAGCCGGGGCGGCGGTTCTGCGTGGGGGTGCAGTGGCATCCGGAGCGGGGAGGCGACGGGGCACTGAGCGCGGGGCTGATTCAGCGCTTCGTCGCGGCGTGCATGGCGGACTAATCCGCGGCGGGCTCGGCGGGCGGTTGGGGTTTGCGGAGGTTGATCAGGAGGACGAGCCCAACGCCGAGCATCAGGACGGCGTCGGCGAGGTTCCAGATCCAGGGCCAGAGCCGGGTGTCAGGGAACAGGTGGAACATGTCGCGGACGGCGGCGTAGCGGACGCGGTCGTAGAGGTTGCCGAGTGCTCCGGCGAGGATCAGGGCGAGCGCGGCATGGAGGAGCCAGGCGTTGGCGGGGCTGCGGACGAAGAGGTAGCCGATGACGCCGACGGCGATGATCGAGACGCCGACGAAAAGCCAGCGGAGGCCGGCCCCGGAGCCAAAAACGGCCCCGGTGTTGATGGTGAGCCGCAGGTCAAGGATGGAGGGGATCAGCGGGGTGGAGTCGTGGCCCGGGATCGCGGAGGCGGGGATGGCGGGGTCGAGCGGCTTGCTCTCGTACCACTGGTCGTTGACTTCGACGAAGACCTTGGCGGGGCTTTCGAGCCGGATCGGGAAGTCGGCCACGTGCTCGAAGGCGAGATACTTGATGACGAGGTCGGCGGCGAGCAGACCGACGGCGATGGTGAGGAACACGGCGATCGCGCGTCGGCTACGCCACGCGGGGGTGAAGGCGGGGTTGAAGGCGGGTGGGGTGGCCTTTGGAGTCGGATCGCTCATCAGGCTGGATGGTAGGACGGGTGCGGACGCGGGTTGGTGTAGGGGGAGTGGGGGTGCGGTTAATCAGAGGCCGCGGCGTTCGCGTTCCCGGGCGACGTCGAGGCAGTACTTGGCCCAGGGCATGTATTCGAGGCGGGGGCGTTCGATGGGTTGGCCGGTCTCAGCACAGACGCCGTAGGTCTTGCTCTCGATGCGTTGGAGGGCTTCGTCGATCTCGAGCAGGAGCTTGCGTTCGGACTCCATGAGCGAGAGGGTGAACTCGCGGTCGTAGTTGTCGGAGCCGACGTCGGCCATGTGGAGCGGGACGTGGGAGATGTCGCCGGAGGACTCGGAGCGGGCCGACTCCATGCCCTTGAGGTCGCCGATGATCTCGGCCCGGCGTTCGAGCAGCTCGGCCCGGAAGAAGTCGAGGTCCTTCTTCTTGAGCCCGGTCTTGACCTTGCGGAGCTGGTCGTCGGTCAGGGCGACCGGCAAGGGCGGGGCCTCGTGCAGTGCGTTGGGGGCCACGGGCTTCTTGGTGGTCGTTCGGGTGGTCCGTTTGGTGGTTTTCTTAGTCGGGGTCTTCTTGACCGGCGACTTCTTGGCCACGGTCTTCTTGGCGGCGGGTTTCTTCGTCGGGGCCTTCTTCGTCACGGCCTTTTTGGTGGCTGAAGTCTTCTTGGTGTTGGTTTTCTTGGCCGCTGACTTCTTGGTGGACTTTTTGGTTGTGGTTTTTTTGCGGCTTGCGCTGGCGGTCTTGGCCGTGGTCTTTTTCGTGGTGCTGGCCTTTTTCGAGCGGGTCGTCTTCTTGGTCACGCTCTTCTTGGTGGGCTTGGCCGGGGTCGACTTTGTCTTTTTTATGGTCTTCTTCGTGGTCTTGGAGCTCTTCGCGGACTTCGAGACACGTTTGGACGTCTTGGCGGCCTTGGTCGAGGCGGTGGATCGGGTTCGCGGGGTGGGTTTCTTTTTAGCCACGCGTGGCGCTCCCAGGGAGGGTTGATGGGGGTACTAAGAGGGTCTGGGAGGGGTGATCCCGCGATACAAATGCTGCCCGCGCCGGACGATGCAGACCGAAGAGTGTATCGCTGGGGGTTACGCCCCGCAAACGCTACGGTTCGTGCAAAGCCCCGTCCAACCCATCAGCAAGGATGGCTGAACATGGCCTAAGAACTGATTTGATAGGCATTAAGTCCTTGCTTAGTCGCCGTGCTTCTGACGGAGTCGGCCCGAAAGCCTCAGCAGCAGGTGGACGCGTTCGAACTCGTCGAGCCAGTCCTGGACCTCAGCGTCCAACTCGTCCTGGGGAACCGGGGCGCCGGGCAGCGGGCAGTTGGCTCCGAGGGCCTTCTGAGCCATGATGCGGTAGCGGGAAAGGGGCTTGTCGCCGAAACAGCTCACGGGCTCGAAGTCTTCGGCAGCGAAGATGGCGACAGGCACGCGGTGCCCGGCGTTAATGGCGACCTGCTTTTGGAGGTCCATGTGCTCGTCGCGGTCGAGCCAGCGGACCTTGGCCTTGCCGCCGGTGGCGTCGGCAATGGCCTGGATCATGGGGCCCTGGCGGACGCAGTCGCCGCACCAGATGCCGGAGACCACCAGGACGTGGATGTCGCGGACGAACGAGCCGAGCATGGCCTTGCAGTCGTCGGAGAGAGCGATGCGTTCGTGGATGCCCTTCCAGCCGGCCTGCTGGTCGGGGTTGCCGGTGGCGAGGTAGTCGTCGTAGGTCAGGCCGGCGTTGAATTTGGCTTCGAGCTCGGTGGCGTTCATGGTGAGGGTCCTGGAGGAGTCGGTCGGATTCAGAGGAGGTGGAGGATAGGCGGGCGGTTTCTGTGGTGCGTTTGGGGCGGTGGCGGCCTATCCTTCCGGGTTATGAGCCAGATCATCACCGGCAAGGCGTACGTCCTGGGCGACGACATTGACACCGACCAGATTATTCCGGCCGAGTACTTGGCCTACGACCCGAGCGTGCCCGAAGAGCGGAAGTTCTTCGGGATGTACGCATGCGTCGGTGTGCCGGACCACCAGGCGGGGCTGCCCGAGGGTGGCCTGAAGATGGTGGCCGACGGCGAGTTCAAGTGCGACTACACGTTTGTGGTCGGTGGCAAGAACTTCGGTTGTGGCAGCTCGCGCGAGCACGCCCCGCTGGCGTTGGCAGAAGCCGGGCTGCAGGTGGTGATCGCCGAGTTCTACGCCCGGATCTTCTACCGCAACTGTGTGAATGGCGGGTACCTGCTGCCGGCCGAGTGCGAGACCCGGCTGATCGAGGGCAAGGTGCACACGGGGGATGAGCTGTCGTTGGATATCGAGGCGGGCAAGCTGACGAACCACCGCACGGGCGAGACGTTTGAGCTGCAGCCCTTGGGCGATGTGAAGCCGATCATCGACGCGGGGGGGGTGTTCGCGTACGCGAGACAGCAGGGGATGCTGCCGGCCTGATGGTTTACGTCGGGCAGGGTGAACCACAGAGGCACAGAGGTGTTTTTCAGCATTAGTGTGGGCGTGACTTGTGACAGCTTTCGGGTACGGCACACTTCACGGAAAAGAAGAAAAAAATCTCTTTCTCAGTGCCTCTGCGTCTCTGTGGTTTAACAAGTCAGCCGCCGGCGTCTGGGGCGGCGGGGGGGTTGGGTTGGACGACGGCGGGGTTGGCGGTGCGAGTGTCGTTTTCGAGGTCGCGGAGGCGTGAGGCGAGCTCGGGGTTGATATTGGTGCCGAGCATGCGGCGGAGCCCGTCGAGGAGCTTGAGGGAGTCGTCGGTGCGGTTGGCGCGGGTGTAGGCGCGGGCGGCGGCCATCATGCGTTCGACGATGGGGTCGGCGGCGGCACCGGCGCGGATACGGGGGCCGTCCTCGCTGAGCAGCCGGCGGGCGATGACGAAGGCGTCGTCGATCTGGTTGACCTGCAGGTAGGCGTCGATGAGCCCGCGGTAGGCGCGGTCGCGGGCGCGACCGCGGAGGGTCGCGGCGTTGTCGGCGAGCACCTCGTAGTCGACGATGGCGAGGGCTGGGTTCTCGAGGACGATGCGGGTCTCGGCCCGTTCGAGGAGCAGCTCGAGGTAGCCGGGCGTGAGCGGGTCGGGGCGGGGGGTGTCTTCGCGGTCGATGGCGGCGGTGAGCAGTCGGTCACGGAGCAGCGCCAGCTCGGGGCGGTTCGGGAAACGCAGGACGGTCGGCAGCACGCCTTCGGGGGGATCGACCCGGCCGGCGACGGCGACAAGGGCCCGCTCCCAGGGCTGCTGCAGGGCACGAGCGGTCGGCCGGCTGGCGGCGAGGGTGCGGAGCGTATCGGGGCTCCGGCCACGCTCGGTGGCGGCGTTGATCACGATGGGCTGGATGACCGGGTCGTCGGCCCGTTTGGCGAGCAACAGGAGCGACCGGTCGGAGCCGGCCCATGCGGCCGCGGCCGCGGCTCGGGTCTGATCGTTGGGGCTGTCGGTCCACCGGGCGAGCCGCTCCCAGTAAGCGTCCTCGGCGGCGATGACTCGGCCCAGCAGCTGAACCGATTCCGGGCTCGGGGCATCGTCCTCGGCCAGCAGGGACTTGATCCGCTTGGCGATCCGCTGCCGCTGCTTGGTCGAGAGCAGCTCGGCGTCCGCGGCGGCCGCGAGGGCTCCGGCTGCCTCGTCACGCAAAGGCTCGAGCAGCAGCAGCTGCTCGGCGGCGTCGACCGCGTCGGCCTTCGGCATCCGCGACATCGCCAGCAGATAGGCACGCAGCACGTCGGGCTCGCCCTCGCGAGCCTCGGCGAGACGGGTCGCGATCAGGTCGGCACCGGCGTTGTCCGAGAGGTCCCGGAGCAGCAGGGCGGCCCGTCCCCGGACGGTCGGTGACTCGTCCGCCAGCCGATCGCGTAACGCTTCACGAAGCGGCTCGGCGAAGGCCTGGTCGTCGAGCAGCCGCTGCTCGGAGAGTTCGAGCGCCAGCAGCCGGATCGGCTCGAGCGGGTCCCCGAGCATGAAGGCGAGGACGGCGGGGCGGTCGGCCTTGGCGGTGGTGTTGTAGAGAGCCCTCTGGGACTGGAGCAGACGCTGCTCCATGTGCTGGAGCCGGGTGTCGTTGCCGGCCCGCTGACGGGTGAAGTTCTCGCGGAGCGTGCGTTCCCATTCGGCGTCGGAGAGGCGGCGGGCGTCGTCCCACCAGGCGTCCCAGGCGCGGGTGTCACGGCCCAGGTTGTCTTGGGCGGTGAGGCTCGCCAGGGCATCGAACGCGGCGACCTGTACGGCCGCGGGCTGACCCGGTTGGATCAGGCCCATCAAGGCTTCGGCGACACGGCGGGTGCGCGTCTGCCCCAGGGCACGGATCAGCTTGCGTCGGTCGGTCACCGGGCGGTTCGCGTCGCCGGCCAGTTCGATCACGACCGGCTCGAGCTGCGGGTTCGCCAAGCGGCCCATAGCGTCGGCCCACTGGTTGAGGTCGCCCGGCCGGAGCCGATCTCGGGCGTTGAGCAGCGGATCGCCGAGCGTCGCGGGGACCGGTCCGATGTGGGTGTTGATGGACTGGATCACGGCGGTCCGGGCCTCGGCGGGGTAGTCGGCCACAAGCACCGCGGTCAACGCCTTCTCGGCCGGGTTGGCCGTCGTGGCCGGGGTGTTCGCTTGGTTCAGCAAGACCCGGGCGGCCCCGACGCGTTCGCCCAGCCCGACGCCGGGCTTGGTGAGGGTCAGGAACGCCAGACGGGTCGCATCGGGCAAGTCGTCGGCCTGGAGGGTGTACGGGTCCAGGGGTTTGGGCGGGGCAGCACAGCCGCTGAGCAGTGCGGGCAGAGCAATGCTGGTCGCCAGAGCTGCGGGCAGAAAGAGGCCAAGCCGGAGGCTTGAGACGCGTCGTCGGGAGGCTGAGAGGCGTCCTCGTAGTCCGAGAAAGCCCGCCGAGCTGTCAACCGGCCCGGCACGCCGGATTCGTCTGGTTTGTGGATCCACGGACGCATAGTAGAGGATGAACAGCGATTGATCGAACCTAAAAGCTCGGCGGGACGTCTTCTTTTCGGACGCAGACACCCAGACCGACCCCGGCCGACCGGAGGAGTCTCAGGGTTTGACCCTGACCGAGAGGCAGCTGTCACAAGGGGGTGAAATGCGTCTTCATCACGTCCGATGTCCCGAACCAGACGGACATCGGCCCGGCCGGTGTCGTCCTCTGTTGCCCCCGCCACTCACCCCCGGTGAGTGGTGAGCCCCCGTGAGGTTCGACCGTGATGACGCCCTGGAACGACGCCGAAGAGAATGCCCAGCTCGCGCAGGCCGCCTTGCAGCGGGGCGAGTGGGACGCCGCAATCGAACACTTTGAACAGGCCTTGGCGGTTGACCCGGACCGGCTTCTGTGGCGGTTCGAGAAGGGCTTGGCGCTCGACGCGGTCGAGCGGTTCGACGACGCGGTGCAAGAGTTCGAGCAGGTCTTCGAGCAGGCGTCGGACGACCTGGACGTGACGCTCCGCCTCGGCATTGGGCTGATCCGTACGGGGCAGGCCGAGCGAGCGCTTGAGGTGCTGGAGCAGGCCGCCCAGATCGATCCCGGCTGCCTCGATAGCTACGAGCACCGCATCGTCGCGTTCGGCCAGCTCGGCGACCTGGAGCAGGCAGAACTGATGTTCTACCTCGCCCAGCAGATCGAACCGGACAGCGCCCGCGGGTTTGACCATATGGCCCACTGCCTCGCGGTGCACGGCGACCTCGACCGGGCGGTGCATTGCTGGGAACGCTGCGTCGCGCTCGACCCCGAACACCCCGACGCGCAGCTGAGCCTCGGGCGGGTGCACTGGCACCGCGGCGAGCTGACCGCGGCCCGCAACCACTTCCGCGAACACCTCGCTCAGTGCCCGCGTGATGCCGAGGCCCGGCAAGACCTGGGGGCGATCCTCTTGGAGATGAACCGGCCGCGGGAAGCCGAGCGTGAGTTACGCCGGGCAGTCCTGGAAGACGCGGGTTTGGCGGGCGTGTGGCTCATGCTGGGCTTTCTGGCCGAGCGACGCCGCGCGTTCCACGAAGCGCAGACCCACTACCGGCATGCCCGGGACGCCGACCCGACCATGCCGGCCGTGGCGTTGGGCTTGGCCCGGCTCGCGGTCGCGCGTGACGATACAGCCGACGCCCGCGAGTGGCTCCGGCTCGAGATCGAACTAGAAGGCCAGACCGGGCCACAGACCCTCGAAATCGCCGAGCTGCTGCTGCGGGTTGAATTGCCGCACGCGGTGCTCGGTGTGCTCACGCCCCTGGTCAATGGCGAGGATGATCTGCTGCTCGAGGATCTCGATGGCTTCGTCCGGGCCCTGGTGCTGCGGGCGGCGGCGATGCGTCAGCTCGGGGAGACCGAGGCGGCCGAGCGTGAGCTGCGGCTTGCTCGGCGGCTGGACCCAACGGGGCCGGCGGTCCAGCCCTTGATGCAGCTGTTGATCGATGAAGCCCGATGGTCGCGAGCGCTGGTGGTCGCACAGTCGGCGTTGCGTCGCCTCGATGTGGACAGTCCGGTGCACACCGACGAAGAGGCTCTGGCCGAGGCCCTTGAAGCGGGCAGCCGTGAGGCATCTCGGGGTCGCCGGCGTGAACTCCGACGGGCCTGGCTGCGGCGCTAAGCCGAGGGCCGACACGATTCGTCATGCGTCAGGCATGGCATCGGCTGGACTCCTATTACGATGTGGTGATGCGTGACCTGCTGGCTATCACCCCGAGCAGCCCATCGGCTGAAAGCCCGACCGAGGGCAACGGCCCAGACCAGCCGCCTTCGCGTCGCCCCAGGCTGCGACGCACCACCTCGCTGCTGCCCACACTGTTCACCCTCGGCAACCTGCTGTGCGGCTTTGTCGCGATCTTCATGGCCTCCCGCCCGGCCGAGGCCGATCTCCTGCGCGACTGGTCGCCGCTGACCTTCGCCGCCATCTTCATCTTCCTGGGCATGGTCTGCGACGCCCTCGACGGCCGCGTCGCCCGGCTTACCGGCTCCACCTCCGAGCTCGGCGAACAGCTCGACTCCATGGCCGACATGGTCACCTTCGGCGTCGCCCCCGCGTTCCTGCTCATCCAGCTCGGCGACATCGGCGTGCCGTTCTTCGGCCTCGGTGGCACGATCGACCAGACCTTCGACCGCACCGCTTTTGTCGTTGCCCTGATCTATGTCTCATGTGCCGCACTCCGGCTGGCCCGTTTTAACGTCGAGCTGCTCGGCGACGACGACCACCGCGGCTTCACCGGCCTGCCCTCGCCCGCCGCGGCCGGCACCGTCGCCTCGCTCATCGTGCTCCACGAACACCTGCTGTTCAACCAGGCCCCGCCCACCAGCCTCGCCGTCGGGTCCGCCGCCCTCGGCATGCTCCTGGTCACCCTCGTCGCCGGGCTCGCCATGGTCTCCCGCCTGCCCTACGGCCATCTGCTCAACCGCTATCTCGGCGACAGCCTCAGCACAGGACGCATCGCCCTGCTGCTCACCCTCGTCCTGCTCGCGTTCGTCAAGGTCCAGTACACCCTCGCCGCCGGCTTCGTCCTCTACGCCCTGTCGGGCCCCGTGGTGGCGATCTACCAAGCCCTCCGCAAGACCGACCGCAGCACAGCAAGCACCGATTGAGCCCCGTCGGTCAGTCGCGCAACCCCTCGAGCGTGACCGCATCGGCTTCACCCCACTCCTGCTCTTGCCGGCCCATCAGGAACGCGACCGTCTGGTCGATCAGCTCTTGCTTGCCGGGGATGGCAAACCGCTCGCCGCACCGGCCGCACTTGGCACGCCGGTTCGCCGCCGTCAGCGGGACCCGCAAGACCTCGCCGCAGTGCGGGCAGGCCGCGACCGCGTCCGTCTTTTCGTACAGCAATGACACCGCCTGGCTCCTCTCCGTCAGACCCTGATCAAGCCCCAGACGCATAAACGCTGCGCGTCGGTGCCCAGGGCTGGCTCGTTCTCCACACCCCGAAAATGCAGCACTCCTCGGCCACCAGCCATCACAATCACGCCTCCCGCGGTCGATGCCCCATCGCCGGTCCCTACAGGCCTTACAACCGGCCCGCCCGTACCCGCCAAGCCCGCCCGCAGCACACCGAATCCCACCCAAAGTCCTTGCGGGCTGCCGCCGGCCTTGATACGCTGTGCGGTTCGCTCAGCCGGGCAAACGCAGCCGTTGCGTGCCCGATCAACAACCCTTCCGATTATCCGGAACAACCATTCGACGCCGGCCCCTCTTGCCCGTCCCGATGCGTTGCTGAGCCGCGGGACACCCGGTCAAACGACCACGCCGAGCCGAGAAGACACGGAGCCCACATCATGTCTGACGCCCCCTCCCTCCGCCCGGGAACCGTTGCCCTGCACGGTGGCCAGGAGCCCGACCCCGCGACCAACTCGCGGGCCGTGCCCATCTATGCCACCACCAGCTACGTGTTCGACTCCACCGAGCACGCCGCGAACCTCTTCGGCCTCGCCGAGTTCGGCAACATCTACTCCCGGCTGATGAACCCCACGGTCGATGTCCTCGAGAAGCGGCTCGCCGCGCTCGACGGCGGCGCGACCGGCCTCGCCTTCGCCTCCGGGCAGGCCGCCATCACCGCCTCCATCCTCACCATCGCCCACGCCGGCCAGAACATCGTCTCCTGCACCAGCCTCTACGGCGGGACCTGGACCCTCTTCACCCAGACCTTCAAGCAGCTGGGCATCGAGGTCCGCTTCTTCGACGCCGACAAGCCCGAAGAGATCCACGGCCTCGTCGATGAGAACACCCGGCTTGTCTACATGGAGTCCATCGGCAACCCCGCCCTCGGCGTGCCCGACTTCCAGGCCATCGCCGACGCCGCCCACACCGCCCCCCACGGCGCCATCCCTGTCATCTGCGACAACACCACGATGACCCCGATGCTCCTCAAGCCCATCGAGCACGGCATCGACATCGTCGTCTACTCCACCACCAAGTTCATCGGCGGCCACGGCACGCACATCGGGGGCGCCATCGTCGACTCCGGCAACTTCAAGTGGGCCGACCAGCCCGAGAAGTGGCCCGAGTTCTGTGGCCCTTCGCCGTCTTACCACGGTGCCGTGTTCGAGGAGCACCTCCGCGGCATCGGGAACATCGCCTACAACGTGCACATCCGCACGCACTGGCTCCGGGACACCGGCGCGGCCATGTCGCCGTTCGCCGCGTTCTTGTTCCTGCAAGGCCTCGAGACCCTGCACCTCCGCATGCCCCGGCACTGCGAGAACGCCCTGGCCGTCGCCAAGTTCCTCGAGGCCCACGACGCCATCGAGTGGGTCAACTACCCCGGGCTCGCCTCCCACAAGGACCACGCCCACGCCGGGAAGTACCTGCCCCACGGCCAAGGTGCGATCCTCGGCTTCGGCATCCGCGGCGGCGCCGAGGCCGGCAAGAAGTTCATCGAGTCCTGCAAGCTCTGCTCGCACCTCGCGAACATCGGCGACGCCAAGACCCTGGTCATCCACCCCGCGACGACCACCCACTCGCAGCTCTCCGAGGACGAGCAGAAGCGCACCGGCGTCTCCCCCGAGTACGTCCGCGTCTCGGTCGGCATCGAGGACATCGACGACATCATCGAAGACCTCTCCCAGGCCCTCGAAGTCGCCGCCACCGCCGCGGTGTGATTGGAGACGATTCACCACGGAGGCACGGAGAGCACGGAGAAGAGACAGGAGACTGTTTTGGACCGTGACGATCTTCCGGGCCGAGTGATTGGTGCCGCCATCGAGGTGCACCAATCGCTCGGCCCGGGTTTACTGGAATCGGCCTACGAAACCTGTCTCGCCAAAGAGCTATCGCTCCGCAACATCCCATACGAGCGACAAGTTGCGTTACCCGTTCAATACAAAGGCGAAGCACTCGATGCCGGCTATCGCCTGGATCTGGTCATTGACCACCAGATCATTCTCGAACTGAAATCCGTCGACCAGCTCATGCCCATCCACACCGCTCAACTCCTGACCTACTTGAAACTCTCCAACCTCCGCATCGGCTACCTCTTTAATTTCAATGTCCCACTGTTCAAAGATGGCATCAAACGCATCATCCGCGATTGACCTTCCTCCTCTTCCCTCCGTGCCCTCCGTGTCTCCGTGGTGAACAACCTCCCCCAAAGCACCGACGACCGCCGCTCCAGCGACCGCCTGGAACACTTACAGACCGTCACACTCCCCGGACCGCTGCCCCTCACGCTCGGCGGCGAACTCACCGACGTCACCTGCGGCTACGAAGCCTTCGGCCAGCTCAACACTGACAAATCCAACGCCGTCCTCGTCTGCCACGCCATCTCTGGCGACTCCCACGTCACCCGGCACCACCCCGACGACCTCCCCGGCTGGTGGGAAGAACTCGTCGGGCCCGGCAAGGCCATAGACACAGACCGCTTCTTCGTCATCTGCCCCAACGTGCTCGGCGGCTGCCGCGGCACGACGGGCCCCGGCTCGATCAACCCGGACACGGGCAAGCCCTACGGCACCGCGTTCCCCGACATCACCATCGCCGACCTCGTGGAGGTCCAGCGGCAACTCCTCGACCACCTCGGCATCGACACGCTCTACGCGGTGGTCGGCGGCAGCCTCGGCGGGCACCAGGCCCTGACCTGGGCCACCCGCTTCCCCAACCGCGTCAAGACCTGCGTCGCTGTGGCAACCTCACCCCGGCTGACCTCCCAGGCCCTGGCGTTCGACGTCATCGCCCGTAACGCCATCCAGCGCGACCCCGACTTCCACGACGGCCAGTACTACGACCAGCCCACCAAGCCCGACGTCGGGCTCGCGATCGCCCGCATGCTCGGTCACATCACGTACCTGTCGTCCGAGGCGATGGACGCCAAGTTCGACCCGGACCGCCACTCGCCCCGCGAGATCGCCACCGCGTTCGAGAAGCGCTTCAGCGTCGGGTCCTACCTCGCGCACCAGGGGCAGAAGTTCACAGAGCGGTTCGACGCCAATAGCTACGTGACCATCTCCACCGCGATGGACCTGTTCGACCTTGGCCGAAACCACGCCCAGCGTGTGGAGACGTTCGCCCCAACAACCTGCGATTTCCTCGTGGTAAGTTTTTCGAGCGACTGGCTGTTCCCGCCGAATCAATCGCGTGACCTGGTCAACGCGCTGACGGCTCAAGACAAGCCGGTGACCTACACCGAGATCACCAGCGACGCGGGGCACGACGCGTTCCTGCTTCCGCACGAGATCAGCCTCTACGCCCCACTCGTCGCCGCGAAGCTCGGGCAGACCGACCCGGCCCCGCCCAGGCTCCGGCCCGACGACGAACTGGTCCTGGATCTGATCCCCGAAGGCAGCAGCGTGCTCGACCTGGGCTGCGGCTCGGGCCGACTGCTCGCCGCACTCCGGGACCGGGGCAATGATCGGCTCGTCGGCGTCGAGGTCTCGCAGGACCGGCTGATCCTGGCGGTGGGCCGAGGCCTGAACGTCATCGACTACGACCTCAACCGCGGCCTGCCCGCATTCACCGACCAGCAGTTCGACGTGGTCGTCCTCTCGGCGACGCTCCAGGCGATCGAGCACATCGAGACGCTGTTCGACGAGATGCTCCGCGTGGGCAAGCGGGTGATCCTGAGCTTCCCTAACTTCGCCCACAAGGCGATGCGCGACGACTACCTCGAGCGCGGCCGATCCCCCCGGGCCCCCGGGGCCTACGACCACGCCTGGTACAACACCCCGAACCGGCGGTTCCCGAGCATCGCCGACGTCGAAGACCTCTGCCGCGACAAGGCCGTCACCGTCCACGACGCGGTGTATCTCGACTCGGAGACGGGCCAGCGTATCCAACCGGAAGGGGATCCGAACCTCAACGCCGATACGGCCGTCCTTGTGTTAAGTCGTTGATTCACGCTTCGACCGCCGGCCGATCATGAGTAAGATGCAGGAGCCTGTCTTCAATCCACCTCCAAAGAAGGAGTTTTCGCGATGGTGAATCCCCGCCGTTCTGTTGCTGTGTCCCTGTCCCTGAGCCTGTCGCTCGTTGCGTTTGTTTCAGCCGGCTTCGCGCCCCGCGCCGCGGCCCACTGCCAGGTCCCCTGCGGGATCTTCGGCGACCAGCGCCAGTTCGAGAAGATGCTGGAAGACGCCGAGACGATCAAGAAGTCGATGACGCTGATCAACGAGCTCAGCGGCAAGTCCGACCCGCAGTCCGTCCAGCAGCTGATCCGGTGGGTCAACAACAAGGAAAAGCACGCCAAGGCCCTGCAGTACGACGCGATGTACTACTTCCTCGCGCAGCGGGTGAAGTTCCCGAAGGACGAATCGGAGCAGGCGGCCTACGAGGCCAAGGTGCTCGCGCTGCACGAGATCATCGTCTACGCGATGAAGTGCAAGCAGACGACGGACACCGAAGCGGTCGTGACGCTGGTCGACGCGATCCAGAAGTTCCGCGGGCTGTACTTCGATGAGTCGGCCGAGGCCCAACTGGAAGCCCACGAGGCGCACGCCCACGGCGAAACCCACGAGGCCCCCACCGCCCCCACGGCCCCCGAAGACGCCGGCTAAGTCGGGCGCCGCTCAGGCGTGTGTAAACCCGATCACGAGCTCGGGGCCTTCGTCCCAGGTTTCGCCGGCGTAGCCGCCCCAGCGGCCGGTGACCCGGAAGCCCGCGTCGGTGAGCAGCCGTTCGAGCTGGTCGGGGTACCAGACCCGCATGCTCACGGGCATCTCGGCGGTATCGACCACCTTACCGTCCTCGACCCGCTCGTAGGTCAGCACGGGGTACACGATGAGCGGCTCGAGCTGGAACCGCCGGCAGTCGTCGCGCAGCCGCAGCAGGCCCAGGGCGGTCTGCTTCTCGTCATAGGTGCTGCCGTCGCGGGACGACCACCGGGCCGGCAGGTCTTCGGGCGGGCTGTGCGGCCGGAACGTGTTGAGGATCGCCTCGCCGCCCGGTGCAAGGTGGCGTCCGATGGTCTGGAGTAAACCCGCGACCTCGGCGTCGGCGTCGAGGTTCTGCATCACCCGGAACGGGGCGGTGATGAGATCGAAGCGTCGGCCGAGATCCAGGTCGGTGATATCGCCCTCGCGCACGGCGGCCCGGTCTGACGCGATCGCCGCCGCGTCGAGCTTGGCCTGGCAGATCTCAAGCATCCCCGGCGAGGCATCGACGCCCTGGATAAACCCGCACGCCTCGGCCATTGGCAGCAGCACACGCCCGGTGCCGCAGCCGAGCTCGAGCACGCTCGCGTCGGGGCTTGCCAGACGCCGGGTGTAGAACGCCGCGTCGTCGTAGGGATCGGACCACACGTCGTAGTAGCGGGCCGCGTCGTATCGGTAGTCGTTGACCATGGGCGGAGCCTAACGCCGTGACGAGGGCCCCCACTCGAGGTGTGGGTAACGGGTTGAGCTTTGGCGGGTCACCCCATCAGCAGCCGCAGCGCGACGACCGCCATCAAGGCCACGAAGGCGAGGCGGACCTGGCCGGTCGGGAGGCGGTGCGTCAGCCGCGCGCCGATCAGTGAGCCGACGATCGCGGTCGGGGCGAGGCAGGCGAAGAGCAGCCAGGCGTCGCCGATACTGGCCCCATGTTGATCGAGGGTGAGCAGCTTGATCGCGGCCCCGATGCCGGCCGTGGCCGTGATCGTCAGCGACGAGTTGGCGATGCAGTTCCGTAGCGGCAGTCTCAGAGCGAGTTGCTGGAGCGGCACCGCCAGTGCGCCGCCGCCGATGCCGAGCAGGCCGGCGACGACGCCCATGGCGAGCCCGAGTGCGCCGGTGCGGGCGGGCGGCAGAGCTTGTACTGGCAGGAGGGTTTCGGCAGCGCTCTCGGCGGGGGTCGCCCGTGGGCTATTGGCGGCGCGTCGAGCCCGCCACCACTTGCGGGCGTTGAGCAGGGCGACGTAGGCGGCGAACGCCCCGAACGCGCGTTGCAGCCAGAGCACACCCTCTGGCCCGGCGAAGAGGGCGGTGTTGCTGAGCAGGACGCCGAGGACGATGCCGATCAACGCGCCGGGCACCAGGGCGACGACGACGGCCCGCATCACGGCCCCGGCCTTGGCGTGGCGGTACGCGGCCGGCCCGGCGATGGCGACGTTCACCAGCATCGCGGCGGCCTGGTAGAGGTGCTGATCAAAGCCGGGCGTCAGGCCCTGGCCCAAGAGCAGGACCATCGCGGGGATCATGACGACGCTGCCGCCAACACCGAGCAGCCCGCCGAGGACGCCCGCGGCGAGGCCCACAACGGGCAGCGTGATGAGGTGCCAGGTCTCCATGAGACGGCAGGTTAGAGGGACCGGCGACGCGTCGCGTCGCGGCTGTCACCGGTGATCGATTGGAGCGGGTTTACGCCGGCTTGCTGGAGGAGTCGGGGCCCGCGGGTGGCGCGGTGTCGGTCTCGGTGACGGCATCGGTGTTGATGGACTGCGCGTCGTTCTTCTGGGCCTCAAGCCGCTTGGCGTCCTGGGCCTTCTTCTGCTCGTCGATGTCGTCCTCGACGCCGGCGAGGCCCTTCTTGAACTCGACGATGCCCTTGCCGATGGACTTGCCGACCTCGGGCAGTCGCTTGCCGAAGATGATCACGCCCAGGAGCACGAGGATCGCGACCTCCCACGGTCCGAAGCCGCCGCTGAAAAAGCCGAGATAGACAGGGGGGGTCGCCATAGCTGCTCCGATCAAGACTGCTCCGGTGAACGCGGAGTTCGGTGAATTATTGCAGATGGGGCCGGGGAAGGCGAGAAAGAGTGCCCGTTAGAGCTTGCCGAGCACGAGGCTCACGTTGTGGCCGCCGAATCCAAAGGAGTTGGACAGGGCGATCTTGGGGTCGACCTGGCGGGCGGTGTTGGGGATGTAGTCGAGGGTGCAGCCCTCGCCGGGGTTCTCGAGGTTGATGGTGGGCGGGGCGATCCCGGTGTGGAGGGCCTTGGCACAGGCGATGGCTTCCACGCCGCCGGAGGCCCCGAGCAGGTGCCCGGTCATGGACTTGGTGGAGGAGACCGGGACGGCCGTGTCTTCGCCGAAGACGCGTTTGACGGCCTTGGTCTCCGCGAGGTCGCCGAGCCCGGTCGAGGTGCCGTGGGCGTTGATGTAATCGACCTGTTCGGGGTTGACGCCGCTGTGCTTGAGGGCGAGGGTCATCGCGTGGGCGGCACCGGCACCGTCTTCGAGGGGTGCGGTGATGTGTGAGCCATCGGCGGACTGGCCCCAGCCGAGGACCTCGGCGTAGAGGGTGGCGCCGCGAGCCTTGGCGTGCTCGAGCTCTTCGAGGATCACGATGCCCGCCCCTTCGGAGAGGACGAAGCCGTCGCGGTCTTCGTCGAACGGGCGGGAGGCGAGGGTGGGGGCGTCGTTGCGTTTGGACAGGGCCTTGAGCCCGATGAAGCAGCCGAGTCCCAGGGCGGTGAGCGCGGCCTCGGAGCCGCCGGCGATGATGACGTCGGCCTGGTTGAGGCGGATGGAGTCGGCCCCGGCACCGATCGCGTGGCCGGCAGAGGCGCAGGCGGTGGTGGTGGCGAAGTTGGGGCCCTGGAGCCCGTAGTGGATGCTTACGTTGCCGCAGGCGGCGTTGCACATGAGCTTGGGGACCATGAACGGGCTGAGCCGGTTCGGGCCCTTGGCGACGAGGCGGGCGTGGCCGTCGGCGAACTCCTGGATCCCGCCAACACCAGAGCCGATGATCGACCCGCACATCCAGGGGTCTTCCTTGGAGAAGTCGAGGCCCGAGTCGTTGACCGCTTCGATGGAGGCGTGCATCGCGAACTGGGCGAAGCGGTCCATCTTCTTGGCGGTGCGGACCTCGACGTGGGGGCCGCCCTCGAAGTCCTTGACCTCGCCGCCGATGCGGACTGCGTGCTCGGAAGCGTCCCAGCGCTCGACCATGCTGATACCCGAGACGCCGTCGAGCAGCTTCTGCCAGGCGGGTTCGACCTCGAGCCCGAGGCCGGTGGCCCAGCCCAGTCCGGTGATGGCGACGCGGCGTTCTTGCATGAGCGGTGGTGGCGAGAGTTTGCGGGAAACGGGGGCGTGAGCGGGGACGAAAAACGAGGAATCCGGGGGCTGCCGCGGACTCCTCGTCAGATGTTCGGGGATACCCGGCAGGCCCGTCACGACCCGGCAGGCTGCTGCCGGGCGGCCGGATCAGTCGTCCTGGTGCGAGCTGATGAACTCGACGGCCTGGCCGACGGTCTGGATCTTCTCGGCCTCTTCGTCGGGGATCGAGGTCTCGAATTCGTCCTCAAACTCCATCACCAGCTCGACGGTGTCGAGGGAGTCGGCGTTGAGGTCGTTGACAAACGAGGTGTCGGCGGTGATCTCGTTCTTGTCGACGCCCATCTGTTCGGCGACGATCGTCTTGACCTTCTCTAGGATTTCATCTTTGGACATGCTCATGGTCTGTCTCCTGGTCTGTCTGCGGCCCGAGGTGATCGGGGGGCTGTGGCGGGTTCGCCCCGGGGGTGCCGGGGGAAGAGGACCGTTGCGTCGGCCCCTCGAATGGGCGGGGAATATAGCCCGAATAGGATTTTAACGCCACCGCAGCGGTGTGTGGCGGCGGGTTTACGGGCGGCCTGGCTCACCCAGGCAAGCCCGGATTGGGGTTATCGGTCAGGCCATGGTCATCCCGCCATCGACGGTCAGGACCTGGCCCGTAACGTAGCTGGCGTCATCGGCGGCCAGGAACGCCACGGCGGCGGCGATCTCTTCGGGCTGGCCCATCCGGCCCACGGCGGTCATCTGCTTGACGCCGTCCTTGATCTTGTCGGGCAGGACATCGGTCATGTCCGTCGCGATGAAGCCGGGGGCGACGACGTTGGCGGTGACCCCACGCTTGCCGAGCTCCTTGGCGAGGGACTTGGTCAGGCCGGCAAGGCCCGCCTTGGCGGCGGCGTAATTGGCTTGGCCCGCGTTACCGGCGACGCCCGAGACGCTGCCGATGTTGATGATGCGACCGAAGCGGTTGGACATCATGGGCTTCGCGGCGGCGCGGCAGGCGACGAAGACGCTGCGGAGGTTGGTGTGGATCACGTCGTCGAACTCGTCGTCGGCCATCCGCATCAGCAGGTTGTCGCGGGTGATGCCGGCGTTGTTGACCAGGATGTCGAGCCGGCCGTGTGACTCGGCGGTGTCCTCGATGAGCTTCGCCAGCGCGGCACCGTCGGAGATGTCGCAGGTGGTGGTGGAGGCCTGGCCGCCCGCAGACTCGATCTCGGCCTTGACGGCGTCGAGCTTCTCCTGGTTACGGGCGACGCAGACGACGTGGTTGCCGGCGGCGGCGAGGGACTTGGCGATGGCGGCGCCGATGCCGCGGGAGGCGCCGGTGACCAGGGCGATGCGGGTGTCAGACATGTGGGGTTCCCGGTGGGAGGGGTTAGGCGGGTTCGTTGTGGTTCTGGACTTTGGTGCCGCGGTCGATGCGGCGCATGAGGCCGGTGAGGACCTTGCCGGGGGCGAGCTCGACGAACGGGCCGGGCGAGTCGGCGAGGGCGTGCTGCATCGACTGGCTCCAGCGGACGGGGTGGGTCAGCTGTTCGACGAGGCGGAGCTTGATCGACTGGACCTCGTCCTGGTGCGGCTCACCGGTCACGTTGGACCAGACCGGGACGCTGGGCGTGGACCACTCGACGGCATCGAGGGCCTGGGCGAGGCGGACCGCGGCGGGCTGCATGATCGGGGAGTGGAAGGCCCCGGCGACCACCAGCGGCGTGGGCTTGAACCCGGCGGCGGCGGCCTCATCGACCACGGCTTCGCAGGCGTCCCGGCTGCCCGAGACGACCACCTGCATCGGCGAGTTGAAGTTCGCGGGGACCAGCACAGCCGACTCGGGCAACGCGTCGTTGACGGTGTCACAGATCGCCTGGATGGCCTCTTCGCTGACGTCGCCAGTGATGGCAACCATCGAGGAATCGACGGCCTCGGCGGCCTCCTGCATGGCTTCGCCACGCAGCCGAACGAGCTTAAGCCCGTCGGCGAACGAGAACGCGCCGGCGAGGTGGAGGGCGGTGAACTCGCCGAGCGAGAGCCCGGCGGTGCCCCGGAACTCGGGCAGCTCGCCACGGGCTTGCAGGGCACGGAAACAGGCGACCGAGGCGGTGTAGATCGCGGGCTGGGCGGTGTCGGTTCGGTTGAGCGTGTCGGCGGGGCCGTCGAAGCACAGGGTCTTGAGGTCGATACCGAGCAGGTCGTTGGCTTCATCGAAGGTGGCCTGGGCTTCGGGCTGGGCGTCGGCCCAGGCTTTACCCATGCCGACGGCTTGGGCGCCTTGTCCGGGGCAGAGGAGGAAGGGTGCGGTCATGGTCATGAAAGATGGAAGATGAAAAGATAGAAGATGTTGATCAGCGTTTTCGTTTGGCGGTGAGGATAGCGGCGGTAAGCATCTTGTGGATGGCTTGGCACTCTTCCCTGAGACTTGCCAGCCGTTCTTCGGGCAGGAGGCCACTGGCTCCAATGAGGTCGAGCCAGTAGTCGGATTCGTTTGACTCTCTTTGTGCGATCTCCATGATGCTGATGAAGTGCTTGGTTGAAGAGGCGTGCTTGGCTTCGCGGTAGGCAGCTCCGATGGAGGTCGCCGAACGAAGGACTTGGTTCCCGAGTGTTCGGGAGGTCTGGTTGCGGTTCAATGCGCCGACGAGCTTGATGACCCGGAGCGAAAACGAGCGGGTCTTGGAGGCAAGCTCATCTTCCATCTTCGATCTTTCATCTTTAGTTACAGCTTCCAGAGGGAGGTGGCCCAGCACATGCCGCCGCCGATGCCGGTGAAGAGGATGAGGTCGCCGGGGTTGAACTGGCCGGCCTGCTGGAGGTCGTGCATGACCAGCGGGATGGACGCGGCGGAGGTGTTCCCGAAGCGGTCGATGTTGATCGGGAGCTTCTCGGGCGGGAGTTCGAGGCGTTTGCGGATCAGCTCGAGGATGCGGGCGTTGGACTGGTGGCAGATGAAAGAAGCGACCTGGTCGGCTGCGAGGCCGGCACGCTCGAGGGTCTCGAGGATGATGTTTTCGGTCTGCTGGACAGCGACTTTGAAGACCTCTCGCCCGTTCATCTGGAGGGTGCCGAGGGAGCCGTTGAACAGGTCGCGTTCGTGGGGGTCTTCGGGGAGGTGGCTGTCGGCGGTGGGGAGGTAGAGGTGCTTCCAGTGGGCGCCGTCGGAGCGGACGGTCTGGAGGAGGCAGCCCTGGTCGGGGTCGTCGGTGGCTTCGAGGATGGTGGCCCCGGCGGCGTCGCCGAAGAGGATACAGGTGCGGCGGTCGGCGAAGTCGACAGACTGGGTGAGGACTTCGGTGCCGACTACGGCGATGCGTTGGTACTGGCCGGTCGAGATGAGGGGGGCGGCGAGGTTGAGCCCGTAGACGAAGCCGGCGCACGCGGCGGTGAGGTCCATGGCCCCGGCCGGAGTGGCACCGATCTCGTCGACCAGCCGGGCGGCGGTCGAGGGGCAGGTCATCTCGGGGGTAATGGTGGCGACCAGGACGAGGTCGAGGTCGGTGGGCTTCAGGCCGGCGTCTTCGAGGGCGGCGAGCAGGGCTTCACGCGCCAGGTCACGAGCGGTGGTGTGCTCGTCGGCGACGTGGCGCTGCTTAATGCCGGTGCGCTGGGTGATCCAGTCGTCGGAGGTCTCGACGCGTTGGGCGAGGTCGTCGTTGGTCAGGACGCCGGGGGGCAGGGCGACGCCGGTCCCTGCGAAGCGGACGCCGCGCGAGCCGGTGGCGTTCATGCGGGGCCTCCCGCGGGCGCGGGGGGAGCGGTGGGGGTGGCGAGCGCCGGAGCGTCGGCATCGAGGTTGAGTCGGCCCTCGGCGCGGGCGGCCTTGAGCGCGGCCTCGGCGGAGGCGAGCCGTTCAATGATCGCGGAGTTGACGTCGTGCTCGGCGTAGTTGACCGCCTTGCGGATGGCGTTGGCGATGGTCTTGGCCTGGGAGGAGCCGTGGCAGATCTTGCAGATGCCGTTGGCGCCGAGCAGCGGGGCGCCGCCGTACTCGTGGTAGTCGTGCTTGGCGTAGATGGACTTCACGACGGGCTCGAACCGCATCGCGAGCTCGGGGTCGATCTCGAGGACCTCGTGGGCGATCATCTCGAAGATGCCCTTGGACAGGCCTTCAGCAAGCTTGAGGACAACGTTGCCGGTGAAGCCCTCGCAGACCACGACGTTGGCCTTGCCTTCGAAGAGCTCTCGGCCCTCGATGTAGCCGAAGTAGTTGGCGGACTCGTCGGCCTTGAGCAGGGCGTGTGACTGCCGGGTGAGCGTGTTGCCCTTGCCTTCCTCGCCGCCGATGGAGAGCAGGGCGATCTTGGGGTTGTCGATGCCGATGAGCTGCTCGGCGAAGACCGACGCCATGTGGGCGTACTGGTGGAGGTGGGTGGGGCGGGGCTCGGGGTTGGCACCGACGTCGCACATGACCACGGGGCCGTGGAAGGTCGGGAGGGTGATGGCGATACCGGGGCGGTGGACGCCGGGGAGGCGACGCATGGACATCTGGGCCGCGGCGACGCAGGCGCCGGTGTTGCCGGCGGAGATGATGACATCGCACTTCTCGGGGCCGGCGCGTCGGCCGCCGAGCTGGCTCCATTTCACGATGGAGGAATCGGTCTTGGAGCGGAGGGCAGAGACCGGGGGGTCCGCCATCTCGATGACCTCGGTCGTGTGGACGACCTCGATGGCGGGGTGGTTGGTGAGGCCGGCCTCCTGCATGCCTTCGCGGATGATGGGCTCGTCGCCGATCAGGACGAGGGTATGGCCTTCATCGAGGCCCTCGACCGCCTCGAGGCAGCCGTCAAGGATCGCGTCGGGCGCGTCGTCGCCGCCCATGACATCAATCGCGATTCGCACGGTTTAGTCTTCCTTGCCGACCTTGAGAGACAAGCCCGGACGGACATAGCCGCACTCGGTGCAAGCACCGTGAGCCTTCTTGATCGAGGGGCAGTTGGGGCAGAGGACGTACCCAGGCCGCTTAAGCGCCTGATGCGACCGGCCTTTACGGGTCTGGGTGCGGGTTTTGCGTTGGACAGGGAGCATGACAGGGGCTTTCGGGGCGGGCGATTGGGGGGAACAAAGCGACCGGACGCGATCGGGCCGTAGGTTGCAGCTGGGTTTCGAGTCGTCGGGGCCAAGGGAGACACTCTGGCGGACGCGACAACGTAGTGTTTCAAGCTTCTGGGGTCAAGCGGGATATCGTGTGGGGGTCCGGTGGCGGAGGGCGGTTGGACTGGAGGTTTTCGCGGTGTTTCGGCTGGCTGAAGCGGTAGGCTTCGCCCGATCATGGACGGCTTCTCGACGCTGACGAATACGGGGCAGGCCAGGCGGATCCGCGGGCTTGCGGGGCCGGTGCTGCGGGCGTTCGGGCTGCCGGAGCCTGGGGCTGGGGTGAGCCTGCGGCTGATTCATCACTGGCAGAACACGACGTTTGTGGTGGAAGTGGCGTCGGAGCGGGGGGCGTATCGGCTCACCGACGCGTGGGTGCCGGGTCGGTACCTGCTGCGGGTCTCACGGCCGGTGGAGCGGACGCTGGCTCATGTCTCGGGGGAGATGGCGTGGCTGGCGGCGCTGCGGGAGGACACGGGCTTGGTGGTGCCGGAGCCGGTGTTGACGGTTGCGGGTGAGCCGGCGTTGTTGTTTGGTGACGGGGCGGGGTGGGCGGGGGTGGGTGGGGCGCGGGTGTGGAGCCTGATGCGGTGGGTTCCGGGTCGGATGGTGGGGCCGAAGAGCCGACGACCGGTGCACCTGGAGCGGCTGGGGCGGGCCATGGCGGAGATGCATCGGCACACGACAAGCTGGCGGGGGGCGGCGCGGTTGGATCGGCCACCCTGGGGCCCGAGCGGGATGCTGGGGCGTGACGCGTCACTGGGGATCGAGCCGGACGTGTGGGAAGACCTGCCGGCGGATGAGTTGGCGTTGCACACGCGTTGTGAGGCGCGGTTGTTGGCGATGTGGGACGCGCTGGGCGAAGGGCCGGAGGCCTACGGGCTGCTGCACGCGGACCTGCACTTGAGAAACGTGGTGTTTGCGGGTGGGGCGGGTGGGGCGGCTCGGCCGATCGATTTCGATGACTGCGGCTTCGGGCATCACGCCTACGACCTGGCATGCACGCTTTTGGGTTTTGAGCGCGAGCCGTGGTGGGAGGCGTTCTTGCAGGGGTATCGATCGGTGCGGGAGCTGCCGGAGCAGACGCTGGCGGCGGTGGATGTGTACTTGGCGGTGCGGATGACAACGCTGCTGCTGTGGTACCGGTCGAGTGCACGGACGAACCCGGTGTTTGCGAAGTTTTTGGAGGGGACGCGGAAGCGCTTCTTGCCGGAGATTCGTCGGTTGTTAAGAGCGGGGTGATGGTGTTGACGCATCCGGGCCACTGCGTGCCCCCCGGGAGAGCCGGGGGCTAAGGTGGGCGGATGAATACGGTCTGGACCTGGTTGCCGTTGGGGGCGGCGGTGTCGTACACGGTGGGGGCGGTATGCCTGAAGCGTCAGAGCGAGCAGGGGGGCAAGACGCTGACGGCGTTGCTGTATATGAACGTGGCGGCGTGGGTGGCGTTCTGGCCGTTGGGGGTCCGGGCGTGGTGGGTGGGAGACTGGCCGGAAGCCGCCGCGCTGCAAGGGTTGGGGTGGTGGGTATGGGGGTCACCGGTGTTGGCAGGGTTGGGGTTCCTGTTGGGGCAGGTCTTTACGCTGCTGGCGGTGCGGTACGGGGATGTGAGTGTGCAGACCCCGGTGATGGGGGTGAAGGTGGTGGGGGTGGCGGGTTTGGCGGTGGCCCTGGGGGCGAGTGTGGGGGCGGATCTGTGGTGGGCGGCGGGGTTGGCGACCGGCGCGGTGGTGCTGTTGGGTTGGCCGGTGAAGCACGTGGACTGGCGGGCGGCGGCGGGGACCGCGGGGCTGTCGCTGCTGGCGTCGCTGGGGTACGCGGCGGCGGATGTGCTGCTCGCGCGGGACGCGAGTGCGCAAGGGGGGCTCGGGCAGGAGGCCTACCTGCTGGTGATGATGGCGACGGTGGGGCTGATGTCGCTGGCGACGCTGCCGGTTCGGCCGGGGTGGTGGCGGGTGGCGAAGCGGGCGCGGGGGTGGCTGGCGTGGGGCGGGGTGCTGTTTGCGACGCAGTATGTGCTGATGGGGACGACCCTGGCGTTCAGCGGGGACGCGACAACAACCAACATCGTTTACTCAACGCGGGGGTTGATGGCGGTGGTGTTGGTATGGGCGTTGGGCAGTCGGCTCGGGTTGGGCGAGGCAGGGCACGGGTGGGGCGTGATGACGCGGCGGCTGGTGGGAGCGGTGGTGTTGGTGGTGGCGGTGGTGCTGGCGGTGTGAGGGGAACGGCCGGTGCCGTCAGAGCGCGCGGGCTTCGCCGCCGTCGATGCGGAGGTGTTGGCCGGTGATGTAGGAGGCCTTGTTGCTGAGGAGGAAGGCGACGAGTTCGGCAACCTCGTCGGTGCGAGCGGGTCGGCCCAGGGGGAGGGCCTGGAGGTCGGGGCGTTCTGAGAGATTGGGTTGGTCGATGACCACGCTGGGGCAGACCGTGTTCATGCGGATGCCGGCCGGGGCGTATTGGTCGGCGTACTGCTTGGCGTAGTTCCCGAAGGCGGCCCGCATCACGGTGGCGAGCGGGAAGGTCTCGCGGGACGGCTCGAAGGTGTCGCTGCCGGAGATGTTGACCCAGGCACCGGCGCCTTGATCGACCATCACCGGCGTGACGAGGCGGGTCATCCGCACGATGCTGAGGAACAGGAGGTTGAATTGTTCGAGCCAGTCTTCGTCGGTGAGTTCGAGCAGCGGCTTGGAGTCGGGGTGCCCGGAGTTGTTGACGACGGCGTCGATCCGGCCGTACTTGTTGAGCGTGGTGTCGACGAGTCGGTGGAGGTCGTCGGGCTCGCCGATGGACCCGCGGATGGCGAGGGCGTCGAGTGGTTCGGCGACGGCGTGGACCCGTTCGGATCGGGCAATCAGGGCGAGGCGGTAGCCGGCCTCGTGGAGCTTACGAGCACAGCCGGCACCGATCCCGCGGCTTGCGGCGGTGACAATGACGACGGGTTGATCGGAACGCGGCGTGTCCGGCATCGACACGCGATGCTATCAGGGCAGGCCGGAGGTGATGGCGTCGAGGTGGCGGATGAAGTGCTCGGCGAGGATGTCGCGGTGGGTGTCGGGGTTGGCGTCGAGGACACGGTGGACGGCGGGGCCGAGGGCGGGGTCGGTGAGGACGGAGCCGAAGGTGCAGTGGAGGATCTGTCGGCCCGGCTCGGTGAAGCCCTTGCCCGCGGGGACGGTGTCCCAGGTTTCGAGGTAGGCCTGCTCGAGCTTGAGGTCGTCGGCGAGGTCGGCGGGGGGGGCGACGCCTTCGACGGTGGCGGAGACGTGGTAAGTGGCGCGGTCGGTGTCGTATCGGCCACGGGAGAAGTCGATGATCTGGCGGAACAGTGCGGGCTCGTGCTTGGCGACGACGCGGAGGGCTTCGAGGTAGGACGTGCCGGCGGTCTTGATGTGGAGGTGGCCGGCGGTGGCATTGGCGAGGTGGCCGTACATGGAGAGCTTGTCGGAGCCGGAGTGGAGCGAGAGCTTGTAGGGGTCGGCGTGGGGCGAGAGGTGCTTGGCGATCGCCGAGTGGTCTTTGAGAGACTGGTGGAGGTCGGCGAGGTCGCCCTTGTAGTCGACGCCCTTTTCGAGTTCGCCGATGAAGCGGGGGGCGAGGGAGACGAGGTTAATGCCGGCCTTGATGAGCTGGTCGGCGATGATGTAGTGCTCGGCGAGGGTGGTGGGCTGATCGGTTTCGTCAACGGAGATCTCGATCTCGTGGGGTTGGCTGCGTTTGTCGGCGGCGGCCTTGATGTAGCCAGCGAGGTCGAGGGCCATGGCGATGGCGGGGCCGTACTTGACAGCGGCGCGTTGTAGAGTGGGCCTATCGAAGGTCAGGGTGAGGCTGTCGGAGGCTTTGAAGGACTGATCGAGGTATTGATCGAGCCAGGGCTCGGGTTCTCCGGCGGCGTACATGCTGGCGACCTCGTCGTCGGTGTAGTTGTCGGCCTTCTGGTCGACGTGGTCGGAGGGGTCGATGGTGAAGAAGGTGAAGCCGGCGTCGGCCATGTAGTCGACGTTCTCGGGGGTCTTGAGGTGGTCGGCATCGGAGCCCCAGGGCTTGTCGTAGCCGGCGGCATCGAGGGCGGTGGCGGCGGCGGCCATGACCTGGGCGGGATTGCGGTCGGTGCGGGCCATCTCACGGATGGACTGCTGGGCGAAGATGCCGACGATGGGCCCGCCGGCGTCTTGGTGGGCTTTGAGTGCGGCGAGGTGGCCTGGGGTGGCGGAGCCAAGGCGGTCGCCGAAGCCGAAGGAGGGGGTGAGCGCGAGAGTGGTGGGGGTAGAGGCCATGTGCCAACAGTACTGCTGGCGAGCGGGATGCCGTATGGACGGAATAAGACAGGGATGGAGGATCTTGGACGGCGTGGGGTCGAGGCGTGGGGCGGGGAACACGGACTGCGTCGGTGGGCTTCGGGTTTCTCTAGGATGCGGCGGTGTTTCCGACGATTACGCAGCGGTTGATGATGCTGGTGGGCTTGTTGCTAGTGGTGTGGCCCGCGGTGTGGGCCGGGGAGTTGGCTTCGGGGGCGGCGGTGAGTCTGGCGGCGGGGCGGTGGTCGGCGGGGGTAACGCTGATGGTGATGGTGCTAGGCTTGCTGCCGGCGGTGGGGGCCGGGCTCGTGTTGTCCGCGACGGGCAACGTGCTTTCGGGGGTGTGGCTGGTCGGTGCGGCGGCGGTGGCGATGGGTGTCTCGGGTGGGGTCAGTGGGGGTGGGGGGATGGATGCGGTGGTGCGGGCATCGCCGACGGCGGGGACGATGACGTGGCTGGCCCTGGAGTCGGGGGTGTGGGGTTTGGCGGTGATGGGGTTGTGGCTGGGCTTAAAGGCTGTGCGGCCGGGGCTTCGGCGTTGGCTGGTGAGGCGGGTCGGCGAACGGTGGGTTACGCCCAAGCCGGGGGGCATGGGGGAGAGTGGATGGGCGTCGTTGCGGGCGATGGGGTCGGCGTTGGTCACCGCGGGTGTCGGGGGAGGGCTGGTCTGGCTGGCGCTGCGGAGCTCGGGCTCGGGGCAGGTCGTCGCGGCGGGGGTCGTCGGCCTGACAGTCGGGGGGTTGGCGGGTCGGCTGGCGTTCCCCGGTGGGCATGCGTTGTTGTCGCTGCTGTCTCCGGCAGGGCTCGGATTGGCGGGGTTCTGGCTCGCTGGGCAGGGGTTAACGGGGTTGAGCGAGCAGGAGGTGCTGGCGATGTGGTATGGCGGGGAGTGGGTGCCGATCGCACGCGGGTTGCCGGTCGTGCTCGTCGGGGCGGGCGTGGTGGGGGCCGCGATGGGGGTGGGTTTGGGGCAGGCGGTCGAACGGGCGGTGGAGCGGGCGAAGCGGGCGGGTGAGTAGCTTGAAGCTATGGGCGAAGCACGGGTGGGGGGCGTCCCGCCGGTCAACATGAAGCGGGGTAGACGGCCGGGTTAGCATGGCGGCGTGTGGAAGACCATGATTGAGAGGATGGCTCGGGCGGCGCGTCGGGTGTGGCCCGGCAAGGCTGAGGGCGGTGGCCCATCCGGCACGGTTGAAGGGGAGTGGGTGTTGATCCCGGTCGCGGCGGTGGTGGGTGTGCTGGCCGGGTTGGGCGCAGCGGGTTTTGAGATCCTGATCGAGTGGGGGCGTTGGGTGTTCTATGCCTGGCTGCCCGAGGTCTTGGGCGAAGGGATGGGGCTGGCGGTGGGCGGCGTGCTGTTGCTGGCGGTACCCGCGGTGGGAGGGCTGGCGGTCGGTCTGCTGGGCGCGGCGCTGGGGGGACGCGGGGCGGGGCACGGGATCCCGAACGTGATCGAGTCGCTGGCACGGCATGAGGGCCGACTGTCGGTACGAGGGGGGGTGTACAAGGCGGGGGCGTCGGCGTTGACGATCGGTTCGGGCGGCTCGGCGGGGGTGGAGGGGCCGATTCTGCAGATCGGCTCAACGCTGGCGTCGGTGATCGGGCGGGGGTTCCGGCTGGGGGCGGCGCACGCGAATACGGTGCTGGGGTGCGGGGCGGCGGCGGCGACGGCGGCGATCTTCAACGCGCCGATCGCGGGGGTGATGTTTGTGCTGGAGGTGGTGCTGCGGGACTTCACGCTCAAGACGTTTATCCCGATCGTGTTGGCGGCGTTCTTCGGGACGGCGGTGGCGCGGGCGGTGGCGGAAGAGACCGGGCCGGTGTTCCTGGTGGCGGCGGAGATGCAGGCCTATGAGTTTTCGCTGGCGGAGGTGTTGCCGTATGGCGTGCTGGGCTTGGGGTGTGGGGTGCTGGGGTTGGCGTTTGTGAAGACACTGCGGGCGGCGGAGCGCGGCGCACGGCGTATGCCGGTCGCCGGTTGGTTGCGGCCGGCGTTGGGCGGGTTGGGTCTGGGGGTGTTGGGCCTGGGGTTTGTGTGGGTGTTTGGATCACCGGTCTCGGGGCAGGCGGCGCCCGCGTTTTTCGGGAACGGTTATCCGGTGATCGATGCGTTGCTGCAGCCGGGGACATACACGCCGGGCGGTGTGGGCGGGATGACGCTTACCGTCTGGGCTCTAGGCGCGGTCCTGGGTTGCAAGCTGGTCGGGACGTGCCTGACGCTCGCGTCGGGCGGGTCGGGCGGGGTGCTCGCGCCAAGCCTGTTCCTGGGCGCCTGTCTTGGCGGGGTGCTCGGCATGGGGCTTGAAGCAACCGGCTGGTTCCCGGGGATGTCGCCGGCGACGTATGCGTTGGCGGGGATGGCGGGGGTGTTGGCGGCGGTGGCGCACTGCCCGTTGGCGGCGTTGCTGCTGGTGTTCGAGATCACGCAGGACTACAAGGTGATCCTGCCGATGATGCTGGTGACGATCGCGGCGACGTTCGTGAGCCAGGGGCTCTCGGCCGACTCGATCTACCGGGCTTGGCTGCGGGACCGGGGGGTGAAGTTCGGGCGGTACGCCGATGCTTCGCTGCTGCATCAACTGCGGGTCGGGCAGGTGGAGCTGGTGGAGTCGCCGAGCGTGCGGGGGGATGACCCCGCGCAGGTGTTGTTGGACTTGGCGGACAGCTACCCGCTTGAAGACTTCGTGGTGAGTGACGATGCGGGGCGATACGTGGGCATGGTGGTGGGCCAGGACGTGCGGACAACACTGCTCGAGCGGGAAGCGGTGCCGCTGTTGATTGTTGGCGAGCTGATGCGGACGGGGCTGCCGACGGTGACGCGGGGAGAGGCAATGGACAAGGCGTTGGATAAGTTCGCCCACCACGCGGTCACGAGCTTGGCGGTGGTGGATGGAGAAGGGAAGGTGGTGGGGTTGTTGACGCGGGCGGGCTTGATGGCGCGCTATCAGGCGGCGTTGGATGCGGAGGCGTGAATCGAGGGGTGTGCCCACAGAAGGCTGCGCCGTCTGTGGGCTTTTGGGGTTAGGCATCGAAGTACATGCAGAACTCGTAAGGGTGGGGGCGTTCGTCGAGGGGGCGGATCTCGGTCTCGCGCTTGTAGCGGATCCAGCCCTGGACGACGTCGGGTGTGAAGACGTTGCCCTTGAGGAGGAAGTCGTGGTCGGCTTCGAGGCGGTTGAGCGCATCGTGCAGCCCGAGCGGGAACGTGCCGATGGTGTCGAGTTGCTCCTGCGGCAGGGACGAGACGTCCTGGTCGATCGGGTCGCCGGGGTCGAGCTTGCGTTGGATGCCGTCCAATGCGGCCATGAGGATGGCGGCAAAGGCCAGATAAGGATTGGCGCTGGGATCGGGGCAGCGGAACTCGAGACGCTTGGTTTCGGGGCGCGGGTTGTAGACCGGGATGCGGATCGCCGCGGAGCGGTTCCGGGAGGAGTAGGTCGGGTGGACTGGGGCCTCAAAGCCTGGGATGAGGCGCTTGTACGAGTTGGTCGTGGGGTTGGTAAAAGCGAGGAGGGCGGGGGCGTGATGCAGGATGCCGGCGATGGCATGGAGGGCAATATCGGAGAGCCCGGCGTAGTGCTTCCCCGCGAAGAGGTTGTGATCGTCTTTCCAGAGCGAGAAGTGGGTGTGCATGCCCGAGCCGTTGTCGCCGTGCAGGGGCTTGGGCATGAACGTGGCGGTCTGGCCGTGACGAGCAGCACACTGCTTGACGACGTACTTGTAGCGCATCGTCTGGTCGGCCATGGTGAGCAGGTCCTGGTAGCGGAGGTCGATCTCGCACTGGCCTCCGGTGGCGACCTCGTGGTGGTGGCACTCGACGTCGAGGCCCATGGCCGTCATCGCGTGGACCATCTCGTTACGCAGGCCTTGGAGCGTGTCGGAAGGGGGGCAGGGGAAGTAGCCCTGTTGGGTGCCGAGTTGTCGGCCGAAGTTGTCGGGACGGTCGCGGCCGCTCTCCCACTGGCCCTCACGGGAGTGGACCTCGTAAACGGCACGGTTGATTGACTGATCGAAGCGGACGTGATCGAAGACGAAGAACTCGAGCTCGGGGCCGAAGTACGCCGTGTCGGCGATGCCGGAATCAACCAGGTAGGCCTCGGCCTTGCGGGCGATCGACCGGGGGTCGCGGGAGTAGGTCTTCTTGGTGACCGGGTCTTTGATGTCGCAGATGATCGAGAGCGTCGGCTCGTCGTAGAACGGGTCGAGCACAGCCGTCTCCGGAACCGGCACGATGAGCATGTCGCTCTCGTTGATCGCCTGCCAGCCGCGGATGGACGAGCCGTCGAAGCCGAAGCCCTCCTCGAAGCTGGCCTCGGTGAGCTGCGACGCGGTGTAGGTGCAGTGCTGGAGCGTGCCGGGGAAGTCGAGGAATCGGCAGTCGATCAGGCGGACTTTGTTCTGCTGGATGAGCTGGAGGATTTCGGCGGTGCGCATGGGAGGCCTCGGGGGAGCGTGGCGACAGCATGACCATACCTCAGCGAGAGGACTGGGCGGGTCGGGGTTGGTGTGACAGCCCCTGAAATATCAGGGGCACCGCGTGCCCCCGGGCAGAGCCCAGGGCCAAAGGGATCAGTGGCCTTCAGCGACGACGCCGAGGCGGGGCTGGATCTCGGCGAGGATCTTGTCGAGCGTGGCCTGGTCCTTCGCTTCCATGTTCAGGCGGAGCAGCGGCTCGGTGTTGGACGCCCGGACGTTGCACCACCAGCCGGCCTTGGACCAGCAGTCAATCGACACGCCGTCGAGTTCGAGGACCTCGTCGGCATCGGGGCCGTAGGTTGCCTTGAGGGCCGCGATGGTGCCTTCCTTGTCGTCGTTGGTGAAGTTGATCTCGCCGGACTGCGGATACTTGCGGAACGGAGCGATCTGTTCGGACAGGGGGGTGTCGGACCGGCTCATCACGCCGAGGGCCACGGCGAGGGTGATCGCGCCGGAGTCGGCGAAGCTGTTTTCCTTGAAGTAGAAGTGGCCGGAGAGCTCACCGCCGAAGACGCCGTCGGTCTCGCGGAGCAGGGCCTTCATGTTGACGTGCCCGACCTTGGACATCGCGGGCGTGGCCGAGAGGGCGGTGACGGTCTCTTCGACGACCTTGGAACTGCGGAGGTCATAAACGATCGTCGTGCCAGGAGCGGCCTCGACGAAGTGCCCGGCCAGCCAGGCGGTGAGGTGGTCGCAGCCGCAGAGGTTGCCCGCGTCATCGGCGAGCATGCAGCGGTCGGCGTCGCCGTCGAAGCAGGCCCCGAGGTCGGCCCCGGTGGCCTTCACACCATCCACGGTCGGCTGCATGTTCTCGGCGACCAGCGGGTTCGGCTCGTGGGCCCACTCATCGGTGTAGACATCGTTGATCGCGGTGATCTTGAGGTTCGGGACGCCGGCGAAGACCTTTTCCAGCAGTGTCGTGCCCATGCCGTTGCAGCAGTCGACGTAGACCTTGAGCGGCCGGGACAGTGCGCCGCCCATAAACCCGAGGATGTGCTCGCGGTAGGCGGGCCAGACGTCGGTGGTGTCGTAGCCGCCGACGGGCTCGGGTTCGCCCTCGACGCCTTCAGCAATCTTCTGGATCTCAGCGAGCCCAGTGTCGCGGCCCACGGGCTTAGCACCAGCAGCGCTGACCTTGTAGCCGATGTACTGGATCGGGTTGTGCGATGCGGTGGTCTGCACGCCGCCGACCGCGTCGAGGTGTGGGATGGCGAAGTACTGCACGGAGGTGTCGCACATGCCCAGGTCGATCACGTCCATGCCCGCCGCACGGACGCCCTTCATCAAGGCCTCCTGCATCGACGGCGCGGCCGGCCGATGGTCCCGCGAACACACGACTTTGCCCGGCCCGCCGTTCTGGGCCTTGAGGAACTCGCCCACGCCGAACCCGATCTTGAAGCCCTTCGCCTCGTCCAACGGCTCGGGGTACACCTGTCGCACGTCGTAGGCCTTGAACACCTTGGACAGATCACTCACGTTTCGCTCCTCTTGGCATGAATGGACGGGTCGAACCCCACGCGGGGCCGGGATCATAACCCAAGCGGTCTGGCGACTGATGCCGCAGCCGGTGTTCCCATGAGGCGTTGCCATGGCTGGGCCCACTTGAAAGGCCTCTCGACACCCTCGATACTCCGCCAATGAAGCGGCCGTTGGTCATCATCCTGAGCCTGCTGGGCGCCGCGGCGATCTTCGCGTTGGCGGTGCTGCTCGGCGCGCCGGTCCCTACCAACACGGGCGTGCCCCTGCCGCCGCCGCCGCCCTCGCTCGGGGCCGACAACACCCCCGACGCCGTCCGCGGACGCTCCCTCGCCGACGGCATCGGCCAGTCCTCCGACGGCTACTTCCTGCTCACCGAGGGCGAGGGCTCCGACATCCGCCGCACCCTCTTCTCCTGGGCCGAGGCCCGACCGCTGCCCGGCGGCGCCTCCGAGGTCACCCGACCCCTCACCCTGATCTACTTCGGCAACCCCGCCGAACGCATCATCCGCATCGCCGCCGACGAGGGCGAGTTCCTGGCCCCCGAAAACAACCCCCGCTCCGGCCGGTTCGTCGGCAACGTCACCCTCACCGTCTTCTCCCGCCGCCCCGACACCCGCAGCATCGACACCGGCAACCCCGCCAACGTCGACTTCCGCGTCTTCCTCGACGAGCCCGCGAAGTTCGACGTCGAATTCGGCGAGGTCCTCGCCGCCGGGCCCGTCCACGTCACCGGGCCCCAGCTCGAGTTCTTCGGCTCCGACCTCACCCTCAAGTACAACCGCCTCCGCAACCGCATCGAAGAGCTCACCGTCGAGCACGGCCGATCCCTCCGCGTTCAGACCAACCCCCCAAACGCCCCACCCACCGCCACGGCTTCACCACCCATCGATACTTCCGCCACCCAGCCCGCGACCACCCAGCCCGCCACCACCCAGCCCGACAACGACGCCAACCCCCGGCCCGTCCAGTTCTACCTCGCCCGGTTCAACGACGACGTCCGCGTCGACCTCCCCGACGAACTCGGGCGCATGGACGGCGACCAGCTCGCCCTCCGCTTCTCCCTCAACACCCCCCGCGAAGACGTCCAGACCCCGCTGGTTAATCAACCCCCACCCGCATCCCGCTTCACCGTCCGCCTTGCCAACAACCAAGCCGTGTCCCGCGAGGCCGAGCGCTCACTCTTCATCCCTCAGCCCGACGACCTCATCGTCACCTGGTCCGGCCCACTCACCCTCCGGCCCCTGCTCAACCCGCCCGACGACCTGACCCACCCCGAAGACGTCGAGGTCGCCCTCACCGGCACCCCCGGCAACCCCGCCACCGCCATCACCCCCAAGCAAGAATCCGTCTCTGCCGCCCGCCTCGCCTTCCTCCGCTCCAAAGCCCAGCTCACCGCCGAGGCCGGCGAAGACCAACCCGTCGTCTTCGACGCCCCCGACCTCGGCCGACTCGAAGCCCAGTCCCTCGTCATCGACCAGTCCACCGCCCAGGGCACCGCCACCGGCCCGGGCCTCCTGGTCTTCCGCGATGACCCCCCGCCCACCGACGCCCTCACCGCGCCACCCGCCACCCAGCCCGCCACGCAACCTTCCACCCAGCCGGCGACGCAACCCGATACGCCGCCCGTCCTTGCCGTGGAGTGGACCGACGAGCTCCAGCTCCGCCTCTTCACCAACCCTGACCCCGCCGACGACCCCGACCTCCCCGAAGGCTTCACCGCTCCCGATGCCACGCTCGGCCTCCGCTCCGCCACCTTCAAAGGCGCTGTCCGCACCCGTCACGCCGACCTCCTGCTCAACGCCCAGGCTCTCACCGTCGAGTTCGATAATACGCTCGCCGCCTCTCAACAGAAGCCCACGGTGTCTCACCGTGGGACGAGCGACGATCCACTCACGCCCACCACACAATCCATCGACCCACCCAATCCCCGACCCCAGAACCGTTCAATCCCTCGGCAGATCGTCGCTACCGGCAGCGTCGATATCCAGACCACCGAACGTGACGACCCGAAGCAGACCCTCGATCTGACCGCCGAGTACGTCGCCGTTGAACTCGCTAACCAGCCTGCTGATAATGACCCCGACGCCAGCCCACGCCTGATCCCGACCAGCCTCCGTGCCAGCCAGAACGTCGTCGCCGCCCAGCCCGCCGCCCGCCTGACCAGCCGACAGCTCGACGTCTTCTTCGCCACCGCCCCACCCGCCACATCCGAGCCCCCATTAGCCCCCGGCTCTGCCGGGGGGCATGCGGCCGACCCGATGTCTCCCGCCTCAACCCCACCCGCCACGCCACCCACTACCCAACCCGCCAACCCGCCGGCCACTCAACCCGCCCACCAGGCCGGCCCGCTTCAGCGGGATGGCGGGCCCCCCGAACCCGACGACCGCCCCCGCATCACCATCGCCGCCCTGACCGCCAACGGCGACGTCACCTACACCGACGAGGCCGACGACCTCCGCATCACCGCCGAGACCCTCATCGCCTCACCCGACGAGGAACGCCTCACCCTCAACGGCTCCCCCGGCACCCCCGCCTTCGCCGGCCGACCCGCCACACCCCCCAAGCCCGCCACCCTCACCCGCGGCAACGACCAGCTCGCCGGCCGACTCATCGTCCTCGACCAGCCCAGCCAGACCGCCACCGTCACCGACGCCGGCTCCTTCACCACCCTCACCCAGCCCGACGACCCCGAAGACCCCACCGCCCGCCTGTCGGTGACCTGGACCCGGGCCATGGCCCTGGACAACCTCGCCGGCACCGCCCGCTTCGAAGGGGCTGTCAACGCACGGACCCGGTCCCAGACCGACCAATCCCTGCTCCAAACCCACACCCTCGACCTCACCTTCGAGCCCGATCCGGACGACACATCCGCCGCCGGCACACAACCGGCCACGCAGCCCGCCACCGACCCCGACACCCCCCGTAATCGCATCCGCACTGCCCTCGCCACCGGCGGCCCCGGCCCCAACAACCAGGCCCTCTTCACCGCCCTCGCCAATTCCGCCACCGCCACGAAACCGCCCAACCCCGCCGAGCAGCGACTCCGCCTCGCCGGCCCCACCCTCCGCTTCGCCAACACCGACACCCAGACCCTCACCGTCGCCGGCCCCGGCTCCATGCTCCTCGAAGACTACCGCCCCCCCCCGCCCCCGGAAGAGAACGCCGAGCAAGACCCGCCCAACCGTGAGACCACTAACCCCGCCAACCTCACCGGCCGCGGCGCGACCCTCTTCGCCTGGCCCGACTCCGGCAACATGGTCCTCGACGCCACCGTTAACGACATGACCATCACCGGCGGCGCCCGCATGGTCCACCGCCCCCACCCCCCTGAAGACGACTCCGGGCAGCCCAAGCCCCTGGCGACCCTCGACGCCATCACCCTCGTGGTCGATCTCGACGACGCCGGCGGCCTCGGCCCCCTCTCCGACGGCGACCAGCCCTCCCCCGACATCAACACCATCACCGCGGTCGGCTCGGTCCTCATCGACCACGCCCCCCGCCGGCTCGCCGCCCACCACCTCCGCTACACCGCCGACAACCAGCTGCTCCGCCTCACCGCCGACCCCGGCACGCCCGGCTCCGTCGTCACCGTCGAGGACGCCAACCAGCCCGCGCCCCTCCAGGCCGAGTCCGTCCTCTGGGATCTGATCAAGGACGAGATCCGCGCGACCGGCATCCGCGGCGGCACCGCGCCGGTCCGCAGATGACCGCCCGCCTCAAGCCTCAGCGCTCAAGCCTCAGGCCTGAATATTCACCGCGTCCTTGAACGCCGCAAACCGCTCGTCGATCTCTTCCCGCTTGAGCGTCAGCAGCCGCTTCACGCTAAAGGCCTCGATGGTGAAACTCGCAACGACCGTGCCGAACGCCATCGCGGTCCGCAGCGTGTCGAGGCCCACCGAGCCGTCGGCCCCGGCCGCGGCGAGGTAGCCCATCATCCCGGCGGCGAACGTGTCGCCGGCCCCGGTCGGGTCCACGACCTCCTTCGCGGGGAACGCCGGCATCACCGCGTAGCCGTCGCTGTGGGACACCATCGCGCCGTGCTCGCCCTTCTTGACCACCACGAACCTCGGCCCCATCGCCCGCACCGCGTCGGCGGCCTTGATCACGTTGGACTCGCCGGTGAGCATCTTCGCCTCGATGTCGTTGATCACGACGCCGTCGATCCGCCCGAACAGCTCGACGAGCTCGTCGCGGTACTGCTCGATGTACAGCTCGATCGTGTCGGCCATCACTAGCTCCCGGCTTGGGAACGCGTCGAGCAGCTCGAGCTGGTTCCCCGGCGTCGTCGTGGCGAGGAAGACGTGCCGGCTGTCCGCGAACGCCTCGGGCACCGGTGGCAGCGCCTCGGCGATCACGCCCAGCTCGATACCCAGCGTGTCGCGGTCGTTCATGTTCTCGTGGTACTTGCCGTGCCACCGGAACGTCTTGCTGCCCGCCCGGCGTTCAAGGCCTTCGGTGTCGACGCCGAAGTGCGTGAACAACTCGACGTGCTCGTCGGGGAAGTCGTCGCCGACCGCGCCGACCAGCCGGACACCGCCGAAGTAGCTCGCGGCAGCGGCGAAGTAGATGGCGCTACCGCCGACGACGTCGTCCGCCCGCCCGTCCGGCGTCTCGATGGTGTCGATCCCGATGCTTCCCGTGACAATCAATGGCATAAGTGTTCCTTGGTTGGTTTTTGGACAGGATTAACAGGATGGACAGGATGGGAAACACACAAGCCGACTCCCATTCTTCTTCTCCTGTCAATCTTGTTCATCCTGTCTAATTCTTAAACCCGCCCATCTTGCAGATCGTTTTCCATTCCTTAGTGGTCACCGGCTGCACCGACAGCCGGCTGTTGTTGACCAGGACCATATCGCTCAGAGCATCGACACCCTTGATGTCGCCGAGCGTCACGGGCGTGGGCATGTCGCCGACGGCCTTGACCGTAACCATGCCGAAGCCTTTGCCGGTCTTGTCGGTGGGGTCGAGCTCCCAGGCCTTGGTGACCTCGACGACGCCGACGATGTTCTTCTCCTTGACCGAGTGGTAGAAGAAGCAGCGGTCGCCTTTCGCCATGGCCTTCATGTTGTTGTTGGCCTGGTAATTGCGGACGCCGTCCCACTCGGTCGTCTTGGCCTTCGCGGTCGTCTGGTCGGTCCACGACCAGTTGCCCGGCTCGGTCTTGATCAGCCAATACTTCATGCGGGGGTCTCCAATGCGTTCAGACAGTTGTCGATGCGGCGGAGTGTCGCGTCCTTGCCCATGAGCTGCAGGGTCAGGTCGATCGGCGGGCTCACCGGGGCTCCGGTCAGCGCGACCCGCAGCGGCTGAGCCACGCTGCCCATGTTCTTCAGGCCATACTCGGTGGCGTAGTTCTCGACCGCCGCGTGCAGCGGCGGGGCGGTCCAGTCGTCCATCGCTTCCAGCACGCCACGGAAGCCAAGCAGGACTTTCAGCCCTTCGCCCTCGTTCTTGATCACCGCTTTCTTCACGCCCTTGTTCGTCGCGTCGTAGGTGATCTCGCTGTCGTCGCAGACGAAGAACCGGTTCTGCTGGGCGACCTCTTCGAGCGTCCGGCTGCGCTCCTGCACGGCGGCACAGAACGCCGCAAACGCGACGGTGTTTTCAACGATCGGCCCGAACGCCGGGTGGTAGTCACGCAAGTGCTTACCGAGCCGAGCGGCGAAGTCTTCCGGGGGCATCTCGACCAGCGCTTCAAGGTTGAACTTGAAGAGCTTGTCGCGGTCGAACTTCGCGTTGACCTTGCCCACCCGATCGAGATCAAAGCGGTCCTTGATGAACCCGAGCGGGTCGGCCCCGAACCGCTCGATGTTGTCGCCCGGCGACCAGCCCAGCAAAGCGAGATAGTTGCAGAGGACGGCCGGGAGATAGCCCGAGCGGCGGAAGTCGGCCACGTTGATCTCGGGGAGTTGCAGGCCCAGGGCTTCGGCGATCGCCTCGGCGACGTCGAGTTCGTCGTGCTCCTTGCCAAGGAACGCTTGGAGGTGGGCGTCGTCGATCCCAGCCACGGTTTCGAGGTCCTGTTCGGTCGCGGCCTTGCGGGCGGCCTTGGCCTTGTCGCGCTTGGACATCTTCGAGCCGTCGGGGTTCATGATCGACGCGGTGTGGGCGTAGACCGGCTCGTCAAAGCCCAGCGCCCGCTGCAGGGCGATGTGCTTCGGCGTGTTGTTCAGGTGCTCCTGCCCGCGGATGACGTGGGTCACGCCCATGTCGGCGTCGTCGACCACGACCGCGAAGTGGAAGGTCGGGAAGAAGCCGCCGGTCTCGCCCTTGCGGATGATGAAGTCTTCGAGCTGCTCGGCCTTGAACGTGACCTCGCCGAACACCGCGTCGGTGAAGGTGATGTCGTCGTTCATACGGAAGCGGATCGCGTCGCCGTCGGCATAGGCCTGGCCGGCGGCGAGCAGCTTGTCGAGGTGCTGGTTGTAGAGGTCCAGGCGCTCGGACTGTTTCGGGACTGACCCTTCGTTGTCCCAGTCCAGGCCGATCCACTTCAGGTCGTGGAGCATGGCCTCGGCGGCGGCGTCGGAGGAGCGGGCGCGGTCGGTGTCTTCGAGGCGGAGGAGGAACCGGCCGCCGTGCTTGCGGGCGTAGGCCCAGGCGAAGAGGGCGGTGCGGGCGCCGCCGACGTGCTGCAGGCCGGTGGGCGAAGGGGCGTAGCGGGTGACGACGGGTTTAGTCATGGGCGGCGGATTGTACGGGGGTGGCCTGATGGCGTCGGAATTCGGGTTGACCCGCATTTTTGTTTGGACTATTTTAGGTATCATGAGCGAGCCTGATTTCCGTGATGCGTTGCCCGATGGATTGGCCCACCGACGCGGGGCGGGGCTGAACCCGGGGAACCGGTTCGAGGCGAACCGGGTGCACGTGCGGGGTGAGGAGCGGGACCGGCAGCGGGCGGAGCGCGAGGCGGAGGACGCCGAGCGCCGGGAGGCGGGGATGAACAAGAGCGGGCCGAAGCGGGTGGAGCTGACGGTGGTGCCGGACCAGACGGTGCGGGTGATCAATCGGGTCGATCGCAGCTCGGATGTGCCGTTCGATTGGACACTCAACCCGTACCGGGGCTGCGAGCACGGCTGCATCTACTGCTTCGCTCGGCCGTACCACGAATACCTGGGCTATTCCTGCGGGCTCGACTTCGAGACGAAGCTCGTAGCGAAGTTCGATGCGCCGGAACTACTCAAGCGCGAGCTAGCAAAGCCGTCGTGGAAGGGTGAGCCGATCGTGATGTCGGCGATCACGGACATCTACCAGCCGATCGAGAAGGAGTATGAGCTCTCGCGGCGGTGCCTGGAGGTCTTGGCCGACTGCGGGCAGGCGACGAGCACGATGACGAAGAACACGCTGGTGCTGCGGGATCTGGACCTGTGGCAGAAGCTCGGGCACCAAAACGCGGGGCGGGTGATCGTGACGCTGGTGACGCTGGACGACGAGCTGGCGGGGCGGTTGGAGCCGCGGGCCTCGCCGCCGTCGGCCCGGCTGCGGATCATCCGGGAGCTGGTGAAGGCGAAGATCCCGGTGGGCGTCAACATCGCACCGGTGATCCCGGGGCTGACCGACACGGAGATCCCGCAGCTGCTGGAGGCGGTCGCGGATGCGGGGGCGAAGCGGGTCGCGTGGGTGCTGCTTCGGCTGCCGTACCAGATCAAGGACTTGTTCTTGGACTGGCTGGACCGGAACGTGCACCCGGACCGCGCACGGAAAGTCGAATCGCTGATCCGGCAGGCCCGCGGCGGCAAGCTGTATCAGGCGGGGCGGAAGGGGGATAGTGCCGAAATCGAGCGGCGGCGGATGCGGGCCGAGTCGCTGCTGAACAACCATGAGCCGCGGCCGCACGACCGCCCTTGTGATGATCCGGTGACCAAGCTGGTGCAGTCGCGCCCATCGGATGCCCACTTCCGGGGGCGGGGGCGGTCGCACGACCGCCGACGGGGCGACGGGCACCACGCCGATCAGGTCCGGCGGGTCTTCGATGTGTACACCCGCCGCTTCGGGCTCAACCGCGACATCCGGCCCATGGACACCCGGGCGTTCACCCGGCCCAGCCTGCACGGCCAGCTCGGGCTCTTCAGCGGCGGCTGATCCGCTTTCGCTTGCCCACGATCGGCCCGACCGGTCCTGCCAGTTCTGCAGGCGTGGCGGCTCAACCCTGCCGAGGGCGGGGATTTTTTGGTCCACCCCCGCGGGCCGATCAGCCGATACCCCTTAAATCAGCGGCAGTGCCCCGCGAACCTCCAGTGGTTTGGGCCGGTATACCGGTTGCAACCAGACCCGAGGCATGCGGCCCGACTAAGATGTCAGGCAAGAGCGCTGCGACCCACCCAAGGGGAAAAACCCGAAAGGCCTCCCATGTTCGAACGCTTCACCGACCGCGCCCGCAAAGTCATGGCCCTGGCGAATCAGGAAGCCCAGCGGTTCAACCACGAATACATCGGCACCGAGCACATCCTGCTCGGCCTGGTCAAAGAGGGCTCCGGCGTCGGGGCTAACGTCCTGAAGAACCTCGAGGTCGACCTCCGCAAGGTCCGTATCGAGGTCGAGAAGCTCGTGAAGTCTGGCCCCGACATGGTCACCATGGGCAAGCTGCCCCAGACCCCGCGGGCCAAGAAGGTCATCGAGTACGCGATCGAAGAGGCCCGCAACCTCAACCACAACTACGTCGGCACCGAGCACCTGCTGCTGGGTCTGCTGCGTGAACAGGAGGGCGTGGCCGCTCAGGTCCTCATGAACCTGGGGCTGAAGCTCGACGAGGTCCGCGATGAGGTGCTGAACCTGCTGGGGGCCGGCGTAGACCCCGAAGAAACCACCAGCTCGCCCGACGGCGGCGAGGGCGGCGGCAGCAGCAGCGGCAAGTCCGGCAAGACCAAGTCCAAGACCCCTGCGCTAGACAGCTTCGGCCGTGACCTGACCGAGCTGGCGCGTGAAGAAACCCTTGACCCCGTGATCGGGCGGGCCAACGAGATCGAACGGCTGGTGCAGATCCTCTGCCGGCGGACCAAGAACAACCCCGTACTGCTCGGCGAGGCCGGCGTCGGCAAGACCGCCATCGTCGAAGGCCTCGCCCAACGCATCATCACGCAGGACGTCCCCGAGATCCTGCTCGAACGCCGCATCGTCGTGCTCGACCTGGCGATGATGGTGGCGGGCACCAAGTACCGCGGCCAGTTCGAGGAACGCATCAAGGCGGTGATGAACGAGGTGCGGCGGGCCAAGAACGTGCTGCTGTTCATCGACGAGCTGCACACGCTCGTCGGTGCCGGCGGGGCTGAGGGTGCGATCGACGCGTCGAACGTGCTCAAGCCCGCACTCTCGCGTGGCGAGATCCAGTGCATCGGGGCGACCACGCTCGACGAGTACCGCAAGTACATCGAAAAGGACGGGGCTCTAGAGCGTCGGTTCCAGACCATCATGGTCGAGCCGCCGAACAAGGAAGACACCATCGAGATCATCAAGGGGCTGCGTGATCGCTACGAGGCCCACCACCGGGTGCAGATCACCGACGAGGCGGTCACCGCCGCGGTCGAGCTGTCCGAGCGTTACATCTCGGCCCGCGTGCAGCCGGATAAGTCGATCGACGTGATCGACGAGGCCGGGGCCCGGATCCGGCTCAAGTCGATGAGCAAGCCCCCGAACTTGGCCGACACCGAGGCCCAAATCGAGAAGCTGAGCATCGAGAAGGACGAAGCGGTCAAGGCCGCCGACTACGAGAAGGCCGCCGAGCTCCGTGACGAGGCCGAGAAGCTGCGCCGCGAGAAGGAACAGATCCAGCGTGACTGGCGGGCCAAGGCCAAGGAAGTGGACGGCGTCGTCGACGAAGAGGTCGTGGCCGAGGTGGTCTCCAAGATGACCGGCGTCCCGCTGACCAAGCTCGAGAAGGCCGAGTCGCAGCGGCTGCTCCAGCTCGAAGACGATCTGCACAAGACCGTGGTCTCGCAGGACGAAGCGGTCAGAGCGATCTCCAAGGCGATCCGCAAGGCCCGCGCGGGCCTGAAAGACCCCCGCCAGCCCGTGGGCTCGTTCATCTTCGTCGGGCCCTCCGGCGTCGGGAAGACGCTGCTCTGCAAGGCCCTGGCGGAGTTCATGTTCGGCGGGCAGGACTCGCTGATCCGCATCGACATGTCCGAGTACATGGAGAAGCACAACGTCTCCCGCCTCATCGGTGCCCCTCCCGGCTACGTCGGCTACGAAGAGGGCGGGCAGCTCACCGAGCAGATCCGCCGCAAGCCGTACTCCGTCGTCCTGCTCGACGAGATCGAGAAGGCCCACCCCGACGTGTTCAACATGCTCCTCCAGATCATGGAGGAGGGTGAGCTGACCGACTCGTTTGGGCGTCATGTTGACTTCCGCAACGTGATCCTGATCATGACGCGCCTCAAGCAAAGGTGACAAAGGCGACAGTGCGTAACCTTTATGTATCGCCGTTACTATGCTGAAATATAACAAAA
>JBCDIM010000026.1:0-51060 GCA_038749105.1 Planctomycetota bacterium
CCGAGGCCGTCCCGCTTCCGCGCTATGTCACACACACACGCACCCACCGCCAGCGCCCCCAACCCCGCGACCGCCGCGTGCAGCCCCTGGCACGCGATCGCCGCCGACTCCACAGAGCCCATCAGCAAACCCACGCCCGCAAACCCGCCCTCCATCAGCGACGGCAGGTAGCCGTACACATTGTGGGTGTACCCCCCAATCCACCCGTCGCTCACCCACTCCCTCGGCAGCTGCAGCTTGTACGACGTCACGTCATACCCAAACGCGTCCACCGCCCAAAGCCCACCCGGCGCCACCGCCCCGGCCACCATCAACACCGCCACCCCCGGCACTAGCCACCCCAAGCACGCGACCCGCCCCACCAGCGCGCCGGGCCATGACAGCGAGCCGGGCCGTGTCGGCCCGGCCCCACGCCGCTTACCCGCCCTCACCACCCAGCCCACCACCCCCAGCCAGCCCACCGCCGTCCACCCCCACACCACCGCGGGCAGCAGCAGCCCCAGGCGTCCCAGCAAACCCACCCCCCACAGCCACACCCCGATCCCTGTCAGCCACACCAGCACCCACGTCAAAGCCGTGCCCAAGCCCCCTTGTCGCTCGCCGCGTTTCAACCCGGACCACAGCAGCCAACCCAATCCCCACCCCGCCCCAAGCACCACGGCCGTCCCCCAGCCGTGCACGACCCAGACCTCCACGACGCGTACGACCCCCGCCGCACCGATCCCGCTCGCCCACGCGACCACGGCCGACCACAGCGCGAGCCATAACAGCACGAGCCCGTACACACCGAAGCGTCCCGCCATCTCGTTCACGTCCGGCTTGCTCGCCATCCCCGCAGTCTAAATCCCAGCCTCCCACGCGGGTCACACAGCGAGCCGGGGCGTGTCGCCCCGGCCGGTCCGACACGAACCGGCTCGCCAAGGCGACCGGTCACCCCGCCGCCTCCATCGCGTTGACCTTATCCAGCCGACGGCGGAACCGGCCGCTGTCGTCGAACGACGCCCCAATGAACGCCCGGACCAGCTTGTCCACCAGCGCCGGCCCGACGATCCGCGCCCCCAGGCACAGCACGTTCATGTCGTCGTGCTCCACGCCCTGCCCCGCCGAGTAGACGTCGTGGCACACCGCCGCCCGCACACCGGTCAGCTTGTTCGCCGCGACCGACGCCCCGACCCCCGAACCGCAGAGCACGATCGCCCGGTCGGCCTGCCCGTGCTGGATCGCCTGCCCCGCGTACCGCGCGAAGTCCGGGTAGTCGTCCTCCGCGTCGTACTCGTGGGCGCCCAGGTCCAGCACCTCACAGCCGAGCTGCTCCAGGACTTTTTTGACCTCGTCCTTCAACGCGAACCCGCCGTGATCGTTTGCAACCGCAACCTTCATCCGTCGCCTTTCTGCTCGTGGGCCTGGCTTGCTGACCGCGGCATTATGGCGGCTCCGACGGGTTGTGTGTGGGGTGAACGCCTGCGGGATGCGGGATAGTGGAGATTGCTCATATTGCGGATTGTGCTCGCGTTTGGAATAGAACTTCTTGATAATGGTGTTGGCAATGTATAGCTGCCCGACCCGTTATTCCCTCCAGGGTCTTCCTTCAGTCGGCAGCCCCAACGATCGCTTGGCCAAGGAAGGCCTGCCCACCCGCCGGAAAGGAGTCCGTGCATGATCGTTACCGCCCGCCACCACCCCCCTCACGCCAGCTCAGTCCCTCGAGCGACGCCACCCGTCGGCTCGGGGCCTGACGCGACCGGGCTGCCACCCAGCCAGGCCGTGCCCAACGACCGCGTCCTGCGCGTCCGTCGGCTGCTGCAGATGGGGTTGCTGGACACACCCGAACGGCTCGACGCCGCCATCGACAAGCTCTTCGACGCCGAGTTCAACGCCTAACCCAAGAGCTCGCACACCCGGGCATCACGCCCTACGACTCAGCCTTTCTCCGCATCACCCGCCGCGGCAACGCTCTCCCTCACCTTCAGCGGCGAAACGTTCACCCCACCCCACACCCAACCCCACCACCTCAACGCCCACGGCACCCCGAGGGCACCGATATACTCGGCGCTCGCGCGATCGCACCCCTCCCGCGATCCTCTCCAGTCCCGCACGCCCCCAACCTCTCCGAGAACCCCCATGAACGCTCCGCTCCGTGTAGCCGTGACCGGCGCCGCCGGCCAGATCTGTTACTCCCTGCTGTTCCGCATCGCCGCGGGCGAGATGTTCGGCAAGGACCAGCCGGTCATCCTCCAACTCCTCGAGATCCCCGTCGAGAAAGCGATGCAGGCCCTCGAGGGCGTCGCCATGGAGCTCGACGACTGCGCCTTCCCGCTGCTGCACGGCATGGAGCTGACCTCCGACCCGATGGTCGGCTTCAAGGACGTCGACTGGGCCCTGCTTGTTGGGTCCAAGCCCCGCGGCCCCGGCATGGAACGCGCCGACCTGCTCAAGGACAACGGCAAGATCTTCGTCGGCCAGGGCAAGGCCATCGATGCCGTCGCCAAGCCCACCGCCAAGGTCGCCGTCGTCGGCAACCCCGCCAACACCAACGCCATGATCGGTGCCAGCCAGTGCAGCCGTATCCCGCAGGAGAACTGGACCGCCATGGTCCGCCTCGACCAGAACCGTGCCGCGACGCAACTCGCCAAGAAAGCCGGCGTCCAGGTCACGGCCGTCCAAGACATCTACATCTACGGTAACCACAGCCCCACGATGTTCCCCGCCTTCCACAACGCCACCATCGACGGCAAGCCCGCCCCGGAAGTGATCGCCGACAGCGCCTATCTCGAAGGCGAATTCTGCGAGACCGTCGGCAAGCGCGGCGCCGCGATCATCGCCGCCCGCGGCGCGTCCTCCGCCGCCTCCGCGGGCAATGCCTTGATCGATCATGTGCGTGACCTCTGCACCCCGGGCGCGGTGCACTCCGTCGCCGTGAAATCCGACGGGTCGTACGGCTTCACCCCCGGCGTCTGGGCCGGCGTCCCGGTCAAGACCGACCCCAGCGCCCCCGGCGGCTACGCCGTACTCACCGACCACCCGATGGACGCCTTCGCCACCTCGAAGATCGACGCGACCAACGCCGAGCTCGTCGGCGAACGCGACACCGTCGCCGAGATGATCGGCTGACCCCACCCGCTCCCCACCCGCTGCCCCACCCCCTGCCACACCTTTTGCAGGTCTGGACATCGAAGCGGTGGCCTGAACTTGCGGCCAGCGCAAAAACACAGAGCAGGGCTGCGGCGGCCCTGCTCTGTGGGTGACCCGGAACGGCTCCCCCGGAACGGCTCCCTGGAACGGCCCCCTGGAACGGCCCCCGGAAAAGTCCCGGCCGGTGTCCCCCTCCAGGACCCGGTGGACGCCCCCCGCATCGTTCCCCCTTGCCCGCCCTAAAACCCCCTGAACCTCCCGGACACCCCTCCGGAACTTCGCCCCGACTTGCCGGACACGGCGTGCCTGGCAGCCAGCGGCCCCGGGAAGCCCGCAGCGGTGGGCCCAGCCCTGCCCGCCCGCAGGCCTGAGTCCTGCCGCTGTCAACCCGCTCGGCACATGCCAAGCATGGTTATTGAGATAGAGTATCAACAAGCTATCAAGCTTCCAAGCGTTAGTTTGAGAATTCGCAAGACTGCGAACTCCTTGGCCGCAGGCTACCGGTCAAAGCGGGCATGGTCGCCGGTAGTATGCCGGGATGGCGCGGATCCCGGTGATGCTGGAGGTGGCAGGAAAGCGGTGTGTCGTGGTGGGCGGCGGCCCCGTTGGGGCACGACGGGCGGGGGCGCTACTGACGGCCGGGGCCCGCGTGGTCTTGGTGTCGCCGGGCGTGGTGGAGGCGGTGCGAGGCTTGGTAGAAAGGGAGCTTCGGTGGGAGCCGAGGGGGTTTGAGGCGGCGGACCTGGACGGGGCCCTGCTCGCGGTGGCGGCCACGAGTGACGCGGCGGTGAACGCGGCGGTGGCGGCGGCGGCGGCGGAACGCGGAGTCCTAGTGAACCGAGCGGACGGAGCGAGCAAGGGGGGGCTGACGTTCATGGCAGCGGGCGAAGCCGAGGGGGTGACGGTCGCGGTCGACAGCGGCGGGGCGTCGGCGGCGGCGGCGGGGCGGCTGCGGGACCTGGCGTTGGCGGGCGTTGGGGAGGATTGGCCAAGGCTACTGCGGCTGGCTCGGCCCTGGCGGGCGCGGGTCAAGGCGGAGGTCACGGAGGCGCCACGGCGGTCGGACGTGCTGCGGGCGCTGACCGGGCCCGAAGCGCTGCGTATACTCCGGGATGGCGGTGAAACGGCCTTACAGGCCTACTGGACGGGTTTGATAGACCCGGCCTAACCCCGGCATTTTGTGGACCCGAAGGTTTTGGTTGCAGGCGTGTTCAGCGGTGGGTTTCGTCTCGAGTGTGATGGCTAACCCTCTGACAAGCCTGAGCCTGATGGTGCTGACCCTGCTCGCTGGGGTCTCGGCGGTAGTGGCGGTGCGTCGGCTGCGGGCCGAGGGGCCGGGGCTGATCGGCGGTGGGGCGGAGGACCCGTCGCTGGACGCCGGGCTCAACGGCGAGGGCGAAAACGGCGTAGGAGAGCGTGACGGGGTGACGGTGCAGAACGGGTTGGTGGGGCTGTGTGTGGCGGGGGCATTGGTGGTGTTGGGCACGCGGTGGGCAGCACGGGGTTGGGGGGGCCTGCCGATCGGGGCGCATGTGGATGGGTTGCTGGTGTTGGCGGCGCTGCTGGGGGCGTCGGTGCTGTACCTGCAGAACCGGTCGCGGATGGGCGGGCTGGCGGCGTTCGGGCTGCCGATCCTGGCGTTTGTGCTGCTGTGGGCGGTGTGTGCGTCGGCGTGGACGTACCACCCGTTTGCCCTGGACACGCTGGGCGGGGTGTGGCGGGCGGTGCACCTGGTAGGGGTTTACGGCGGGACGCTGGGCGCGGTGGGGGCCGCGGGGGCAGGGGCGATGTACCTGTATGTGCAGCACCGGCTGAAGGACAAGTCGCCGGGGTCGCTGCGGGGGATCTCGCGGCTGGCGAGCCTGGAGTCGCTGGAGACGCTGATCGTGCGGGCGTCGGGGCTGGGGTTCGTGCTGCTCACGCTGGGGCTGGTGACGGGGGTGCTGGTGATTTATGAGGCGGACCGGGTGTTCGATGTGCTAGGCGATCCGTGGTGGGGCTCGCCGAAGGTCTGGCTGGCGACGGGGGCGTGGGCGGTCTATGCGGTGCTGATGAATCTGCGGCTGACCGGTGAGCTGCGGGGTCGACGGGCGGCATGGCTGGCGATCGCGGGGCTGGTGCTGCTGCTGGGGGTGTACGGCTTGGTGACGGCGTGGCCGGCCCCGGAGGAGCGGGGGTATGGGGCGATAGGGGATGGGCGATCTGAGACCACGCAGAGCATCCAGCTGTTCGTGAAGGGGGTGGGGTGATGCGTGTGGTGATGCTGGGGGTGAACCATCGGACGGCCGACCTGGCGGCGCGGGAGCGGCTGGTCTTGGGGCCGGGCGAAGACGGGGGCGAGGCGCGTTGCCGGCGGGCGCTGCGGGAACGCTTCCCGTGGGCGGAGGTGGTGGTGGTCAACACCTGCAACCGGACGGAGCTGTATCTGGCTCGGCCGGCGGACCGGGGCCCGAGCGCGGACGAGCTGCGGGGGCTGGTGGCGGAGGTCACGGGGGTCGACCCGGCGACGGTGTCGGCGGTGACGCTTTGGCGGGAGCAGGAGCCGGCGGTTCGGCACCTGATGCGGGTGTGCTGCGGGCTGGACTCGATGCTGCTGGGGGAAACGCAGGTGCTGGGCCAGGTCAAGCGGGCGTACGCGTCGGCGGACCGGGCGGGGAGCGTGGGCCCGGTGCTGCACCGGGTGTTTCAGCGGGCGATCGGGGCGGGCAAGCGGGTGCGGGCCGAGGCGGGGCTGGAGAAGGGCCGGACGTCGGTGGCGTCGGCCGCGATGGGTCTGACACGGGGCGTGTTCGCGGGGCTGCGGGGCAAGACGGTCGTCGGGCTGGGGGCGGGTGAGTTGACAAAGGGGATGCTGCGGGCGGCGGTGCGGGAGGGCGCAGGTCGGGCCGGCGAGGGCGGCGGGGTATGGGTGGTCAACCGCAGCGCGGAGCGGGGGTTGGCGGCGGCGGCGGCAATAGGGTTGGGCGAGACCGATGGGCAGACCACCGGCGGGGTGCGCTCTTGGGGCGACTTAGAGGGGTTGTTGGTGGAGGCGGATGTCTTGGCGTGCGGGACGTCGGCGGGCGAGCCTGTGGTGACGAAGCGGATGATGCGTCGGTTGGTGGGCAAGCGGCGGGGTCGGCCGTTGGTGGTGCTGGACGTGGCGGTGCCGCGGGACGTGGAGCCGGCGGTGGGGGGGTTGGCGAACGTGTACCTGTACGACCTGGACGACCTGCAGGAGATCGTGGCCTCGGGGCAGGAGGGCCGATCGTCGGCCGCGGGGTTGGCGGAGCGTCGGGTGGGCGAGCTGGCGGGGCAGTGCGTGGCGGAGTTGCAGCACCGCGATGTAGGCCGGCTGATCAAGCAGCTGCGTGCTCGGCTCACAGCGATGGGGGGTTCGGAGGTGGAGCGGACGCTGCGGAAGATGCGGCTGGCGTTGGAAGACCAGGGGGTCGAGGCGGGCGTTGGGTCGGGGGCGTTGGGGGTGGCGGTGGGCGGCGGGGTTGGGGTGGACCGGGCGTTGGAGGCGTTGTTGGAGGAGCACACGCACCGGCTGATCAACAAGGTGCTGCACATGCCCATCACGCAGCTCAAGCGTCCGGGGCACACGGTGGCGGAGGCGTTCTTGCCGGGCAGCGCGGTCGGCGAAGCGGAGCAGACCGCCGGGGACGAGGCGGTGCGTCTGGGGTTTTATGCGGCGGCGCTGCGGCGGCTGTTTGAGCTGGAAGATGAGCCGGGCGGGGCGGAGCTTCCGGGCGGTGGGGGTGAGGATGAGTCGTAGGGGTTGGTGCGTGTTGATGGGCGCGGTGCTGGCGGCGGCGCTGGGCTGTGAGCGATCGGCGACGCCGGGATCGGAGGTGAAGGTGCGAGCGGAAGAGCCCGGTGGTTTGGATGGGTTGTCGAGCCTGCGGGGCGAGCGTTGGCGGAGCCGACCGGTGCTGGTGTTTGCGGGGACGGGGCACGACGGGTTGCGGGACGCGCAGCTGCGTTTGCTGGACGCGGCGTCGGACGGTGTCCGGGAGCGGGACATCGTGGTTTACGTCGTAGACGCTGACGGAGTGACGCGGGGCGGTGAGACGTTGGCGGGAGACAGCGACGGGCTGCGGTCGCGGTACGGCATCGCGGCGGACGGTTGGGCGGTCGTGCTGATCGGTAAGGACGGTGGCGAGAAGCTGCGGGTCACCGAGGGGGCACTGGAGACGGAGCTGCTGTTCGCAGTGATTGATGCGATGCCGATGCGGCGGGCGGAGATGAGAGACTGAACGGTGGCGTTATGGCGGGGACCGGCGACGCGTCGCGTCGCGGCTAGGGCGGCTGCGTAGCGGGGGCGGGTTGGGTGGCAGCGGGTGGATCGGGTGGTGGCGGGTAGAGGACCCAGTCGCCGGTCTCGGGGACGTCGGGCCACGTGTCGCGGACTTCGTCTGCGAGCATTCCGCCGTCGTCGGTCTGGTCGATGCCAAGCCCGTACAGGAGGGGTTTCTGGTCGACGAGCTTGTAACGGAGGGGTTGGCCGGTGGAATAGTCGATGGGGTGGTTGGGCAGGTAGCGGGGGACGAGCTGGGCGAGGGTATCGGGGTATTGATCGTTTTGGCGGCGGTAGGTTTCGAGGACGAGGGCAATACCGAGAGCTTCGAGGTGGGCGGTGGTTTTCTTACTACTCCGAGCGATGATGGCAATCCCCGTCGGCATTTGAAAATAACCGTAGCGTGTGCCGTTGAGGTCTACAGCGTGCAGAGCGTCTAGTGCCTGATCGGCCAGAGATGGCTGGTGGAGCAATTCCCACAGGGGTCGGCTGCCGTCAGCGAGGGCGGCTTGGAAGACTGTGTCGAAAGCGTGTTCGATTTCGGCCCGGCTGGCTATATTCGCGCTCGTAAAGGGCATGGTGACGACAGCGCGAGCGGTTTCAAATCGTGAAGGGGGCTGGTAGGGGCCGTGCATGTGCGGACCACTGCCGATGGTTTCGAGGAAACGGAGGCCATGGTAAGTCACACGTCCGGTCTGGCCGAAGGCGCGTTGGAGCGTGTCGAGGAACATGAGACGTTCCGCGTCGAAGTCGGGCGTGTCGTAGTGGGGGACAAGGCCCTCGATAGAGCGTGCAAGCGTGCTGAGATCGGAGTCGCGGAGAAACTCAGGATGGTCATGAAGTGTGCGTGCCGCCTGTTCGATGGCGATTTTTAGGATCAGGTGGGCCAGCAAGTCACTGATCGCAACGCGCGCTTCACGGGCGTGACGCGCCAAGCCGACGATTGTGTGGAAGTTAGCCATCCAGCGTTCGGGGTCTTCCTGTTGGCGGGCCAAATGCATGTCGCCACCGATCAGTCGCGCGGCCTTACGCATCGGCATAAGGTGCGGCAGGAGGACATAGATCACGTGGTCGTGGTGCAGGCGTTCGAGTCTGGTCAGTGATGCGGGATCGGGTGGGATTTCGGGTGAGGAGCCTGAGCCGAAGAGGGCGGTGTGGTCGTCACCGGTATGGTGACCTTCGAGGCCGACGGTGAGACCGAGGCCGGGCTTGTGACGAGCTTGACGGAGAGCTTTGAGCAGGGGTTGATGGCTTTTAAGGAAAGCGACGGCGTCGGGCCAAGTGGGATGGTCAGGACGGATGAGGTCTTGGGGTCGATTGGTGGAATCGCCAAGGATGGGGTCGAGATCGAGGTTGACGAAGTCGGCGGCGATGAAGGCGTCGCGGTAGATGGGCCAGGCGCGGTCGGCTTCGGGGACGGCGCGGGCGGGGGCATTGAGTTGGGCGAGGTAGTCGGTGCTGGGGTCGGGGGTGTCGAAATAGAAGTAGGCGACAAGGCTGGCGTAGAGGACGATCGGGATGAGTATCAGCACGGCGATAAGGCGCTTGGTGCTCAGCCAGTGCCGGGGGGCGCGGGGTCGTGGGGTTAGGTCGTCGGCGACGGGGGTGGGAGTCATGTTGATGCCGAATGTGTTTTAGTTTCCGGGGGTGCGGCGGGACTGCTTGAGTTGGCCGCGTTGCTTCTTGGCGTCGAGGCGGCGTTGGTGGGCGGCGCGGCTGGGCTTGGTCTTCTTGCGCGGGGTGGGGCGGACAAGGGCGACGGCGACGAGCTCGGCGAGGCGGGTGGTGCAGGCGTCGCGGTTGGCGCGTTGGGATCGGCTGCCGGAGTCGGTGAGTATCAGGTGGGTGTCGGTGAGGTAGCGGGCGCTCCCGGCGATGAGTCGTCGGAAGGCGCCGGGGGGGAGGACGGCGGCGAGGGCGTCGCGGGAGACGGTGAGCACGGCCTTGGTGGACCGCTTGTTCACGTTCTGGCCGCCGGGGCCGGAGGAGCGGACGAACTCAAAGCGGAGCTCGGCTTCGGGAAGAAAGACGTTGGGCGCAAGCCGGATGGTGTTGGGCGGGTCGGGTTGGTCGGTCGCCGGGGCGTTGCTCGGTGCAGGCATCGGTAGGATTGTGCGGTGCGGAGCGAAAAGATGAAAGACCGGCAGATGGAAGATGGGGGTTTGATCGGTGTGGCGTTGAAGGAGTGGGCGGTGGTGTGCGATTTTCTAGCAGAGGGGCGGTGTGCGTTGCTGCTGCGGAAGGGGGGTGTGCACGAGCGTGGGGGGCCTGGGCGGTTCGAGCTGGACTACGACCGGTTTGCGATGTTCCCCGCAACCGAGCACGAGCGGTTGGATTGGGTCAAGCCGGGGTGGTTGGAGGGGCGGCCCATGGATGGAATCCATGGGCTTCGAGGGCCGGGGGTTTCCGCCTCTGGGACGGTCCACTTCCGGGGGTGGGCGGAGGTGGACTGGATCGGGGTGGTGCCATCGCGGGCGGCGTTTGATGAGCTGGACGACCTGCACCCATGGCTTGCGCCGCAGATCGACATGCGGTTCAACTACAAGCCGGATCGGCCGCTGTACGCGGTGCTGGTGCGGGTGTATCGGCTGGAGACGCCGAGGGTGATCCCGGAGCGGGACGGGTTTGCGGGGTGCGTGAGCTGGGTGCCGTTGGAGGGGGAGGATGCGTTGAGCGTCACGGGGTCGGAGCCGGCGGTGGGGGATGAGGCGTTCGGGGCGATGCGGGAGCGGGTGGTGTCGACGCTGAGCGGCGGTTGAATGGCGGGTTGGCTAGGACGTCTGGGAGTCGTCGTCCCAGTCCGAGTCTTCCTCGTCGTCGTCCCAATCGCTGTCATCGCTAAGGCCGAGGTTGTAGCGGTCCTTGATGAGGGTGGCGAGGTAGGCGAGGTCGTCTTCGGTGCGGTTGGTGAAGAGCTCGAGGTCGCGGGCGTCGGCCCGGCTGATCGCGAGGCACTTGGTGTATTGGTTATAGCGGGTGGGGTTGGAGCTGGAGGTGGAGACGCCGATGAGGTTCCGCCGGGTGATCTCGTGCTGCTTGAGGCGGAGTTTGTTCTGGCGGGTGATGAGCAGGGTGTCGGGGAGCAGGTCGAGGCGGGCGCGTTCGGTGCCGAGCATGACGGCGTAGAGGAACACGAGGACGCCGGCGGCGAGCATGACCCCGGCTCCGGCGAGGGCGACGGCGTAATCGCCCAGCGGTTCGCCCTCGACGATCACGCCCCAGAGGGTCAGGGCAAGCGAGCCGCCGCAGAGGAGCATGATGAACACGCCAAGGAACGTCATGCCAAAGGCCCCGCGGAGCATGCCGCGTGCGGGGAGCTGGACGGACGGTTGGCCGTCGGATAACTCGCCGGTCATCGCCGAGTTGTGGGGTGGGGGTGGGAGAGTGTTCGGATCGGTCATGACGTTGAGCGGGATCGTGGTGTTCAGGAACGGGTTAGTCCCAGTTCACGACGCAGCAGGGCGGCGAGCCATTTCAGTTCCTCGTCGTCGCGTTCGGCGAAGAGCTTGACGGGCTTGCCGTCTTTGGGGGTGACCAGCAGGCAGTTGATGGGCTTGCCGTTGACCTCGGTGCCGGTGGGCCCGAGGCGGAGGTCGTCGAGCTGGTCGGCGGTCCACTCGAACTGTTTGGGTTTGAAGAGGGACTGCTTGGTGACCAGGAGGGTGTCGCCGATGGCGTCGATCACGCCGCGTCGCTTGCCGGCGTTGAGGGCGGCCAGGAGCACGCCCAGGCCGATGGCCCAGAACAGGGCGAGGAAGGCGGTAATGCCAACGATGGGCCAGACGCCTTGGGCCGAGCTGTAGAAGCCCGAGCCGCCCAGGCTGGTGAAGACGGCCATGAAGCCCAGCCACATCACGGCGAAACCGAACATGCCCTTGCCGGCTTTGCGGATGCCGCGCGGCGGGAGCTTGATGCTAAGGCCGGGGTGGAGCTCGGTGACGTCGGCGGTCGCGTCGAGCGGGCGCGTTGGGACGTAGGGCTCCCCGGCTTCGTCGAGGTCGGGGTCGTCGGAACCGACGGTTTCGATGACGCCGACGGGCGCGTTCTCGTCATCGGCAATCAGCGAGCGGTGCGACTCGGCGTTGCAGATTTCGGCCAGCTCATCGGCGAGGGGGCGGAGCCAATCGCGGGGGTAGCCCCAGGCGATGACGCCTCGGAGCAGGGCACGGAACCCGCCCTTGGGCTTGCGTTTGGCGGACTTGGCCTGGGCGAGTTCCTCGGTCTCGGCGGTCAGGACGGCGAAGCCTTCCATGGGCTTCTTGGGGCCGCCGTTGGTGGAAGAGGTGCCGACGTTGACCTCGAGCCGACGGATGGCGTCGAGGGATTGACGCCGGCGGTAGCGGAGCAGCAGCAGCAGGTGGTCGGTGGCGATGAGCTGATCGCGGGTGACGCGGACCGAGGCGCGTCCGAGGAGCATGGCGAGGCCGACCACGAGCACGCCGAGGCCGACCGTGAAGAACGGCAGCGAGAAGACCACGAAGACGGCATCAAACGCGCGGCTGATGGGCGAGGCGTTTTTCCCTGGGGCGATCAGGCTCTGAAGCGGCGAGCTGACCCAGAAGGCGGCGAACCCGGCAAACGCGAGGCCGAAGAGCGTGGCGAAGATGCCGAATCCTCGGGCTTTGGGCCGGGTCGGGAACTTGTAGAGCGTGCCGCCATCGGGCGAGGACTCGACCGTGATCGGGGTGTGGGCGAGGCTCTTCACACGCTGCAGTCTACAACCCGGTGCGGCCGCAAAACCGCGAGGCAGGGCCAGGTTGATGGCAGTCCTGCGGGCGGGTCAGGCCGCCTGGGCCGCGAGGCTGCGGGACTCGAGCCAGGTGCGGACATGGATCCACAGCGAAGAAAGCCCAACGTAGAAGTAGCCCATGCCGAACATCACGATGAACGGCAGGCTGACCACGGTGTACGGGTTGCCGGCCGCGGCGATCGCACACCAGACCATGTAGCCGCCCATCAGCAGCTCGAGCACGATGACCCACTTCTTGAGCGAGGGGATCGGGACGATCCGGCCCAGGCCCATGTTGGTCTTGGGCTCGCTGCTCGACTTGGCGGGTCGGGGCGTGCTGTTGACGTTGTACTTCGGGGTGCGGACGAAGTCGGACTGGTGCCCGAAGATCGCTTCGAGGCAGGCGATCGCGTTGGACAGCGCGATCCCGATCCCGACGGACATCATCATGGGGATCTGCAGGAGGGTGACCCAGAAGCCGCGCTTGAGCAGGCGTTGCGAGAAGAGGTAGAAGACCGAGGCGGACATCGCGCCCATGCCGAACATGGAGATGCCGAAGATCACGCCGGCCCAGGTGCCCGAGCCCTTCACGTTCGCGGCGATGGCGGGGTAGAACAGCAGCACGAACAGGTTGATGTAGAGGTACACCAGCGGGCTGGTGAGGTGGAAGAAGGCCTCGATCTTGACCTTCAGCGGCGCGGCGGAACGGAGCACCGCGGGGAGGATCTTCTTGGCGGTCTGCATCTGGCCCTTGGTCCAGCGGTGCTGCTGGCTCTTGAAGGCGTTCATCTCGGGGGGCAGCTCGGCCGGACAGGTGATACGGGGCAGGTGCACGAAGCGCCAGCCCGCGAGCTGGGCGCGGTAGGACAGGTCCATGTCCTCGGTGAGCGTGTCGTGCTCCCAGCCGCCGGCGTCGTGGATCGCCTGGACGCGCCAGACCCCGCCGGTGCCCGAGAAGTTGAACCACCGCTGCGAACGCTGCCGGGCGGTGTGCTCGATGACGAAGTGCCCGTCGAGGAAGATCGCCTGCGACCGAGTCAGCGTCGAGTCGTTGCGGTTGAGGTGGTCCCAGCGGGTCTGGACCATGCCGATGCCCGGGTCGGTGAAGTGGTGGATCGTCCGGCGTAGGAAGCTCGGCGGCGGCACGAAGTCGGCGTCGAACATCGCGATGTAGTCGCCCTTGACCTTCGGCATCGCGTTCGCCAAGGCCCCGGCCTTGAACCCGGTACGGTCCGTGCGGTGGATCAGCTCGATATCGACGCCGTGGGCCTGCCAGTATTCAACGGCCTCGCGCGACACGTCGAGCGTGTCGTCGGTCGAGTCATCGATGACCTGGACCTGCAGCCGATCGAGCGGGTAGTCGAGCTCGCAGGCGGCATCAATGATGCGGCGGGCCACCGAGCCCTCGTTGAACATCGGGATCTGAACCGTGACCAGCGGCAGCTCTTCGAACTTCGACTTGGGCCGAGGCACGTCGCGGCGGTGCTTCTTGAAGGTCGCCACCAGCCAATAGCGGTGCAGCCCGTAAACACCGATCAGCAGCAGCAGCACGACGTAGCCGACGGTCAACGGCACCCGCCATTGCTCGAACGCCCCCGCGGCAAGGAGGGTGGACAGGGGGGCAAGGGTCTCGGTCATGACTCGGTTCCGGGGGTGGGTCGTTGGCGGTTGCCGGGCAGGGCGGAGCAGCGTGGGGGAGGGGGGAGCGGGGCGGGTGGGGCGGTGAGGATCGGGGAAGACGGCAAGCCGGCCTCACCCGGGCTGGGCAGCCATGTCCGATAAGGCCCGCCGCTCCCTATCGCTCGTGCATGGGTCGTCTTTCTCCCGATAACCCACACGCACAGCTTATGGGCGGACCCACCACTATGCCAAGCCTTTCTAAAACACTCGCCGCCCTGACCCTACCCTGTCTGCTCCTGGCGACGGCCGCTCCCGGCTGTTCCCCGCTCTACAACGGGGCCTGGGGCATGAGCTCGGCCGGCAAGCAACAGGCCATCGCCTACCGGCAATTCAAGACCAAACAGGCCCAGCAGCTCAACCGGGCCGCCCAAAACGCCGCCCGCAACAACCCCCACCAGCTCCGCCCGCCCGCCTCCACCCCCCAAACCGACCCCGCTGACGCCGGCCAGGTCCCCGTCTCCTTCCCCGACGCCAACTCCCCCGGAACGGCCCCCGCAGCCCCCCAGAACCCGTCGCCCCAGCCCCCATCTGCCCGCCTCCCCCTCCCCGCTCCCCCCTCCAACCAGGTCCAGTTCGACGGCGGCACCTCCGGCTCGGCCCCCGAATCCACCGGCCTGCTCCTCAACCCCGGCCTCCCCACCCTCTACGGGGCCGTCCCCGGACAAGCCCCCTCCCCCTCCACCGCCATGCTCGGCCAGGCCAACGCCCGCCAGCTCTCCTTCACCACCGAGGGCGCCGACTTCGACGTCACCACCGACCCCACCGGCACCCGTCTGATCTACGCCTCCACCCGGCACCGCAACACCGCCGACCTCTACATGCAGAGCGTCGGCGGCTCGGCCGTCACCCAGCTCACCTCCTCCCCCGCCAACGACGTCATGCCCGCCGTCTCCCCCGACGGCCAACGCATCGCCTTCGCCTCCGACCGCTCCGGCAACTGGGACCTCTACCTCATGGACCTCGCCGGCGGCCCCCCAATCCAGCTCACCACCGACTCCGCCGCCGACCTCCACCCCTCGTTCTCCCCCGACGGCTCCCAGCTCGTCTACTCCAGCTTCGCCCACGCCACCGGCCAATGGCAGCTGGTCCTGATCAACATCAACAACCCCAACATCAAACGCTACCTCGGGCCCGGCCTCTTCCCCGCTTGGTCGCCCATCGACAACACCATCGCCTTCCAGCGTGCCCGCCAACGCGGCACCCGCTGGTTCTCCGTCTGGACCATCAAGCTCAACGGTGGCGAAGCGACACAACCCACCGAGGTCGCCGCCTCCGCCAACGCCGCCATCATCGCCCCGGCCTGGTCCCCCGACGGACAACACCTGGTTTTCTGCACCGTGCTCGACCCACACGCCGATAACTCGCAGAGCCCCAATACGGCAGACCTCTGGATGATGTCTGCCGACGGCCGGCAGCGAACACGCCTCACCGAAGGCCTCCACGCCAACCTGCAGCCCGTTTGGGCTCCGACCCAAACCCTCTACTTCATCTCCAACCGATCCCGAACCGGCAACCAAAACATCTGGGCCCTCAACCCCAAACCCACGCTGATGACCACTCAGGCCAACCCCACCGACCCGAACCAACCCACCGTCATGGCCCCCACCCCTTGACCCACGACCTTTAGCCCCGGGCTCTGCCTGGGGGCACGTGGCGAGCCGGATGCTCAAAAAGCCACGCCAAAACCAAACACCACGTGGCCCGCGGAGTGCGGCCCACCCCAAACCCCTGGCAGGATGCCATGACAAGTCAACAGGCCATGCCCCCCGCGGCCCGCGCCACCCCGGAAGCTGCCCCGGAAGCCCCCCCGCAGAACACCCCCGTCCACCTGCGACGCGTGTTCCAGCTGACCCTGCTGTTCAGCCTCCTGATGTCGCTAGTCGCCTGCCAGCAGACCCCCAAGCCCCTGGTGATCCCCGACAACGGCGGAACCAGCGTCACCCGTCAGGTCTGGGCCGTCGCCCCCCTCCGCAACGAGACCGGCACGTCCCACGCCGACGGCAACCGCGCCGCCGACCAGATCATCACCCAGCTCAACCGCGTCATCGGGCTCGAGGTCCTGCCCCTCAACCGCACCCTCGCCACCATGGCGGCCCTCGGCATCGACTCCGTCGAATCCCGCGAGCAAGCCCTCGCCCTCAAGGCCGCACTCGGCGTCGATGCCCTGGTCACCGGCACCCTCACCGCCTTCGACCCCTACAACCCGCCCAAGCTCGGGCTCACCCTCGAGCTCTACGCCCAACCGGCCCCCAACCGGGACACCGCCGACATCGACCCCCGGCTGCTCACCTCCGCCGCCGTCGATCGAAACGCCACCAACCCCGGCCCACTCCAGCCGCAATCCCAGCCCGTCACCGCCATCGCCGGCTTCTACGACGGCCGATCCGAAGCCATCCGGGACCGCATCCAACGCTACGCCAAACAGCACGGCGAAGGCGAAGAAAACCCCTTCGCCTTCCGCCTCTACCTCCTGAGCATGGACCTGTTTACCGAGTTCGCCGCCTACCAGGTGACCGAGCAGCTGATCCTCGCGGAAACCCTCCGCCTAGCCCCGCCGCCCGCCCCTGAACCCCAGCAAGGCACCCAAGCCAACCGCAGCGAACGCCAACCGAATACCCCCCCCTCCTGATCGCCCGGTCACCCCGGCCATCAGGCCGGAGCCCAAGACGTGACCCCCGATCAATCCCCGACCCCGAAACTGAAGCACCCGGACGCCGCCCACCTCGAGGCCGGCACCGATGCCCACGAGCTCGTCCTCGTGAAGGGCGACGAACGCTTCAGCTTCCGCTGCACGCCCGGCAGCGAGACCGAGCTGCTCAACCAGCTCGCCGTCGTCGTCGCCGAAGAATCCAACAGCCTGACCTGGTTCGACGCCGCGATCCTGGCCCACCAGCTCGGGCAGCGGATGTCGCAGCGCCTGACCGAACTCCAGAACCAACGCAAGCCCGCTTAACCCCCCCTACAGAAGTACGCCTCAACCCGGATGACCCCCATGGACAGCCCCTTCACCAACCCGACCCCCGCCCTCGACCTCAACACACCCAGCGAGCCGGGCCGTGTCGGCCCGGCCGACCCGCAAGACGCCCCCGTCGAAGCGACCCAGGCTGTCCAGCCCGACACCCCCACCGAGGACGCCGCCCCGCCCGCACCCTCCAGCGGCCACCTCGACCAGTTCGTCCACTACCTCCGCTACGAACGCCACTTCTCCCCCTACACCGCCCGCTGCTACGGTGCCGACCTCCGCCAGTTCATCGAGTACCTCGCCTCCGACGACGCCGTTAAGCCCGTCGGGGCCGACGACGACGCCCCCGCCACCCCCAGCGAGGCCCTCGCCTCCGCCGACCCTATGGTCATCCGCGGCTTCCTCGCCCACCTCGACCAGTTCGGCTACTCCCCCGCCACCACCGCCCGGAAGATCGCCACCCTCCGCTCCTTCTACAAGTGGATGGTCAAGCGCGGCAACGCCGACACCAATCCGATGCTCCTGATCCGCACGCCCAAGCAGACCAAGCGCCTGCCCAAGGCCATCACCGTCGAACAGGTCGAACGCCTCCTCGGCACGCCCGACAACCGCGAGACCCTTGGCGCCCGCGACCGCGCCATCCTTGAGACCCTCTACTCCACCGGCGTCCGCGTCTCCGAGCTCGTCGATCTCAACCGCGTCGACCTCGACCACAACGCCCAGACCCTCCACGTCCGCGGCAAAGGCAAGAAGGAACGCATCGTCCCGCTCGGCTCCCACGCCATGGCCGCTATCCGCCACTACATCACCCTCCTCGAGCCGGATCCCCGCTTCAACTCGCTGCGTCAGCTCCCCGAAGTCGACCAGCCCCTCTTCGTCAACAAGAACGCCGGCCGGCTCTCCTCCCGCTCCGTCCGCCGCAAGCTCGACAAGTACCTCAAGACCGCCGGACTGGACCCGATGGTGTCGCCGCACACCCTACGGCACTCCTTCGCCACCCACCTCCTCGACAACGGTGCCGACCTCCGCTCCGTCCAGGAACTGCTCGGCCACCAATCGCTGAGCACCACCCAGATCTACACCCACCTCAGCTCCATGCGGCTCCGCACCGCCTACGACCAGGCCCACCCCCGCGCGGTCTAAAACAACGACTTACTCCATCCCCTGAAGCCCACGGTCTGTGACCGTGGGTTTACGCTGCGCCGCCCCCGCCCAATCTGAGATAATCCCCAGACCATGCGACGCCTCCTCGCCGCACTCAAAACCGCCCTCGCCGCCCTCGGCCGGCTCGCCCCCGCCACCGCGCTGCCCGCGCTCAGCGCCCTGCTCTTCCTCCTCACCTTCCCCGCCCCCGGCCTCCGCTGGCTCGCCTGGGTCTGCCTCGTCCCCCTCACCCTCACCGTCCACCAAAACATCACCGCCCAGAAGCCCACGGATTCCATCCGTGGGTCCCTCGCCCAACGCCTCCGCCCCACCCGCCCCACCCTCCACCTCGCCCTCATCACGTTCCTCGCCTTCCTCCCCGCCTACCTCCTGCTCCAACGCTGGATGATCCCCGTCACCGTCGGCGGCTACCTCGCCCTCTCGGCATACCTCACCGCCTGGACCACACTGGCCGTCCTCACCCTCCGCCTCCTCCGCGCCCGCACCCGCCTGCCCTTCGCCCTCCTGCTCCCCCTCGCCTGGACCACCTTCGACTTCCTCCGCGAGCAAGGCCCCTTCGGCGGCTACGCCTGGTTCTTCCTCGCCCACACCCAGGCCGCCACCACCCCCGACCAAGGCCCCACCTATATCACTCAAACCGCGGCCTTACTCGGTCAAAACACAATCACGTTTTCGTTGGTGTTCGTTAATGGCGTTGTAGCTGATGCGTTGATCTATCTCACCGCGTGCATCCGTTACCACCAAGCACACAAGATCGAGAACAGAAAGTCTGGACCACGGATCCACCTCCAACCCGTCGATCGCAACTTTGCGTGGTCTTATGGACTGATGATTGCCACTGTGATTCTCACGGTTCCACTCCTCCCAGGCATGGTCTATTCACCCATGCAACAAAATCGGAACTCGCCCACCCTCGCCCTCATCCAAACCGACCTCCCCCAATCCAACAAAGACTCCAACGACCACGAAACCCTCGCCCTCTTCTGGCGCGACCTCCTCGGCCAGACCCGCGACGCCGCCCTCAACCCGCCCACCCCCGACCTCAAACCCGACCTCATCGTCTGGCCCGAGACCGCCATCCCCGGCCCCACCAACGACGCCTTCTTCAACTTCGCCCAACGCGCCTGGCCCTACCAGCCCGAAGCCCTGCAGATCTACCTCCGCCGATCCATGGCCTACCGCACCGCACTCGAAGGCTTCCAACAACAAGACGCCACCGCCGGCCTCGACAACCCCGACGCCCTCGGCAACCTCGCCAACTTCAACACCCGCCCCGGCCTCGCCACCGAACTCAACACCCCGCTCCTCGTCGGTGGCCCCGCCCGCGACATCGAACAAGACACCGCCCACAACTCCGCCTTCCTCATCCTCCCCGACACTGGCTACCACCCCACCCGCTACGACAAGGTCCACCGCGTCCCCTTCGGCGAATACATCCCCGGCCCCACCTTCCTCAAAAACTTCATCCTCAACCACCTCTCCCCCTACGACTTCGACTACTCCCTCACCCCCGGAAAACAAGTCACTGTTTTCGAGCTACCTCTCCCTTACCCCACGACCGACCCAATAGCCGGGTCGCGACGCGACCCGGACCCGCTCGCCTACCCATTCCGCTTCGCCACCCCCATCTGCTTCGAGGACACCGTCCCACGCCTCACCCGGCGCATGGCCCTCGACCTCGACGGCTCCTACCACCGCGTCGACGCCCTGATCAATCTCACCAACGACGGCTGGTTCGCCACCGGCCAGCTCAACCTCCCCGTCTCCGAACCCGACCCCTTCAACCCCACCACTCCCGACGCTCCCCCCACCCTCGCCGACCGCTTCGCCAGCCTCTACAACGACTCCTGGCTCGCCGCCTCCCACCAACCCCAACAACACCTCCAGATCGCCTCGCTCCGCTGCATCGAGCTCGGCATCCCCATGGCCCGCTCGGTCAACCGCGGCATCTCCGCCATGATCGATAGCAACGGCCGCATCACCGCCATCGCCGACCCCGCCACCAACGCCCCCGGCATCGTCTACGCCCAGCTCCCCCCCGCACGCAAGACCCCCACCCTTTACGCCCGCCTCGGCGATTGGCCGATGTGGTTCCTGACCGGCAGCACCTTCACCCTGACCATCCTCACCCTCATCCCCAAACGCAAAGCCAAGTCTTAAACGAGACCCGAGCGCCTCATGCCCTACCTCACACGCCCCACGCCCTACGCCCTGATCGCACTCGCGATCCTGCTGCCCGCCTGCGCCGCCACGCCGCCCGCCGAGTTGCCGCGCTCCAAGGCCCTGATCGCCGCCGAGCCTGCCGCCACCACCGCCGTCCTCAACGCTGCCCGCTCCGACAACGCCCGCCTCCGTGCCAACGCCCTCGAAGCCCTCGCGGTCCGACCGCAGCGCGCCCTCGCCCTCGCCCAGCTCGCCCTGGAAGACCCCAACCCCGTCGTCCGGTACGTCGCCTACGTCACCATCGGCCAACAGCAGGACCCTGCGCTCGGCCCCCTCGCTGCTTCCCGCATCGCCCGCGAAACCAACCCCTCCACCCGCGCCGCGGCCGTCTTCGCCGCCGCCCGCACCGGACAGACCACCGACCTCGAGCTCCTCGGCGACCTCTTGGTCCACCCCGACCCCACCCACCGCGGCAACGCCGCCTACCTCCTGGGCGAGCTCGGCAACCCCTCCGCCGTCGACATGCTCACCCTCCTGTCCGACCACCCCCTGCCCCGTGCCGCCGCGATCGATCAGGCCATCGTCAGGCTCCAGTTCGCCGAGGCTTTGGTCAAGCTCGGGGATGACGCCGGCCTGCAACACCTCCGCGCCTCCACCCGTTCTGACGCGGATGAGGTCCGCATGCTGGCCGCTTCGATGCTCGGCCGGCTCAACGACACCGGCATGTGGGGCAACCTCAACAACCTGATGGACCCCGACAGCCAGCCGATCCAGGTCCGCCTCGCCGCTGCGGAGGCCCTGGCGCGGATCGGCTACGAGCACCTGGCCCTGGCGGTCATGTTCGAGGCGGTGGACTACCAGGCTGAGGACGTCCGCGAGCTGATCGAGCGGTACATCGGCCGCGCCCGTACCCAGCTCGCCCGCGCCCGCCGGGCCCGCGGCACCACGACCTCCACGGGCCAACCCGCGGTGGACAACCGTGCCGTTGCCCTGCTCGCCGGCCAGGTCGCCCGCTACGAGCAGCTGCGTAACGACCCCACCGCCCACGCCCAGGTCGCCGCCGCCGTCCGGGCTCAGGCCGCCGCCGCCCTCGCCGCCACCACCTACCCCCCGGCACACGACCGGCTGGTCCTGCTGCTGGACGACCCGGACCCCAACGTCCGCCTCACCGCCGCCGCGGGCGTCCTCCAAGCCACCACCAAGGCCGACCCGTGACCCCCGTCCCAGGCCCGAGAACCCGATCGAAGCACCGGTCATACCCCGGATTCCATTGACACCGTCCCGGCCAGCGGTTACACCAATAGGGCTCGGCGGACCGCGCCCCGGCCGTCTCATCCCCGTTCATCCCGCCGCCTGGTCCTCCCCGCCAGGCGTAAGCCTCCCAGATTTGTCTCCCCCGCCGCTGAGGACCCCACCTTGAACATCCTGACCAAAGCCTTTGTTGTCCTCGTGACCGTGCTCTCCATCCTGCTCGTCGCCCTGGTGATCCCGTTTGTGGCCCAGCAGACCACGACCGAGACCGAGCTGACCGACCTCAAAACTCAGCTCGCCGCCGCTAACCGTCAGCTCAACGCCGATGCCAAGGAAAAATCTGAGAAGCTCGACCTCAAGGACGCCCAGCTCCAGCAGCTCCAGACCGCCCAGACCGAGCGTGACAACAAGCTCATCGAGCTCACCGGCACCCTCAACCTCCGCTCCGACGAGAAGAAAAAGCTCGAGCAGGACCTCGCCAAGGCCGAGGCCAACAACCAGGTCCTGACCCGCGTGTTCGACGCCCAGGCCGCCCGCATCAAGACCCTGGCCGACAACCTGCTCTCCGCCCAGAAGACCCAGATCGAGCAGAACACCCAGATCGCCGACCTGACCGCCAACAACGCCAAGAAGGAGCAGGACCTCGCCGTCCTCCGCCTCCAGGTCCAGAAGCTTCAGGAAGACCAGACCGCCACGCTCGCCGTGGTTGACACCCTCCAGGGCAAGCTCGACGCCGCGACTCAGGCCCTCGGCGGAGAAGCCGCCGCCTCAGCCCTGCCGCCCGTCGCTCCCGACATCCGCGGACAGGTCACCCGCGTGCAGAGCCCCCTGGATAACCTCACCCTCGTCGAGATCAACGTCGGCAAGCGGGACGGTGTCGCCACCGACATGGTCTTCCGTGTCCACCGTGGTGATAACTTCCTCGGCGAGCTGACTATCCTCACCGTCGAACGCGGCCTCGCTGTCGGTCAGCTCAGCCTCGTCCAGGGCGACGTCAAGCCCGGCGACTCCATCTCCGCCGGCAGCGGCATCTGACTCCTGCCGACCCGACGCACTGATCCCACATCAACACACCCTCTCCGAGCAACCCCTCATGGCCCAATCCTCCGCCGGCCCCAACGTCTACACCGCTCTGCTCTTCGCCGCCTTCGTCGTCCTCGCCGCCGGCGTGGTCTACACCTGGCTCCGCGTCAACGCCGTCTTCGATACCTGGCTGCCCTGGTTCGGTTAAGCAGCCTCTCAACCCATACCCCCTCAAAGCCGTGACTCAGCATCACGGCTTTTTCTTTGCGCGGATCGCCTACCCGATCCCGCCCACCCTCCATAAACTCGGAGCATGACCGCCACCTCGACCCCGCCCGAAACCCCACGCCCCCCCGCGTTCGACCCCGACCCTGCCGAACGCGGTGCCCGTGACGCACGGTCTAACGACCGCCTGTTCCTCCAGCTCCTGGCCTACACCGGCTGCCACGACGAGCCCGCCGTTGTTCAAACGGTCACCGATGCCGTCACAGACTCTTCGCTCGATGCCGTGGTCTACCGCGACGTCAACGACCCGCTCGGGATCGCCCTGCTCACCCTCACCCCAGACCCCGCCGCCCTCGCCGGCCCCGTCCGTGACCTGCTCCGCCAAGCCCCCTTCACCGAGCTGACGCCCCGCCCCGAGCTCACCATGATCGGACGCACCTACTCCATCGGCTACGAGCACGACCTGCCCGAGACGCTCCAGCACCGCCCCCGCCGGCACGCCCTCGACCCAGCCTGCCCCTGGGCCATCTGGTACCCCCTGCGGCGCAGCGGCGCGTTCGCCCGCCTGCCCAAGCCCGAGCAGATGGACATCCTCAAGGAGCACGGCACCATCGGCATGGCCTTCGGCCGAGCACGCCTCGCCCAGGACATCCGCCTCGCCTCCCACGGCCTCGACGCCCGCGACAACGACTTCACCATCGGCCTCCTCGGTGCCGAACTCGCCCCGCTCTCCAAGCTCGTCGAAACCATGCGCGGCACCATCCAGACCAGCCAATACCTGACAAACCTCGGCCCGTTCTTCGTCGGCCACGTCCTCTATCAATCCCCCAACGCCCACGTCCCCCCACCCCCATCCCGACACTGACCCCCACCCCGCTCGCCGGCCTACCCATAGGCTCCGTCACCTTTCGGCAAAGACTCATCCCCCACTCCCATCCACCCGACACCGTGTGATACAACGTCACGCGCCAATCCCTCACCCCAACCGTTCCCCGGAACCGACCATGACCGCTCCCCTCGCCGACCGCTTCGCCGCCGCCCAGTCCACCCTCGACGCCATCGGCCAGGCCCAGGTCCTCCGCTATTACGACACGCTCGACGACGCCGGCAAGGACCAGCTGCTCACCCAGATCGAAGGCATCGACTGGGACGAGCTCGCCCGCCTCATCGAGTCCCACGTCAAGCAGCAGCCGACCATCCCGCTGCCCGAAGTCATCGAGCCCGCCCCGACCTACCCCGCCAGTCCAACCGCCGACCTCGAAGCGAAATACACCGAGGCCCACGCACTCGGCGAGCAGCTCATCCGTGACGGCCAGGTCGCCGCCTTCTGCGTCGCCGGCGGCCAGGGCACCCGCCTCGGCTGGGACGGCCCCAAGGGCACCTTCCCCGGCACGCCCCTCCGCGAAGCTCCGCTCTTCCAGGTCTTCGCCGAATACCTCCTCGGCATCAAGGCCAAGTACGGCACCGACGTCCCGCTCTACCTCATGACCTCCGACGTCAACGACGCCGACACCCGCGCCTTCTTCGAGCAGAACCACCACTTCGGGCTCGACCCCGCCAACGTCATGATCTTCCCCCAGGCCATGATGCCCGCCATGGACATGACCACCGGCGACGTCCTCCTCGCCGACCCCGCCTCCATGGCCCTCTCGCCCAACGGCCACGGCGGCTCCCTTAAAGCCCTCCACACCTCCGGCGCCATCGCCGACATGAAGACCCGCGGCATCACCCAGGTCTCCTACATCCAGGTCGACAACCCCCTGGTCCGTGTCGTCGACCCGCTCTTCATCGGGCTGCACGCCCTCGACCACGCCCAGATGTCCTCCAAAATGATCCCCAAGGCCGGGCCGCTCGAAAAGGTCGGCAACTTCTGCCTCGCCGACGGCAAGGTCACCGTCATCGAATACTCCAACCTCCCCGACGCCCTCGCCCTCTCCACCAACGACGACGGCAGCCTCAAGTTCAACGCCGGCTCCATCGCCATCCACGTCATCGCCGTCGACTTTGTCGAACAGCTCAACGCCCAGGGCTTCGGGCTCCCTTGGAACCGCGCTGAAAAGAAGGTCCCCCACCTCGACGCCGACGGCAACCCCGTCAAACCCACCGAACCCAACGCCGTCAAGCTCGAGACCTTCGTCTTCGACGCCCTGCCGCTCTGCGACACCTCCATCGTCTACGAGACCCTCCGCGAAGACGAGTTCGGCCCCGTCAAGAACGCCTCCGGCGACGGCGTCAAAGACTCCCCCGACACCAGCAAGCAGCTCCAGTCCGACCGCGCCGCCAAGTGGCTCACCGCCGCCGGCGTCACCGTCGCCCCCGGCACTACCTGCGAGATCAGCCAGGCCCTGGCCGTCTCCCCCGACGACCTCAAACAGCACGACCTGCCCGATTCCATCGAAGGCGACTACCTCCTCGCCTGACCTTCTGCATGATCGGGATCAGTTTCGAACGCCGCGAGTCACTCCGCGCCGCCACCTGATCGGCAGCAGCGATCCAACGCACCGTCGAAGCGAGCCGCCCGGTAAGCACCCAACAGCAGCCCGGCCACCAACAACCACGATAGCAACCGATCGTACGGTTCAGGGGGCACCCGATAGGGTCCTGACGAATCGGCTATCAGGACGTACGCCAACGTCACCCAGAAGATGTAGCCAACGATGTACAAGGCATTGATCCAAGGCCCCAGCATCGACCAAAGCCCGCGCACCATACGGGCTGATCGCTCAAGACCCACGAAGAGGCCGGACCCAACCCACACCATGGAGACCACAAGCGTCGCCCAATAAGCCCGAAGCCCGTCTGCCGACCACGCCGCATCAACCCGCAATAACCCCGGCAAATACAAGGTGGGCAACAACAAGCTGGCGAAAACCATCGGCGTCAAAGGCCAAGCGCCCTGCCCCGGCCGGCTGACCAGGCGGCAGATATGGCTCAAGTGTTGAAGACCCGCCCAGCTCATCTCCGACCACGTCCCAGTGGCCACGCCGTCCAGCCGGCCGAGCCCGTCACCCACCTGCCGTCCGCGTAACCCCCGCTGGTAACCCAACGCCTGAGCGAAGAAAAACGCCGTGTAAACCAACGCCAGCCCCGACACCTCGCCCGTCAACGATCCCGAGGAAGACCCCAGCTCCATCCACGCACCTTACCACCGACGCGTAACCCACAAAAAAACCGAGGCCCAAAGGCCTCGGCTGCAATGGCGATGACAGGATTCGAACCTGTGACCGGAGGCTTATGAATCCTCTGCTCTACCGCTGAGCTACATCGCCGGCCAGCCCCACCGCTCCCCAAGCAGCCCCATAGTTTACCCAACCCCCACCACGCTTCAACCACCCGCCGCCTCAAGCCTCAAACCCCAACGCTCAAGCCGAAACTCACCCCGGAGCCGACACCAGGCTCCCCGGCACCTTGCTCGGCGGGAAGTTGAATTCCGCCACCCCCACCCCGTTGCACTCGACCACCTGCACGTGCGGCGACTCGTCGGCCAGCGAGATGATCTCGCCCAGCCCCCCGTCGCCCGACCCGCCCCCGGTCGCGGGCTTGTCGCTTGCCGAGCTGTCCAGATCATCGAAGTCCGGCATGACCTGCACCTTCGGCCGGCACGGGTCGCTGCTCACATAGTCCACCACCACTCCGCAGACCCCGTTGCTCAGCTTCACCCGACTCCCCGGCGGGTAGGGGGGCACCACCTCCACCAACGCCCGCAGCACCTGCTCATCAAACCGCGACTTCACCGGCTCGCTCAGCATCGCACCCAGCACCCACACCGGCGGCTGCTCCGGCATCCCGATCGGCCGATGCAGCCGATCGAAGAAGTCCGCCACCGCCGCGATCCGCGCAAACGGGTGGATCCCGCTCTCCGAGAGCACCGGGAAGTCCGCCCCTGCGTACCCCTTGCCGTTCGCCAACTGGTGGTGGTGCAGCACCACCGTCGCGGCTGTCGGTTCGACCCGGCCGCGGACCGCCCGGAAGCCGAGTGCCGGGTGCTCCCGCCACAGCGGGTCGCTGTCGTCCCCGGTCTGCTCGTACCTCAGCCGGACCGCCTCGGCCAGCTGCGTCACCCCCACGTCGTGCAGCATCGCCCCCATCCCCAGGTTCACCACCTCCCGCGCCCGGCCCGCCGGCACGTGCTTCCGCTCTCGAACCAGATACCCCTCCAGCTTCAGCCCCATCATCAAGCACAGATACATCACCGACGCGCTGTGCCGCATCAGCGTCCCGCCCGCCCCGAAGATGTCCGACATGTACAACGCCGCCTCCGGGTTGTTCAGCAGCGACTCCACCAACGATTCGATCGTCGCGGTGTACTCCTCATACCGCAGCTTCGCCGCCGACTCCTGCTGCATCAGCGTGAACGTCTCCTCCACCTGCTGCATCACCACCGTGTCCCGCTCGACCGTCTCGGGGTTGATGAACCGCCGCAGATGCTCCAGCCCCGGGTAATCGACCCACAGCGTCTGGACCTGCATCTGACGCAACCGGCGCAGCGTCGGCTCGGTCAGCTCGTATCCGACCCGCAGCAGCGTCTGCTCGGGCGTCTCGGGATGCATCACCGGCAACGCCAGCGTCATCCCCGACCGCGCATTCTGGACATCAATCCTCAGCATGCAGTGCCTCTCCCGAAATATCGTCCGCTTTCGATACCCACTCAAGGCCTGATAAGCTCGACCCATCAGCCCCTCTGACCCACCCAACCCGCAAAATCCCACCCCCGACCAGGCCCCCTCGCAGCCGGCACCGGCAGTGCCGGACGCCACGCCTCCACCCCCAAACGCCATACAGCCCGAGCCCGTCACGCTCCCGCCCAACGCCAGCAACCACGACTGGCTCCAGGCCTTCCTCGACCACCATCCGTCCAACTGCCCGTCCTGCAATTACGATCTCAAGGGGCTCCAGTCGGACCGCTGCCCCGAGTGTGGTGAGCCCCTGGTCCTCGCGGTACACGTCGAGCAGCCCGCCCTCGCCGCCTTCATCACCACCGTCATTTTTCTCACCCCGCCCGCCCTCTTCGGAGTCTTCAGCCTCCTCTTTGTCGCGCCCAACCTCAACGGCCTCCCGCTCAGCGCCGTCCCTTGCCTGGTCCTGAGCTACTTCGTTCTCGCGGTGCCCGCTCTGTTCATCCTGCTGGCGAAACGCCGGGCCTTCCTCCGACTGCCCACCGCCACTCAGGCCTGGCTCGCGTTCATTCCGATCTCGATCGACGTCATCCTGGTCCTCATGCTCTTCGGGCTCGCGCACTACTGAGCGAGCCGAGCCGTGTCAGCCCGGCCTACCCGCCACACCCCCCTCAACGCAGCCGCTTCAGCCCCGCCTTCTCCCGCTCCGCGTTGAGCTTGTCCAGCGCCCTCGGCTCCGCTTTGAGCACCTTCACCCACTGACTCGGTGTCCCGCCCCACGCATCCGCCGTCTCACGCAACTGCCAGCCGTGCATCGCCAGCACGTCCAGCATCTCCGCCAGCACCGCCGGGAAGTCCACGTGCTCCGGACTGATCGATAGCCGGCCGCTCTGACAACGCGACCTCCAAAGGGCCGACGCCCCCGCACGCTGCACCCGCACCTCCAACGCCAACAGCACCCGCAGCCGAAACACCGCCGTCCGCCGATTCGCCTCCGGCTCCCGACGCTCCCCCGCCTCCGACACCAACCCCGTCGGCTCATGCCGGACCCGCACCCCGGTCGCCACCTTGTTCCGCCGCTGGCCCCCCGGCCCCGACCCCCGCGTCCGCTCCACGACACACGCTCGCAGCAGCCGCGCCTCCTCCCACGCCGCCGGATGCTCCTCCATCGTGCTGCTCATCCCCGCATTGTGCCGCAGGTCCGACAAGGTTTTCAATATCACCGAGAGCAAGAGACACAGAGCGTGAAGAAACCAATAACGAACAGGGCTACCCACGCCGTACAGGTCACTGAAAACTTCGGAATCCTGTTTGCATCCTGTCAATCTGTGGACAGAACAACCTCTGTGTCTCTGTGTCTCCAAAACTCTGTGATATCCAACCCACCACGACTCCACCCCCGCCCACCAAATCCCGATACCTTGCCCTAGCGACTCCGCCATCTCCCTACGCCCGGCCCCCTACACCCCCACACCCTCCCATGACCCGCCTCCAAAAACTCGACGCCTGGATGGCCGAGAGCCCCTGGCACCCCCGGCTGGTCCCCTTCTTCGCCTACCTCATCCTCCTCCTGCCCGTCCAGTGGACCACCGCCAACGCCCCCGCCGCGCTCCCCATCGCCGCCGGCCTCCAGATCGCCGTCATCACCGGCCTGCTCATCCGCTACCGCAAGCTCACCCCCGAACTCAACCTCGCGGTCCACTGGACCGTCCTGCCCTCCATCGCCCTGCTCATCGCCGCCTGGGTCGGGCTCGGCCACCTCATGGTCGCCTCGGGCCTACCCGTCGTCTCCAACACCCTCGAGGGCCCGCACCGCTTCGAGATCATCCGCGAAGACTCCGAAGCCATGTTCTGGCTCGCCATGTCCCTCCGCTTCGTCTCCATGGTCCTGCTCGTGCCGTTCTTCGAGGAGCTCTTCGTCCGCTCGGCCATGCTCCGCAGCCTCCACAGCCCCCGCAAGACCGGCATGGGCCTCCTGCAAATCCTCGTCGACCTCCCCCTCATTGGCGACTGGCTCAGCACCACCAGGCTCGGCAAACAAGCCCTCGCCGCCAAGCCGCTGCTGACCGAACAGCTCGAGACCGTCCCGATGCGGAGCGTCACCGTCTTCGCCGTCGCCGCCTCGACACTCGTGTTCATGCTCTCCCACGCCCCCCGCGACTGGGCCGGCTGTATCGCCTGCGGCGTCGTCTGGTGCGTCATGGTCTGGATGTCCAACCGCGGCCCTGCCTCACCCACCAACACCACATCCGACACACCCCAGCCCCCCGCCGGCGCCAACCTCCCTGCATCACAGCCCACCCCCGGCGGCCTCGGCCCCGTCATCTGGTCCCACGCCGGCGTCAACGCCGCCCTCTGGGCCTACACCCTCTACACCGGCGACTGGCAGTTTCTCTAAGAGACCTCGCCGCTTACGGTGTCACGTCCCAGATCAGAGGCATCTCGTCGTTACCCTCGTCGTACCAACGCTGATAGGTGAACGACTCGGACATGAACGGCAGAGCACTGGTGTCCGCGGTGAAGCTTTCCAATGACTCCGTCTCGGCGTGCGAATCAGCAAACAGCACGTTGGCACCGTTGTTGTGCCGGAGGTAAACGTAGCCCTCGCTGCCACTGAAGGTCGTGTTAGCGGCGGCGTTGATGGTCATGCCCAGGTCCCGGGATAAGCCGTCGAACAGGACCACGGTGTCCGTCGTGTTGATCAGGCTGATGCGGTTGATGAAAAGGACCGGACCACCGCTGGTCGAGGTGATGTTGAAGTTTTCATTCATCTTGTATGTCCGGCTACCGTTGCCGCCGGTCGTCCCCGTATCTTCGCCGAACTCTTCGTAGACGGGATCCTGCTTGTAGACCTCATAGTTGCGGTCGGCTGCGCCGGTGCCGCCGGTCTGCTGGATCACATCGGTGGCGAGGTAGGTATCCAACGCGTTGAACCATAGCGAGGACTTGCGTTGAGCATCGGTCCCCCCGTTCGTGGCGCCACCTTGGAGCGGACGGGGATAGAGGTCGTCGTTTTCGGTTGCGTACATCTCGTAGGCGATGCCCATCTGCCGCTGATGGTTGAGGCATAGCGAAGTCTTTGCCGAGTCACGGGCCGCGCCCAGGACCGGCAGCAAGATACCGATCAGCAACGCGATGATCGAGATCACCACCAGCAGCTCGATGAGCGTGAACGCCGCAGAATGGCCGGATCGTTTCGGAGCTGTTTGAGGGTGCTTCACAGTCATGCCTTTCAGGTCTCTGGGTCTGGGTCAGTGCCGCAACGACGCATCCACGCGATCGCCGTCGGTGTTGGGGACGGCAGCGGCCGTGGCCTGCAGCGTGCCGTCGGTCTGGAACAGGGAGTCATCGGTGATGACGTTGTTGCCGTAGCGGGTTTCAAACCCCTCGTGGCTGTCCTCGAAGGACGTGGAGTTGTCGTTGCGCACCACCGCCCCGCGCCAGTCCCCCGAGTTCTCCTCGGTCCAGTCGCTTGAAACCTGCGTGGTCGCGTTCGCGCCCGTGTTGCGATCCCCCAGAACGATGGCCTGGGTGTTGAGCGTCTCACGCCACTCCTCGTACCGCCCCGCTTCGGGATCAACCGCGGGGCTGCCGTTTTCCTTCCAATACAGCGTCGCGTAGGAGAAGTTGGGCAGGTCCGGGGGGGTGACGCCGTGGAAGTCGATATCGGTGTCGCCCGCCGAAAGATTGACCGGGACCGCGACGTCGTCGGCAGGGTTGATCATGTACTCCGGAGTGAACTTATTGGTGTTCAGGGCCACTGCGAACTGACCGGTGCCGTTGCGTCCGTTGGAAATGGCGTTGAAGCCGGTGTAGTCGCCGGTCGCGTTGACCTCGGCGGCGGTCATGGTCTCGCCGTTGCCGAGCAGGCCCGGGTAGAAGCCCTTGTTTTCCTGAGCGTAAAACAGGAAGCTCTGGTGGATGCCGCGGAGTTGGGTGGAGTTGGTCGTCTGGCGTGCCGCGTTGCGGGCCGCACCCAGAGCGGGCAGCAGGATCCCGATCAGCAGCGCGATGATGGAAATGACCACCAGCAGCTCGATCAGCGTGAAGCCGTGAGGGCCTTGGAAGCCGCAGCCGGAGCGGTGAGAGTGAGAAGAGAGGGGACGGCGAGGGGAGGCGTGATTCATCACATCGGTTCCTTCAATGAGTCGGAGGTGGATTGGGCCATCACAGACCAGGCACGGCGGCAGCCAATCTCAGAATGGCTCAACACCCGCCATGGGTTCCCCCACAAGGTTACCCGACCCAGCCTCATTCTCGAAGCTCAGCGGAGTGTCTATCCACGGGAACGCCGGAGACGTACCCAACACGAGCCAAGCCGGAATGAATGAAGGGGTCGAGCTTTCACTCAACCCCCTCGTGTTCGTTTAGGCCTTGCCAGGGCTCGGTCGATCAGGCAGGCAAAAAAACAGCCCGTAGCATGAACTACGGGCTGCTTGAGTTTCGGGTAAATCAGACTTTTCGACGCCGACGACCGGCGATCAGGAGGCCACCCATAGCGAGCAGGCCAAGGCTGGCAGGCTCGGGGATAGCGACATAGCTGATCACGATATTGTCAACAAAGATAGTCTCGTCCGACGACGAACTTGATTGCCGCAGATTGATGCTGTCCAGGATCGCGTCGTCGTCAACAGTTGTGCTAAACACCGTGGAACCGCCCGCGGAAAGCGAGGCTAGGCCGGTTTCAAAGTCGAACGCTAGTTCGACAGCAACGGTATCACCGAAGGTGAAATCCACCGGCAGCTTAGCTTCGCCTGTACTCGAAAAAGTAGCAATTCCCAGCGAGTAGTCATCCCCAGCGTCGCTACCGTTGGGCGTTTGAACATCGACGCGGCCGACAAAACTGAAGGTGGTGTCATCGGAAAAGTGAATGAAGTATTCGAAGTCCGTACCGGTCATCGCACTAGGAGCAGTGACGACAATGTCGAAGGCCGCAGTTAGCAACCCGTTGTCCAAATCGGAAGCGAACACCAATTCTGTATCTTCGCTACCGCCGTCTTGGGTCACTACAGCCTGGCCGCTGAGCACGTCGAGCGTACCGTCTGTACCACTCTGGTTCACCCATCCTCCATTTCCGACGAGATCGCCGTCGGGATAGGTGAATGTCTCCGTAGCAATAACAGATGCGGAAGCAGAAGCTCCAAGCACGGTGGCTCCGACCAAGGCAGAAAGCAAACGATTGGTTTTCATCATTCCTCCAGTAGGGGTTCTGGCTAAACAGTCAGTCAAACAACAATCCCGGAATTGTGGTGCAGCACTTTCCGACCGCTGCCGTCGGACCAGCTCCGTGTGTGAAGCTGGGTAAGGTCAAACTTCTCGCCTCCAAGGTTTGAAGTTGCCTCACACGAGATGCGTTGCACATCTCGTCCGTCAGAGAATATCGCCGTCTCCGCGTACGTCTAGGGGTCTTTAGCCCACTTTCAGGACTTTTACGGTTTTCTTATTGAACCCTCACAAAACTGCCCAAACGCCGGGCAATTTGAGGCGTTTACGACGGCGTGCGCATTTTTTGAGCGGGTGTTTTCCACTGGCAGTTGGCCGACTCACGGGGCATCGGGCGGCGTGACGTGCAGCGCGAGGGGATCGTCGCCGGCATCGTCGTGGTCGAGCGTGACGGTCGAGCCGTCCGAGATGTTGCCCGAGAGCAGCGCGCGGGCGAGGCGGGTTTCGACCTCGCGTTGGATGAACCGCTTGAGGGGGCGGGCGCCGTAGACGGGATCGAAGCCCTGCTGCGCGAGGTGGGTGCGGGCGGCGTCGGTGAGCTGGAGGGTGAGCCGGCGGTCGGCGAGGCGATCGCGCAGGCGGTCGAGGAGCAGGTCGACGATGCGTTCGATCTCCGCAAGGGTGAGCGGCTTGAAGAGGATGAGTTCGTCGATGCGGTTGAGGAACTCGGGGCGGAAGTGGGCGCGGACGTCGGCGAGCACGGCGTTGCGGGACGGGTCGTCGATAGAGCCGGCGCCGAGGAGGGCGTCGTCGAGCAGGTGCTGGCTGCCGAGGTTGGAGGTCATGATGACGACGGTGTTCTTGAACGAGACGGTCCGGCCCTGCGAGTCGGTGAGGCGGCCGTCGTCGAGGAGTTGCAGGAGCGTGTTGAACACATCCGGGTGGGCCTTCTCGACCTCGTCGAAGAGGAGGACGGAGTAGGGCTTGCGGCGGACGGCCTCGGTGAGCTGGCCGCCTTCGTCGTAGCCGATGTAACCCGGAGGGGCGCCGATGAGGCGGGCGACGGCGTGCTTCTCCATGTACTCGGACATGTCGATGCGGACGATGTTTTCTTCGGAGTCGAAAAGGGCCTCGGCGAGGGCGCGGGCGGTCTCGGTCTTGCCGACGCCGGTGGGCCCGAGGAAGAGGAACGAGCCGATGGGCCGGTTGGGGTCGGCGATGCCGGCACGGGCGCGGAGGACGGCGTCGGAGACGAGGCGGACGGCTTCGTCCTGGCCGACGACGCGTTGGTGGAGCAGGTCGTCGAGGTGGAGGAGTTTTTCGCGGTCGCCCTGCTGCAGTTTCTGGACGGGGATGCCGGTCCAACGGGAAACGATGGCGGCGATCTCGTCGGTGGTCACGGATTCGGCGACAAGGGGATTTTCGATGTTCGATGTGCGATGGGCGATGTCAGAGCTGGGGTCGGACTCCTGCTGAGCGAGCTGTTTTTCGAGGTCGGGGAGGGTGCCGTACTTCAACTCGGCGGCACGCTGGAGGTCGTAGGCCTGCTCGGCCTGCTCGATGGCGCGCCGGGTCTCGTCGATCTGTTCACGCAGGTGACGCAGCTGATCGACCTCCGACTTCTCGTTCTCCCAGCGGGCCCGCAACGCGTCGGCATCGGTACGGGTGTCGGCGAGTTCTTTCTGGAGGTCTTCGAGACGCTGTTTGGACGCTGCGTCGGACTCCTGTTTGAGGGCCTGCTCCTCGATCTCCAGTTGCATGACGCGGCGGGTCAGGGCGTCGAGCTCGGCGGGCATCGAATCCATCTCGGTGCGCAGTGTCGCGCACGCCTCGTCGATCAGGTCGATCGCCTTGTCGGGCAGGAAGCGGTCGGCGATGTAGCGGTGGGACAGGGTCGCGGCGGAGACAAGGGCGGCGTCGTTGATGGTGACGCCGTGGTAGACCTCGAAGCGTTCGCGGAGGCCGCGGAGGATGGAGACGGTGTCCTCGACGGTGGGTTGATCGACGAGGACGGTCTGGAAGCGGCGTTCGAGGGCGGCGTCTTTCTCGATGTGCTGGCGGTACTCGTTGAGGGTGGTGGCACCGATGCAGTGGAGCTCGCCGCGGGCGAGCATGGGCTTGAGCATGTTGCCGGCGTCCATGGCCCCCTCGGTCTTGCCGGCGCCGACGATGGTGTGCAGTTCGTCGATGAACAGGAGGATGCGGCCGTCGGCCTGCTTGACCTCGTTGAGCACGGCCTTGAGGCGTTCCTCGAACTCACCGCGGAACTTGGCACCGGCGACGAGGGAGGCCATGTCTAAGGCGAAGACGGTCTTGTCCTTGAGGCCTTCGGGGACGTCACCGCGGACGATGCGTTGGGCGAGGCCTTCGACGATGGCGGTCTTGCCGACGCCGGGCTCCCCGATGAGGACGGGGTTGTTTTTGGTCTTGCGGGAGAGGATGCGGATGGTTCGGCGGATCTCTTCGTCGCGGCCGATGACGGGGTCCATCTTGCCGGCACGGGCGGCGGCGACGAGGTCGGTGCCGTATTTCTCGAGGGACTCGTAGGTGGCTTCGGGGTTGTTGGACTGGACGCGCTGATTGCCGCGGACCTCGGTAAGGGCACTGAGGAAGGCGTCGCGGGTGATGCCGAGGCCGGTGAGGATTTTTGCAGCTTCGGACTTGCCGTCGGCCAAGAGCGCGAGGACGGGGTGTTCGACGGAGACGTAGTCGTCCTTGAGCTTGGCGGCCTGCTGCTCGGCGGCGACGAGGAGCTGGGACAGCGGTTGGGTGAGGTTGATCTGGTTGGGGGCGTTGGTGGCACCTGGGCCGGAGATCGAGGGACGCTTGTCGAGGGCGCGGGTGAGCTCGGTGGCGACGAGGTCGGCGGGTCGACCGAGCTTGTCGAGGAGTCGTGGGATGAGGCCTTCGGGCTGCTGGACGAGGGCGAGCAGGAGGTGCTCGGTATCGACGGCCTGGTGACCTCGCTCGATGGCGATCGACTGGGCCTGTTGGAGGGCCTGCTGGGTTTTCTGGGTGAGTTTTTGGAAGTCCATGCCAGAGACAAGGCAAGGGCTGGGCCGACCGAATCGTCGCTGAGAGACTGTCAAGGCGTTTTTTGAGGGAGCGAGACTGCCGGAGTGGCAGGTTTAGGCCTGGCGGCAGCGACTAGACCGTGAGTTCGGCCAGGGCGATCCCCGACTCACCCGCGACGGCATAGAGCAGGTAAATGCGGCCATCATCGTCACGGAAGAGCTCGGGATCGCGGAGCTCATTAACCGGCTCGTGCACCGAACCGGCCCTGGACGGGCGGACGGGCTGGTCGCTTCCCTCCCAGGAGAACTCGGGGCTGAGCAGGGCGGTGCGGTGGGCCTGATTCCAGTCGGGCAGCTGGTCGGGGTGATCGACGGTGAACCCGAGCAGGTGCTCGGGGGCGTCGCCCCATCGGCTGTAGGCGAGATGGAGGCGGTCGCCTTCGGTGAGGACCGCCCAGTGGCGGCCGCTGAGATCGACGCGTTGGCCGAGAGGCGCGAAGTCGAACGTGCCGGCCGGTGCTTCGTAAAGGCGTCCGCCCTTCGCGATGCCCAGGGTTCGGCCCGTGGTATGGAAGGCCCGGAGGTATGACTCGGCGGGCAGGATTTGGGTGTGCTCCCAGTGGAGGCCGTCTTCCGAGACAGCGAGGGCGGCGGGTTGTTCGACGCCATGAGCGGCGGTGACGCCGCCGGCCCCGTGGTAGATCATGACCAGACGCTGGGCCCCGGTCGGGTCGGGGTGAAGATCCGGTGAGGCGATGTGGTGGGTGAAAGGGGTCTGATCGAGCTGCAGGGTCCCGGGGGTGTGGATCGTCCAGGGGCCGGTGAGGGCGTCGGCGGTGGCGAGCCGGATGGATTGGCCCTGGTGGTGGGCGAAGTAGAGGTAGTATCGCCCGAGCGGCTGGGCGAGCCAATCGGGGGCGAGCAGGAGGCACGGGCCATTGATGTTCTCACCGACGGTGGAGGCATCCCAGCCTGGGGTGTCGGGGCTGATGATGGGTGAGTTGACGAGTCGGGTGGCGATCATGGGGATTGGGTGTTGGAGCAGCAGGCACTAAGCCGGCAGGAAGGTCTGGAGGTGCTCGGCGGTCTGCGGGTCGTGTTCGATGACGTTGTGCTGTTCGGCGGGCTCGGCCTGGAGGTCGAAGAGGTGGGTGGGCTGATCGTCTTCAATCACGAGCTTGTGGGTGAGCGTGGTGATGGACTGCCAGTGATTGAGGGCGCTGTGGGTGTATCGGCGGGGCGGCAGGGGCACGGGGCCGGGCAGGGGCAGGGGTTGTGCGTCCCAGTGCGGGGGGATGTCGAGGCCGGCGACGGTGAGGAGGGTGGCGCTGATGTCGATGAGTTCGACGAGTTCGTGTTGCACGGTTGCCGTGGGGACGCCGGGGCCGGCGAGGATGAGCGGGACGCGGACGGAAGACTCGTGGGGGACCTGCTTGGTCCATCGGCCATGGTCGCCAAGCATGTCGCCGTGGTCGGAAGCGAAAACGATGAGGGTGCGATCGAGTTCGCCACGCTGTGCAAGGGCGTCGAAGATTTGCCCGATGAGCGTGTCGAGGTAGGTGCAGGACGCGGCGTAGTGGGGGCGATCGACGGCGGCGTCTCGGTGAGCGGGGGCGTTGGGCTGGGGGTTGACCGGTGGGGGGAACGCGGCGTTTGGGTAGGTGGCGAGGACGTCGGCGGGCGGGTCGTAAGGGTCGTGTGGTCCAGGGAAGTTGACCCAGAGCAGCCAGGGATGATCGGCGGGGGCGCGTTGAAGAAGGCTCAGCGCGTTTTGTGTGGCGAAGGCGTCGGTGTGGGCGTCATCGGGGAGGGGGGTGGGGCGTGCGGGGCGTTGGAGGATGGCGTCGGGGTGGTCGTCGAGGTGGGTCTGGAGCAGGCCACGCTCTCGGAGCATGAGGGTGTAGGGCTCAGCGATGCCGTGCCGGGCGCGGTGGACGGCGTCGCCCTTGCCACGGTGGTCGATGCCGTCGGCGAAGCCGAGGTGGTCCATAACGGGTAGGTAGCCGGAGGGGTTTTCCGTAGGGTCCGGCTTGAAGAGGTCGGACTTGCCACAGGTCATGGTGTGGTAGCCGGCGTCGCGCAGGAGGCGGAAGACGGTGGGCTGTGCGTCGGGCGGGGTGGGAGTGGATTGGTGGTTATCGCTGACGCCGCAGTGGGGGTAGCGTCGGCCTTGGGCGAGGCAGGCTCGGGCGGGGGAGCAAACGGGACTATTGGTGCGGCACTGGGTGAATCGGGTGCCGCGCTGTGCCAGTGCATTGAGGTTGGGTGTACGGACGGGGGCATTGCCGTAGGGTGTTGAGGATCCGTCATGGCAGCCGAGGTAGTCCCATCTCCATTGGTCGGGGAAGAGGAACAGGATGTTGGGGTATGCGGGCATGCAGGTTTATGGTTGCCGTGTGGCAAGACACCGTTAAGGAGTCAGTCAAGCGCGTGGAGTTGTTGATAGAGGCTGCGCTGCTCGTCGGTGAGTGTCTTGGGCGGGGCGATGCGGGTCTGGGCGTAAAGGTGTCCTGATTCGCCTTTGGGGCTGGGGATGCCTTTGTCGCGGAGGCGGAGCTTGGTACCGGAGGGGGTGCCGGGGGGGATGGTCAATGTGACGGGGCCGGCGGGGGTGGGGACTTCGAGCTTGGTGCCCAGGGCGGCCTGGGCGGGGGTCAGGTCAACGGTGGCGGTGAGGTCTCGGCCCTGGACGCTGAAACGGGGGTCGGGGGCGACGGCGAGTTTGAGCAGGAGGTTGTATTGTGCCAGGCGGATCTTGGTGCCGGTGGTCGAACCGGCGGGGATTTTGACATCCAGGGTCTGCATCGAGCCGTCGGGAGAAGACAGCGACAGTTCGCGGCTGCTGCCGTGGATAGCCTCGTGGAGGGAGATGGTCAGGTCGTGGGTCTGGGGCGGTGCGGCGGCGGATCCACGCCCGGGTTGGGGGCCGCCGCCGAACAGTTCCTCGAAGGACGGGGACGCCGAACGTCCCGTGCGGCCGCCGAAGAGCTGCTCGAAGAACGAGGAGAACCCACCGCCGGCGTCGGAGGTTGAGAAACGGAACCCACCGGGTCCAGCCCCCGCCCCGCCGGAGCGTGCACCACCGAAGCCCTCGAAACCTGGCGGCGGGCGGAACTCTTGGCCGGCCTTCCAGTTCTCGCCGAGGGCGTCGTACTTCTTGCGCTTCTCGGGGTCGGACAGCACCTCGTAGGCTTCGCTGATCCGGGAGAACCGCTCCTGCGCATCCGGCTCCTTGGACACGTCGGGGTGGTACTTGCGGGCGAGCTTGCGGTGGGCCGACTTGATGTCGTCGGCAGAGGCAGACCGGGGAACGCCGAGGGTTTTGTAGTAGTCCTCGAATTGCATAGCGGGGATTTTAGGCGCCGTGTGACACCGGGCGTTGGGTGGCACCAACGGCAGCGTTACGCCGCGTAGTCTCGGGGCTTGGTGGGCTTCGCGGGGGTGCCGGTGCAGATCGTGTGGGCCGGCAGGTCTTTGAAGGCGGCGGAGCGGGCGCCGAGGACGCAGCCATCGCCGAGGGTGACGCCAGGCCCGACGAAGGCGTCGGCGGCGACCCAGGCGTTCTCGCCCACGGTGATGGGGGCGGTGGTCAGGGGCAGGTCGGATCGGGTGTGGTCGTGGGAGCCGGCGCAGAGGTGGGCATATTGCGAGACCATCGCGTAGGGCTTGAGGGTGATGGGGGCCAGTGCGTAGAGGATGGCGTGGTCGCCGACGATGCAGCCGTCGCCGAGGTGCAGGTGCCAGGGGATGGTGACGGAGACGGAAGGGCGGATGACGCAGCCGCGGCCGACGGTGGCGCCAAAGAGGCGGAGCAGGGCGCGTCGGGGGGCGTTGAAGGGGTGGCCGGACCAGCGGAAGACGGTGGCCTGGGTGAGGGCCCAGAGGACGCGGGCGAGCTTCTGCTTGGTGGTCCAGGCGCTGGTGAAGCGGTCGTCGCGGTCGGGCGGGGTGGGTGGCGAGGTGGGAGCCGGGGTGGGTGGCGGGGAGTCGGTCATGCGTCGAGGAGTGAGCGGTAGAAGGCGAGCCAGCGGTCGGCGACGGCGGGGGGGTGGAGTTCCTGCCGGACCCATTGCCGGGCGCGTTGGGCGGCACGTTGGCGGATGCCGGGGTCGGCGGCGAGGTGGACCAGGGCTTTCGCGAGGGTAGCGGGGTTGGGGTCGGCGATAAAGACACCGGCGGCGGCGAACTCGCGCCAGAGGTCGGTGCCCGGGGTGGTCAGGGCGGGGAGGCCGGCAGCCATCGCTTCGAGGACCGCGAAGCCGAAGTTCTCCTGCGCGGTGGGCAAGACGAACAGATCAGCGTTGGCGAAGGCGTCGAGCTTGGGCTGCCCGCCGATCAGGCCGAGGAAGCTCACGCGGTGGGGCGGGCGGACGTGCTGGGCGAGATCGTGGAGCCGCTGGGCGTAAGCGGGCTCGCCGTCACCGGCCACCTGCAGATCGATCGGGGTCGTATCCGGAATTCGCGTGATCGCTTCGAGCAGGTGATGAAGGCCCTTTACCGGGTGCAGGCGACTCAGGAACAGGACACGGGTCGCACTCCGTTGCGCGGCCCGTGGGTCGTACCGGGCTGGTTGATGAAAGAGCTCGAGGTATTCGGTGGCTTCGAAGGCGAGCGGCAAGACACGGACCGGAGCCGCACGGGTCCACCTGCGGGCCTGATCCCGCTCGGCATCGGCGGTGCAGTGCACCACACAATCGCGGAAGAGTGTGCGGCCGAAGAGTCCGAGATAGAGACGCTTCTTGAGGAACTTGTGCGAGATGGCCCAGTCGTCGAGCATGCCGTGACTGGTCAGGACAGCGGGCCGGCCCAGGCGTCTGGCCAGCCGAAGCGGGCGGCGGTTTGCCGGCTCCCAGATGCCGTGGAGGTGGAGTACTGAGTCGGGCTGGAGCAGCCGAGCAAGGGCGACAAGGGTAGGGGCTCCCGGGTCGGTCCGCGTGGCCAGGAGCGGCGGGCCATGGGCTTGTGTGACCGCCTGGCTACGCACCCAAGTTTCAGGCAGATCGGCGAACTCATGGCCGATCAGTCGCACCCGGCATCCATGGGCGGCCACCAGTTCCGCGAGGTCCAGTACCGCGCGGACAATCCCTCCGTCACGCAACCGAACGCGGGGCAGGAAGTGAATGATCGTGGGAGTGGGGTTCGGCAAGGCGTGGGGCTGCCTGTCTGAAAAAGTCTTGGTGGCGTTGTTACGGTTAATTTCCGTCTAGAGCGGCTGGCGTGAACGTCCGCCCTGTAGCCGACGAGCGACGCTCGTCGGGACCGCACCGCGTCGCGGTGCGGCTATTCACCATGGCGCTTAATCATGCGCGTTGCTCTAGTGCTGGCTCCATTAACCAATCTAGATCGGTTGATATGGGGATGATCTTTCCGTTACCGGTTTTGCTCGCGTTCCACACCCATCAAGTGTGCCGCAGAACCACCAACAACGGCCAGCAAAACAGCCAGAGTCAGTAATCCGCATCAACCAGGCCCAGCCCTCACTGAGCGTGGGCAAAGCGGCTTGGCGTCAAGAACCTAAACACCTGATATCGACTGGCCTCAATGAACCGCGGGACGCCGGACCGATTCAAGGGCAAGCCGTAGACCCTGGATCGGATCGGCCAATTGCTTCCATTCACGCATGACCTCGTGTGATTTGATTTTCAACGAATCGATGCGGTGAGCGTCGGTGGCTAAATCTAACACTTTGATGAAGCTCTTGCTGTCCCCCCGCTCGAAGGTATAGCCGTTGAACCCATCACGGACCAGATCGGCCGCGGCACCAACGGCAGAACTCGCCACGATCGCAAGCCCTGATGCAGCCGCCTCATTCACCACCACACCCCATGGCTCGTGATCACTGGGCAAAGCCAAGACATCGCTGCGTCTATAGATCGCAGCGATCGCGGCGGGATCGCTCACGAATCCCAGCCAGTGGACACGCGGCATAAGCCGTTCAGGCACCGAGGCTTCAAGTTCATCACGTAATGGCCCATCTCCCAACAGGATTAAATCCCAATCACCTCGACGATCCGCCAGATCAACGAACGCTTCGATCAACAAATCGACCCGTTTCACATCGACAAACCGTCCACTGAACACGATGTGCCTGCGGCTTAAAAAACCTGTTTCTAGGCTTCCGAAGCTGCGCGGCAGCCCTTCTGATTCGCCCTCAAAATCAGAATAGTCCGGCTCATACGGGACTTGAAAAAGCCGATCGCTCGTCATGCCATACTTCAGAAAGAATGCCTTCCCGTGTCGGCCCATATACATCCCGCCCCGCGTGCGTTTCAAGACCTTTGGAAGAATGAAAGACTTGACCTTGGCTTTAAAACCACGAGCACACTCGCTCTGGATATTGCTATCGGCTCTGATAAAAAGCGGGACATCATGCCGGTGGCACCACCGCAGAACCCTGAGCCGGTCGAGCCCCGACCAGCCGTTCAGCACGACGGCGTCGATGCTACGCTCGATCAGATACCGAATGACACGGCCGCCAATCGACCATCCTTCGGATGCTCCGCAACCAAGCCACCTGCCCTTGTCAGGCTGCATCCGGTCTATCGCCACCGCATTGATCTGCGGCGAGTCTTCAAACGCCCACCGATCGACCGTCCGCGTCTCGGTGAACAGCGAATGGAGGCAGACATTCTCCAGTTCACCGGCAACACGTCGATGCAGGTGGTGCCGATAGGGCGTGAGGTGACCGCTGACAATGGCGAGTTGGAGCTGTGTGTTCGGGGGGGCCATTCCGGTAGACCGATTTCGCTCAAGACAAACTCAGAAGTCTAGCCGTACCGGCGGCCGGTGCGCCGAGCCGGCAGGCCCCGGCTCGGTTTGGTGAGGGTACCGGCCTGATCGGATTCACGCGGATCACTCCCGCCGGCGGTCGCGGGGCGGCGTGGGCGCTTCTGCCCGCCGGTCGGACCCGTGCAACGCGATGTCCCCCCGCACCAGCACCAGCGACCCGATCAACGCATAAAAGACCAGGTAAAGCCGCTGGATCAGCATCAATCCCAACACCTGGTTCGCCGTCGCCATCGCCGGCTTCGCCAGCAGCTTCAACGCCGCCGCGTCCGCGACGCCCAGCCCCAACGGGAACAACGGCACCGCCTGCGCCAACAGCACCAACGGCAGCGTCGCGATCATGAAACCCAGCGTGTGCTCCACGCCAAGCGCCATCCCCGCCAGCGCGATCGACGTGGTGATCAGTGTGTGTGCCGCCACCGACACACCCAGCGCTGCGACCACCGTCGGCCGATGGCTCCCGTACGCGTGCGTCGCCGAGTCCACCTTCTGCACAATGCCCTTGCCCGGCAGCGCCGCGATCAGCTTGTCCAGCCCGAGCCACCGCCGGAGCCTCGTGAAGTACAGCATCGACCCCAAAACCAGCCCGCCGATGATCACCCACACCGCCGCCGTGATCGCGTGCGTGTCCGGGTCGCCCAGCAGCAGAAGCCCCGCAAGCCCCGCGAGCACCACCAGCCCGATCAGACCGATCAGCCGGTCCACAAACACGCTGATCACCGCCGCCGTCCGCCGGCCCTCCCCCTTTTCTGCAACCCGCCCCACACCCTTGGCCGCGTAGTACGCCTTCATCACGTCGCCCCCCGTCGCCCCGGGCATGCAGATGTTGAAGAACATGCCCACCATCGTCAGCTTAAACGCCTGGTAGTAGCTGGTGTGCAGCCCCTGACACCGCAGCAGGCTCCACCAGCGATAAACCTGCAGCGGGATGATGCCCAACCACATCGACAACCCCGCCAAAAGCAGCCACACGTCCGCCTGCCGAAGCATCGTCTGCACTGCCGGCCGATAGCGCACGTCTTCTTCCCCCGTGCCCAGGCTCTGCCGCGCAACCACGAACCCGTCGATCGTCGCCCCCGGCGTCACCTCGACCCCCGCAACATCCCCCCCAAACCGCACCCGATACCCCGCGGGCCGCTCGGCCACAATCTCCAACGCTACGGGCTCCTCAAACGCCTGCCCCGGGCTCCACACATACCCCGCCGGGAACTCCAGCCGATCCACCCAGTCCAGGTTGAACCCGATATACGCCAACCCCGCCAACGCCAACGCGATCCGCAGCAGCAAACTCAGACGCTTCTTCATCCGGTCGGTCTCAGGCCATTACTCGGGCAGGGCGAATGCCCCGATCACATCCCCAGTCGTCACGAACACGCTTGCCGGTTCACAGAACCTCGATCATCGCGGCAGCATCTTAACCAGCCGACCACACGATTCGGCGAACCACACGCCGCCAAGAGCCTTACACTTCAAATAGACCCGCAAGCCAAGCTTTGGCTCGTCCATGCCTCCCCACCGAACCGTGGAGTCCCGCACCATGCAGCACCAATCCCGCACCCCCCGTCTTGCCGCCACCCGCATCCTTGCCGCCAGCCTGGCCCTCCTGATCGCCACCTCCGCCGTACCCCCCACCGCCGCCCTCGACGCTGAGCATCGCGCCAAGGCCCAGGCCGCCATCGACAAGGGCGTCGCCTACCTCCTCGAACAACAAAACCCCGACGGCTCCTGGTCCCCCCAGCCCGGACCCGCCATCACCGGACTCGCCCTCCGCGTCCTCCTCCAGCAGCCCGACATCGGCCCCGACCACCCCGCCGTCCGCAAAGCCACCCGCTACATCCTCGACCGCGTCCAACCCGACGGCTCCATCACCGACGGCATCCTCAACAACTACAACACCGCCATCTCCATCTCCGCCCTCGCCCTGCTCGACGGCAACCCCGAAGCCGCCGACGCCATCAAGAACGGCCAGCAGTACCTCATTTCCATCCAGTGGAAAGAAGGCATGACCGACCCCAAGGGCAACCCCGTCACCGAAGACCACCCCTACTTCGGCGGCGCAGGCTACGGCGGCTCCGGCCGACCCGACATGTCCAACACCGGCTTCATGCTCCAGGCCCTCCGCGACACCGGCATGGACTGCAACGACCCCGCCTTCGTCCGGGCTATGACCTTCATCCAACGCTGCCAGGGCCTGCCCACCAACGACCTCCACGGCGACAAGATCACCCACGACGGCGGCTTCATCTACTCCACCTCCATCAACAAAGACCACATCGGCGTCGCCGAGTCCAAGGCCAGCCCCCAGCTCATGGACGAAGCCAAGCAGGGCAAGCCCGTCTCCGGCCTCCGCACCTACGGCTCGGTCACCTACATCGGCTTCAAGTCCTACCTCTACCGCAACCTCGACCGCGACGATCCGCTTGTTACGGCCACCTACGACTGGATCCGCTCCAACTGGGCCCTCGACCGCAACCCCGGCATGCCCCCGGACATCGACCAGCAGGGCCTCTACTACATGTACATGATGCTCGGCCGAGCCCTCGGGGCCTTCGGGCAGACCTACATCGACCACCCCGACGGCACCCGGACCGACTGGGCCAACGCCCTCATCGCCGCGCTGGTCGAACGCCAATCCGAAGACGGCTCCTGGACCAACACGGCCGAGCGCTGGATGGAAGGCAACCCCGATCTCGTCACCGCCTACTGCCTCACCGCCCTGATCGAAGCCATCGAGTAGGCCAGACCGTCATGCACGAGGGCATCGCCTCCGCCGTGATCAACTTCGTGAGCCGGTTTGTGGGCGTGCCTGCAAAGCGCATCACACCGGACACCACGCTGTTTGGTGACCTGGGCATCGATGGCGACGACGGTGACGAGTTCTTGCAGGAGTTCTGCGACGAGTTTTCCGTCGATCCAGCCACGCTCGGCCTAGGCCCGTACTTCGGTCCCGAGGGCGGGTGTTTCCCGCTGTGCCTGTTCTATTGGGTCGTCTTATGGTTCCGGCAAGGTACCGCTGAAGAAAGGGCGGGTTTGGTCGTGATCCAGGTAAGCCACCTGATCGAGACTGCACACCAGAAACGCTGGCGCGGCCCGTGAGACGGTCGGCGTCGATCATTGGCGCACCGCCTCCCCCCGCATACACTCCGCGATCCCGCCACCGTAGCTCAGTTGGTAGAGCAGAGCTTTCGTAAAGCTCAGGTCGCTGGTTCGAGTCCAGTCGGTGGCTTTCCAACCCCCGCACCACCGCCACCTTAGCTCAGCTGGTAGAGCAGCGGTTTTGTAAACCGCAGGTCGCCGGTTCGATCCCGGCAGGTGGCTTGAAACATCGCTTTCACAGCCGCAACGCGACGCGTCGCCAGCCCCCAAACCCCCCGCAAACGCCGCCCAAGCTACACTCTCCGATTCGGCAGCCCGCCTCCTTACTCCTTACTCCTTACTCCTTACTCCTCACTCCTCCAAATGACCGAAGCCACCCTCACCGACCCCAAGCTCGCCCAGGAAAAGTACGACGCCGGCCTCGCCGCCGAGCACGCCGGCAACCGCCTCGCCGCTGTCGAAGCCTACGAGGCCGCCTACGCCGTCGATCCCGACAACCAGGACGTCTGTTTCCGGCTCGCCTACAACCTCGACCTCCTCGGCGAGGAAGACGAGGCCCTGCACCTCTACGAGGAGTGTGCCCACGCCGAACAGCCCAAGCTCAACGCCCTGATCAACCTCGCCGTCCTCTACGAAGACCGCGGCAAGTACACCCAGGCCGAGCGCTGTGTCCGACAGGTCCTGAGCACCAACCCGAACCACCCCCGGGCCCGCCTGTTCATCCGCGACATCCTCGCCTCCAAGGCCATGGAGTACGACGACGAGCAGGAGAAGAAGCTCGAGAAACACAACGCGATGCTCGACACGCCGGTCACCGACTTCGAGCTCTCGGTCCGCACCCGAAACGCCCTCCGCAAGATGAACATCCGCACCCTCGGCGACCTGCTCAAGGTCACCGAGGCCGAGCTCCGCAGCTTCAAGAACTTCGGCGACGCCAGCCTCGACGAGATCAAGACCATGCTCGCCCAGCGGGGCCTCCGGCTCGGCCAAGCCGTCGAACAGCACCAGCAGGCGGTCAAGCAGCAGGTCTACGACCAGCTCTCCGCCGACGCCGGCGATGCCGAGGCCCTTGCCAAGTCCGTCAACGAGCTCCAGCTCTCCGTCCGTGCCCGCAAGGCCCTGGCCCTGCTCAACGTTGCCACCATCGGCGACCTCTGCATGAAGACCGAGGCCGAGCTCATGGGCGTCAAGAACTTCGGCATGACCTCGCTCGTCGAGATCAAAGAAAAGCTCACCGACTTCGGCGTCGGCCTCCGCACCCTCGAGGCCTAAGCCGCGGTAAGCTCCTGCGGTGATCCTCGTCATCCGCACCGACTTCGACCACCCCGACGCCTGGGCAGAGATCCGAAAGACTTTCGATCAGCTTCGCCACCACTCGATGGCATGGCGAGCGGATCTACTCGGCATGTCGTGGGAAAGAGCAGAAAACGAGACGGCGGACGAAGTGCCTGTCTACTTCGATCACCCGGAGTACGACGGCTTTGCCCCCAAGATGGCTGTTATCAAGGGCACCTCTCGTCACAAGGCCGACTGTGCGTTCATCGCCGACACGCACGCGATAACGGACCCCGAGCACACGCTCCTGGCCTGCAACGCCCTACGCCCCGACCTCGCCCCCTTCCGCTGCACGATCGAACGGGCCGTCTTCGTCGTCGCCAACCTCAAAGACCCGGCTTCCGACTGGGACAAATTCCTCGATGCCCTCAAAGAGGGTGTCTATCGCGGCACCAGCACGCCGCCCTGAGCCCCCAAGTGCCCGATCCCGTCAGCCCAGGCAACACCACTCCTGTCCACCGCAACGCCGGCCGCGTCCTCCTCCTCGACCCCGACGACCGCATCCTCCTGCTCGCCTGCCGCGATCCGGATCGACCTGATGCCGAGCCCTGGTGGATCACCCCCGGCGGCGGCTGCGAGCCCGGCGAATCCCACGCCGACGCCGCCCAACGCGAAGCCCGCGAAGAGACCGGCTTCACCGACCTCACCCTCGGCCCCCACGCCTGGACCCGCACCCACACCTTCCCCTGGCTCGACCAACTGCTGACCCAGCACGAACACTTCTTCCGCTGCCGAACCGATCAGCCCCAACGCGAGCCCACCACCCGTTTTCACACCCAAGACGAGCTGCTCTACCTCCAAGGCCACCGCTGGTGGTCGATCCCCGAGATCACGACCGCCCGCGCCGCCGGCACCCAGTTCGCCCCCCGCCAACTCGACACCCTCCTCGCCGACCTGTTCAACAACACCACCCCACTCCCCCGCACCATCGGCCCTTAACGCCTCTCATGTTAGCCCCGGGTCAGTGACCCGGGGCCGCGCCGCCACTCACTTCCCCCGCTGCCGCCGCACCTCAAACCCCATCACGCTCACCGCCGCCACCGTCCCCAGCGACGCCCCGAACGCCCGCCCGTACGGTACCGCCACACACCCATCCACCTTCTCCAACACCCCCCGCTTGATCCCCCGCTTCTCACCCCCCACCACCACAAACACCGGCCCCGTTAAATCCGCAGCGTCCAACGCCACCGCATCCTCCGCCTCCGTCATCGCCAGACACCGCACCTTCCGCTCCGCAAAGAACCCCACCGCCTCCTCCGGCGATTCCGCCACCGCCATCGGCATCCACTCACTCGCCCCCGCCGACGCCCGCGCCACCACCGCCTCCGCTCCACTTCCGGGGGCCGACCAGTTCCGCGGCCGCACCACCACCCCGTGACACCCCGCCGCCCACAGCGACCGCAGCGCCTGCCCAAAATTGAACGGGTCCTCCACCCCATCGAGCATCACCAAAAATGTCCGCTCCGAACCCGTCCCCGCCAACAGTTCCTCCAGCGTCCCAAACCGCCTCGGCCCCACCGCCGCCACCACCCCACCCGTCCCCCCGTGCTTCCCATCCCCTGCCATCTCATCTAGCGCCGCCCGCCCGACCCGCTGGACTTCTAGCCCTACCTCTTTCGCCGCCCGCCGCACCGGTTCCACCTTCCGCCAGTCCAGCCCCTCATCCACGTAAACAGACCGCACCTCTCGCTGCCCCCCACGCAAGGCCGCCTCCACCGCCAACGCTCCAACCAAAACGACTTGTTCTTCGCTCATCCGCGCAGCCTACACGACCCAAGCCCAAGGCCGCGTAGCGGCCCGGCTACCGCGTGCCACCCATAAGTCTCGAAGGGCCACGGGAAATCCTCAAAGCCCGCGGGCTATGCCCGCGCGGCACCCTCTGGTAACGATCAAGTATTCAGAGTCTTCACGCGTGTACATCAACATCGCCGTATGCGCGGCGATGGCCTCACGGAGCTTGTGATCTGGCATATGAAGTGGTGCGCCGAAATGAAACCCGTCGATGTTGCGCGGGGCGTGTGCAAAACTACATAAGCCTCAAAGATGTATCAAGCACTGCCCACGACACTGTGCACCCGAAACAAGTCATCCAATACGCTTGGCTGTATCAAGCGTCATACATGTGATCTGAGCGACACTCACAGCGTCAAACATGTACTGGAAGTGAATGGCATACAGCTCCAGCAGATATCGATCCCACGCACCCTGCGCACCCAAGACCACATCTTTGAACTGCTCACCTGACCTTTCAGGCAAACCAAGTGCATTACGAACGCCACCTCGAGTTGCCGAAAACCCTACTGGCAAGTAATCCAAAAGCTCGTGCTCTTCATAGAAGAAGATCGAGCTCGCTCTCCCATCGTTCTCAATCAGGATTTCGAGTTTGCGTTGAGGATGGGAAAGATATGCCTGCACATCTGATTCTTCGATGCGTTCATCTTCACGGTGGATCGTCAGCTCAGGCCACGACTTCAGAATGTATTCAGGAGTAGCACCGAGCAGTTCAGGAATCGACAATCGCATATCGGAGACGCTCCATCGTAAAGTCGATGCAACCTACTACGCCCCAGCCTTGGCCTTGTCCTTCGCCGACCGCGCGTCGCGCCGACGCATCGACTCCTGCAGGATGCGCTTGCGCATCCGGATGTTCTCCGGGGTGACCTCGACGAGTTCGTCCTCGGCGATGTATTCGAGGCAGGCTTCGAGGGACAGCTCGCGGGCGGGCTTGATCTGCATGTTGTCGTCCTTGCCACCGCGGGTGCGGACGGCGGTGAGCTGCTTCGACTTAATCGGGTTGGCGATGATGTCGGTGTCTTTGTTGTGTTCCCCGATCACTTGGCCTTCATAGACCTGACTTCCGGGGGTGACGAAGAAGAACCCGCGGTCGTACAGGCCGTGCAGGGCGTAGGGAGTGACTTGGCCGGTCTCGGAGGCGACGATGACGCCGGCGGCGCGGCTGGGTACGTCGCCGCGCATCGGCTCGTAACGCAGCAGGTTGTGGTGCATCACGGCCCGGCCCTGCGTCGCCGTCAGCATCCGGGTCCGCAGCCCGATCAGGCCGCGGGCGGGGATCGTGAACTCCATATGGATGTAGTCGCCGGCCCCGGCCTTAGGGTCCATGCTCACGATCTCGGCCTTGCGGTTCGTCACCAGGCTCATCACGTCGTTCTGGCACTCGGCGGGGCAGTCGATCACGAGCTGTTCGATCGGCTCGCAGAGCTTGCCGGCATGCTCCTCGCCTTCGTCCGGCCGCTTGAGGATCACCTCGGGCTTGCCGATCTGCAGCTCGTATCCCTCGCGGCGCATCGTCTCGATCAGCACACCCAGGTGCATCAGCCCCCGGCCAGACACCTTGAACGACTCGCCGGCGTCGCCGCGTTCGACCTTGAGCGCGACGTTGGACTGAAGCTCTTTCTGCAGCCGGTCCCAGACCTGGCGGGAGGTGACGTACTCGCCCTCTTTGCCGGCGAACGGCGAGTCGTTGACCATAAAGGTCATGGTGAGCGTCGGCTCGTCGATCTCGACCGCGGGCAGGGCCTCGGGCCGATCGGGGCAGGCGATGGTGTCGCCGATGTCGATCGGGCTGAGCCCGACCACGGCACAGATGTCGCCGGCCTCGACCTGGGGGACTTCCTTCTGGCCGAGGCCGTCGAAGGCGTTGAGCTTCTGGACACGCTGCTGCTTGCCCTCGCCGGCCCGGTTGATGACCGTGACCTGCTGCCCTGAGTTGATGTGCCCGGCGGTGACCCGGCCCACCGCGATGCGGCCGACGTAGTCGCTGTAGATGATTGTGGTGACCATCATCTGAAGCGGGGCGGCTAGGGCTTCGCCCCCGGAAGAAAAGCCGGCGTTCGCTCCCCGTGAGCTGCCCTCGGCGTACGGAGCGGGGACGTGTTCAAGGATCGCGGCGTAGAGGTCTAAGAGGTTCTCGGGGTGATCATCCCCCAACTTCCGGGGGTCGGAGCTGGCCCAGCCTTGCTTGGCGGAGCTGTAGACGACGGGGAAATCAAGAGCGTCGTCCGGCGCGTCGAGCTCGCCGAGCAGGTCGAAGACCTCGTTGATTACGTCGTCCGGCCGGGCGTTGGGCTTGTCGATCTTGTTGATGACCACGACCGGCTTGAGCCCGATCTGCAGCGCCTTCTGCAGCACGAAACGCGTCTGTGGCATCGGGCCCTCGAAGGCATCGACCACGAGCAGGCAGCCGTCGGCCATGTTGAGCACGCGTTCGACCTCGCCGCCGAAGTCGGCGTGGCCCGGCGTGTCGATCAGGTTGATCTTGTAGTCGGCCCCGTCGGTGTGGCGGTAGCTGACGGCACAGTTCTTGGCGGTGATGGTGATGCCGCGCTCGCGCTCGAGGTCGCCGGTGTCCATGATGAGGTTGTGCTGGCCGCCGGCGAGCTTGTCGAGCTCTTCGGAGCGGAACATCCCGGACTGGTAGA
>JBCDIM010000027.1:0-50896 GCA_038749105.1 Planctomycetota bacterium
CCCGCCCCGCCCCCCCCCCCCCCCCCCCCCCCCCCCCCCCCCCCCCCCCCCCCCCCCCCCCCCCCCCCCCCCCCCCCCCCCCCCCCCCCCCCCCGGAGTGGGTGGCGATCGATTGGAAGGGGATGCGGGCGCTGCACGAGTGGCTCCCGGTGTCGAGCGTGGTCCCGTGGTTCGCCCGGCGGAAGATGGCCCGGCGGTTCGCGCGGCTGCGTGTGTTGGTCCGGACGCACTTCGAACGGAAGGGCGCGGCGGGGCGGGGTGTGACAGGTGATTAACCGAGGGTTGCGGTGAGCTTGGATGGATGGCAAGCCAGGTCTGCACATCACGATCGTGAGCGACGGGAAGCCTGGACACCTCTCGCAGAGCCGGGGGCTGGCGGAGGCGATCGCCCGGCGGACTCCGGCGGTGATCCAGGAATCGGCGGTCGGTGATCCGGTAGCTATGCCTGGCGGAGCCACCCTGACGCTGGCGGCGGGCCGTACGACGCACCGCCCGGCGCTGCGGGCCGCGGCGCGGTCGGGTGGGGTGGCGATCGCGCTGATGAACCCGGGCTGGCTCAACCGCCGGCGGTTCGACCTGAGCGTGATCCCGGAGCACGACGGCATCGCGGCATCACCGCGGGTGGAGCCAACGGTTGGCGTGGTCAACGCGGTCCGGCCATCTACCGACGCTTCACCCGAGGAGGGGCTGCTGCTGATCGGCGGGCCGTCCAAGCACCACGGCTGGGACCGCAATGCGATCGACGAGCAGCTCCGTGCGATCCTGGCTGCCGATGCCTCGGTGCGTTGGACCGCGACCTCGTCACGCCGGACGCCGTCTGACACCGACGAGCTCTTGACCGCGCTGTCGACCGAGTCCGACGGCCGCCTGGTCTACACGCCAGCAAGTGACACGCCGCCGGGCTGGGTGGCGGACCAGCTCCAACGGTGCGGGGTGTGTTGGGTCACGGAGGACAGCGTGTCGATGGTGTACGAAGCCCTGACCGCGGGGGCGGCGGTGGGCCTGCTCAGCGTGCCCCGTGGCCGAGCAAAGGTTGGGCGGGTCGTGGGCGGGGTGGAGTCGCGGGTGGAGCGGGGCTGGGTGACACGGTTCGCGGATTGGTGTGGAGGTGGTGCGTTGAACACGGAGAGACCGCGGTTGGCCGAGGCGGATCGGGTCGCTGAGGTAGTCTTGGAGAGATGGCCGAGGCTCCGCGGATGACGGTGATGCAGCTGGTGCCGGCCTTGGAGGCCGGGGGCGTGGAGCGTGGGACGGTCGAGGTGTCGCGGGCGCTGGCCGAGCGGGGGCACCGTAGCGTGGTGGTGTCGAGCGGGGGCCGGCTGGTCCAAGAGCTGACCGAGCATGGCGCCGAGCACATCACGCTCCCCATCCACCGCAAGTCGCCGGTCACGCTGCGTTGCGTGCGCCCTTTGCGCCGGCTGATCCAGGAACGGGGCGTCGAGGTCCTGCACGCGCGCTCTCGGCTGCCCGCGTGGATGGGCTGGCTCGCGTGGCGCCGCCTGCCCGAAGCGACACGCCCGGCGTGGGTCACCTCGGTCCACGGCCTGCACTCGGTCAACCGCTACAGCCGGATCATGACCAGCGGGCAACGCGTCGAAGTCGTCTCCGAGACCGTCCGCGACTACGTCCTGCAGAACTACACCGGCGTGGATCAGGCCAAGCTCTACCTCAACCCCCGCGGGGTCGATCCGGCCGGCTACCCGTTCGGCTACCAGCCGGATGCGGGGTGGCGACAGCGGTGGGAGGAGCAGTACCCCCAGCTGCGCGGCCGGTTCGTGGTGACGCTGGCCGGGCGGATCACCCGGCTCAAGGGCCATCACGACCTGATTAGTGCGATCGCGAAGCTGCGGGGGTTGGGGGTGGATGCGCACGGGCTGATCGTGGGCGATGAAGACCCCCGCCGGAGGCGGTACGCGGAGGAGCTGCGGCGGGCGGTGCAGGACCAGGGCATGGCGGACCACATCACCTTCACCGGGCATCGGGGCGACATCCGGGAGGTGCTCGCGGTGTCGAGCGTGGTGGTGTCGCTCTCGACCAAGCCGGAGTCGTTCGGGCGGGCGGTGCTGGAGGCGGTCCGGCTGGGCCGACCCGTCGTGGGGTACGACCACGGCGGCGTTGGCGAGGTGCTCGCGTCGGTCTACCCGGAAGGGCGGACCCCGCTGAGCGACCGCCGTGCGCTAGCGGAACGGCTTGCCGACGTGGCTCACGGCCGTATCCCACCTCCGCAGCCCACGGACCACTACCTGCTCAGCAGCATGCTCGACCGCACCGTGAGCCTCTACGCATCGCTAATGAAGCGGCGTGGTGGCTAGGGATATGCCGGTCTGGGCTATCGTGCCCGGCTATGCCCCGTGTCGCGATAACCACCAGCATCCCGCTGACCAACCCCGAGGCCCTCTGCCCGGGTTCGCAGCTGCGGTGGGGGGACACCGATTTTGTGTGGAATCCGCCGGAAGGCACCGAGACCGACTACTGGATCGTCTGGGCGAGCCTCGACGGGTCGGCCCGCCTCCGCGTCGCCTCGGAGAACACGCTCTTCCTCGCCGGCGAACCCCCCGCCAAGAAGGTCTACCCACGCGGCTACTACCGGCAGTTCCACCGGCTGGTCTGCACGCAGGCCGACTACCCCCACCCGCGGGTCACCCACGACGCGCTCGGGCTTAACTGGCACGTCGGCTACGACCGCCACACCGGCGTCTACAGCTTCGGCTACGACCACCTCAGCTCGCTGCCCGCGCCCGCCGACCAGCGTGACGGCATCTCGGTGATCTGCTCCAACCTCACCACCACCCAGGGCCAGCGCAACCGGCTGGCCTTCCTCGACGCGCTCAAGGCCCACTTCGGCGACCGCCTCACCCACTTCGGCCGGGGCTTCCAGCCCATCGACGACAAGCTCGACGGCATCCTCCCGTACCGCTACCACCTCGTCCTCGAGAACTCGATCAGCGACGACTACTGGACCGAGAAGCTCGCCGACGCCTACCTCGGCTGGGCCTACCCGATCTACGCCGGCTGCACGAACCTCTCACGGTTTATGCCGCCCGACAGCTTTATGGGTCTCGACGGACTTGCGGTAGGCAGCGCGATCGAGCGGATCGAGGCGCTGCTTCAACACGGGCTCTCGCCTGCGCAGGACCAGGCGTTGGCCGAGGGGCGCGACGCGGTGCTCAACCGGTACAACCCATTCGCGTGGTTCGCGCACTGGGCCGAGGCGTTCGGCGATCCGTCTCGATCTCGACGGGACGTTGTGATCCGGTCGCACAAGGCGTTCCGGTCATGGGGGCGCGGGCGGCTATACCGGATGCGGTCGTTGGGCAAGGCCTAAGCGATGGTCGATGACGCCGGCTCAATGGGGCGGCACCACCCACGCCGTAGCGCGTCGGCGCCATAGCGCACACGGTTAACGGCCAGCCCCAGATTCACCCGCAAGCGGGCGGGCAGGGTGTCGGCCGACCGAAGGTGTCGGGCGAACGCGTGGGTGGCCTCCGACTCGTTCGAAGCGGTGCCCTGCTGCTGGATATCCGAGAAGTCGTCGCGCTGGAACGCGAGCAATGGGTCGGCCGCGTAGCAGGGCAGAGTGGGGGCGAGGAGCTGCCAGTAGTAGCGGTCCAGGGATTTGTAGCGCGAGAGGAAACGCAGGACGCCCCGCTCGTCGGGCAGTCGGTCGAGGAGGGCGGGCATGGCTCGCCGGTGGTAGGCGACGGCGTGGGTGGTGGTGCCGCCGAAGGTCCGGACCAGGCCGGGGCCGGCGGGCAGCAGGGGGGCCTGAGGCGTGAAGCCGAGGTAGAAGATGCCCCAGTCGGTGGTGTGCAGCGCCTGTAGCGCGGCGTCGAGCGGCCCCTCACACGCCGGTGCGAAGCGCACGTCGTCCTCGAGGACCAGCACGCTGTCGAGCCCACCGCGGAGGGCCTGTTCAATCACGCCGCGGTGTGAGAGCAGGCAGCCCGCCCGCCCGTTGTGGACCGGCTGCTTGGCGAGTGTCGGCTTGACGGCCGAGAAACGCTCGAGTGTCGCGCTGCCCAGCAGCGGCTCGACCTCGGCCTGCACCAGTTCCCAGCGGTCGGGGCGGCCGTCGAGGTTGATGCAGACCACGCGGTCGAAGCCGTCGAGATGCGTGGGCATTACGGTGCCTCGGTTTGGGCCGGTCTCAGCGGGCGGCGTTGTTGATGAAGACCACGTCGTAGTACCGCCCGGTGCCGTCGGGCTTGGCGGCGAACTCGTGGCGGGCCATCTCGCTGAAGCCCTGCTCGGCCATGAAGGCGGTGAGCTGCTCGATGGTCGCGTTGTTCTCGTAGGCCTCGAAGTCCGCGGCCTCGGCCTTAACGTACGTAAACCGACTCAGCACTCCGCGTGCGCCCTGCAGCACCAGGAGCTCCGAGCCCTGCGTGTCCAGAATCAACGCGCCGTACAGGTCGAGGTCGATGCCCTCGGCCGCGCAGAGGTCGTCGAGCGTGGTGCTGGTCAGCAGCAGTTCCCGCTCGTAGCCGATCTCGGGCCAGAGGGTCTGATGGTCCTTCAGGGGGAGGATCGAGGAGGACTCGCCGGCGTTGCTGGCGACGTGGAAGGTGTATTCCTGGCCGGTCTGGTCGGTGATGAGGCGTTGGAAGGCGCGGTGTTTGGGGTGGTCCCCGACGTTGGCCTGGAGGGTGGCGAAGACCTCGGGGATGGGCTCGACCCAGACGACGTGGAGCCCGTATTTGTTGTAGCGGCGGCGTTCCTGGCCGGCGTTGGCGCCGACGTGGATGACGCCGGGCACGCGGGCGAGGAAGTGCTCGGGCCGGCCGCGCATCCGGGCCTTGAGGCGTTGATACATCACCACGGGCTGTCGCCAGTCGGGCATGGGGCGGGCCTCTTCGCGGCGGTTTGGCTGAGTTCAAGACGGGGCAGCAGACCGGCTGCCCGCGAGGCGGCGGTACTTTAATCGCTTGCTCAGGCGCTTGCGCAGGCTGCCGCGGTACCAGTCCTGGGGCTTCACCCGGCGGGTAACCGGCTCCCCCAACGGCAGCTGCGGAAGCCTCTCCCCCAGCGCGGCGAACAGGTTGTGCTGCTCGAGAACCCGCCGCTTGGCCTCGAGGATCGCGGGGCGTCGTTCGGCGTAAAAGCCCGGGTCGCTGGCCTGTTCGATCAGGGCCACAGCCGAGTCGATGTCATCAAGATCAATGCGGGCGAAGGCCTCTTCCGGGAAGTAGTCGCCCAGATTCGGGCAGCCCCAGTACACCAGGAAGCACTCGCTGAGGAAGGCGTCGGCGGCCTTCTCGGTCCAGTAGTCGGGGTAGCTGGAGTTCTCGATGCCGAGGTGGACCCGGTAGTCGCGGAGGGCGAGCCACTTGTCGTCGATGGGGCGGTGGCCGAACCCGAAACGGTCGATCGCGGGTTGGCGGACGCAGAGCGCTTCGACAAAGGCGAGGCGTCGGCGGTGGCTGTCGGTGTACGCCAGCGACGAGCAGATCACCGAGCAGGCGTGGGTCTTCTCGGCGGGGTCACGGGGCTGGGCCAGGTCGTCGTAGGTCAGGTTGACGGTGCGCTCAACGCCGTGCCCGCCGGACACGCCGACCCACCAGGGGATCATCGGCGGGGCGTGGTGGACCCCGGGGTGCTTCAGGTCGCGGCGGAACGTGAGCACCGCGTCGAACTGATCGAGGAACGCCTGGGGGTAGAAGCTCTTGAGGATCGCCGGCTCGACCGTGACCAGGACCAGCCCTCCGGACCGGCAGGCCACGGCACACGGGGCTTCGACGTCGTGGTAGACCACGCAGAGGTCGGCGGTCGGCCGATCACGGCGGAGGTGGAAACGCACGCCCCCGCAGGTCCGGTCTTCGCCCGGCAGCTGCCGCCACAACGGGTCGGAGCAACTGGTGATCAGGTCCGCTTCAGACATCGGCCTATGGTATAGCTATGCGATTCTTGGCTTGAGCTTCTGGTGGGGAGATCGACCGGAGCGTCAACACACTTGCACCCCAACCTGCGGACATGTCGGTAGATGATCAAGCAGGTTAAACGCGCTGCGCGTCGGCTGATCTGCGGGCCGCGCATCCATCAGGTCCGCAAGACCGACGCGGCCGACATTCTGGCGCTGCTGCAGCGGATCCGACCGGTCGTGTGCCCCGAGCTGATCCGGGTCGGCCCGGACGGCGACGGCGGGTACCTGGTGCCGAACGACCTCGACGGGATCGAGGCCTGCTTCTCACCCGGCGTCGATCAGATCTCCGGCTTCGAGACGCAGTGCGCCGACCGCGGGATGCGGGTGTTCCTGGCCGACCACTCCGTCGAACGCCCGCCCGACACCCACGGGCTGTTCCACTTCACCCGCAAGTACGTCGGGGTGACGACCAATGCGTCGTTCATGACGCTCGACGGCTGGGTCGATGCGGCGCTGCCCGGCTCCGACGGCGACCTGCTGCTGCAGATGGACATCGAGGGGTTCGAATACGAGGTGCTGCTCGCAGCTTCGGACCGGCTGATGCAGCGGTTCCGGGTGGTGGTGGTGGAGTTCCACCAGCTGGATCAGGTCTGGAACAAGCCGTTCTTCCGGCTGTGGTCGCGGGTGTTCGACAAGCTGCTGCAGACGCACTACTGCGTGCACAACCACCCGAACAACTACTACGGCACGGTGAAGCGCAACGGGATCGAGGTGCCGTACCTCACCGAGATGACCTTCTACCGACGCGACCGGTTGGCCGACCCGGCCCCCGCCCCGGTCCAGTCGTTCCCGCACCCGCTGGACCGCGACAACGCCGACAACCCCAGCGTCCCGCTGCCCCGCTGCTGGTACCGTCCCGACCCCGAGTGAGCACGCACCGACGCCCGACGCCTCCACCCGAGCCACACGCCCATGGGCCTTCGCACAAAAATCGGCTGGCAACTCTGGAAGTCCAAGGTCCGCGCTGCGGGCGGCGTGTGCACCTCGCGGGGCATCAAGATGCAGACCGGCCACCCCAGCGTCACCGACCGGGTCGCCTACGCCCTCTACCGCCAGAACTACGAGGCCCACGAGTTCCGCGTGCTCGGCAGTCAGCTCCGGCCCGACGACGTCGTCCTCGACCTGGGCTGTGGCATGGGGTTTATCAGCCTGGCCTGCGCGACACGCCTGACCGGCGGCGGGCGCGTCATCGGCGTCGAGGCCAACCCGAGCCTTATCCCGCTGATCCGCGAGAACTTCGCCCTCAACGGGCAGACGATCGAGCTGATCCACGGGGCCATCAGCGATCAACCCGGCACCGTGGACATCGATTTCGCCGACGACTTCCGCTACAGCGGCGTCGGGCTCGATGGCGGCGACCGGCGGGAGACCGTGCCCACCGTCGTGCTCAACGACCTGCTCACCACGCACCGCCCGACCGGCTTGGTCAGCGACATCGAGGGCGTCGAGACCCGCGTGCTGAACGCCAGCATCGACCTGTCGTCGCTCCGCTTCCTGTCCGTCGAGGTCCACGCCAACCTCACCGGCGACGCCGCGATCAGCACGATGATGTCCGCCTTGTTCGACCACGGGTTCGTCCTCGACATCCGCAGCACCAGCATGCCCGTCCTGTTCTTCACCCGCCCCGACACCGGCCCCGACACCCACCTCAAGCCCGAACAGCCCTAACCCGGCCACGGTCCCCGCCCTCGCCCCTCCGCCCTCGCCCCTCCGCCATGACCCCACCGCTCCGAGTCTCGGTCCTTATCAGCTGCTTCAACTACGGCCGCTACATCGAGGAGACCGTCGCCAGCGTCCTGGCTCAGGAACGCCCGGTCGATCAGGTCATCGTGATCGACGACGGGTCGACGGACGATACGCCGGCCTACACCGAGAAGGCCAAGGCGTTGGACCCCCGCGTCATGGTCGAGCGGACCGAGAACCGCGGCCAGCTCGCGGCGATGATCCGGGGTATCGAGCTCGCCAACGCCGACGTCGTGTGCTTCATGGACGCCGACGACCTGTACAAGCCGGGGCACACCCGGTCGTTCGCCGAGGCCTTCGAGCGGCACCCGCAGGTAGACTACGTCTACGGCGACTACGAGCAGTTCGGCGACCGGACCGGTGTCCGCCGGAGCTTCCAGGCGGGGCGTGACCACGACCACGGGCGCACCGCGCTGCTAGCGAAGTATGGCCTGCGGACCTACGGCGGCGTGGCCTCCACGACCGCGGCACGGCGTGAACTGCTGCTGCCCCTGCTGGAGATGCCCGACGCGTGGCTGAGTGACTGGAAGGTCGCCGCCGACCTGGCGATGAACTACTTCGTGTCGCTGGCTGGGGGCCGAAAGCTCTACCGGTTCGGCGACACGGTCCGGTACCGGGTGCACGGCGGGAACGACCACCTGGCCCAGGCGAAGCTCGCCGACAGCAACTGGCGGATGCGTCGGCTCCGGGCCAGCCGATGGGTCGAGCAGGTCTCGGGCCTGGTCTGCCCCGGCGACGCGCTGCTCGGCTTCATCGACCGCGAGGCTAAGACCATCCCCCGGCTCTCGGGCGTGGAGTACCGCAACCTGGTCAAGACCGTCGCCCGCAGCCCACTGTCGACCTACACTCAGGCGATGATGCTCGCGTCGCTCACCGGGCAACGGCTCAAGTCAATGCTCGGGCGGCGTGCGGTTCCCGACGGCTAAACCGGCCCCGCATCCCGCCACCGGCTGAGGTGGTACGCCAGGCGGTTGCGGAGCTTGAACTCGCGGTTGCTGCAGCCCTCGGCCTGGCGGTGGGCCGTGGGGTGAGCGAGGTAGAACAGCCCGAGCTTGCACAGCACCGCGACCGTCTTCCAGGCCTCGTGCTGGTCAAGCCAGAGCCCGTAGCGGCGGTTGATGTAGCGGCGTGATCGGGCGAAGCCGCGGGGCGAGGCGAGCAAGGACCGCCGTGTGAGCCGGTCCGGATGGAAGTGGTGATCGACCACGGCCTCTGGGGCGCGCCCTACACGTAGGCCCGCTTCGACCAGCCGCATAGAGAAGAGCGTGTCGCCGCCGTAGCCCAGCCCGCCGGGGTCGAGCGCCGGGTCGAAGCCCTCGACGTACTCGAACACATGCCGGCCGAAGGCCATATTGGCTCCTATGAGGTTCGGGTTGGCCGCGTCGTCCGGCTCGTGGTCGTTGAGGGCGAGCGCGGAAGCAATGGCGTTGCCCATCCAGTCCCGGCGCAGGTGCTTGGCGGGGCGGACCTTGCCTACCACCGCGTCGAAACGGCCTGCGATGAGCGGGGCGGTCATGGCCGACAGCCAGCCGTCGCAGGGCCGGACGTCGTCGTCGGTGTAAACCACCCACGGCCGATCGGTGACCACGAGCCCCGCGTTCCGCGCCGCGGCGAGGCCGCCCGTCTCGTGGAAGTGGTAGCGCGGGCGCAGGTGCGGCCAGTCACCGGCCTCGACGACCTGTCGTGTCGCGTCGGTCGAGCCGTTGTCCACGACCGTGAGCCGCACATCGCAACCCGCAGTGACGCCGGGGCGTTGCAGACTGCGCAGAGTCGCTTCGAGGTCGGCGCAGCGGTCGCGGGTGCAGATGATCAGATCGACGGCGGCGGGTTGGCTGGGGGTAGGCGTCACGCTGCGTGGCGGGGTTCGGGTCGGGGAGAGGGGAGGAAGGCTTACGGTACCGCAACGTTTTCGGCGTCGTGGTCGCCGGTACACTGTGGGGCCGCCCGCGTAGCTCAGCTGGATAGAGCAGGGCTTTCCTAAAGCTCAGGTCGTAGGTTCGAATCCTGCCGCGGGCACTGGGCGTGCGGTGTGTCGGTTCATCCGCTTTGATGGGCGTGATACATCAGCTTCGCCGCGTGCCCCCGGGCAGAGCCCGGGGCTAAAGGGCCATACCGCCCCGATAGCTCAACTGGATAGAGCATCGGCCTTCTAAGCCGACGGTTGCAGGTTCGAGTCCTGCTCGGGGTATTCAGGAATGGGCGGGGGCGTCCAAGACCAGCCGGCGGGGGGCGTGCTCCATCAGCTCTTCCACGGCGTCGTCGCCAACCAGCTCGCGGGCCATCTCGATGCCGGTGAGCCGGTCCTCGAGCGTGTCGGGCCGGTGCAGGTCCAGGGCGAGGAACGTGTATCGGCCCGACGTCAGGAGGTTGCGGGCGTAGGTTTCGGCGAGGGGGCCGCAGGCGCCGGCGAGGGCGGCGGTGTTGCCCTGGAGCAGGACGCCGCGGTCGGTGAGGGCCTGGAGCTGGCCGTCGAAGTCGCCCTTGGTGACGGAGCGTTCGGGGTGGGCGAGGACGGGGGTGTAGCCCTGGTCGAGGAGCCAGTCGGCGGTGGCGTCGAGGAAGGCGGGCCACTTGGGTTCCCAGAAGTCCATGAGGACGAGCTTGGAGTTGGCGAGGGTGGGGACGCCGTTCTCTTTCATGAGGTCGACTGCCCGTTTGCTGGCGCGGAGCTCTCCGCCGGGCAGGAGGGTGTAGTCGATGCCCATGCTGATCAGCTGGTTCTGGAGGTCGTCGGTCCAGGCGCGGGTGTGGTCGGGCAGGATGTGGGGGTACTGCTCCATCCACAGGGTGTGGGGGGTGCAGACACTGGCGGTGAAGCCGTGGGCCCGGAGTTTCTCGATCGACTCGAGGGTTTCGCCGAGGGTCTGGCAGCCGTCGTCGAGGGCGGGGATGAGGTGGCAGTGGATGTCGATCATGCGGGTGCGGTCACGGGGACCTGCTTGAGCCAGGTCAGGGCGTTGAGGTCGGCATCGAGGCAGCCGAGGCGGATGGCCTGTAGGGCACAGAGGGCGGCACGGCGTCGGATACCATCCCGGCCGCCGTAGCGGAGGGTGGCAAGGCGGACGTCGGTGGGGGCGTCGTGCTGTGAAAGCCCGAGGTAGACGGTGCCGACGGGCTTGTCGTCGGTGCCGCCACCGGGGCCGGCGATGCCGGTGAGGCTGACGGCGATGTCGGCGTTGGCAAGGCGGCGGGCGTTGTCGGCCATCGCGGCGGCCACCGGGGCGCTGACCGCGCCGTGCAGCTCGAGCAGTTCTTCGGGCACCTCGAGCTGCTGGGCTTTCATGTCGTTGCTGTAGGTGACCCAGCCGCCGTTGTAGACCGCCGACGAGCCGGCGACGTCGGTGATCATGCCGCCAACCAGGCCGCCGGTGCAGGACTCCGCGGTGGCGACCGTGAGGCCTTTCTCTTGAAGGCACGACACCGTCGCCTCGGCAAGGCTGGCGTCGTCACGGCCATAGACCAGCGGGCCGAGGCGTTCGGTCACGAGGCCAACCGTGTCTTCGAGCATGGCCGAGGCTTCATCCGGGGTCGGGGCGACGGCCCGGATGCGGGCGGAGCAGACGCCGCCAGCGACGGTGGTGCCGACGGTCGGGTTCCGGGTCCGGTCCATGAGGGCGCCGAGGATCTCGGCCGCGTCGGACTCGCCGATCCCGAAGGTATTGACCTTGGTGGTGAGGATGGCTTTTCGGCCGGGCTGCGCGGCGAGCTGGGGGAGGATCGTGTCGCTGACCATGTGCTTCATCTCGCGCGGGACGCCGGGGGTGAGGTAGACGTCGGTCCGGTTGAGTGATGCGTGGATGCCAGGGGCGGTGCCGTGGGCGTTGGGGATCATGGCGGAGCCGGCGGGGTGCATGGCCTGGATGCGGTTGGTCGGGGCCATGCGTTTGTCGCGGGAGGCGAAGAACTCGGTGATGACGTCGAGGCTGGGCTGATCGAGGACCAGCTCGACGCCCATGGCCTGGGCGAGGGCTTGGCGGGTCATGTCGTCTTCGGTGGGGCCGAGCCCGCCGGAGGCGATGATCAGGTCGGAGCGTTCGGCGGCCCAGACGAATGCCGCGGCGATGGCGTCGAGGTCGTCGGCGACGGTCTGGTGGGCGAGGGTGTCGATGCCGAGGCGGGTCAGGCGGTCGGCGACCCAAGCGGTGTTGGTGTCGATGGTCTGCCCTAGGGCGAGCTCGTCGCCGATGGAGAGGAGGATGGCTTGCATAGGCGGGATAGTAGGGCGGCTGCGGGGGGAGCACCCGCGATGCCAGGCCCTGAGGTTCGAGGGTCAGTTAGAATGCGGGCATGGAATCAACGGCGACGCTCATGGATGGCAAGCGGGTGGCGGGGGAGATCCTGGCGGAGGCGGAGGGCCGGGTGTCGGCATTGAAAGCCGAAGACGTGACACCTTGCCTGGCGACGGTGCTGGTCGGGGCGGACCCGGCGTCGGTGACCTACACGCAGATGAAGCGTCGGCGGTGCGAGTCGATCGGGATGAAGAGCGTCAAGGTCGAGCTGCCCGCCGAAACGACAACGGAACAGCTGTTGGCGGAGGTCCAGCGGCTGGGCGATGACCCGGCGGTGCACGGCATCCTCCTGCAGCACCCGGCCCCGTCGCACATCGACGAGCGGGCCGCGTTCGAGACCATCCCGGTGTCCAAAGATGTTGATGGCGTGACGTACGGCAGCTTCGCGCACATGTGGTTCGGCGAGCCTGGTTTTGCGTCGTGCACGCCGGGCGGGATCATGCGGCTGATGGCGGCGTACGGCGTTGAGCTGCAGGGCAAGCACGCGGTGGTGATCGGGCGCAGCGCGATTCTGGGCAAGCCGATGGCGGGGATGCTCTTGGACGCGAACGCGACGGTGACGATCTGTCACAGCCGGACAGTGGACCTTGCGGATGAGGTCCGGCGGGCGGATTTGGTGGTGGCGGCGGTGGGCAAGCCCGAATTTGTGAAGGGCGACTGGATCAAAGAGGGCGCGGTGGTGATGGACGCGGGGTACAACCCCGGGAACGTGGGCGATGTCGAGTTTGAGGCTGCGGCGGCGAAGGCGTCGATGATTACGCCTGTGCCGGGAGGCGTGGGGCCGATGACGATCGCGGTGCTGATCGAGCAAACGGTGACGGCGGCGGAAAGGCTTGTTGGACAGGATGGACAGGATTGAAATCAAACTGTTTTTCATCCCGTCTTAAATCCAGTTCATCCTGTTAACCCTGTCAAAATTTGATCGAGGTAGACCTTGCAGAGTGCCGGTTACGACATCCAGAAGACTTCCGGGAAGTGTGTGAAGACCGGCCGGGAGATGGAGGCGGGGGAGGCGTATTTTGCTGCGCTGGTGGATGTGCCAGCTGAGCAGCGGGAAGCGGGGGATCAGCTGGGGCTGGCACGGGTAGACGTGAGTGCGTCGGCGTGGGAACAGGGCTTTCGGCCCGACGGGGTGTTTAGTTTTTGGAAGACGACGATCCCGGAGCCGGAGGAGGCCAAGCGGCGGTTTGTGGATGACGCGGTGTTGATGCAGTTGCTCGAACGTCTCGGTGAAGAGGATGAGGGCAGGAGTGGTGGGCCGGGGGGGCGTGCGGGTTTCCGGTATGTGTTGGCGTTGATCCTGATGCGGAAGAAGCTGTTGCGACACGACGGGATCGAGTCGCGGGACGATCCGGACGGGGATGGGCCGGGTGGTGGGGTGCAGAACTGGTGGACGTTCACGCCGAAGAAGGACGTGAGCAAGGGGCACTTCGGGAAGTGGGATGAGGACCGGGTGATCGAGGTGTGGGACCCGAAGCTGGACGAGGCGCAGAGCCGAGCGGTGTCGGAGCAGCTGGGGCAGGTCTTGGAGGGGCAGTGGTGAGCGGGCGGGTGGCGCTGCTGGCGGGTTTGATGGTCGTGTTGGCGGTGGGTGGGGTGGGGTGTCGCAAGGCGGCGGACCCGTTTGCCGCACCGGTGATGCGGGTCGTGGGCGAACGTGCGGATCGGCTGCCCAGTTATGCGGAGCTGGCCGAGAAGTACAACGCGACGCTGGACCGGATCGAGCCGGTGTACGCCCAGACGATCGTGAAGGTCGCGTGGGTGGAGCGGGGGGACGACGGGAAAGAGCGGGTTCGGCGGGAGAACGGCGAGGGAAAGCTCGTGGTGGACGGCCCGGAGCGGACGCTGCTGACTATCGAGAAGGTCGGGAAGATCTTCGCGTGGGCGGGGAGCAACGCGGAGCGGTTCTGGCTGTTTGATCTTTCGGATCGGCCGAGAGCGCTGGTGGGCGAACGGACGATCGAGGTGGGCGACCTGCAGCCATCCGGTCGGCGGCTGCCGATGGGGCTGGACCCGGCGGGGCTGCCGTACCTGCTGGGTTTGGCCCGGTTGGATGCGGAGGCGGGCGGGACGGTGGAGCGGACCCGGCGGGGCTACGCGATCCGCCCGGCAGGCTTGTCGATCAAGATGGAACTGGATGGGCAGACGGGTCGGCCGCTGCTGGTCGAGGTATTGGACACGGCGGATCGCCGAGTCGCGGTGGGCCAGATGCGGTGGGACGTGACGACGCCGGTCGAGCGGCCGGGCGTTCGGCGGACGACATGGCCGGAGATGTGGACCTACGCCACGGTATGGGCGGTCGAGGAGCAGGCGGTGCTTGAGCTGAAGGCGACCGAGGCGATCAGCGACGCCGCGGAGCTGCGGGAGGTGTGGTTTGATTTCGACGGGCTGACGCGGGCACTGGGTGTCGCGCCAGGGGATGTGGAAGAGCTGCGGTGAGGCGTTCGGCAGCACGCTCCGCGACCGGCGGTCGCGGCTTTATGGGGTGGGGGCCAGCTTGCTGCGCAGGACGCGGAGCTGGACGGGCATCGCAAACGTGACGTTCTCTTCGGTGAGGGTAGACTCTTCGATGTCGCCGTCGTGGTGGTCGATGAGGTACTGGATGACGGCGTGGACGAGGTCGTCGGGGGCGGAGGCGCCGGCGGTGATGAGGACGGAGTCGATGCCATCGAACCAGTCGGGGTCGATCTCGGACACGTCATCGATGAGCCGGCCGGGCGTGCCGGCGAGGGCGGAGATCTCGGTGAGGCGGACGGAGTTGGACGAGTTGGTCGAGCCGATGACGATCGTGAGGTCGGCCTCCGGGGCGAGGTGGCGGACGGCGTGCTGGCGGTTGGTGGTCGCGTAGCAGATGTCTTCCTTGGGCGGGGCGATGCAGTTGGGGTAGCGACGTTTAATCGCGCCGATGACCTTCTCCGCGTCGTCGAGTGAGAGCGTCGTCTGCGTGAGGTAGACCAGCTTGTCGTCGGTGGTGAAGGGCAGCTCGGCGACGTCCTCGGCGGACTCGACGATGGTGATGACGTCGGGGGCCTCGCCGTAGGTGCCCTCGACCTCGTCGTGCCCGGCGTGGCCGACCAGGAGGATGTGGTAGCCCTGCTTGGCGTAGCGGCGTGCCTCGACGTGGACCTTGGTGACCAGCGGGCAGGTCGCGTCGATCATGCGGAGGTTGCGGGCCTTGGACTGCTCGCGGACGGCGGGGGAGACGCCGTGGGCGCTGAAGACCACGGTCTGGTCGCGGGGGACCTCGTCGATGTGATCGACAAAGGTCACGCCCTGGCGGACGAAGCGATCGACGACGTGCTTGTTGTGAACGATCTCATGGAAGACGTAGAGCGGCGTGCCGATGAGCTCGACGAGCTCCTGGACCGTGTCGATAGCCATGTGCACACCGGCACAAAAGCCGCGGGGGTTGGCGAGGATGATCCGCATCACTGCATTGTAGATCGGCTGACCCGGTGTCAGGCGATGAGCCACGGGTCAGCCGGCCCAAGAGCCGAGTAGGTCGAGGACGGCTTCCGTCGCGGTCTCAATGGAGAGCCAGTCCATGGGCTGCGGAACGGGCGGGGCCAGGCAGCGTACCGCGGGCCCGACGGGGCCCGATCGACGGGGCAGAGTGGGGCCGAAGAGCGCCAGGACGGGCACCCCCGCAAGCGCAGCGACATGCGACGGCCCGGCGTCGTTCCCGATGAAGAGGCGAGCGTCGGCAATGGTGTCCATCAGCTCCCTCGGGGAACGGCAAAACACCGCTCCGAGCTGGTCATTCCAGCGGTCGAGGGCGTCGGGTTCCCACCGTTCAGCCTCAACCTCCCCGAGCACGGGCCTGACCATGTGGCCGGCATCGGAGAGGCGTTGGATCAATACTTCATACCGGGAACGCGGCCAGCACTTGGCGGGCGCCCCGGAGCCAGGGTGCACAAAAATGGGGCCGGACCCGCGAAGCGATGGCTCTGACGGGGCCTCAGCGAGCGGAAGGCCTTGGTCCGCCAGCTGCTGGCGGTAGTGGTCAGTGAGGTGGGTATCCGTTTCGGGGTCAGGGCGTGGATCGACCAGGAAGAGCTCGGCCTGCGGAGCGAACCGCCGGACGTGATCCGGCCAGGGCGAATCCCCAAGGCCGACGAAGCTGACGATCACGCTGGCCTGCTGGAAGAGCTCGGCGACCGCGGGACTCAGGGCCGACGGGCCCTGAGGCGTGTGCAGCCGAGTGAACTCGAAGAGCTCGATGTCCATGGGCGTGCAGCCTGGGAGCAGCCGGGCGGCAATCTCGGCCCGGCTCCACGGGGCTACCACGGTCACGGGCGGTTCGACCGCGCGGAGAAGCGGGAAGCTGAGGGCGAATTCGCTGAGGGTCGCCTGATGGAAGAAGAGGTTCATCGGGATCGGCGGGCGGACCGCGGACGCGGCTCGGTCCTAGATGTTGTACGACCAGCCTTTGGCTTCGTCGGCCGCCTCAAACTGATCGATGTCGATCGAGGCATCGATCAGCTCCTGAGCACGGGCGAGCGCCTGCTTGGCCGAATCGAAGACGCTGGCGCCTTCGCGGGTGGTGAAAATGTTGTGCGACCCCACGCGTTTGTCGAGGCCGAAACCGGCAAGCGTCTGGCTCATGTTGTCGCGGACGCCGCAGAGCAGGACGTAGCGGTCTTGGGCGTGCATGTCGGCGACGAACTGATCCAGAACGCCGAAGCAGGTCGCGTCGATGTGGTGCGTGCGTTTGAGCCGGAAGACCACCACGCGGACGCCGGAGCGGACGATGTCGCCGAGTCGATCCTGGAGTTCATCGGCCAGAGCGAAGAACAGGTCGCCCTCCAGCTGGATCATCTTGACCTGGCTGTGCCCCGCTTTGTCATTGACCTGCTGCTCGGTGAACGGGCCGTAACCCGTGGGCACCATCTCGGTGATGCGGAGCTGGGCCGCCTTGCGGAGGTAGAGGGCGAGGTTGAGCATGATCCCGACGAAGACGGCGTACTTCAGGGGCACCGTGAGAGTGGCGGCGAAGGTGGTAATGCAGACCACAGCATCCGTGCGATCGGCGCGGATGGCACGGGCGAGGAAGCCCCAGTCGATCAGGCCGTAGGCGATAACAAAGAGGATGGCGGCGATCGCAGCCATGGGGACAGGCTCGGCAACGGGCGCAAGCAGCAGGAAGATCAGCGTGACAAAGGCGGCGTTGAACACCGAGGAGAAGATCGTGCGTGCGCCGGTGTAGTGATTGAGGGCCGAGCGGGAGAAGGACGCCGAGCCGGGGATGCAGCTGGCGAGGGAGGTCGCCGCGTTGGTGACGCCCTGGGCGAAGAGCTCCATGTTGGCGGAGATGCGGTCGCCGGTCTTGGAGGCGATGTTCTTGCCAATGGAGTAGGCCTCCATCAGCCCAAGGAGCGCCAGCGCGAGGGAGCCGACGATGAGGCCGTCCATGAAGCGTTCGTCGAAGCGGAACTCGGGCGTGCCCGGCCAAGCGATCGGGATCTCCCCGAGGACGTTGAGCGTCGAGGCCCAGCCGGCCAAGGCGACGATGGCCCCGGTGAGGGCGACGGCGATCAGCGGGCCCGGCACGAACTTCGACAGATACTTGGATCCGATCACGACGCCCAGCGCGATACCGCCCATCGCGACGGACCGCCAGTCGGTCTGATCGAGCTGCGGGAGCGTGCGTTGAGCGATCCCGATCAGCCCGGGCATCTGCCAGGCCTCGCGGGTCGTGCCATACCCCAGGAACGCGGGGACCTGCCCCGCCGCAATGAGCACCCCCGCACCGGCGGTGAACCCCACGATGACCGACTGGCTGACGTAGCGGACCAGGTTGCCCAGCCGCAACGCCGCCATGAGCATCTGCATCACCCCCTTCATCATGGTCAGGGTCACCACCAGGGAGAGGTAGGTCGAGGCATCGGCGGGGGTCAGCCGCGTCACGATGGAGGCCACCAGCAGCGACTGCGTGTTGATCGGCCCGACCGACAGGAGCTTCTGGGAGTTGAAGAACGCACCCACCAGCGACTGGAGGATGACGGCATAAATCCCGTACACCGGGGGCACGCCGGCGATGATCGCGTACGCCATGGACTGCGGAACAGCAACGACGGCGACGGTGAGCCCCGCGACCGCATCGCCACGGAAGTCGGCCCGGCTGTAGGTCTTAACCGTCATCACCAGTCGGTTGCTGGGGATGCGGATCGGCTCCATGAGCCCGGCGGCGTAGCGGCGGAAGGGCGAGGTTTTCGGGGGGCGATCCATGCGCGGAGCAGCGTAGCAGGGCGGTCTCAACGGCGGGAGCCGGGCGTGGAGAGGGGTTAGGGGTGGGGGTGTGCGGGTTGCAAGGGATGGCCGATAAAGCTTGGCCTCTTGCGGCTGGTGCGGGGTGAAGCGGGCTGGACAAACGGTCGATCGTCGTGGTGAGCCCTCGCCACCGGTGCAAGGGGAGAGAAGCCTGGGCATACCGCCCTCAACCGAGACGATCCATGGCGCGAGGCCGCGTGAAATCCGACCTGGAGATCTACCTCAAGCAGATCGACGAGCTGCCCCTGCTCACACGGGAGCAGGAAGTCGATCTCTGCCGCAAGATCCGCGATGAGGACTGCATGCACAGCCGAGAGATCATGATCCGCTCGAACCTGCGGCTCGTGGTGTCGATCGCCAAGCGGTACAACAACCGCGGGCTGCTGCTGCAGGACCTGATCGAGGAGGGGAACCTGGGGCTGCTCAAGGCGGTGGAGAACTTCGACCCGGAATACGGGGCGCGTTTCAGCACCTACGGCACATGGTGGATCAAGCAGGCGATCAAGCGGGCCTTGATCAATGCCGTGCAGCCGATCCACATCCCGGCGTACATGGTCGAACTGATCACGCGGTGGAAGCGGACCTGTCGGGAGCTCGAGGAGGAGCTCGGCCGTCAACCGAACACGAAGGAACTGGCCGAGCGGATGGAGCTGCCGGAGAAGAAGATCAAGATCATCAAGAAGGCGGTCAAGGCGTCGCGTCGGCCGGCTCAGAACGCCGGGGCGGACGACGACGCGCCGACGCTTGGCGCGATGCTCGAAGACCACCGGCACCCACTGCCGGACGAGAAAGCCAGCTTGGCGGACGACCTGGACACCGTCCGGGAGCTGCTGGACGCGATCGACGACCGCGAAGCCACCATTTTGCGGTTGCGTTACGGCCTCGAGGGTGAGGAGCCGTTGACGCTGAAGGAGATCGGCAAGGTCGTCGGGCTGACTCGGGAACGCGTGCGTCAGATCGAGATCGAGGCGCTGCGGAAGCTCAACACGCGGATGAATTCCGACCGACCGCTGCTGGCGATCCGGGCCCGTGAAGCGGTCCGGGCCTCGGCCTGATTTGCGGGCCAGAACTCGATGGCTGGCGGTGGGTTAAACAGCTTGGCTAGGCGATATTTCCTAAGCGACTTCCGATTTCTTGATAAGCCCTCTTTAGGGCCTTCAGAATCATGCCGACCACACCTGGGGGGGTCGTCTGGATGATCCGGACAGCCCCGACGCAGTGACCCGAGGACCTTCCAGTGCACGGCATTGATCCAGCAGAAATCGCCCACCGGCTCGACACGCTATGGATCCTCATGGCGGCTGCGCTCGTGTTCATGATGCAGGCCGGGTTCCTGTGTCTTGAGACCGGGATGACCCGGAGCAAGAACTCGATCAACGTCGCATTGAAGAACTTGGCGGACCTCGGGGTCTCGGTCATCGTGTTTTGGCTGGTGGGTTTCGGGCTCATGTTCGGGGCGAGTTGGAGCGGCTGGCTGGGAAGCTCGCAATTCCTGCCCGAGGTCGGGCAGGGCGATCCCTGGAACGGCGCGTTCTTCGTCTTCCAGCTCATGTTCTGCGGGACCGCAGTCACGATCGTGTCCGGGGCGGTAGCGGAGCGCGTGAAGTTTGCCGGTTATCTCGCCATCGCTGCATTGGTGGCCGTGATCTATCCGGTCTACGGCCACTGGGTCTGGGGCGGCGCTCTGACGGGCCAAAACGGCTGGCTGGCGGAGATCGGGTTCGTGGACTTTGCGGGCTCGACCGTGGTCCACAGCGTCGGCGGCTGGGCGGCTTTAATGGCCTGCCTCATCATCGGGCCTCGGATCGACCGGTTCGGCCCCAACGGGCGTCCCCGCTACACCCCGGGCAGCAACATGCCCATCGCGATCCTCGGTGGCCTGCTGATCTGGTTTGGGTGGATCGGCTTCAACGGCGGGAGCACGCTGGCATTGGACAACTCGGTCCCGGGCATCATCGCCGACACCATGCTGGCGGCCGTGGGCGGGCTCATCGTGACGGCCATGCTCGGCTGGGTGCTCCACGGCTACCTGCAGCCGAGCTACATCATCAACGGCGCATTGGCGGGCCTCGTGGCGATCACGGCGGGCTGCCACGCCGTCCCGGGCTGGGCCGCGATCGTCATCGGGATGGGCGGCGGCTTGGTCTGCTACCTCGTCTATGAATGGCTGCTCCGGCTGAAGATCGATGACGTGATCTCGGCGGTCCCCGTCCACCTCGCGGCGGGCATCTGGGGCACGCTCGCGGTGGCGTTGTTTGGCGACCCGGCAGCACTCGGAACGGGTCTGGGCATGTGGTCCCAGCTGGGTGTTCAGGCGATCGGTATCGCGGCGGCCGGCGTTTGGACCGTGTGCACAGCCGGCCCGCTGCTCTATGTGATGAACCGCGTGTTCGGTCTGCGGGTCACCGAAGAGGCGGAACGCCAAGGCCTGAACTTTGCTGAGCACCGGGCTTCAACCGAGTTGTCCGGCCTAGCGACGACCATCCAAGAACAGGTCCAGACGCAAGACCTGTCTGTCCGGGCCCCGGTCGAGCCCTTCACCGAGGTGGGCCAGATCGCGACCGTCTACAACAAGCTCATGGAGATCCTGGAGAAGACCACCACGGACGTGAGCGAGCTGCGTAAGACCGAAGAAATGCTCCGCGAAGCGATCAAGGAGGCCGAGTCGGCTAACGAAGCCAAGAGCCTGTTCCTAGCCAACATGAGCCACGAGATCCGCACACCGCTGCACGGCATCCTGAGCTTCGCGGACTTCGGCAAGAAGAAGGTCGGCTCAGCGAGCCCCGAAAAGCTCGAGGGCTATTTCGACAAGATCGATGTCAGCGGCAAGCGGCTGCTCGCCCTGGTCAACAACCTGTTGGACCTGGCGAAGCACGAGTCGGGGCAGCAGCGCTTTGAGTTCGAGGACTGCGACCTGCGGCAGATCGTGGATGGGGTCGTCGACGAGTTCGGCTCCCTGCTCGCCAGCCGCGGGGTTGAGATTGAAGTCGATACGCCGGACACCGCGGTGCAGGCACACCTGGACTCGATCAAGATCATGCAGGTGGTCCGCAACCTGATTGGCAACGCGGTGAAGTTCTCGCCGGCGGGCGAACCAATCTCGGTCCGTGTCGAAGCCGAGCCCGAACTGCTGCGGGTGTCGGTGCGTGACCGCGGCGTCGGAGTGCCTGAAGGGGAGCTGGAGACGATTTTCGAGAAGTTCATCCAGTCGAGCAAGACGAGCTCGGGCGCGGGTGGCACAGGGTTGGGCCTTTCAATCTGCCGTGAAATCGCCGCGGGCCATGGCGGCCGGGTCTGGGCTGAGAACCATCGTGAGGGTGGGGCGATGTTCGTCTTGGAACTGCCCAGGACACCTCCGGATGCAACCGGTGGCGTGAAGTCCAGGGTGGAGGTGTCGGCATGACCGAAAGCCAGAACCTGATCCTGATCGTTGATGACGACGAGATGAACCGCGCCATCGCGGAGGAGTGCCTCGACGGGTTCTACCCCACGGTCACCGCATGCAACGGCCTCGAAGCGATCGAAGCGGTCAAGCAGCACGCGCCGAGCCTCGTGATGCTCGACATCATGATGCCCGAGATGGACGGGTACACCGCCTGCAAGGCCATCAAGGAGTCCCCGTTTGGCGACACCACGCAGGTCATCCTGGTCTCGGCCCGAGCGTCGACCGAGGAGCGGCTGCAGGGCTACGAAGCCGGTGCGGACGACTACCTCACCAAGCCTTTCGAGCCCGACGAGCTGCTGGCGAAAATCCAGGTCCAGCTCCGGTTACGCAAGACGCTGTTCCAGCTCGCACGGACCCGCACTCAAGTCGCCCTGGAGAACGACACGCTGGAGGCCCACGTCGCCGAGCAAGAGAAAGAGCTGACCGACACCCGCGACCTCGTGGTGTTCGCGTTGGCCCGGCTGGCGGAATCGCGAGACCCGGAGACGGGCCACCACCTCGCCCGCATCCGCAACTACTGCCAGGTGCTCGCCAGCCACCTCCAGCACCACGGCCCTTACACCGACCAGATCGACGAGAACTGCGCCGACGCGATGTACAAGGCCAGCCCGCTGCACGACATCGGGAAGGTCGGCGTGCCCGACGCGATCCTGCTCAAGCCGGGGCCGCTTACCGAGTCCGAGTTCGACGTGATGAAGACGCACTGCGAAATCGGGGCCGAGGCATTGCGAGAAGTCGCCGCCCAGCACCAGGGGTCTCACTTCTTGGACCTGGCGATTGAAATCGCCCAATCGCACCACGAGAAGTTCGACGGGACCGGATACCCGAACGGGCTCGCGGGCCAAGACATCCCGCTGTCGGCGCGCATCACGGCGGTGGCCGACGTCTTTGACGCACTCACCACGCGGCGGGTGTACAAGGATGCGTTCTCGGTCGAGCGTGCCCGTAACATCATCCAAAGCGATTCCGGCACCCACTTCGACCCGGCTGTGGTCGAGGCGTTCGAGGCCTGCTTCGGTGAGTTTCTCGCGATCCGGCAACGCCTTGACGACGACAGCGAGACCCACCACCAGCTGGATCCGGCCGACCCCGAGCGTCACCGCGCCGCCTAGAGTATCGCGGCCGACCCGCCTCAACGACAACACCCGATCTGGGGCGTTAGCATCTCACGATGCGGCTGATGTTTTTTGGTTCCGGCTCGTTTGGGCTGCCCAGTCTCGAGGCGTTGTGTGCGGAGCACGAGGTCGCGGCGGTGGTGACCCAGCCGCCGCGACCGGCAGGACGGAAGCGTCGGCTCACGCCGACGCCGATCGCCGAGTGGGCGGGATCGCACGGGCTGCCCGTTTGGCCGATCGAAGATGTCAATGCCCCCGACCAGGTTGCACGGCTAGCGGCGGTCGGGGCGAAGGCTTCGGTGGTGATCGCGTTTGGGCAAAAGCTCAGCCCGGAGGTGGTCGAGACTGGCGGAGGCTTGATGGTGAATCTGCACGGGTCGCTGCTGCCGGCCTACCGGGGAGCGGCGCCGATCCAACGGGCCATGATGGACGGTTGCACCGAAACCGGCGTCAGCGTGATCGCGCTCGCCGACCGTATGGACGCCGGCGTTGTCTACGGCATGTCGTCTCTCACGATCGACCCCTTGGAGACGGCCGGTGAACTGCACGACCGGATGGCCCAGCTCGGCCCGGCAGTCATCGGCGGAGTCTTGGCTGACTTTACCGCCGGGCGGCTGGACCCCGTGGAGCAGGATGAGTCGGGAGCCACACGTGCCCGCAAGCTCACCAAGGCCGACGGGACCGTCGCGTTTGATCAGCCGGCAACGGCAGTAAGGGCGCAGGTGCACGGGCTGAACCCATGGCCCGGATGCCGTTTGGTGGGGCAGGGGGGTGAGCTACTGCTCCGCCGGGTCCGGGACCACCCGGACGAGTCGGCCGGTTTGGCCCAGCCAGGAACGGTGCTGCCTAGCCGGCGTGTGGCGACGGCTGTTGGGACGCTGGAGCTGCTGGAAGTCCAAGTCCCGGGTAAACGCATCATGCCCGCGGCCGCCCTCATTCAGCAGGGAGGGCTCGAGCCTGGAGATGTGCTGCGACCCATCGCGGGCCAGATGCGTTAAGCCTTGGCGGTGTTCCGGCGTGGGGTATTGCGAGGATTTGGAGAAAATAGGCAAGGCGGCTGATAATTTTCTCGCGCACCACTTGCCGTGGCTGAGGCTGGGATTATTTTATGAGGACGACTGTGCCTACCATCGCTGTCGTCCTGCTTAAACCAGAGGGGAATTCCTTAGAGCGTGGCCCGGGAGAAGATGCAATGAGTGTGTTTGTGGGTCCGGTTGTGAACCAAAACCCGCGTGTCCGAACCCGTGCCGGTGTTCCCAGCCGTCTTAAGTGGTACGAGCGTCCGCGCTACCGGTATCCGCTTTGGGCTCTGCTTTCGGTCGCGATGGTCGCTGGGGGCCTCTCGGTCGGGGCTCTCTTGTGGCGGGTCGCCCAGTCGGTAGACACGACCAGCATCCTGACGTGGTTTGTCGTGACCGCGGTGGCGTTTATGCCCGTGGTCGTTGCGATGGCGGGCTGTGCTTTGCCCGTCTTAGTCGCGATGCGGTTCAGGGACCGGGTATTCCGCAAGTTTCGTCGTGAGCCCGAATTGTGGCAAAAAATTCTTGTGTGGGTGTGGGCGAGCACGCAGCTCATCGCGCTCAATGCTGTGATGCTCTACTACATCGTGCAGTTCCGTTGATACACGTCGGCACGATGGGCTAACAACCATGCGATGTGTTCAGCGGCTCGCCGGCTCGCTGACCTCGCCGATACGGCGGATCCGGTCGTAGCGGCGGTCCACCAGGTTTTCAGGCTTGAAGCGCTTCAGGTCGCGGAGGGCCTTGATGAGGTACTCCTCCAGACGGTCGGAGGCGGCGGTGGGTCGGCGGTGGGCTCCGCCGAGCGGCTCTTCGAGGATGTCGTCGATGATGCCGAGCTTCTGGTTGTCCTTGGCGGTGAGCTTCAGGGCCTCGGCCGCTTCGGCGTTGGTCTCGGGGGTGGCGGCCTTCCAGAGGATGGCGGCGCAGCCCTCGGGGCTGATCACGGAGTACCAGGCGTACTGCATCATGGCGAGCCGGTCGGCGACGCCGATGCCTAAGGCCCCACCGCTGCCACCCTCGCCGATGACGACCGAGACGATGGGGGTCTTGAGCCGGGCCATCTCACGGAGGTTCAGGGCGATCGCCTCGGACTGGCCGCGTTCCTCGGCCCCGACGCCGGGGTAGGCCCCTGGGGTATCAACGAGCGTGACGATGGGCAGCCCGAATTTCTCGGCCAGCTTCATTGCACGCAGGGCCTTGCGGTAGCCCTCGGGGTGGGCGCAGCCGAAGTTGGCCTTGATCTTGTCGGCGGTGTCCTTGCCCTTGTGGTGCCCGATGACGAGGCACTTGTGGGGCCCGATGCGGCCGAACCCGGTGAGGATGGCGGCGTCATCGCCGAAGCGGCGGTCGCCGTGGATCTCGGTGAAGTCCTTGACGATGTGCTTGATGTGGTCGATCGACTGGGGCCGGCCGGGGTGGCGGGCGACGCGGACGGTATTCCAGGCATTGAGGCCGCGGTAGATCTTCTTGAGCATCGCGGTGTGCGACTGCCGCAGCTTGCGGAGGTCGGCCCCGAAGTCGATGTTGGGGTCGAGCCCGATGGCGGAGCGGTTGGGGTCGGCCTGGGCTTCAAGGTCGGCGATCTGCTTCTCGAGGGCGATCAGGGGGCGTTCGAACTCGAGCTCGTAGGTGCCGGTGTAGGCGCTAGAGAGGGCCATATGGAGGCTCCGTGTTGCTTAGGTCGCAGTGGGGTGGTGGGTGTGGGAATCCGGTAATGTTAACGGTCCGATGGAGCTGCCGTCCGCAGAAAACCCGGTCCAGACGACCCTGCCGTTCGACACGGTGGTGGTGATCGGGGTGGGTCTGATCGGGGCGAGCCTGGGGCTGGCGCTGCGTGAGCGGCGTGGCGGGGTCTCGGTGGTGGGGGTGGCACGGTCGGAACAGACCCGCCGGGACGCGGTGGCGAGCGGGGCGGTGGAGCGGTGTGAGGCGGGGTTAGAGGCCGCGTTGACGGGGCTGGACACGTCGCGGACGGTGGTGGTGGTGGCGGTGCCGGTCGGGGCGGTGGTAGGCGTGCTGGAGGAGCTGCGGGGCTTAGGGTGGGGCTTGGACCGGGGCGGTTTGGTCACGGACGCGGGGTCGAGCAAAGCGGAGATCGTGGCAGCGGCCAAGGGATCCGCGTGGTTTGTCGGGGCGCACCCGATGGCGGGGGGTGAGCAGAAGGGGCCGCTGGCGGGCAGGGCGGACCTGTTTGAGGGTCGGCCGTGCGTCTTGACGCCGCACGCGGGGAACGCTCCGGCGGCGGTGGATCAGGCGAAGCAGCTATGGGAAGCCGTCGGGTGTCGGTTGGTGGAGATGTCGCCGAAAGAGCACGACCGGGCGGTGGCGGCGGTGTCGCACCTGCCGCACGCGGCGGCGTGTCTGCTGATCTCGGTGGTGCGGGAGCTGGGCGGCTGGCCGGTGGCGTCGACGGGGCTGCGGGACACGACCCGGGTGGCGTCGAGCAACCCGCCGATGCGGGCGGACATCATGATCAGCAATCGGGGGCCGTTGCTCGAGGCGTTGCGGGCCTACCGTGGGCACCTGGACCAGCTGATCGGCGACCTGGAACTCGGCGACCACGCGTCGCTGCTGGCGGGGCTCGAGAAGATCAAGGCCACGCGGGACGGCTGGCTGGACGGAGCGAAGGAGTTGTGATGCGGTACGACCTGGCGTTCATCGGGGCGGGGAACATGGCCGAGGCGATCGTGCGGTCGGCGGTCTCGGCGGGGGTGGTCGACGCGGGGCGGGTCTTGGCGGTCGACCTGTCGGAGCAGCGGCGGGCGGTGTTTGCGGAGATGGGCTGCACCGTTTCGGACGCGATCGATGGGGGGGTAGGCGAAGCCGAGCAGGCTGTGCTGTCGGTGAAGCCGCAGGTGTTCGGAGCAGTCGCGGATCGGTTGGCGGAGGTTTTGCGGGTGGGGCAGGTGGTGGTGTCGATCATGGCGGGGCTGAGCACGGCGAAGATCTCGGACACGCTGGGCGGGCACGCGAAGGTCGTGCGGGTGATGCCCAACACGCCGGTGATGGTGGGGCAAGGGATGGCGGGGATCGCGTTGGGGGAGCACGCGGAGCCAGGGGACGATGCGGTGGCGATGCGGCTGTTCGAAGCGGGGGGCAGGGCGGTGCGGGTGAGCGAGTCGCTGATGGACGCGGTGACGGCCGTGTCGGGGTCGGGGCCAGCGTATGTGTTCTACCTGGCGGAGGCGATGATGGCTGCGGCGGAGAAGCTCGGGCTCGGGGAACACGCGGACGTGCTGGTCCGGCAGACGATCCTGGGGGCCGCGGAGCTGCTAAGCCAGAGCGACGCGTCGGCGACCGAGTTGCGTCGGCGGGTGACGAGCCCTGGGGGGACGACCGAGGCGGCGATCGACGCGTTGAGCGCCGCGGGGTTTGTGGACGGGGTGATCGATGCGATCAGGCGGGCGGAGGCACGGGGGCAAGAGCTGGGTGAGGATTGACGTTGGGGTGACTGGCCCGGGGCAGCGTGCCGCGACTGGCCTAGACTGGGCGCAACCAGACGAAAGGGCGTGCGATGAAGACGGGATGGCTGATGGACTTGTCGTTGCTGATGGTGCGGGGCACCGTGGGGCTGTACCTCTGCCTGGCGGGGGTGGCGAAGGTGGGGGGTGAGCTACAGAACGGGATCGGCAGCTTCCAGAAGGGGCCGTTCACCGCGATGCAGCCGGGGTGGCTGCCTGGGTGGTTTGCCGCACCGTACGGGTATGTGCTGCCCTGGGCAGAGGTGCTGGTGGGGGCATTGCTCGTGCTCGGCCTGGTGTCGCGGGTGATGGCGGCGGGAACGTTCATGATGCTGCTGAGCTTCACGATCGCGTTGGCGATGCTTCACGGGATCGATGCACAACCGGACGGGCCGCCCGGGCCGTTCTCGGCCAACTACGTCCAGATCGCCGCGGCGTTCCTGCTGATCTGGACCGGGCCGGGGCGTTGGTCGTTGGACGGTTTCGTGTTCAAGAAGCGGGGCTGAGCGGTGGGGTACGAGACGCTACGGAGCTTCGTGGAGGCGTTGGAGTCGGCGGGGGAACTCAAGCGGGTGCCCGTGCCGGTGTCTTCGCAGCTGGAGATCACGGAGATCGCAGACCGCGTGAGCAAGTCGCCGGCCGCGGTCGTCTCAGAACACGCCAAGGCCTTCGACCCGCACCACGCCGGTCTCGGCGGGCACGGGCTGATGTTCGAGCAGGTGCAGACGCCGGAGGGCGCAGCGTCGATGCCGCTGGTGATCAACGCGTTCGGCAGCTACCGGCGGATGGAGATGGCGCTGGGCTGCACCGACGGCGGCTTTGAAGCGTTGGCGCAGCGCGTCGCGGAGCTGGTGAAGCCGGAGCCGCCGACGGGGCTGATGGAGAAGATGAAGAAGGGGCTGGAGCTGGCGAAGATCGCGTCGCTGCCGCCGAAGGTCGTGAAGCGCGGGCGGTGCCAGGAGGTGGTGAAGCAGGGCGGTGAGATCGACCTGTTGAGCCTGCCGGTGATCAAGTGCTGGCCGAAGGACGGGGACCCGTCGGCGGTCGGCTACGGGTGGTCGCCGGAGCAGTCGGGGACGGCCGCGGGGCAGGGGCGGTACATCACGCTGGCGGGCATCTACACCATCCACCCCGACGACGCGGGCAAGCCCGACGGCGAACCCCGGCCGTCGCGGAACATCGGGATGTACAGGGCCCAGCTGATCGACGGCCAGCGGACCGCGATGCACTGGCATATCCACCACGACGGGGCACGGCACTGGCGGGCATGGCAGAAGGTCGGCAAGCCCATGCCCTTGGCGATCGTGCTGGGCGGCGAGTCGGTCTTGCCCTACGCGGCGACGGCCCCGCTGCCCCCAGGCATCAGTGAGCTGATCTTCGCCGGGTTCCTCAACGGCTCGGCGATCAAGCTGGTCAAGTGCAAGACCATCGACCTGCACGTCCCGGCCAACGCCGAGCTGGTGATCGAAGGCACGGTCAGCACCGAAGCCGGCCCGATCGGTTTTGACCCGCGGGCGAAGCACGGTGAGCCCACGCCTAAGATCGGGCCTGATGCGGTGTTTGAAGGGCCATTCGGCGACCACACCGGGTTCTACTCATTGCCCGACCGCTACCCAATCTTCACCGCCTCGGCCGTCACGCACTGCGAAGACCCGATCTACCCGACCACCATCGTGGGCCTGCCGCCGCAGGAGGACTACTACCTGGGCAAGGCGACCGAGCGGATCTTTCTGCCGCTGCTCAAGACGATCGTGCACGACATCCTCGACTACGACCTGCCCATGTTCGGGGCGTTCCACAACTGCGCGTTCGTCCAGATCCGCAAGGAGTACGCGTTGCAGGCCCGGCGGGTCATGCACGCGATCTGGGGTGCGGGGCAGATGGCGTGGACGAAGGTGATCGTGGTGGTCGATGCCGACGTCGATGTGCACGACCACGAGGCTGTGATGTTCCACGTCTGTGCGAACTGCGACCCGGGGCGTGACCTCGAGATCGTCAACGGGCCGTTGGACATCCTCGATCACGCCGCGCCTCGGCTCGGGGCGGGCTCAAAGATCGGGATCGACGCAACGCGGAAGATCCCCGGCGAGGAAGTGCACGGCCTGCCCGTGCGTGACTGGCCGCCGATCCTGCGGATGGATGAGGTGATCAAGCAGCTGGTGGACCAGCGTTGGTCGGAGTACGGCTTGGGGTGAACGCGACGGTGGGGCGGCGGTGGGGCAAGGGGGGGCGGCGGGGGCTACTCGCTCTTGGGCTGAGCCGGGCCCCACATCTCTTGCAGCACGAACCCGATCACCGCCGGGACAAACACCAGTAGCGGCACCACGAGCTGATGGGCCTTGAGCCCCGAGACGACCTGCGGGGCGGCCCCGTCGATGTCCATGAGCAGCGCGATCACGCCGAACACGGCCAGTGTCGCGCCCGCGACCGAGGTGAACAGCACGATCGACAGCTTGAACAGGATGAACGCGAGCAGCCCGAAGAGGACCAGCCCGATCAGGGCCCCGATCCAGTACTGGCTGCCGGGCATGACCTCGGTGGTCGCCAGGGCGGTGGTGCCCGCGGCGGCGGCTTCCTCGGCGGCCTGTTTGGCTGCCGCCTGGTTCACCGCGGCGGCCATACCCGCCCAGAGGTTGGCCCCGATAAACGCGCCGGACAACCCGCCGAGCACCGCCACGGCGTACTTGATAAGCGGGAACGCCACCACGGCCAGCAGCACGCCGAGGCAGCCGGCCATCACGATCTTCGGGGCGTCGATCTGCCCGCCGAGCCAGAAGCCGACGGTGCTGCCGATCGCGACCATCGCCATGAGCGTGGCGACCTTGTAATACTTGTAACCGTTGACGAGGCAGACCACGCCGAGCACGATCAGCAGCAGGGCCCACATGGTGCTGAGGTTGGCGAGCTGGGCGGTGAGCTGTTCGGGCTGAGCCAGCGTGTCCGGCCGGGAGAAGATGGACATGCCGGTGTTGAGCAGGTTGTCGATGCGGTCGATCCAGCCGCTGCTTTCGACGGCGAGGTCCGCGTTGCCCGCGGGGGCAGGCGTGGCCTGCGCGAGCACAGTCACGGGCGAAAGGGCGGAGCTGAAAACGAGGGACGAGGTAACGGGCATGGGGGTGCTCCGAGGGGGTGAGTCCCAGGAGTGAGCGCCAGAAACGCCTCAACCCAGGACCCCCGGTGTCGACGCCCGGCACGGCACGGTCACACGACCGCCGCCGGACGAAACCGACCGTATGCCTATTTCTCGGCCCGTCGCCGCCGGAGCATCCACTGCAGCCCGATCCCGAGCGCCGTTATCAGACCGAGCGCGATCACCAGCTGACGCGGCGTCCCCGGCAGAAACCCCGCATACTCCGGCAGCTTCAACGCGATCAGCTCCCGCCCCGGCAGCAGCAGCATCAACGCCCCCACCACCGAGCTCTGCAGCATCGCCGAACCCGTCGGCAGCAGCAGCCCCAGCAGCAGCCCGATCACGCCGCCCGCCAACGCCCCGGTGTACACCACCTTCTGCGTCTCCGGCGTCACCTGCTCCCACCAGCCCTTCATCGCCTCGGCGTTCTTCAGCCACACCGTCTTCGCCGCGGCTTTCATCTGATCACTCACCTGCTGGATCGCCTCCCGCGCCTGCTCGCCGCCCAAATCCCCACCCAAGTCTCCACCCAGCTCCGTCGTCAGCTGCTCCGGGTCCAGCCCTCCGCCTTCCCCTTCCACACCGGAGCCGGGCTGCGTCGCCTGCGTCGCCTGATCCATGTTGCGGCTCAGGAAGTCGAGCCAGGCATTACCCCCGCCGGCCGTCGCTTCTGGGCTCACCGCGTCATCGCCCTCACCATCCCTACCGTCCAGGCTGGACACCACGGCCTCGGTCTGAGCCCGGTCCGCTTCGACCGACGCTTCCGCCTCACCCGGTTCCAGCGTCGTCCCCGGGATCTCCAGCCCCGGCGTCCCCTGCCAGACCAACACCCCCGCCGGCACCACCGCCGCCAGCACCAACGCCCCGCTCAGCCCCATCCACAGCCGGAACAGCACGCCCGACAGCACCCCGCCCAGGATCGCTCCGCCCAGTGCGATGAACGCGATCGTCAGCGTGTTGAGCCCCGCCCAGAGCCCCGCCAGGCTCGCCGTCACCGACGCCCCCATCACCACACCGCTTACGACCGCTGCGGGCTTCGCCAAGCGGCTGCCGAACAGCCACAACAGCAGCCCGACCCCCACGAGCAACGCCAGCCCGAACACCGCCGCTCCCGGAGCCTGATCCACAACCCATTGAACCATTTCGCCCAAGGCGTTGCCCTTTCCAGCGTCCATCGCACGCAGACCCTCAACAAGACGGCCGGCCAACCGATAGATTACCGAACCGCCCCGATTTTGCCGCCCCCGTCATGGCCGACCCCGACCCCGCCAACCCGCCCGCCAAGCCGCCCCCCAACCCATCGCTCGACGAGCGTCTGGCCCCGCTCCGCCAACGCATCGACGCCCTCGACCAGCAGATCGTCAAGCTCCTCAACGAACGCGCCGGCGTCGTCATCCAGGTCGGCGAGGTCAAACGCGACACCGACGGCCCGATCTACGCCCCCGAACGCGAGAAGCGCGTCCTCGAACGCGTCCGCGCCCACAACCACCAACACCCCGAAACCCAGCGCCTCCCCGACGCCTGCCTCGACGCCATCTACCGCGAGCTCATGTCCGGCAGCTTCGCCCTCGAACGCCCGCTCCGCATCGGCTACCTCGGGCCCGCCGGCTCGTTCTCCCACGCCGCCGCCACCGCCAAGTTCGGCGCGTCGGTCGAGTACGACAACCTCGCCGACATCGGCATGATCTTCGACGCCGTGTCCCGCCGGCACATCGACTACGGGCTGGTCCCCATCGAGAACTCCACCGAAGGCTCGGTCAACGCCACCCTCGACGGGCTGCTCCGCTCCGAGGTCTCGGTCTGTGCCGAGGTCCTCATCGCCATCCACCACAACCTCATGGCGAACTGCTCGGCCCCCGAGATCACCGCCATCCACTCCCACCCCCAGGCATTGGCTCAGTGCCGTAACTGGCTCAACGCCCAGTTCCCCAAGGTCGAACGTGTCGCCTGCTCCTCCACCAGCCGGGCCGTCCAACTCGCCGCGGAAACCCCCGACGCCGCCGCGATCGGCTCCGCCCTCGCCGGCCGGCTGTTCTCGGTCAACACCCAGTTCGAGGCCATCGAGGACAACCCCAACAACACCACCCGGTTCTTCATCCTTGGGCACCAAAAGCCCGCGCCCTCAGGCGACGACAAGACCACGCTGTTTTTCACCACCAAGCACCAGCCCGGCGCCCTCACCGCCGTGCTCGACGTGTTCCGCGACGCGAAGGTCAACCTCACCCACATCGACAAGCGCCCCAGCCAATCGACCAACTGGGAGTACACCTTCTTCGTCGATCTCATCGGGCACCGCGATGACCCGAAGCTCCAGGCCGCCCTGCAAGACGCCCGCGCCCACTGCCAGTCCCTCAAGGTCCTGGGCTCGTTCCCGCGGGCTCAGCAGACCATCTGACCTAGCCCGTCGCCGCCCACACCACCACCGCGACAAAGCCCAACGCCGTCGCCGCCTTGATCCACCCGACCAGCCGATCGACCGACGGCGTGTGAGCGGGCGCACCCTCGAGCGCCCGCAGGTTCCGCTGCCGCTGCGCGATCGATCCGTGCCGCCACTCCCAACGCGTCGGCCGGATGTGGTTCAGATCCGCCACCCGCTGCAGCGCCCCCGCCATCGCAGAGACCCCCCGCCCCGTGAACCGCTTCAGAACGCCGTCTGGGGCAGCCGGCATCTCCTCCGGCTCCTCCAGCACCTCGCTCATATGCCGGGCCGCGAACGTGTCCGCCTGCCGCTCGAACCGCCGGCTCACCCAGCCGAACCCCGCCAACCACAGCGCGATCGACGCGATCAGCACCAGCGTGAACCCGTCGCCCCCGTTGACGTTCACCCCGCCCCACGCTAGCCCCGCGGACAGCACCACCTGCGCCCCGGTCAGCAACACCACCGCCGTCCCCAGCAGCCACACCGGGTGCAGGTGCTTCACATGCGCCAGCTCGTGAGCCATCACCGCTTCGACCTCCCTCGGCTCGACCTGCTCCAGCAGCGCATCGCTCAGCAGCACGTACCGCAGCGGCGGGATGAACCCGACCACCGCCGCGTTGATCATCCCGCCGTGTGTCCGCCACAGCAGCAGCTGACGCACCCGCACGCCGTGCCGCTGGCACATCGCTTCGAGGCGATCCCGCACCTCGCCGGGCGGCAGCTCCGTCGTGTCCCACACCAGCGTGAGCAGGGGCGGCGACGCCAGCAGGATCACGCCCGCCCCGATCGGCGCCATCCAAGCGGCCGCCGTCTCGCCCACCCACCCGTACATCTGCATGAACACGACCGACTCGCCCCAAGCCATCAGCAGCAGCAGCGGCAGCAGGATGACCGCCACCTGGAACCGGAACTGGGCCGAGACGTACTGCCACCGCGACCAGATCGGGTAGACCGGCAGCCCCTGGTCCAGCCGACGCAGCAGCGTTGCGTCGCGCAGCCGACGCTCGACCGGGTACACCGCCGCCCACCCCAGCAGCAGCGCCCCCAGCGTCGGGGCCATCACGATCATCTCGTCCAGCATCACCCAGTCACCCACGCGGTACCGCACAAACACCAGCACCCCCAGCCACAGCTTCGCCGCGAACAGCCCCAGCAGCACCCCCGGCCAAACCGCCCGCAGCCGGGTGTGCCACAGCAGCCAACGCCGCCCGCCCGGCCGACCCAGCGAGCGCGCCGTCCCCGCCGTCAGCCCCCACATCACCAACAACCCGATCAGCTCCGGCAGCACCGCGGCACCCACCAACGCCCACCCCGGCCACGCCATCCCGACCCCGTCGGCCGACATCGCATGAAAATCGTGCACCACCACCGCCAACGCGAGCCCGATGACTAGCAAGTGCATGAGCCGCTCCGTCTTCGCATCACCCCACCGCGCCCACCACTTCAGGCGTCAGCGTCCGGCCTTCGGCCCCGGCCGTCTCCCCGAGCATCAGCCGCAGCACGTTCGGCACCTCCGGGTCGTCACGATCGCCCGCGCCGTAGCCGATGCCATGGATCGTCATCGCCGGCGACGGCCCGAACGCATCCGACAGCGCCTTCACCAACGCCGCACCCGTCGGCGTGATCAGCTCCCCGACCCGGTCCACGCCCTGCGTCGGCAGCCCCGTGAGCAGCTCCGCCGTCGCCGGGGCCGGCACCGGCATCAGCCCGTGGTCACACTTCACCATCCCCCGGCTGATCGGCAGCACCCCGCACGACACGGTTTCAATCTCGAGCAGCTCCAACCCCACCACCGACCCCAGCATGTCCACGATCGAGTCCACCGCCCCCACCTCGTGGAAATGCACCTTCTCCAGCGCGATCCCGTGTACCTTCGCCTCGGCTTCGCCCAGCACCCGCACCACCGCCTCGGCCCGCCGCTGACCCCGCTCGGACAGCCCGAGCGCCGGGATCATCGCCGTGATCTCTTGGAACCCCACATGGTGATGATGATGGTGGTGGTCGCCATCGCCGTGGTGGTGGTGTCCGTGGTGGTGGTGGTGGTGCGTGAGGTCCTTGACCTTCAGATCCGTAGCCGTGATCCCTCGGCGGACGGTCGGCTCGACGCTCAGCTCGAACTGCCCGTCGATCGGCAGCCGTTTGAGCCGTGCAAGCAGCGCCGAGCGGTCGAGGCCCAGGTCCAGCAGGGCCCCGAGAAACATGTCGCCGGCGATCCCGCTGAACGGGTCGATATGCAGGTGCGTAGCCATAGCTGCCGATCATAGTCCGCACGGCCGGCCCAGTGCCGCTACCTTCACGCCCCCCGAACGCATCCATCGCCCCCGAGCCCCCTCATGACCGATACCCCCAACAACCCGCCCAACGGATCCGCCGACCCCGGTCAGCCCCCGCTCAACCCGCCGCCCGCCGCCGCGCCCGCTGGTCCACCCGCAAGCCCGCCGGCGTTCCCCATGTACCCGCCGTATCCGCCGCCCAAGAAGACCTCGATCTGGACCAAGATCTTCGGCAGCGTGTTCCTCAGCATCCTGCTGGTCTCGATCGTCGCCAACGTCTACCAGGCATTCATCATCAAGACCCTGATCGCCGGGCCTAGCGAGCGTCCCTACGCCGACGGGACCACAGACGACCGCGTCGTCATCCTCCCGATCAACGGCACGATCAACGACGAGATGGCGGCCTACGTCCGCTCGGCACTCCGCAGCATCAAGGCCGACAAAGACGACCTGGCTGCTCTGGTGCTCCGCATCAACTCCGGCGGCGGCGGCGTCACCGCGTCCGACCAGATCCTCCACCATCTCAAAGAGTTCAAGGCAGACACCGGCGTGCCGGTTGTCGCCTCCTTCGGCAGCGTTGCCGCCAGCGGGGGTTATTACATCGCCACCGCGGCGGATCACATCTACTGCGAGGAGACCGGCATCACCGGCAGCATCGGCGTCATGGCCCAGGTCCCCACCGTCGAGGGCCTGCTCCAGAAGGTCGGCGTCGATATGAACGTGATCGTCGCCGACGGCTCGCCCTCGAAGGACACCGCCAACAACATCTTCACCACCTGGGAAGAGGGCGACGCCAACTACGAAACCGTCACCCGGCTGCTCAACTCCGCCTACGACCGGTTCCTCCAGGTGGTCAAGCAGGGCCGCCCCAACCTGACCGACGCCCAGGCCCAGGAGCTCGCTAGCGGCCGAGTGTTTACCGCCGAGGAGGCGGTGAGCAACGGGCTGGTCGACGAGGTCGGCTACCTCAGCGCCGCAATCACCAAGGCCGCGTCGCTGGCCCAGATGGAGCCCGGCGAGCCTCGCGTGACCGTGATCAGCCGGCCCGGCTCGATCAGCCCACTGAGCCTCCTGCTCTCGCATGAGAAGCCCGGCGCAAGCCTGCCCGACCTTTCGGCAGGCGGGCTTCGCGACATGGCCGAAGAGCTCGGCGAAGTCCGGCTGTCCTACCGGATGGTGCTCAAGTAGCCGTGACCGTTTTTTCCGGAGCGGTCGAAAATTCCGGCCGGGCCCGTTGATTCCCGACGTCTGAAACGCATTCGGTTAGACTCTTAGACCCGGTTTCTGTCTATTCATCCCTTTCTATCCGGAGTCTGTTTCATGGCTGTTCGTGAGTACCTCAACAACAACCCCGCGGTGGTCACGATCGCGGCGGTCGTGCTTCTGATCGTTTGCCTCGCCCTGATCGTGCGTCAGCTGCTGGGCGGTGGCGGCGGCCAGGCTCGTGACCTGTTCTATCTTGATACGGGGTCGGGCCAGATCTTTGTGCAAGAGATCACGCCGTACACGCCGATCGACGCGCCCTCCGGGCCGGGCAATGGCGTGCGAGCCCATATCTACGCCTGCGGCGACTGTGAGGGCATCGCGTCTGACCTGGAAGCCGGGATGACCATTGGCGACATCGAGGCCTTGGGGGCCAAGCTGGTCTACGTCGAGCGCTTCCCGCCCGACGTCGTCGCCGAGCTGAAGGCCGCCGAGGCCAGCGCGGACCCGGAGGCATCGATGGTTGACCAGGAACAGCTGTACATGCAGCGTGAGGTCGCCGTGATCCAAGGCGGTGCCGTGCAGGCGTGGCAGTCTGCGGACATGACCGGCGTGTCCGGCAACCCCGACGACAGCTGGGATGTCGTGCTGGGCAAGATATTCCAGGAGCTTTGCTCAGGCGGAGAACGCCCGACGGTCTGCCTGCCGCCGCGATAAACAACCAGCCATTGAAGCGGTGAATTTGGGCTTCGGAACGCATACCTCTGTGCTAAGCCCGGTGATCACAAGCGTGCTCGCGGTGGGCTGTCTGGTGCTGGCGGTCGGCTCGGGTTGTTCCCCGGCCGCTCCAGAGATCGCGGCCCGGGTCGTCCAGAACCCCGACCGGTCGGTGGGTGAACGGGTTCATGCGATCACGCAGCTTGGGGATACGGACCGCCGTCTGCTGCACGGGCTGGCCTGGTCTGAGCGAGAGGCGGACCGGGTGCGGATCGCGGCGTGGCAGCGGTTGCTCGAGATCGCCCCCGACGCCTGGGCGATGGCGGAGCTTCGGCTGCCGCGTGTGCGTTCGATGCCCATGATCGAGGCGGTGTGTGTCTCGCTGCCGGCGGCGGAGCGGGAGCGGATGACACCCGTGCTGCTGCGGAGTTTGGCGAGGCGGTCGTGGGGCGGGCTGGCGGTGGCGGACGACGATCGGCCGGAGTGGATCGGCCTGGGCTGGTCGACGCGTGAGCAGCGCAGGGTTGCGCTGCGGGCGTGGGTGCTGCGAGAAGGGGGGCCGGAGGTCGCGTCGGAGTCGGCGTGGATCGTGCTCTGCCGTTGGGACGGGCTCGCGTCGCAGCGGGTGTGGCTCCGCGTGGAGGGCGCGAGGAAAGGGCGGGTCGCCGATCCGCTCGGCCTACCGGATCAGCTGATCTGGGCCTCGCATTTCTGTGACCGACTGCCACAGTCGTTCGAGGAGCTGCGTTGGCTGGACGCTGTCTGGCAGGGGTCTGCAGCCCGGCTACGCACTCCGTGGGTTTCGAGCGGGTTTGCCGTGAGGCATCTGCCCGTGTTTCTTGCCGACAGCGACCGCCTCCCCGGCACCATGCACGGGCTTCTGGAGCGATACGCCACGCGTGGCGGGGATGACGCAGCCGCCGGTCTTGACACCCCCGAGCCGCGGTCGGAGGAGGTCCCCGCCGACGAGCCGATGATCACGGTGATCGTCTGCCTGCTTAACGAACCGGCCACCCAGCGTGTGCTCTTCGAGCAGGCGGACGCCGACCGCGATGACGCTTCGAGCGAGTACGGTGGGGTGCTCGTGGTGCCGGTCAGGCACGACGCGGCCGCGGCGGTGCCGTTCGATCCACTGGTGCGGCGCGATGACCACCGCTACTACCCGCCGCCCGCGCTGTTCGACCGGCTGCTGTCTTCCGAGGGCATCGCGTACTACCACTTCCACGCCCAGAGCTACGACCAGGCCGAGTTCGCCGGCCCAGGCATGGGCGACCTCCGCGTCGCGGCCCGGCTGGGCCTCACCGTCGTGGTGTTCACCTTTCTGGACCGCGACACGCTTAACGTGGACGTCGCGTTCCCCGGCAGGACCACCAACACGATGCCCAAGGTCGTTGACTTGGGCAGCATCAAGCGGCCGGCATCGCCTTAGCTCAAGTGGCCTGCGGGGTGTCGCTGGCACGCGTGCGCGAGGCCGGGTCTCGGCTCTCGGCGGCCTGCGCAGAAGGGGTCTGCTCCTTCGCACGCTGCCTCAGCAGGTCGAGCATCCCACGGATCTCGTCGGCCCGGCGGGTGTTGGGGAAGTCCGCGATGAACTGCTCGCCGACCCGCACCGCCCGGGTGTACTCGTGGTCATGGATTGCCAGCTCGAACTGCGTGCCCAGGTTCTCTCGCTTCTTGGCGATCACCCGCCGAGCGACCTCGCGGAACTTCGCCGCCTCGGAAACGGTCAGGTAGCTGTCCAGCTGCTTGATGATCTCCATCGCGCCATCGACGTCGTCACGCTCGTCGGCCTCGATCAGACGCTGCTCCAGCTCCTCCTTGTACTCGGCCCGTGCCCGGGCAACCCGCTGCTGGACGTCGGCGACCTTCGGCGTGTCCGGGAACAGACGCTGGATCTTCAACGCCTCGACCGTTGCCGTGTCGAACGCGTGCCGCTTGAGCATCCCGTCCAGCTTCGCCATCGCCTGCTTGATCTTCTCGTCGATCTCCGCGGTCCGGGCCGCATTGATCTGCTCGCGGAACGCCTCGGCCTCTTCAAGGTAGCCATAGGTCGCCCCGATCTCGTGCACGAGCACCATCGCCGCGTCGAAATCGTGCTTGTCGATGTCGTGCTGGATCGTCCGGCGGAGCAGCGCCAGGTCTTCATGGCGATACGCGATCCGCTTCGCGGTGTCGGAGAGCAGCAGCCGTTCGTTGATCGACTCGTACAGCAGGCGGTTTTGGGCTTGCAGCTCGGCAAGCTCCGCGTTTTTGCCATACATCCCCCATCGGACCGCGCCGATGACCAGTGCGGTAAGCCCGACGAGTATCAGCACGGTCGGGATGCTGTAGAGCGCGTAGAGGGCGATCAGCCAGTCGGTCGTGCTCTGGTTGAGTGTTTCCTGATTCGATTCGAGGAAGACGTTGATACCGCCCGCCAACGCACAGCCGACCACAGACAGGGCGAGCCCGGTGCTGAGCAGGACGATGGGTCGGGCTATGGTCGCGGGGGAATCGTTCGGGCCGGTGCTGGCGGGGGAATCGGGCATGGCGGGCCTTTCACAACAGACGGGTGATCCTGACTACGGCTTTATCCTACTGCCGACCCGCGGGAACAGCGAGGGGAACCACACCCGCCGTTACAGGCCGGGCCAGTCGACATAAGCCAAGCACGACCAGCCCGAACCCGCGGATCAGCCCTCTGGCAACGGGCTCACCACGACATCACGCTGGGCGTCCATCGCCAGATTAGCCAACCCGTCCGCACGTTCGTTGTGATTCCGGCGGACGTGCTCGATCGACCAGTCGGGCAGCTCGGCGAGCCGCTCGACCACCTGCCGGAACAACGGCTTGAGGTTGGGCGCCTTGACGCGGTATCGGCCCTCGACCTGACGAACCATCAGCTCCGAGTCGGCCCGGATGCTCAGGGTCTTAGGGGCCAGCCGGCGTGCCGCGTCAAGCCCACGGATCAGCCCCTGGTACTCGGCCTCGTTGTTCGTGGTCTGCCCGAGCCAAAACCCGGCTTCAAACAGCGGTGCGGCCGTCTCCCGATCCGTGATGCAGACCCCCGCGGCCGCGGGGCCAGGGTTGCCGCGAGCCCCGCCGTCGACATGGAGGACGATATGCATAGATCGAGCAGGGCGGTGTCGCCGCGAAGAACGGGCTACTTGCCGCCCGCAAGGCCCGCGCGTAGCCGGTCCTTCGCGATCAGCAGCTTGTCACAGAACGGGCATGGATAGATGTCGTCCGTGCTGGTCAGCGTCGCGTTGACCTTCTCGATCGGCAGGCGCGTGTTGCACGCCCCGCAGTGGTACTCCATCCGCTTGCGGTCGTACTCCTCGATCTCCGCCAACGCCTCGCCGTCGTAGTCTTCACTGAGCTTGTCGTAGGACTTCAGGGCGTCGTCCGGCACCGCGCTGGCCGTCTGCGATCGCTCAGTCTCGAGCTCGGAGAGCCGGTCGGCAATCTCCGCCTCGGCCTCCACGACCTCCGTGCCCGCCGCGTCCACCAGCTTCTGCTGCTTCTCGACCTCGCCAGCTACAGCGGCCAGCTGCTCAGCGATCTCCTCGACCTTCGACAGGCCTTCGAGCGACCGGTCTTCGATCTTGGACTTGTCGGCTTTGAGCGTGTTCACCTCGACCAGAAGTGCCGAGTACTCCTTGTTGTTGGTCACCGCGTTCATGCGGTCGCGGAGCGTCTCGATACGGCCCTCGACCCCGTTGGCCTCGCTCTCGAGGGTCGCGGCGTGTGCGGCGTGTTCCTTATGCTGCTGCTCCAACTCGGTCTGCTGCTGACGCAGGTGATCGAGCTTCCGGGATAGGGCGGTCTTCCGACGGGCGGCGGCATCCAGGCGCGAGCGGAGGCCACGGATGTTGGCATCCACCAGGTGTAGGGCCCAGAGCTTCTCTTGAAGGGTCAATGCAGGTCTCTCAAGGGGCGAGCTCGCAATATAGCACACACCTTGTCGTTGCTCGCACCGCGTGGATTTGCTAGACTTTTCGGCTCGACTGGACGGCATCCCCCGCCATCCAGACCCCCAAACCACACCCAACCCCTCACGCCGCCATGAAGCAAGACATCCACCCCGAATATCGCCCCGTCGTCTTCCGTGATGTCTCGGCCAACTCGGCCTTCCTCACCCGGTCCACCGTCAAGACCAACAAGACCACCACTTGGGAAGACGGCAACGAATACCCCGAAGTCCGCGTGGATATCTCGTCGGCGTCCCACCCCTTCTTCACCGGCAAGCAGAAGTTTGTCGACACCGCCGGCCGGGTCGAGAAGTTCCAGAAGAAGTTCGCCGGCAACTACTTCGGCAAGAAGTAAAACCCTCCCTCCGCCTCACGCGATGCACCGCACGCCCGATCGTGCCGAGGTGACGCCATGGAACCCGCGGTCCGCGACGGCCTGATCCAGAAGCTCGCCGGGCTCGAATCGCAGTACACCGAGCTCGAAGCCCAGCTCGCCGACCCCGCCGTCCTGGCCGACCACGAACAGGTCCGCCGGCTCGGCGCCAAGCGGTCCGCCCTCGCCCCCATTGTCGAGCAGTACCGTGGCTACCTGCAGATGCAGGCCGAGCTCGACGAGGCCGACCAGATCCTGGCCGAGGAGTCCGACGAGGAGCTGCGTGAGCTGGCTCAGCTCCAGCGGGCCGAATTGGCGGGGCAGACCGACCCGCTGCTGGAGGAGATCGCCGAGCAGCTGGTCACGGCGGACGACGCGGCGATCGGGAGCGTGATCCTGGAGGTGCGGGCGGGGACGGGCGGGGCCGAGGCGGCGCTGTTCGCCGGCGAGCTGCTCGAGGCCTATCAGGCGTTTGCGAAAAAACGCGGCTGGGCGGTCGAGCTCATCGAAGCCAGCCCGGGCGAGCAGGGGGGGCTCCGCTCGGCGACCGCGACCGTGGCGGGCCCGAATGTCTGGCAGGGCCTGGGCTACGAGGGCGGCGTCCACTGCGTCAAGCGCGTCCCCGCCACCGAGGCCCAGGGCCGGGTGCACACCAGCACCGCGACGGTTGCGGTGCTCCCCGAGCCCGAAGAGGTCGAGGTCGATCTCGACCCAGGCGACGTCGAGGAGCACATCACCACCGCCCAAGGCCCCGGCGGGCAGAACGTCAACAAGGTCGCCACCGCCGTCCATCTCATCCACAAGCCGACCGGCCTCGAGGTCCGCATGCAGGAGACCAAGAGCCAGCAGCAGAACCGTCAGAAGGCCTGGCAGCTCCTGCGTGCCCGGCTTTACGAACGCCAACGCGCCGCCGCCGACGCCGAGCGTGCCGAGGCCCGTTCCGCCATGATCGGCACCGGCGGCCGCAGCGAACGCGTCCGCACCTACCGGTTCAAGGACAACATCGCCGTTGACCACCGCCTCTCGGCGAGCTTCAACCTCCAGACCGTCATGGCCGGCCAGCTCGACGACCTGGTCCAGGCCCTGCTCGCTCAGGACCGCGCCAACCGCCTCGCCGCCCTCTGACCGCGACCGCAACCCCTCATTTCATGCAGCCCGGCCCCGGTCCCGCCCGATAATGCACCGGTGAGCAAGCCCCTCCTTGCATGGCTGACCTGGGCCGCCCTCGCCCTCGCGTGGTCCGGCTTCTGCTCGCTCCACGCCACCGCCCAGGAGATCGACGACGCCTCACGCCGACTGGTCCGCGTGTTCGACTTCGAAGACCGCGACGACCTGGGCCGAAAGATCGGGCTCGGCGTCCCCATGCCCCCGCACTGGTACCCCATCGGACGCTCGCCCCAGGAGTCCGACCCCACCTTCCTCGCTCAGCCGCTCCATCAGCAGCTCGCCAACCTCCCCGGCTTCCCCCGCTGGTCACCCCTCGGCTTCGACCAGGGCCAGTCATCCTCCGGCGACTTCGCCCTCAAACTCGGCGTCCTCGGCGGCTCCACCGGCGTCTTCCTCGAGTCCGGCATCCTCTCGGCCCTGCCCGGCTCTGACTACGCCGTCTCCACTCGGGTCCGCCTCGCCGGGCTCGAACGCGCCACCGCCCAGCTGGTCGCCTACTTCATCGACGAGCAGGGCCGACGCATCCTCGAGTCCGTGAGCCGACAGGACATCCCGACCGACACGCAAGACGCCTGGCAGGACGTGAGCGTCAAGCTCATGGGCCACCACAACAACGCGGCGTGGATCGGGATCGAGCTCCGGGTCATGCAGCCCAAGGCCGACGACCGCCACCCGCTCGGCCGGCAGCAGCTCGTGCTCGCCGACGTCGAGGCCGCCGCCTGGTTCGACGACATCTCCGTCTGGAAGCTGCCCCACGTCTCGGTCACCTCGCAGAGCCCGGTCAATCTCATCCGGGCCCCCGCTCGCCCCAACCTCTCGGTCCAGGTCCGCGACCTGACCGGCCACCGCCTCAACTCCACCCTCACCCTCTACGACCACACCCTCACCCCCGTTGCCCAGATGGCTCGGCCCGTCGGCGGTGGCGAGCCCACCCGCTGGGACTGGTCCCCCAACCTCCCCCGCTTCGGCTGGTACCTCCTCGACCTCCGGGTCACCGAGCGGATCAACGGCCAGCCCACCACCGTCGCCCGGTCCCTCGGGGCCATGCTCTACCTCGACGAGCTGCCGATGGTCACCCACAACGACCGCGGCCGATTCAACCTCTCCGCACGCGGCACCGACCCGCGCGACCTCTCGCTCGTCGTCGACTACCTCTTTGGCGTCGGGATGACGGCCCTCGCGGTCGAGGCCTGGAAGCCCGACCTCACGCCGACCGACCTGGACCTCTGGCTCACCGAACTCGACAATCAGGTCATCCGCCCCGTCTCGGACCGCGATGGACGCCTCACCCTGCTGACTTCGCCCGTCCCCGAGGCACTGGCCGAACGCTTCGGCTTTGACAAGCCCGAAGCGCTCGACGTCTACGCACAGACCCCCACGAGCTGGCTGCCCTTCACCCAGCCCCTGCTCATGCGACATGGTCAACGCGTCCGCCTCTGGCAGATCGGGCCGCTCACCGACCCGTCCACCGCCCCCCGCGAAAACCTGCCCGAGACGCTCGCCGAGCTCGACCGCCAGTTCCGGGCCCTGTCGCCCGAGCCGGTCCTGATCGTCCCCTGGCGGCTCGACCGACAGCCTCCGCAAGGCCTGCCCTCCACCGCCGCGGTCGCCCTCGCCTGGCCGCAGGGCCTCAAGCCCGAGGTCGTCGCCCAGCAGCTCAAGCCCTACCTCAACCCGCCTATGGGGCTCCGCCTCCACCTCCAACCGCCCCCCGCCGATGAGGTCGGCCACCCCTCACGCATCGACGACCTGATGCTCCGCGTCCTCCACGCCTGGGAAGCCGACGCCGGGGAACTCGTCCTCACCAAGCCCTGGACCGAGGCCCACGGCCGAACCCGTGCGCTGCTCCCCGACCCGCTCCTGGGCGTCTACGCCAACCTCCTGCACCAGCTCGCAGGCCGACGCGCTATCGGGCGCATGCCCCTCGGCCCCGGGCTCCAGTCCATCATCTTCAACGCCCCGGGCCGAGACCGCGGCGGCCTCCTCGCCGCATGGAACGTCTCCGCCGACCCCGAAGACGCGACCCTCGAGCTCTACCTCGGCGAAAACCCTGTTGCGATCGACCCCTGGGGCAACCGCACCCCGCTGCCCGTATTCAACGGCAAGCACCGGATCACCCTCACCTCCACCCCCGTCTTTATCGAGGGCATCGACCCCGAGCTCGCCCTCTTCCGCGCCGGCTTCCGCCTCGATGAGCCCTTCATCGAGTCCACCCAGGAAACCCACGAGCGCACCCTCTTCGTCACCAACCCCTGGCCCCGCACCATCTCCGGGCAGTTCACCATCACCGGCCCCGAACGCTGGACCATCGCCCCGCAGCGCAAGCAGTTCTCACTCGCCGCCGGCGGCAGCATGGCCGTCCCCGTCTCTCTCCGCTTCCCCTTCTCCGAGGTCGGCGGGCCCCACCAGCTCACCGCCGACTTCGCCTTCCAGGCCAATCAGCGCTACCGCATCACCGCCGGTGCCCCCATGGAGGTCGGGCTCGTCGACATCGACTTCCAGCCCTCGATCACCCTTGAACCCAACCCAAGCAACCCCGGTCAGGTCGACGCCGTGATCTCCTGCCTCATCACGAACACCGGCACCAAAGAACGCGCTCTGTTTGCATTCGCCTCCTTACCGGGGTTCACCCGGCAAGAACAGATCGTCTCCCGCCTCGAGCCCGGCCAGTCCGTCGTCCGACGCTTCCGCTTCCGCAACGCCGCCGACGCCGCCACTGAAAACCCCACCCGCGCCGGCCTCCGCGAACTCAACGGCCCGGCCGTCCTCAACCGGCTCGTCGAGCTCGGGCAGTCGCCCTGAGCCCCGTCATCCCGCACCTCGCCAGAACCCACCTGACCTTCCTCCATACGCCGTCCGGTAACGCCCCGGCCGGCGCTTGATCCACCCGCTCGAGCGGGCCGATGACCCTCTTTAGGGCCAGAGCGATCTCCCCCCCCCCAACACCCCGGAACCGAAAGCGGCGTATGCCCACTCCAATCCTTGTCCATGTGGGCTTTCACAAGACGGCCACGACCTGGCTGCAGGACTACGTCTTCAACCAGCAGGGCTTCGGCTATGTCAGCCCTTGGGGGTCGCAGGCGGGGCTGGCCGTCGACCTGTTCGTCAGCGGGAACCCGTTCCGCGATCTCTCGCCAGCGCGTCCCGCCTTCGACGAGGGGATGGCGGATGCGAGCCGGCAGTCGCTCGTGCCGGTGCTCTCCAACGAGGCGATGTGCGGGAGCCAAGACCCCCGCAAGCGCTACGAACGCCAGATCGCCGACCGGCTCCATGAGGTCCTGCCCGAAGCGAAAGTCCTGATCACCATCCGCGAGCAACTCGGCATCATCCTCTCGCACTACCGCGAAGCCATCGACTTCGGCGAGACCTTCACCGTCCCCTCCTACCTGACCAGCCCTTCGTCCAAGCCCGGCTTCGCGCCCGTCTGTCAGATCGACCACTTCGAATACGACCTCTTCGTCAAGCACTACATGGAGCTGTTCGGCGCAGACCGGGTGCTGGTCCTGCCGATGGAGTCGCTACGCGCAGACCGGCAGGCCTTCTGTGACACGTTGTCCGATTTCTCGGGGGTGCCCCGACACCCCGCCCCGGAGGCCGGCAGCGCCCGCGTGGGCTGGCGTGGGGTGTCGCTGTCTTACAAGCGTCGCTGCAACCTGATCGGGATCGGCCGACGCGGCCGCGGTTCGCGCTCGCTCGGCAACCGCATCGTGAACAAGGCCGGCCGAACGCTCGGCAACCTCGCGCCCAAGGCATGGAACCAGCGTGTCGAAGACCGGATGAAGGCCGTCTTTCAAGACAAGATCGGCCACCACTTCGCCCAGAGCAACCAACGGCTCCAGCAGCTGACCGGCCTCGACCTCGCGTCGCTGGGCTACGACCTGCCGGCCTAACCCCCGAGCCCGGCGTTCATACAATGCCGGCAATGGCTCGACGACCCGCTGTTGCCTGGTGTCTGCTTGCGGTATGGCTTCTGGCCCTGCCCACTGTCGGCCAGACGACCCAGCCCGCCGGGTTCACTCAGACCGAAGCGGAGCGCCTGCAGCAGCAGCTCTATCAGATCGAAGCCAGCGCCGCGGCGGTGGATCAGGTCATCGCGATCGGGCTCACCAGCGACGAGGCCGGGAAGCTGCTGCGTGAGGCGCGGGCCCGGCTGCCACAGACACGCGAGCTCGACACGCGGGTCACTGAGCGTGAACGCGAGTTGGCCGAGGCGAAGCTGCAGCTGGTCAGCCTGCTGGAACGACGCCGCGTCGCCCCGGTGGGCGAGTGGGTCCGGATGAGCGACTCGGTTGTGCAGCAGGAGGCCCGTGTTGCGCGTCTCCAGGAGCTGCTCATCCTGGAAGAACAGCTGGCCGTCGCCTCGGCCGACCTGGCGGACCGGCTCGACGAAGAGCTGCTGTTCATGGGCAGCGCCTCCCCGCTCGGTGCAGCTTGGCTCAATGACGTAGCGGTCGGTGTGGACTGGCTGGTCGGGCCCGAGCGGTGGTCCCTAGTGGGGCAGGCGGCGTGGCAGCGGCTCAGCCGCTCGCCCGTGCCGTGCGTGCTGGGGGTGTTGCTGGTCGTGGGGCTCTTTGCGGGGCAGCGTTGGCTGGCACGGCGTGAGGCGGCGCTCGCCACGCTGGCGAAGCGGTTCGCGACCGACACGTTTTCGCTGACACTGCGGGCGCTGCTGCTGATGCTGCTGCGGGCCTTGCCCTGGCCGACCGCGCTGATCGGGCTCGGCGGCCTGCTCTGGGGTGCGAGCGACGAGTTCCCACGGGCGGTGTCTCAGGGGTTCATTGCTGCGGGCGTGGCCTGGCTGATCCTGGGCGTATTCCGTCGGGTGTGTGCCGAACGCGGACTCGCGGCCGTGTACTTCGGCTGGGATGACCGGGCCCGACGCACGCTCGCGGTCAACCTGGCGTGGCTGATCCCTATCGAGGTGCCGATGGCGTTCGTCGGGGCGACCACCAAGCCGATCGCGGATGAGGCCTACTTCGAAGGGCTCGGGCGGCTGGCCTTTATGGTCGGCACGCTCGCGTTTGTGGTGTTTGTCGCCCAGGTGTTCCGGCCGACCGGCGGGGTCTTCTCGGCGGTCATCGACCGCGACGGCTGGGCCTGGCGGCTGCGTCGGCTCTGGTATGTCCTGCTGGTGGGCATCCCCGCGGGGCTGACCGTCGCCGCGGCCGTGGGCTACTTCTACACCGCCGTCGCCGTGCAGGACCGCTTCGTGGTCAGCGGCGTGCTGATCCTCGTCGGCGTGATCACCTATAGCCTGCTGGTCCGTTGGCTCTTCGTCGCCCGCCGACGGGTGCTCGTGCGGCAGGCCCGGCAGCGGCTCCACGAGAAGCGTGAGGTCCGGGAGCACGGCGAGGCCGACACCGAGCCCGCCAGCGGCGAGGCCGTGCCCGAAATCGATGATCAGCCGCTCGACGTCGAGGCGGCTTCTCAGCAGACCCGCACGCTGCTGCGGATCGCTGTGATGCTCTCCGTTGTCGGGCTGCTCTGGGCGGTCTGGGCCGAGCTGCTCCCCGCACTCGCCATCCTGCAGCGTGTCGAACTGACCAACCCCACCGTGGCCGACGACGGCTCGGTCATCGTCCCCGCCGTCACGCTCTGGTCCATGGCCCTCGCCGGGCTGCTCATCGGGCTCACCGTCATCGCTGCCCGCAACCTCCCGTCCGTCCTCGAACTCGTCCTCCTCCAACGCTTCCCCATCGACGCCGGCACCCGATACGCCATCGTCATGCTCCTGCGGTACCTCGTCATCGCCATCGGCGTGGTCTGGATCTCCCGGCTCGTCGGCATCGACTGGGGCAAGGCCCAGTGGATCGTCGCTGCCCTCGGTGTCGGCCTCGGCTTCGGGCTCCAAGAGATCGTCGCCAACTTCGTCAGCGGGCTCATCATCCTCTTCGAACGCCCCGTCCGCGTCGGCGACGTCGTCACCGTCGGCGACGTCTCCGGCACCGTCAGCAAGCTCCAGATCCGTGCCACCACCATCACCGACTTCGATAACAAAGAAACCCTCGTCCCCAACAAGGCTTTCATCACCGACCGCGTCATCAACTGGACCCTCAGCAACTCCACCACCCGACTGCTCATGACCGTCGGCATCGCCTACGGCTCCGACGTCGCCAAGGCCCACGCCGCCATCACCAACGCCGTCCACTCCGTCCCCACCGTCCTCGACACCCCCAACCCCACGGTGTTCTTCGTCGGCTTCGGCGACAGCTCCCTCGACTTCGAGATCCGCGCCTTCGTCGGCCAGAACCCCCACCGCCTCCCCACCCTCCACGCCCTGCACCTCGCCATCGACGCCGCCCTCCGTGAAGCCGACATCGAGATCCCCTTCCCCCAACGCGACCTCCACCTCCGCTCCAGCGACCTCACGAACCCGCCCTTCACCACCCTCGACGCCGAGGCCGCCTCCTCCGACCGCTAAAGCCGACCGCCCTCGCTTCCCAACTCCGCGGCCGTCATGGTGCTGAGACGAAAGGAGCCGCGCGCACCCACTCGTCGGAGCTCGCCGACTCGAGCATGAACGCGGCCACGTCGCCGACGGTGATCCGCATCGACGCCGTCCCATCCCGGTCGGCCACCCGCTTCCCCGTTGGCTCCCCATCCACGATCTGCGGCGGCCGCACCAGCACCCACTCCAGCCCCGTACCCAAAATCACCTCCGCCGCCGCCTCGTTCGCCCCCAGGATGTGCCGCCCTAGCACCTTCATAATCAACCGCACCACGCCACGCCCGAATGACACCCGTTCGCCCGGCAGCCGTGTCGCCGACCCCGAGATCGCCACCAGCCGCTGCACACCCGCTTCGGCCATCGCCGCACAAATCTGCTCGTAAGCCCCCGCCAGCATCGGCACCTGATCCGGCGTGTTCTTACGGGCACCAAGCCCGCTGAGCACCACATCCGCACCCGCAACCGCCCCCGCGATCGCCCCCGCGTCGTCCAGCTCACCCCTGTGTATCTCTACCCCTGCCGGCAGACGCCCGACAGACGCCGGACGGGTGTACGCCGCCACCTCGTGCCCCGCCTCCAGCCCTTGGGTCACGATCGATCCGCCCACGCGCCCGGTCGATCCAAAAACGACGAGCTTCATCACTACCACCTCAATGAAAAGGACCCATGTTGACGCCAGGCCTATCTGTTCAGTGGCTTCAGCCGTCCGGCCGGAGCACGCCAGCGTACCGAGACCCCTGTTGAGCTTAGCATCAAATCGATCCAAGAAACGGTGTCCCTCATGGCAGCATCGTGTTCCATCGTCGGCCCGAACGTTTACCGCCTCCCCACCCTCCACGCCCTGCACCTCACCATCGACGCCGCCCTCCGTGAAGCCGACATCGAGATCCCCTTCCCCCAACGCGACCTCCATCTCCGCTCCAGCGACCTCAACAACCCGCCGATCACCACCCTCGACGCCGAGGTCGCGACCGACCAGCCCATAGCCCGAGACCACGACGAATGAGCAGCGGAGCGAGGCGTAGGGTTAGTAAGCGAAGCGGGCGGCAAGACAGGCCCGGCGGAAGACCGACCCCGAGCTGTTGGCGTTCTCCCGCGAACGCTGCGAACGCTGGCCGGAACACGTCACCGCTCAGCCCCACCTGCTCGAAGACCAAAGCCAAGCCCGCTACGACGTGCCACACCTACTCGCCTCACCCACTCCATCTGCCGCAAATCCAATTCAACGACTCCCGACCCTCTTTCTTCACTCCGACCCTCTTTCTTCACTATTGAAATTCAACACTTCGACCTGCTGCCCGCCGGTGACGAAGATCTCCACGGCCTGGTTCGGCGTGTCCGGTAGCAGTTCGATATTGCCGACGGTGATACTTAACTGGGCATTGGTCGGCGCACCGAACAGCAACGCCGCGGTTGCGGCCGCATATCCAAGTTTCTTCATGATCTTTGTCCCTCGGGATGATGGAGCGAGCAGGCACTCAGGGTCGCTAAAGCGGCACTGGCAGCCACGACTGTACCGGGTCACGTGACGTGTGCGGGCAAGAATTTTGAGAAAATCAAAAAATAGTCTTGACAGGCGGCCGGCTTCGATGTCCGATGTAAAAGCATTTATACCGGGAAGTGCAGATTCGGAGATATTGGCTAACTCCGTCTTTTCCTGCCCAGCCAAGCAGTACCTTCCGCAGTTGCGGAACCTGACCAGGGGATTCCATCATGTTTGAGCGCTTCCAGCGTTTCGCCGATCGGCTCGTTGAGACACGAAGCCCTGTTGCTTTTACCACCTCACAGATGGTGGAGCAGCTCGAGCCGAGGACGCTGTTCTCGGCGGTCAGCGATGTCCACCTGTTCTACAACGACTCGGCGTTCGACGGCCGAAACGCCGCCATCAACGTCCAGGACGACGCGGCCCGGGCACACGACAAGGAAGCCCTGCGTGAGCTGGATCAGGCGA
>JBCDIM010000028.1:0-49676 GCA_038749105.1 Planctomycetota bacterium
ACCATCGACGGCATCACCGCCTCCGGCGACAACCTCTCCGCCCAGACCAACGACGGCAAGGTCTACCGCATCAAGCCCCGCACCAACATGGACGTCAACCAGTGGTGGACCTCCGACGAGATCCGCTACGGCTGGAAATTCGTCCACGACGACAACCGCTTCCGCTCCCCCCTCAAACAAGCCACCAACAACGCCGGCCTCGAAGAGTGCGACTGGAACGCCGCCTACGCCGAGATCACCACGAACCTCAAAGCCGCCGTCGAACAGCACGGCGACGCCGCCCTCGCCCTTATGGTCAGCCCCATGCTGCCCTCCGAAGAGGCGTATCTGCTCGGCAAACTCGTCACCTCCATCGCACCCAACGCCACCCTCGCCGTCGGGCCCATCCCGACCCAGGGCGAAGACAAGACCTTCCCCGGCGGCTACACCGTCTACGCCGAGAAGTGCCCCAACAGCCGTGGCGTCCGCCGAGCCCTCGAACAGATCAGCGACAACGTCCTGACCTACGAAGACTTCCTGGCCGCCTCCGGCGTCGGCACCGGCTCGTCCAACCTCCAAGCCCTGGTCCTCACCGGCAACTACCCCTCCGACTGGACCACCCCCGAACTCCTCGACGCCACCGCCGGCAAGTACACCGTCCTCATCGACACCCTCCCCACCGCCCTCACCGACAAGGCAGACGTGCTACTTCCGGGGGCGACCTGGCTCGAAAAGACCGGCACCTTCGAGAACGCCAAGAACCGCATCCAGTCCTTCGACGCCGCGATCCCCGTCATCGAGCTCGCCAAGGCCGAAGCCGACATCGCCCTCGACCTCTTCAAAGCCTTCGGCCTGACCCCCACCCGCCAGCTCCACGACCCCGCCGCCCTCCGCGTCGAGATGGGCGACGCCTTCGCCACCGACGTCCACCACCCCACCACCTCCGACGCCCCCGTCAGCGACATCGAGTATGTCGAGCTCTAGCTGTCACGCCTACGTCTTGTGTCTTTTTGTGTTGTTCAGCACATCTGACATGAGCTACGCGGAGCCGCCTGATGTCGAGGCGACTCAACCGGTCAGCCAAACTGAGAATTCACCGTGGCCCCTGTTCGAGATCAACTGGGAGAATGATCCTGCGGCCGATCTCCAAGACAAGTGGGAAGGCTCATTCGAACACCAGCTTTATGCGAACACGCACAAACTTATTCCAGAGCACTTCCGGGAGAAGTTCAGCCGCGATTTTCCTCCGAAAGGCAATCCGCGATATCGGTTCAAGTACGAAGCAGAAGCACGAGCACTAATGTTTGCGAAGATGTTTGAGTCGTTAATCATCGAACATGCCGAACCCGACAATCCGGAAGCTAAGGCACATGTACGAACCGCGATAAAATCGCTGCACAACTTCTTGACCGCACCACGCAATGACGCCAGGTATCGCCAAGTTGTCCTTGATCATGGCGCGGTTCTCGAAGCAAATGACTGGATGCTGAAGAGCAGCACGATGCGATGGTGGTTTGCACAACATGATCGCGCTGCCGAAGCCCGACAATGGGCTCAAGCGGTGTTAAAGCGGACCGAACCAGAAGCCAGTCCAGCTTGGCCTGAACAGCAGCCCGATTTTGCTCTAAAACTTGGCGGTATCTCTACCCTACTGACCACTAAGAACGAATCCGGGCAGAGAGGCGTCATCATTCAAGTCAGCCCTGAGCATGGCGGCCCAAGCGGAAGCATGCTTTACGTCTTGCGAATCTTTCCGGATAGTAGTGAAGGTAGCTTGGCCCCTGGCATAAGCGGTTACAAAAGAGACAAATGACTTCAGTTCCTGATAGTGCAGATCCGGCTCACATTCGGTGGCTTGCACAGCAGATTTCGTCTCGGCTCATCAATGAAGCTGACATTCAAGTAACTGCCTGCGCCACCCTCGACGCCGCCAACCCCTCGCACGTCTCCTTCCTCGCTAACGCCAAGTACCTCGACAAGGCCCGCACCTCCAACGCTGGGGCGATCATCTGCTCCGTCGAGCACGCCGAGCACCTGCCGGGCAAGACGCTACTCGTCGCCGACGACCCGTATTTTGCCTTCCGCCAGGCGATGGTCCTGCTCCACGGCTGGCGGATGCAGCCCGCGGTCGGCGTCAGCCCCGACGCGTATGTCGACGACACCGCCGAGTTCGGCGACCTCTGCACCATCCGCCCTGGGGCCCACGTCGCCCCCCGTGCGAAAATCGGCAACCGCGTGATCCTCTACCCCGGCTGCTACGTCGGCAAGGACGCCGTCATCGGCGACGACTGCGTCCTCTACTCTAGTGTCACCGTCTACGACCGCTGCACGCTCGGCCACCGCGTCACCCTCCACGCCGGCACCTCCATCGGCCACGACGGCTTCGGCTACGCGACCCACCCGCCCACTGAACCCCCGCACGATGGCAGCGATCCGGCGGCACCAATCCACCACAAGATCCCCCAGGCCGGCATCGCCGTCCTCGAAGACGACGTCGAGATGGGCGCCAACTGCTCCGTCGATCGCGCGACTCTGGGCGAGACCCGCATCGGGGCCGGCACCAAGTTCTCCAATAACGTCGTCATCGGGCACGGCTGCACCATTGGCAAGCACAACCTGTTCGTCGCCCACGTCGGCGTCGCCGGCTCCGTCACCACCGGCGACTACGTCGTCCTCGGCGGGCAGGTCGGGATCGCCGGCCACCTCTCCCTCGGTGACCGCGTCCAGGTCGCCGCCGGCTCCAAGGTCATGCACGACATCCCCGAAGGGCAGCAGTGGGGCGGTGCACCCGCCCAGCCCCTGACCCACACCAAACGCGTCATCCTCCACACCCAACGCCTCCCCGACCTCGCCGCCCAGATCAAACGGCTGACCCGCCGGCTCACCCGCCTGGAAAAGCAACAGACCGATCAATAGCCGCGATCCGACGCATGCCCGGACTGCATTCCTTTACCAAGACGAAGCCACCCCCACCCCGAACCCAACAGGCACCCGACCGGCTCAGCGAGTCACTCCACCCCGATCCGCACAGGCAGTCCCTGCACGAAATCCGCGGCCGTCAGCGCCGGTTGCAGCGGGGCGTACACCTGCTCGATCACGATGTTTGGCGCATCGTCCACGTAGCTGAACTCCGGCTCGATCTGCACGATCGGCGGCCTCGGCTTGGACATGCACCCCACCGAGACCAGCAGGCCCACACCGGCCACGGCCACGCCGAGACCTCGCAGGGTTCGCTGATAGCAGGCAGCTCGCATAATGATTCCAGCAGGGGAAGAAGGCGTCGAGAGAGGGCCACACGCGTGGCGTTGCTCAGCCGTGTTGCCATCGGGCAGCGGGGTGAACCCGCGTCAGGCTACCCGCACCGAGGCGGGGTTTATCGGCACATCCGTGAGACAAGACGCTTCCCTGCGTGTCGGCATTACCTAAACCGGCCTGCCGACCGGCGGTACGATAACACGGAAACCGCCCCCGGCCTACCGCGTTTGCCCCTCCGACCGATAAACGCCCGCCGAATGAGCCGTTAGCAACGAATGCACCGGTCAGCACCCCGCCAGCCCACCCTCTTCGCCCAACCGGCACAGACCGACGCCGATCCTGCCACAAAAGCCTCCCCCGACCACCCCATCCGCAGATCCGGCCCTCCAGCCTCCCGGATCTGCGTCCTCGGCTCGGGCTCGGGCGGCAATTCCACCGTCGTCGCCACCCCCAGCGGCAATTTCCTCATCGACGCCGGCTTCGGGCCCCGCACCACCGCGGACCGCCTCGCCCAGGCCAGGCTCACCCTCCACGACATCTCCGCCGTCCTGCTCACCCACCTCGACGCTGACCACTTCCGCCGCTCCTGGCTGCGGGCCCTGACCGACCTGGGCATCCCCGTATTCCTCCACCACTGGCACGTCCCGGACCTCCTCAAGCTCCCCCAAGCCGACCGCCTCCTCGCCGCCGGCCTCGTCCGACCCTTCTTCGACCACCAAGCCTTCCACCCACTCACCGAACTAGCCGCTCACCCGATCCGCCTGCAACACGATCAGCAGGGCACCATCGGCTTCCGCCTCCACCTGCCCTGCGGCCTGCGCCTCGCCTACGCCACCGACCTCGGCCACGCCCCGCCCGCCCTCATCCAGCACTTCGCCGGGGCCGACCTCCTCTGCCTCGAAGCCAACTACGACCACGGCATGACGATGAACTCGTCCCGCCCCTCCTTCGTCAACCGACGCAACCTTTCCGACTCCGGTCACCTCTCCAACGACCAGGCCTTCGATGCCGTCACCGCTATCCGCGACGCCTCCGCCTTCAACAACCCCCGCCGCGTCGTACTCCTCCACCGCTCCGAGCAGTGCAACCACCCCACCAAGCTCCGCCGAACCTTCGAGCGTGACCCGTCCCTGCTCCGCCGTATCACCCTCACCCACCTCCGCCGCCGCACCCGCTGGATCAGCGTGAAACCCCTCCGCCCGCTCCAACGCGCTCAGCTCCGTCTCACCGCTTGAGCATCGGTTGGTCAGGTTCACCACGGAGACACGGAGAGCACGGAGACAAACCCTGGGGGATTTTTCAGAACCTGCACTGCAGCATCTGTCCGATCCCTCTCCTCTGTTCTCGGTGTCCTCCGTGCCTCCGTGGTGAACAAATCACTCCACCGGCTTCCCGTCCGACACCACATCCCCCCGCAGCGTCTCGATCGCGTGCGGCAGCACATCCACCAACGCATCAAACATCTCCGCCGCCCCCCGCGGCGAACCCGGCAGATTGATCACCAAGCTCCCGCCCAGCGTCCCGCACGCCCCCCGCGACAACGCCGCCTTCGGCGTCACCGCGTAACACCGCAGCCGAGCCAACTCCAGCAGTGCCGGGTGCTCCCGCTCCAGCACCGCCGACGTCCCCTCCGGCGTCCGATCCCGCGGCGATAGCCCCGTCCCGCCCGTCGTCAGGATCAGGTCCGGCTTCGGCCCATCCAACGCCCACGCTTTCAGCTGCCCACCGATCTGGTCCGGCTCGTCCGGCAGCACCGCCGTCGCCACGACCTCCGCAAACAACACCCGCTCTAACCGATCCACCAACGCCGGGCCGCCCGTGTCTTCCGCCACGCCCGCCGCGCAACGATCGCTCAGCGTCAGCACCGCCGCCCGGATCGGCTCCTCCAACCGATCCGCCTCACCGCCAGGCACCGCCGGGTACGCACCGTCAAACATCAGCGTCCCCCGCGTGATAATCGCCTTTGCTGCCGCCGGTCTTCGACACCAGCCGCACGCCTTCGACCCGCATCGCCGGGTCCACCGCCTTGCCCATGTCGATCACCGTCAACGCCGCCACCATCACCGCCGTATACGCCTCCATCTCGACGCCGGTCTTCGCGGTCGTCGTCGCGGTCGCCCGCAGCATCACATGCCCACCCCGCAGCTCCGCTTCCACATCCACATGCTCCAACGGCAGGCTGTGGCACAACGGGATCAATTCATCGGTCCGCTTCGCCGCCACCACCCCCGCCAGCCGGGCCGTCGCCAAAAGGTCGCCCTTCTTCAGCGTATTGCTGCTGATCGCCGCCGCGAGCAGGTCGCTCACCACCACTCGGCCCTCCGCCACCGCCGTCCGCCGCGTCACCGCCTTCTCCGACACGTCCACCATCCGCGACGTGCCCGCCGCATCGACGTGCGACAACCCGCCGTCGGCCTCTTGATTCATACCGTCCATGCATAGAACGGTAGCGGCTGATCGCCCGTCGCGACACCCGGCGGGACGTGCACGAAACCGTCACTCCCCGCCGTGTGCACCAGATCACCCGACCCCTTGCCCGTGATCAGCGCCGCCCGGCCCGGTCCCGTCCGCCGGACCGTCCGGTACCAGTTCAGGTGCAGCTGCTTCCCGTCCGTCTCGTCCAGCACCACCGCCACCGGCTCGTCCCACGCCGACGCCGCCAGCCCCGCGACCGCCTGCAGCACCGGCGTCACCAGCAACCGAAGCCCCACCAGCACCGACACCGGGTTCCCCGGCAGCCCGAACACCGGCCGACCCCCACCCGCCCCATCACCACTCACCGCCCCGAAGTTCGGCTTGCCCGGCCGCATCGTCAGCCCGTGATAAACCACCTCGCCAGCCCCACCCATCGCGTCATGCACCGCACCGGGCACATGATCATGATCCCCCTTCGACACCCCGCCGGTCAGCACCACCGCGTCTGCCTCCGCCAGCGCCAGGCTCACCGCCGCCGCGATCTCCGCCCGCTGGTCCCCGCAGTGCCGCACCGCCACAACCTCACACCACGGCAGCGCCGTGAACGCCGACGCCAGCGTCCGCCCGTTGCTGTCCCGCAGCTGATACGGCCCCGGCTCATTGCCCGGCCGAACCAGCTCGTCCCCTGTCACCAGCCCCACCACCTGCACTTTCCGACGCACCTCGACTTCTTCAATCCCAAACGCCGCACAAGCCGACGCCCCCGCCGGGGTCAGCAACGATCCCGCCCGCAAGAACGGCGACGCCCCGCTCGCGTTCTCTCCCCGCCGACGGATGTTCTGCCCGTCCCGAAACGTTGCCGCCGGCACCCGCAGCCCGATCGCCGCCGCTGACTCCTCCAGGTCCTCCCGCTTCAGCACCGCGTCCGCCTCTGCGGGCACCGCACCGCCCGTGAACACCCGCACCGCGTGACCCCCCGGCATCGCCGGCGGCGCCTGCCCCATCTTCACCTCGCCCGACACCGGCAACGTCTGCCCTTCAGCCAACCCGCCCACCTCCGCCAGCCGCACCGCATACCCGTCCATCGCCGACGCATCGAACGGCGGGCTGTCCCGGTCCGGATACTGGTCCGAGACCAACACCCGGCCCACCGCTTCCGCCAACGCCAACCGCTCGGCCGGCCCCCCAACCGCAGCGACCCGCCCCCGCATCGCCGCCACCGCCTCCACGGGCTCCATCATCTCCGGCACCCCGCTCATCCGGCACCGCCGTCCGCAAACACCGGCACCTTCCAGATCGGCACCTCCGCCTTCATCCGCGCGATGAACGCATCCATCGCGTCCAGCGCCTCCCGCCGGTGTTCCGCCGCCACCCCCAGCCGGAACGACGCCCAGCCCACCGGCACCCGCCCAACGCTGTGCTCGACCGCTAGCCCGGTCAGCCCGAAGTCAGCCCGGACCCTCTCCGCGAGCTCCCGCATGACCCGCTCCGTCATCGGCGGATAGACCTCATACACCAACGCCTCCAGCCCGCGGCCGTCCTCGCCAGGCCGGACCACCCCCTCGAACCGCACCACCGCCCCCGCACCGCTGTCCTCCAACGCGGGGCGATCCACCCCCAATGGCCCCTCAACCAGGCGGACCGAAACCGCCGGACGCCGGATGTGGATTGCCGTCTGCTGTGCCAACACGAACCTCCAAACCCGGTGACCGCCGCCGGGCAACACGCCGGGCAGGGGGTATACTCTCACGCTTCACGACGCGATGCGTCGCACCGGAGCGGTGGCCGAGTGGCTGAAGGCAACGGTTTGCTAAATCGTCGTAGTGGTTATACCGCTACCGCGGGTTCGAATCCCGCCCGCTCCGCTTCCAGAGAGGACTCCGCCGCCCTCGCCGTTCAGGCGAGCCCTTCCGAAACCGTGACGGCCTGGATGTAGGTTGCCACACACGGGCCGAAGGACGATACATCCCCCTTGGCTCGGCACAGCGTCTGCAGCCCCTCCAGCATCGCAAAAAAACCCATCGCGGCGTCCTCGGCCGACCCTTCAAACGCCAGCGAGCCCTCGCGTCTCCCCTGTGCGAAGACGAGCGCGAAGCGGGCCACCGAGACTTGTGCCGCCGCGCCGAGTTCGGCGACCGCAGACCCAGACAGCGCGTCCAGGCTTGAGCCCAGGGCGGCCATGAGGCAGGGCTCCCCGGCATGCAGGTCGTTTTCAAACAGCCTGGCGATCCCTCGGAGCTTGGCCGGGGCGTCCGTGTCCTGTTCGATCACGGCGGCGTAGCGTGGGCCGTGCTTGCTGCCGCACCGCTGGATCAGTAGCCGACCGAGTTCGTCCTTGTTCTTGATGTGGTGGAACAGGCTGGCCTTTCGGAGCCCCACGGCATCGGCTAGGTCCTGGAACGACACGGCACTGAGCCCGCGATTCTGAACCAGCCGTTCGGCGGCATCGAGGATCTGCTCACGCATGCGCCCAAACTACCGACCGGTCGGTTGACCGTCAATGACGCCACCGCTACCCTACCGATCGGTCGGGTGACCCGGCCGGTGACTCCTGGCAAGCCCCGTGACCTGAAATGGAATCCACCCCGATGAAAAACGTGTTCGTCATCAACGCCCACGAGGCGTACGAATTCTCGACCGGCCGGCTCAACGGGGCCCTGACCGACCTGGCCCTCGAACACCTCAACGCCTCGGGCTACACGACCCAGCTCACCACCATGAAGGACGACTGGCAGGTCGACGACGAGATCGCCAAGCACCGCTGGGCCGACGCGATCCTCCTCCAGTCGCCGGTCAACTGGATGGGGGTGCCCTGGAGCTTCAAGAAGTACATGGACTTCGTCTACTCGTTCGGCATGGACGGACGCCTCTGCGACGGCGACGGGCGCACCCGCAGCGACCCCGCCCGGCAATACGGCACCGGTGGCACCCTCACCGGCAAGAAGTACCTGATCTCGCTCACGCTCAACGCCCCCGCCAACTCGTTCGGCGACCCCACACAAACATTCTTCCAAGGCAAGAGCCTCGACGACTTGTTCTGGCCCATGCACCTCAACTTCCGGTTCTTCGGCATGGAGCCGATGCCGACCTTCGCCTGCCACGACGTCATGAAGAACCCCGACACCGAGAACGACTTCGACCGGTTCCGCCGACACCTCGCCGAGGCCTTCCCACCCGTGTCGTAAGCAGACGCCGCACACCCCCGCCCAAGACCAGGCCCGCCATGATCAAACCGCAGACCGCCGTCCCACCGCTGAGCCTGCCGACCCTCGACGGCGGGCCTTGGACCCTCAACGCCTCGAAGCCGAGCCACTTCACCTTCCTGTTCTTCTACCGCGGCTACCACTGCCCGATCTGCAAGAACTACCTCCGCAGCATCCAGCAGAAGCTCGAGCCGCTCGACGAACTGGGCATCTCGGCGGTCGCCATCAGCAGCGACACACAAGAGCGGGCTCAGAAGAGCAGAGACGAATGGGGCATCGACCGCCTCCCGATGGCCTACGGCTTGAGCATCGATGAGGCACGCAGCTGGGGCCTCTACGTCTCCAGAGGGATCAATGCCGGCGAACCGGAACGCTTCAGCGAGCCCGGCCTCTTCGTGGTCGAGCCCGACGGCACGCTCTTCGCCGCGAGCATCCAGACCATGCCCTTCACCCGTCCCGCGATCCAGGAACTCCTCGCGGGCTTCAGCTACATCGTCAACCAAGGCTACCCCGCACGCGGCGAGGCGTGACCACCACACCAGGCACGCCGAGCAGAGGTAGCCGGCTAACCCACCACGCGGAAGCCCCGCCGGTACGCACCCGGCGGCATACCGTGCGCCCGGTGGAACAGTCGAGAGAAGTAACCCACGTCCTGATAGCCGACCTCGGCCGCGACCTGTCCGATCGTGAGTTGGTCCGCACGGAGCAGGGCGGCGGCCCGGTCAAGCCGTGTCTTGTTGAGGTAGGCCACAGGCGACAACCCGGCCAGTGATTTCCAGAGCCGACGCAGGTGCACCGCGGTACACCCCAGACGCCTAGCCTCGACATTGAAATCCCAGGGCTGATCAGGCTGTTGATACACGGCGTCCACCGTGGCCTGGACGCGACCCATCAGCGAGCCCTGCTCAACCTGAGGACGCTGACGCTGGATGCGTAGCAGCAGGCCTTCCAAGAGATGCACCGCCAGCGGGTCGTCGTTCGGCGACTCCGCCAGCACATCGTGCAACCGGCGGAACGCGGCCTGGATGCCGACCGGGTCACTGATGGCTTGCACCGCCCGACGCGGGTGCACCCGGGGGAGCAGTCCGGTGCGCTGCCAGTCCCGGCTACGCACGCCGGTCCACGAGACAAAGTAGTGGTCCCAGTCGGCACCGCCTTTCGGGGCATAGCGGTACTCCGGGCCCGGCCAGGTCCAGAACGCGACCGGTGCCCGCAGCGTGACCGACGGACCGCCATCCACGGCCCACCGGATCTCCCCGGCGTGGGCGTAATTGATCGCGCATGTCTCGAACCGACCGTGCACCTCATCGCGGTGAGCGGGGATGTGATTGAACCGGAACACCCGGCAGCCGGAAAAAGCCGTGATGTTCTTTTCGTCCATATCCGTGTTCCCATTATGCATTGAATGAAACATTCGGGCCAATACATTCTTTTCGTATCGTGATGTTGCAGCACAGCCTCGCCATCCTGATCATCGCCGTGACCCACTATGTGGGCGGGATCGCCACGTTCGGCTCGAGCTTCCTGGCGGTGCCGCTGCTGCTGCTGGTGTACGGGCCGGAACAGCTTGACCGGGTGGTCCTCGTGATGATCGCGGTCGGGGCGCTGCAGGCCTACCTGATCTGCTGGCGTACGCGGCGGGACGTGGTCCGGCCGGTGCTGCTGGCGATGCTGCTCGGGGCCGGAGCCGGCATCCCGATCGGCGTGTACGGCCTGAACTACCTGCCCGCCGCGATGGCCATGCCCTTGATCGGCGCGCTGATCCTGGTCGCGGGAGCCCTCAACCTCCGAGAGGCTGTGGCATCGAGCCACAGACACCGCCCGGCACTGACCGTGCTGGCCTCGATGGGTGCGGGCATCGTGCACGGAGCCTTCGCGTCCGGCGGCACCGTCCTCGTCGCCTACTGCCAGCGCGTGCTGTCCGACAAGACGGCGTTCCGGGCAACGCTCGCGATGTTCTGGTCGTGTACGAACACCGCGTTCCTGGCCGGACTCTTCGCGATGGGGTCCATCGGCGAGACCGAGCTCGCCCTGTCCGCACTCGCCGGCGCGATCGCGCTGCCGGTCACGTGGCTGGCCGATATGACCGCACGTCGGCTCAACCGTCGACAGTTCCGTGTCGGCGTGTGCGTCTTGCTCATGTTCAGCGGCGCCGCGCTGCTTCTTCGAGAAGGATTCCAATAATGCACCGACCCGCCTTACAGACCATCACCTGGGGAGACCCGCAGCACGAACGGTTCGACGCGATCTTCGCGACCGCCAAGGCCGCGGGCTTTGCGGGCCTCGAGATCGGCTTTCGGCGCTTAGGCCAAGTCCCTGCAGAAGTGGCCGCCGAACTGCTCGACAAGCACGGCCTCACGCTCACCGCCAGCCACATCGGGGGCAACCTCGCCGACACCGGGCAGGCATCGCAAGAACGCGCCGAGCTGGATCGGGCCATCGACTACCTCGACACGCTCGGGGTGAAATACCTCATGTATTCCGGGCTCAACGAGCCCGACGACCACGAACTCGACCGGCAGATCGATGCTCTGAACGAAGCGGCGAAGCGCTGCGCGGACCGCGGGGTCCGCCTGCTGTACCACAACCACAACTGGGAATTCCTCGACAACCGCCGCATCTTCGATCGCCTGCTGAACGTCGCGGACCCGTCGCTCGGCTTCGGCCCGGACCTGGGCTGGGCCGCCAAAGCCGGTGCCGACCTGACCGCGCTGCTGAACGAGCTCGGCGACCGCATCGGCCTCATCCACCTCAAGGACTACCTGGAGGCGGAGCGCGGCGGCATGTCCACGGTGTATTTCGGGCAAGGACTGATGGACTTCCAGCCGGTCTGGGACTGGCTGAAAACGAGCAAGCAACAAGACCTGTGGGTCACAGCCGAGCAAGACACGGCCAACGACCCGGACGAGGCCGCGTCGCACAACGGCCGGTTTCTGATCGAACACCTGTCCCGCATCGGAGAAGACTCGTGATGGATATCGCTGTGATCGGTTGTGGTGACCTCGGCACGCAGCACGCGAAGGCCTGGGCGATGCGTGAAGACGCACGCGTGGTGGCGGTCTGTGACCCGGACGCGGAGCGGGCCGGTCGCTTGGCCGAGACCCACGGGGCGACGGCGTATGCCGAATGGAACGAGGCCATCGCGCATGAAGGGCTCTTCGCGGTCAGTGTCTGCACGCCGGCCTTCCTGCACGCGCCGATCTCGATCGCCAGCGCCCAGCTCAAACGCCAAGTCCTTTGCGAGAAGGCGATGGCGTTGAACCTGGACGACGCCGACGCGATGATCGAAGCGGCGGAGTCAAACGGCGTCAAGCTCGTCATTAGCCACCAGCTGCGCGGCGAGCCACGGTTCGTGGCCGTCAAGCGGTTGATCAACGACGGGGTGCTGGGCTCGCCTCTATACATCCGTTTCACGGACATCCGCGAGGTGCGTCCGAAGCTCGCGATGCATCGGCGGTCGATGAACGGCGGCCCGGTCCACGACATGGCGGGCCACTTCTTTGACCTCGCCCGATGGTTCACCGGTGCCGAACCCGAGCAGGTCTCCGCGCTGGGACACGTCTTCGGGCGCGGCAAGCCGCGTTTGAGCTCCATCAAAGAAGACGACCTGGGCATCGACTCGGCAGAGATCCTCACCCGGATGACAGACGGCCACGTGCTCTCGGCCCACATCAACTGGGGGATGCCCGAAGAGATCCCAGGCTTCGGGTGGAACGAGGTGATCTGCGGGCCCAAGGCGATGGTGCGGTTCGACCCTGATCAAAACTGTCTAGTGGTGCATGAACCCGGCGGCGAGCGTCGGATCGAGTTGTCGGAAAGCCCGGTCGGGCCGACGGTGCGGATCGAGGACCTCGTCCAGGCGGCTCGGAACGACACCCGGCCCGAGGTCGACGGGCACGCCGGCCGAGCCGCACTCAAGCTGATACTCGGTGCCCTGGAGTCGGTAGAAACCGGGGCAACGGTCGCGTTGGGCTGAAACGACAAGCCCGCCGATCGAGCTCTGCAAAGGCCTACGCAAACCCGAACCGATCGCTCAGCCCAACAAGTCGAGCGGCGCCTCGTTGTCCGCCTGAGCCTGAGCAAAGCGCTCCTCGATCCCAGGCAGGTAACGGAGCACCGGCCCATCGTCCAAAACAGACGCCTCCACCCGGTCTGCCGGGATCGTCTGGATCGGACACCGCGTGAGCAGCTCGACCAGCGTCGTGTGCGGGCGGGCCAGCTCCGGCGTCGCCAGGATGGACGCCTGACTCCCTTCACCACTCAACACCGCCGCGAACGCCTCATACATGGGCCTGACGTTCCTCCCATCGACCGGCAATACCTCATCGGATTGACCCGGCACCTCAATCCGCACCTCAGTGAACGTCCGCGTCACCCGGCCACCGCTCCCATCGATCCTGATCACGGGCTCGACCCCCTCCTGGCAGGCGTGCGTCAGCCAGACCATCACCTCCGGTCCGGCCTCGGTCGCACACGCCAGCGTCACTGTATCGAAGTTCTCGATCGGGTTCGCCCGGTACAGCGATACCCTCGGCTCCAACGGCATCGCCGACCGCTCCAGCCCGTCGACCCCCGCAAACAGAAGGCTTAGGTTGACGAAGTGTGCCAGTGCATTCGACAGCGGGCTGTCGTGTACGGGCTTGCCGTCGATCTCCCGCCGACCCGCCCAGCTGTTCCGCCCGAAATACCCCGAATGCCTCGGCCAGCACGCCCGCACACTCACCCGCTCCACCTCACCGATCACCCCGTCGAGCAGCCGTTGCTTGAGCGTGCGCGTCAGCGGTGAGTACACCTCTTGGAACCCGATCAACAACGGCAACCCCGACGCGTCGCGCTCGGCGATCATCGCGTCAAGCTCCGCCATCGATGCAACCGCCGGCTTCTCGCACATCACCGGCTTGCCCGCCCGCAACGCCTCCCGCGTCATCGGCAGGTGAAGGTGGATCGGGACCGGCAGCCAAACCGCGTCCAAAGACGGATCATCCAGCATCTGGCGGTACTCTGCGTACACCCGGACGCCTGATCCGCGGAGCTGCTCCAGGCGATCCGTTGCTCGCTCGGGCATCGCCTCAAACACCGCTGCAGTCTCGATCGGATTCCGAAGCGTCGCACCCAGCTTCTCGACGGCATCAAGCACCAAGCCCCCGTAACCGTTGACGCCAGCCACGCCCAGCCGAAGCGGCGGTCGGGCAGGTCTACCTGGGTTGGCTGGGCTCTCGCTCTCAATCATGGATTACACCGCGGACGGATCGGCTGCGTCCTCAGAGGCGCTGCATAGTCAGGCCGCCATCGACATGGATCACCTGACCCGGGGCGTAGGGCAGACGCCGCGTCGCCAACACCGCCACGGCAGACCCGACATCCTCCGGCAACCCCCACCTCGGTTCAACCGTGAGCCCCTCAGCGATCAACCGGTCGTATTTCTCTTTGACGCCGGAGGTCATATCCGTGGCCGTCACGCCCGGCCGAACTTCGTATGCCGAGCAGCCGAAGTCAGCCAGCCGGGCCGCCCAGAGCTGGGCCGACATCGCGATGCCCGCTTTGCTGATGCAGTAGTCGCCGCGGTTGGTGCTCACCACCGTGGCGGAGATCGAACCGACATAGATCACGCTGCCCCGGAAGCCCGCGTCCGCTTCGTGTTGGCGTTTCATCCACTGCGCCACCCGCTGGGTCAGGAAGTATGGCCCTTTCAGGTTGATATCGATCAGCCGATCAAAACTCGCCTCGGTGGCCTCCATCATGTCGGCCCGTATATCCGGCGCCACCCCTGCGTTGTTCACCAGAACATGCAACGCGCCGAACTCGGCCTCCACTGCCGACACCAACGCCTCACGCCCCGCCGCGTCCGCAACGTCCGACTGCACATACAGCACACGCGCTGCGCCATCCCCCGCTTCTCGGATCGCCTCGACCGACGCACCCACCTCCGCCGCGCCCTTCCGGCCACTAAACGCGACATCAAACCCCTCAGCCGCCAGCGCCTTGGCGATCCCCAGCCCGATCCCCCGGCCCCCGCCTGTCACCAACGCAACTCTCCGCGAATCCGACATGCAACGAGCCTTTCTGCTTTAGTCCTTGGGGCCCATCCCGGTGAAGAACGTGGGGTACGCCCCAAACGTCCGCGGCTTGCCCATGCGGGCGATCAGGTGGGCCAGTTCGATCAGGTGATAGTCGCCCCACATGCTGCTTTCGCCAAAGGCCACAGAAGCCACCGCGGGCACATGGTCCCAGCGGTTGGGCCAGTGATAGATGGTGTGCAACAGCAGCCCCTGATGCCCCCGCTTGGTCGAGAGGTAAGGCTCGTCAAACAGCGTCCGGGCGATCGTCAGCCCTGCGCTGACGTACCGATCGCCACGCCGACCGCCAAGGTGTCGCCCCAGCCGGATCAGGCCCTGGGCGGCGATGGCCGAAGCAGAGCTGTCCACGGGCTCGTATTCGTTAAACGGATCGGCAGGGCGGTCGGCCCAGCCAGGCATCTGCGCAAGCCCCGGTCCGCCGTCGTCCCAATAGCAAACGCCATCGGTACACGCGATGTCTTTCAGGTAATGCTCGCAGGTCTCGATCGCGTTGCGACGGTACACCTTCATGACCGCGCTCTTCGTCAGCCCCACCGACTTCTTGAAATCTGCAGCATCAATCGTGTCGAAGAACTCCAGCTCCTCGGCATACCCACACATCGCCCACGCCAGGCCCCGCGTCCAGGTCGAAAATGGCGAATACCCCTGCTGCGTCGCACGGGCGCGAAACGCACCGTCGTTACGGTTGAACGTGCCCTCATGCGCCGTCCGCCCCGCGACGTTGTAATGGCTCTCGTTGTAAGGGGCCGTCGCATCGGCACCGGCCCCGTGGAAGACGATGTACTGGCTGGTCGTCAACCCGTGCAGCACCGACCGCTTCAGGAGGTCCACCGCCCGGTCACCCTCGTGCATCAGCGTATGCCCGAGCCGCCAAGCCGCCCCCAGGATCCGCGTCGTCCGCATCGTGTCAATGAACAGCGAGTGCGGGCCGTTAAACGAGTAGATGTAGCCCAAGGCCGGGGCGTGAGCGGTCAGCTCCGAATCCACTGGGGCCGTACCGGACCAACGCGACGCCTGCACCGCGCCCGATGCAGCGATCGAGTTGCGGTACGCCAGCTCTTCCCAGCCGTCGTACGCCCCGCGGCCTTCTTTAAGCAGACGCAACAGGTTGCCGTAGGTCGATAGGTTGTTGAACCCGTGGTCGTGCACACCCGTGTGTGTAACGTGCGGAAGCATCTGATTGATCGTCCGGCGTCGGCCTAGCTCCACCAGCTTCTCGTCACGGAGCATGTCACCCGCAAGGATCATGCAGCCGTAAACGAAGCCCTGCGTCCACTCCGTCCAGCCACGCGTGGTGTACCGGCCCTGCACGGTGAAGACCGGCGTCCCCTTAGCCGGATCCCACACCCGATCGATCGTACGAGCCTTCGCCGCCGCTAGCTCCGCCACACGGACCGACGCATCAACCAGTTGGGTGGGTTCAAGTTTTGTATCGATATTCAGCATGTTGACCTCAATACCGAAAAGTAGTCTGCATCACCCATCTTGCCCATTCTTTTCCAGACATCGTGTGTCTGGATTCGGTAATATCTGTTATGGCACGAGCGATCGAATCAGATCTTCGCGACCTCTGCGGGTCGCTCTTTGATGGCCGGACCACCGTCGAACAGATTACTCACCACCCGCTCCAACGGCCCCTGTCGATCGACACCCACCGACACCCCTGGATGCTGCAGTTTGACCTGATGGTGCGTTGCGGTGGCCGGGCAGCGATCCGGGACACCCAACACCCACTTCGCCGCTGCTCGATGATGACCACACCCCCCGGCACGCCACACGGCTACACCCTCGAACCCGACCGGGGCAACGGCCACGTCTACCACCTGAAGCTTGCCGTCCGAGAACGACGCGACGCACCGTTTTCCCGCCTCTTCCCCAGCTTGCTTACGGACCAGCCCCCGCCATCGGCTCTGCAGCGTGCGTTCGACGAGCTGGTTCGGCTTCATGAGGCTCAAGCGGGGGAGAATACGCTTCTGCTTTCTGCGGTTTCCCGTGTCATCGCGCTCTGGCCCACAGCCGATTCGGTCACCTCAGCCGGCACCCAGCTGACCAGCGAGGCCATCCTGACCGGCTCCCGCCCTGACGAGCGTCTGCCCTTGGGCCAGCTGATTGAGCTGATCGACAACCGGCTCGATGACCCACCGGCGTTGTCCGAGCTCGCGGACCTTAGTCACGTGTCTACGCGGCACTTCGCCCGGCGGTTCAAGGCGGTCATGGGCTGCACCCCGCTGGCGTTCATCAATGCCCGGCGTGCCCGTGCCGCCAAGCAGCTCCTCGCCGACCCCGACCGCAGCGTCCGGGATATCGGGCTGGCCCTGGGGTTTCCCTCGCCCCCAGCGTTCACCCGCTGGTTCAAGCAGCAGACCGGCCAGACCCCACAGGCTTACCGAAACGACCCCACTCGGATGTAAGATCCGAAAGTGCCGACGTGTCTAGATGCGCTAATCACTCTGGCGTAAACACGGGCTGTCTTGACCGACCATTTGCGGGATCCTTATGCGTGAAAGGAACCCCCTCATGACCACTCAACGTATCGGCATCGTGATGAACGGCGTCACCGGACGCATGGGCACTAACCAGCACCTCATCCGCTCGGTTACTGCCACTATCGAGCAGGGCGGCGTCCGCGTGTCGCCCGACCTCACCTTGATGCCGGATCCGATCCTGACCGGCCGAAACGAAAACAAGCTCAAGGCCTTGGCCGAAGCACATGGCCCCGGTGCGATCGGCGAGCCGTACAAGTACACCACCGACGTCGCCGGCGCGATCGCAGGCAAGCACGGCGACTACGAGGTCTTCTTCGACGCCTCGGGCACCCTGCAACGGGCCGGCTTCCTCGAGATGGCCGCCGCCTCCGACACGATCAAGGCGGTCTACTGCGAGAAGCCCACCGCGACCGAAACCAAGGAAGCCCTCCGGCTTGCCGAGCTGATCGAGACTGCCGGTAAGAAGAACGGCGTCGTGCAGGACAAGCTCTGGCTGCCCAGCTTCCGCAAGGTCGCGATGCTCAAGGAGCTCGGGTTCTTCGGCGACATCCTCAGCGTCCGCGGCGAGTTCGGCTACTGGGTCTTCACCGGCATGGACCTCGACCAGCCCGCCCAACGCCCCAGCTGGAACTACCGGGCCGAGGACGGTGGCGGCATCATGATCGACATGTTCTGCCACTGGCAGTATGTCATCGAGAACCTCTTCGGCCCGATCAAGTCGCTGGTCGCCCACGGCAACACCGACCTCGACAAACGCCGTGATGAGTCCGGCAACGTCTACGACGCGACCTCCGACGACTCGGCCTACGCGATGTTCCTGCTCGAGGACGGCACGATGTGCCAGTTCAACTCGTCGTGGTGCACCCGCGTCCGCCGCGACGACCTGCTCACCGTCCAGATCGACGGCACCAAGGGCTCGGCGGTTGCTGGGCTCCGCGAGGTCATGGTGCAGTCCGCCGCCGAGACGCCCAAGCCCGTGTGGAACCCGGATATCCCGCAGCCGATCGACTTCTATGACGGCTGGCAGCAGGTCCCGAACAACATCGAATACGACAACGCGTTCAAGGTGCAGTGGGAGATGTTCCTGCGGCACGTCGCACTCGACGAGCCGTTCCCCTGGTCGCTGCGTGAGGGGGCCAAGGGTGTGCAGCTGGCGGAGCTTGGCATGCAGTCGTGGAAGGAGAAGCGCTGGGTCGACGTGCCCGCGCTCTGAGGTAAACCATGAGTGACCTGTCGCGGATCGCGATCCACACGATGACCCACAAGCCGTGGGACTTGAAGACGTGCTGCGCGAATTTTGTCCAGCATGGCGTAGGGGGGATGAGTGTCTGGCGGAACGTCGTTGCCGAGGAGGAGGGCGGCTGCGGGCTCGACGAGGCGGTGCGGATCGTCCAGGACTCGGGGCTTGCTGTGCCGGCGTATGTCCGCGGAGGTTTCTTCCCGGCAGGGGATCCGGCCAAGCGCAAGGCGGCGATCGATCACAACAAGGTGATGCTGGACGAGGCGGCGGCGCTGGGTGCCGAGCAGCTCGTGCTGGTGGTGGGTGCGGTGCCGGGGATGCCGTTGGCCGAAGCGCGGCGACAGGTGGCGGACGGGATCGCAGCCTGCGTGGACCACGCCCAGGCGGTGGGCGTGAAGCTGAGCATCGAGCCGTTGCACCCGATGTACGCAGCGGACAAATCATGCATCAACCGGATGGCCGAGGCGCGGGCGGTCTGTGAATCGCTGCAGAGCCCGTCGGTCGGTATCGCCGTGGATGTGTATCACGTCTGGTGGGACCCGGACCTCGGGCAGGAGATCGCGCTGGCGGGCGAGCAGGGGACGCTGCTGGGGTTCCACATCTGCGACTGGCGGGTCGATACGCGCCACCTCCTGACCGACCGCGGGCTGATGGGCGAGGGGTGCATCGACATCGCGGGCATCCAGCGCATGGTGCAAACCACGGGGTTCACCGGCTTGTCGGAGGTCGAGGTGTTCAGCGAAGCGCACTGGGCGAAGGACCAGGACGCATACCTGGCGGAGGTATGCGCCGCTGCGGAGCCGTTTGCGGTTTAGCGATGGCGGGTCGGCGGATCCGGGGGTACATTCCGTGCTTCGCCGCGGGCGTGGCGGAATTGGCAGACGCGACAGATTTAGGTTCTGTTGGGGTAACACCCGTGGAGGTTCGAGTCCTCTCGCCCGCATGACTGTGTTGGCCCGGTCCGTCTGACCCATCGGCAAGTGCCGACTCGCGGCATGACGGTTGCGCGTAAGTCGGGGCGGGTTGGAGACCCGAAAATCTCTTGAACTTTGAGTGGGTCCGCTCCTGAATCGAGGGGTATTGTTCCGATGGAGAGGTTGGACTCGATCGCCCGCTCTTAAAGAGGACCCGACCCATGATTGTTGTGATGAAAGCCGACGCGACCGAGGCCCAGGTGCAGGCGGTGCAGGACCTGGTGCGTGAGCTGGGGCTCAAGCCGCACCCGATCATCGGGACCGACCTCACGGTGGTCGCGGTCATCGGCGACGACCGGAAGAAGGACGGCACCGTGCTCGAGCAAGCGCCCGGCGTGGACCGGATCATGAAGGTGCTCAAGCCGTACAAGCTGGCGGCTAGGCACGATGCGCACGAAGGGACGACGCCGGTCACAATCGGCGAGTCGTGTGTGATCGGGGGCAACGCGGTCGCGGTAATCGGCGGGCCGTGCTCGGTGGAGACCGAAGAGCAGATCATGGCGGCGGCGAAGGCGGTGAAGGCGGCGGGCGCACACGCGCTTCGGGGCGGGGCGTTCAAGCCTCGGACCAACCCGTACGCCTTCCAGGGCATGGGCGAAGAAGGCTTGAAGCTGCTGGCCGCAGCGCGGGAAGCAACGGGGCTTCCGATCGTGACCGAAGTGGTCGACAGTGACGATGTCGAGCTGGTGGCGAAGTACGCCGACTGCCTGCAGATCGGCACACGGAACGCGCAGAACTTCCGGCTGCTCGACGCGGTGGGGCGGGGAACGGACAAGCCGGTGCTGTTCAAGCGCGGCATGTCGATGACGGTCGACGAATACCTGCAGGCGGCGGAGTACATCCTGGCCGCGGGGAACCCGAACGTGATCCTGTGCGAGCGGGGCGTGCGGACGTTCGAGAAGTTCACGCGGAACACGCTGTCGCTATCGGTGATCCCGGAGCTGCACGAACGCACGCACCTGCCGGTGGTGGCCGACCCGTCGCACGGCACGGGGCACGCCCGGCTGGTGCCGCAGATGTCGCTCGCCGCCGTCGCCGCCGGTGCGGATGGCTTGGCGATCGAGGTGCACCCGGACCCGCCGCACGCGTTGACCGACGGGGCACAATCGCTCGACCCGGGCACGTTCATCGACCTGATGCCGAGGGTGGCACGGGTGGCGGAGGCGATCGACCGCGAGCTGTTAGCGGTGCCCGCGGCGGTGTGATCGGGACGCTTCGCGTCACCCATTACACGGTAAGGATGAGATCCACGGCACCCGCGATCCCAAGGAGGATCGCGATGATGCCGTTGAGGGTGCCGAACGCGATCGGGAGCTTGTCCGTCTTGCCGGTCGCGGTGAGGAAGTGTTCGAGAATGAGGACGGGGACGGTGACGCAGACGGCGGCGAGGTAGTAGAAGCCCAGACGTTCGTTCTTGAGCCCGGCCTCGAGGAAGAGGAAGGCGGAGGCGAGGTGGAGGCCCCGGCTGATGAAGAGCGCGGGGCGGACGCCAAGCGAGGCGGGAAGCGAGTAGACGCCGTCGCGGCGATCGGTGGCGACGTCTTGGAGGGCGTAGAGGATGTCGAAGCCGGCGACCCAGGCGAGGACGCCGGCCGCGAGCCACCAGGGCCAGGACGCGGCGAGTGATGGCGGGTGGATAGCGAGGGCGGCGGCGAGGGGCGAGAGCGCGAGGGCGAGGCCGAGCACGGCGTGGCAGAGCCAGGTGACACGCTTGGTCAGCGGGTAGATGCCGAGGACGAGCAGGACCAGGGGGGATGCGGCGAGCGGCCAGGGGTTGTTGAGGATGGGCCAAAACGCGGCTGCGCCGAGGACGAGGCCCGCGGCGCTGAGCCCGGCAGCGATCGACATCTGGCGGTTGCTCACACGGCCGGCGGGGATGGCTCGTGTTGCGGTGCGGGGATTCTGCGCGTCGATGGCGGCATCGAGCCGGCGGTTGAGCGTCATCGCGTAGGTGCGGGCGCAGACCATGCACCCTACCACCGCCATCAAGGCAAGCAACGCCTGCTGCATGGTCATTGAGGGCGCGGCGGCATAGGCGAGGGCAGCGGCGAGCAGCGCAAACGGCAGCGCAAAAACGCTGTGGGCCAGCTTGATGTCCGCCGCGATGGCGAGCACGGGGCTTGATGAGGGTGTGGCGGGCGCGGCCTGCATACGGCAAGCGTAGGGCTAGGCGTCGCGTGGTGTGGCTTGGGCGGCGTAGGTTTGGAGTTTGGCGAGCGCCCGTTGGAGGGCTTCGCCGGAGACCTCGTGGATTTCGACGGGCTCGCCGATCGCGACTGGAAGCGTCAGGGTGAGTTGGCCGCCGAGGTGTTGGCGGAAGGCTTCGAGGCCATCGGGGAGTTCGGGGTGTTGGAGCAGGGGGTGGTGGAGTGGGAAACCGAGGCGGGCGAGAAGCGTGGTGATCCGGTCAGCGGTGGTGAGGGGAAGGAGGTCAAGTTCGGCGGCGAGGTGGGTGTCGAGGGCAAGCCCGATGGCGACGGCGTGGCCGTGGGAGAGCTCGTGATTCGACAGTTCCTCGAGCTTATGGGCGGACCAGTGCCCGAAGTCGAGGGGGCGGGCGGAGGTCATCTCGAAGGGGTCGCCACCCTCGGCGATGTGTCGGAGGTGGAGTTCGGCGGAACGTTCCCAGAGGCCGGCGTCGCTGCCGGGTTCGCGGCGGGCGAGGGCGTCGGCGCGTGTTTCGACGGTGTCAAAGAGATCGGGGTCTTTAAGGATGGCGACCTTGACGACCTCGGCAAGACCGTCACGCCAGGCGGCGTCGGGGAGTGCGGTGAGGAACTCACGGTCGTTGAGGACAGCGTGGGGGACGGCGAAGGTGCCGATGAGGTTCTTGGAGCCGAACATGTTGACGGCGTTCTTGACGCCGACGCCGGAGTCGCCCTGGGCGAGTGTAGTGGTGGGCATCCGGACGAGGCGGAGGCCGCGGTGCGTGACGGCCGTGGCAAAGCCAACGGTGTCGAGGACCGCGCCGCCGCCGATGGCGAGGACAACCGAGTGGCGGCACAGCGCGTGCCGCTGCAGGTCGGCCAGGAGGGATTCGAGGTTGGACAGGTCGGACTTCACCGCCTCACCGCCGGGCAGCGTCCGGAACGCAACCGGTGTAGGGACTTGGTGGCTTTGGAGGTAAGCGGTGAGGTCGGGCTGAAGGGCGGGAAAGGCGTGGGCGACAGACTGATCGACGACAACCAAGACCTTGGACGGGGCATCCGGGTCCGAGGCGACCAGGGGCGTGAGGATGTCCGCCAGGAGGGGGTTTCCTGGCTCAAAGGCGCGTTCGGTGAAAGCCACGCGGTGAGGGAAGCGGAGCGGGATGTCGAGGGTGAGGTCCATCGGCGATGCGGGAGCCCACAGCAGGCTTCGCCATCTGTGGGCTTTGGGGTTGAATCAGTTACGCGGGGTGAGCTTGGCGAGGTCGTCGAAGAAGGTGGGATAGGTCTTGTTGACGCAGGCCGGGTCGGCGAGGTGGATGCCGGGGTGACGGAGGCCGGCGACGGCGAAGGACATCGCCATGCGGTGGTCGTCGTAGGTCTCGATCAACACGGGGGATTGGTCGTCGGCGGTCAGCTCATTCCCGGGGGGTGGATGGATGGTGAGGTCGTCGCCGAGGGTCATGGCGGTCGCCCCGAGCTTGGCGAGCTCGGTCTCGAGGGCGTCGAGGCGGTCGGTCTCTTTGACGCGGAGGTTGCCGATGTTGCGGAGGGTGGTGGGGCCTTCGGCGAAAAGGGCCAGGACGGCGAGGGTCTGGGCCATGTCGGGCATGCGGTTGAGGTCGGCGTCGATGCCCAGCAGTTTCCCGTCGGGCGGCGCGGCGACATGGGTGGACTCGAGCTTCTGGGTCACGGTGCAGCCCATCCGGCCAAGCAGATCGCAGAACTCGGCGTCGCCTTGGAGTGACCGTGAGCCGAGGTGGTCGATGGTGCAGTCGGACCCGGGAAGGGCGGCCGCGGCGGCGAGGAAGTAGGACGCGTTGGAGGCGTCGGGTTCGACGGCGTAGTCGGTGGCGGTGTATTGGTCGGGGCGGACGCGGATGTACGGATCACCGTTGGCGTCGCGTTTGAACGACGGCTTAACCCCGAAATGCTCCATGAGTTTGAGGGTCATCTTGACGTACGGCAGGGACGTCATCTCGCCGCGGAAGCGGAGGGTGAGGCCCTCGTCGAAGTGTGGTGCGGCGATGAGCAGGGCGGAGATAAACTGCGAGCTGAGGGTGGGCCTGAGGGTGATCTCTCCGCCGGGCAGACCGCCATTGCCGTGGATAGTCAGGGGGGGATAGCCGGGGCTGGCGTTGTAGTCGATGACGGCTTCAAGCTCACGGAGGGGATCGACGAGCTGCCCGATGGGGCGTTCGCGCATGCGTGGGATGCCGTCAAGTGTGTAGGTGCCGCGGCCCAGGGCGAGGGCGGCGGTGAGGAAACGGGTGGCGGTGCCGGCGTTGCCGAGGAACAGGTCCGCGGCATCGACGGGGATACGCCCGTGGCGGCCTTGGATGGTGACGGTGGCGGCGGATTCATCGACCGTGAGCGCAAAGCCCAGGCTCTCGAGGGCGTCGAGCATAACGCGGGTGTCATCGGCAAACAGGACGCCGGTGAGCGTGCACGGACCGTCGGCGAGGGCGGCGATCAGCAGGGCGCGGTTGGTGAGCGACTTGGACCCGGGCGGGCTGAGGTGCGTGGAGAAGGGCCCGATCGGCTGGACGGGATAGGGGTCGGGCAGCGCGGCATCGGGGGGCGGGGGGGTGACGGTGGTGTCGGGCATCCCGCAAAGGATACCTGTTGGTCAGGCGATGAATGGCGGCGTGCCGATGCGGTGGAGGTTCGATCAGGCCGGGGAAGGGACGGCCTGGTCCGTCAGGCGGAGCCCCAAGGCCAATCGGGTTGTTGCGGAGAGGAGTTCGCCGAGGCGTTGGTCGAGCGCGGGGAGCGGGGTGCCCGCGTCGCCGAAGTCGTCGGCAGTGGCGTAGACAAAACGCGGCACGATGTGACAACGGAAGTCGAGCATCAGGCTGTTGGCAAGCCCCATGACGGACATATAGCTGGACTTGCCACCGGCGGCACAGGCGAAGCCGACCGGCTTGCCCGACCAGTTGCGGCCGGCGAGTTCCACCGCATTCTTGGCGGCGGCGTTGACGTCGTAGTTGTAAACCGGGGTGGTGAGCAGGACCGCGTCGGCCTGTTGCCCCGCCTCCGCAAGGGCGCGGGCATTGGGGTCACCGTACGCGCTCACACCATCACACACCGGCAACGGGCGGTGTCGAAGGTCAAACAATTCGGTCTCGAGCTGCGTCGGTGGCGCCCCGCCGTCGGAGCTCAAGGGTGCGGCTTCCGCGCCTTCGGCGAGCTGAGCCAAACGGCTGGCGAGCACGGTGGATCGGCTGTCGGGGTTGAGGGAGCAAGCAATGATCAGCAGCTTCATGGCTGGATCGTAGGCTTGCCGGTCTTCGGGGGCGTAGCAGTAACCGCGGGTTTGGCCTCAAGAACGGGTGTCGTGTCGGGAGTATTGGTCGGCCGTTTTCCCTGTCGGCGCTGGGGCTGGTCGCCGGCGGGCTCCGCCAGTTGAGGGGGCAGCGCGTTGGGGTCTTCGGTGACCGGGTCTTCCAGCTCAGCCGGGACCGGATCAATCGGGCCGGGCGAGACGGCTACCGGGACCTCGGGGAACGGCTCTTCAGGGAGGGCCTCGCCGGGTCGTGGGGCACGCAGCAGCACTAGGTCCGCTTCGCTCAACCCTTCGGCCACCGAGACGAGGGTGCTGCTGGCGGGGCCGATCTTGATCAGCCGACGCTGCACGCGGCCATCACCCGCCGATACATAAACGAATTGGTGCGGGCCTTCGCTGTAGACCGATTGCACCGGGATAACGAGCGTGTCCTCGACTTTGCCTGTGAAGATGGTCCCCTGACAGCTCATGCCGGGCTTCAGCGAATCGTCGAAGCCGGGCGGGAGCTCAGCGATAACGCGGTACTGCCGGAGGGCCTGTCGGCCTCCATCGGACTCCGCGGTCGTGCTCACCTCGACGATATTGGCGGGGACCGGTGTGTCGGGCCGGGCATCAATGAGCACCTCGACCTGCATCCCGGGCCGGACCTCCTGGATCCGCGCCTCGTGCACCTTCAGGACCGCGGTCATACGGGACATGTCCGGCAGGTAGATGATCGTTTCGTTCTCACGGACCGAACGCCCCGGTGCGATCGGGCGTCGTCGTTGCCAGCTCGAGCCCACCGAGGTCCTGTAAATCACCGTGCCCGCGACCGGTGCTTCCACCTCGACATTGTGGAGCTGCCGATCGAGCTGGCCGAGGCGCCGCTCGCGGAGGACCAGGGCCTCACGCTTGGCCTTGATGTCGGCTTTGAGGCGTTCGAGCTTCGAGTTGTTGCGGTCGACCGAACGCTTGAGGTCCGACCGCTTCTGGTCCAGGTCGCTGGAGAACTTCTGCTCTTCGCGGCGGAAGGTGTAGTCCTCGAAGATCTGGATATCGAGCTGCGCCGTCTTGAGGGTGTCCTCGGCCTGGATGAAGGCGATCTCGGCGTCTTCCAGCTCGTTGAGGCTGATGAACTTCTCGTCGTGCAGCTCTTTGGACAGCTCAAGATCCCGCTTGGCGCGGGTGAGCTCACGCTCAGCCTTCTTGAGCCGGAGTTCGAGATCGCGTCGCGTCTGCGGGACCTCGCCATACAACCACTTGTCGCGGTCCAGCTCGATCAGCTCAACGGTCACCTCGGCGTTGCGTCGAGACGACTCGGCGTTGCTCTCCTCGATGGCAAGGTCACGCTCGGCGGAGATGAGGTCGGCGCGGGCCCGGCTAACGCGGAGCAGTTCTTCCTGGTGCCATTTCTCAACCTCTTCGCTATTGAGACGGAACAGCGGATCGCCCGCGGCGACGACTGTGCCTTCTTCAATCACCCATTCGATCTCGGGACGCCCCCAGACCAGGGAGCGCACTTCGACGCGTTGGCTGCTGTCGAGTTCGCCCGAAGCGGTCACGGTCAGGTCTAGATCCTTGCGTTGGACTTTGAACCAGTCGTCGCGGTCGGCTTCGATCGCGGCCTGCGCATCGCCACCGTCGCCTGACCCCAGAACGAAGACCAGGGCGACCGTTAGCGCGACCCCCGCGCAGACGATCAGGGTTAGTGGGGTGGACCATCCACCGGGGCCTTGGGGCGGCGCGGGGAGCTGGTCGGGTGGGGGGGTAGCCGGGTCGCGAGTCATAATGCACTCAAATGATAGGCGTTAACGGGGCTGCGGCAGAACTATTCGCTGTCCTCGGGGAGCGGAGCGGCGGGATTGGCGGGTTTGACGGGTTTGGGGGCAGCTTGAGGGACTATCGGCTGAAGCCGGATGGGGGCTTGCCAGGAACCGTCGGGGGCCACACGCATCTGGCCGGTTTCGAGCAGGTAGTCGAGGACGCTCTGCTGGAGGTTTGCCACCGCGGTGTCGCGCCGCAGGCGGGCTTCGAGGAGGTCGGCTTGGGCTTCGATGACATCGCGGGGACCCAGGGTGCGTTCACGGAGCCGGACGCCCAGGACGCGGCGTTCGGCGAGCTGGATGTTCCGGTCCTGGAGGTCGAGATCAAAGCGGGCCTGGCGGATGTTGCGGATCGCGGAGCGGACGTTGAGGGCGACCCGGTCGGAGAAGACCCGGGTGTCACGCCGGACCCGCTCGTAGTTGATCAGGCTACGCCGGAGTGCGGCGGTCTCGTCCAGGCGGTCGAGCGGCAGGGACAGGGTCGCACCGATCGAGTAGTTCGTGTCGGGGACGTCGAGGTCGAACCCGGGCGTGTTGTCATCGGAGTCGGTGGGGACAGTCAGGCTGCCGGACAGATCGAGGTCGGCCTGGAGCTGATTTCGGGCGTTGGCGATGGCGCGAGCGGCATCGTCGATACGGTCCTGTCGGGTCTGCAGATCGAGGCGGAGCTGGCGGGCGGTCTGCACCGCTTGGACCGGGTTCAGCGTGGGCTCGGGGACCTCGAAGTCCGAGGCAAGGATCACGATGTCGCGGGTGGTGGGGATGCCGAGGGTGAGCTTGAAGCTGTCCAGCCGTGATTCGTAGTCCTCGACGGCATTGACAAGGTTCGACTGCTCGAAGAGCACCTGCTGCTCGGAGCGTTCGGCCTCGAAGAGCGGTTCACGGCCGGCCTCGGCGAGGGCGTTGAACCGGTCGGCGAGGCGTTGCAGCGACTCGAGCTGACGACGCCGGTTGTCGAGCTCGCGTTGGCGACGCAGCAGGTCAAAGTAGGTGTTGGCGATGTCGACGAAGAACGAGCGGCGGAAGCGTTCGAAGGTGCGGACTTGATAAACGAGATCTCGCTCGGCTTGGATGAGGTCTTCCCGGGCGATAACCCCGGCATCGCGGAGCAGCGGCAGGTTGAAGCCAAAGCGGAGCGAGGCGGACTGGTCTTCGTCCTCGCCGCTGAGCGCGTTCTCACGGAGCAGGGTGGTGTAGTTGACCAGGGCGGAAGCGGAGACGCTGCCGCCGGAGGGCAGGCGTTGGGTGACGCCGAACTCGTTGACCAGCGTGAGGGCCTGCTCGTAGGAGCCGTCTTCGGGGTCGCCGACGAGGGTGGTCGAGAGGGTGTCGAAGAAGCGGGGGCCCCAGTCACGGCGTTCAACGATGAGGCTGAGGGTGGTCAGCAGCAGGGACTCGCGGGCGGAGCGGTAGTCGGGCGCGGTGGCGATGGCCTGGGCGAGGATCGCGGAGAGGTCGAGCTGCAGGGGCGGGCCGGGCTGGTCCGCGGCGATGGCGTCGGTGTCGCGTTGGGTCTGGGCGTAGGCGTTTCGGGTCTCGGGCGGGGCGGTGGTGGCTGGGAGCTGGTCGGCGGGGGGGTTGTTGGTGGGGGGGGAATAGCGGTAGGCGGCATCGCCAGGAGCGACGCGTTCGCTGGGCGGGACGATGCGATCGAGCGGCTCGGAGGGCTGGCCGAGCGTGAGCCGAGAGCGTTCTTCGATGAGGTCTGCCGCGTGCTGGTCGAGACGATCCACCCTGCCGACGCAGCCGACCAGTGCGATAAGCATCAAGATGGTGAGCCCGTGCAGACCTCGCGTCCCTGCCGCTGCCATGGCGTAAGTCTACCTCCTGATTTGGCCCAGGCTGGGAAATCCTCGGCAAATTGCCTTGGCCCAGCAGCACGCCTAGGTTATGGCCCGCGCCCGCTGACCCGGTATCCGGCGGCGGGCATCTCGCCACAAGCGGTCTTCGGGCCGTTTTTTGTTACGCCTGCAGAAAGCCCCGCCATGGCCACGGTCAGTTTCGATGGACAAACCCTCTCGGTCGACGGCCAGCGTGTCTGGCTGGTGGGGGGGACGATGCACTACCTGCGGATGCCGCGGGGGCTGTGGCGGGACCGGGTGCGGGCGGCGCGGGACGCGGGGCTGAACACGGTGGAGGTGGTGCCGGTGTGGTCGGAGCACGAGCGTGAGCCGGGGCGGTTCGATTTCGCGGGGGACCGCGATCTGCGGGGGTTCGTCGAGCTGCTGGCGGAGGAGGGGTTCTGGGTGACGCTGCGTGCGGGGCCGGTGGTGGGTGGGGGTTGGTCGTTTGGCGGGGTGCCGCCGTTTGTGCTCCGGTATTCGGGGACGAAGAAGGACGGGGTGATGCGGCTGCGGCAGGTGTCGATGCCGTTCATGGAGGCGGTGGCCCGGTATTTCGGGGAGATGGTGAAGCAGGTAGCGGACCTGCAGGTGAGCACGCCGCTGCCGGGTCGGCCGCCGAAGCGTCCGGGGCTGGGCAACCCCGCGGGGCGGCCGGCGGGGGGGTTCCGGGGTCAGGGGCAGGGCCCGGTACTCGCGGTTCAGGCCGAGCACCGCTGGTACGCCCGCCACCCCGATCAGCACGACGGCTACCTCCGGCAGGTCGTCCGCTACCTCCGGGAGAACGGCATCGAGGTCCCGATCCTCAACACAAACAACCTCTGGCAGCCCATCGACGGCAGCCTCTCGGGCTGGAACGACGCAGGCCGGCTCGCCGCCCACGCCCGGCAGCTCGCCACCCTCCAGCCCGAAGCGCCGCGGCTGATCACCGGCTACACGCCGTTCTCCAAACCCATCCACGGAGCCGCCGAAGGCTCGGACGAGGGCACCTCCGCAAACGCCGATCCGCAGGCCCTGACCACACAGCTCGCACAGGCGATGGGCGTCGGGGCTCAGGTCAACCTCGACCCGTTCTTTCACGGCGTGACACCCGGCCACACCGCGGGCCGCGCCGCCGATCAACCCGCCGGGTTCCTCACGCCGACCGGCTCCAACGACTGCCCGGTCCTACCGGATGGCTCACGCACCGCCGCATTCCAAGCGGTGCGGCGGGTCAACACGTTCGCCAGCCAATTCCACCACGTGCTCGGCGCACTCGAGCCCACCTACCAGCCCACCGTCGTCGATCCCGTCGGCGAAGAGCAGCCCGTCTCGGTGATGCACCAGACCGGGACCATGGGTGACCTCCTGGTGCTGATCAGCCCGTCGAAGCCGAGGACGGCAGTGATCAACGTGCTGCTGCCGACCGGGCAGGCCCTGCCCGTGCCAATCAACGGGCTGCCCGCGGCGTGGCTCTTGACCAACGCGCTGCTCACCGACCAGGCCACCCTCGACTACACCAACGTCAGCCCCTGGGCGCTGATCGACCGGAAGCTGCTGGTGGTCTACGGCCCGCCCAAGGCCGACGCCTTGCTGAGCATCAACGGGGCGCCGCTTCAACTCACCGTGCCGAGCGGCAAGACGCCGGTCGTCGAGTCCCACGAAGAGCTGACGATCGTGCTGCTCAACCCCGACCAGCTCGACGCCGCCACGCTGACCGAAGACGGTCTGCTGCTGGGGGCTCAGCCCGCCAGCGACGACGACGGCGACCCCACCCCGCTGCCCGGCTGGTCCACCCGCTTCCAGATCGCGCTCGACGGCACCGTCAGCCAGACCCGCCAGACCACGCCGAAGAAGCCCACCGCCCCGAAGCTCACCGGCTGGTCGATCGCAGACTGCAACGATTTCCTCACCGGCGAGGCCGAGGCCTTCGAAGAGTCCGACAAGACCACACCCGCTCAGCTCAGCCACGACGCCGGCTACGGCTGGTACCGCCTGCCCACCACCAAGGCCTCCGGAGCCGGGAGCGTCATCGCCCCGCTCGCCGGCGACCGCGTCCACCTTTACGCCAAGGCCAAGCCCCTCGGCTCACCCATGGGGCTCGGCCCCGGTGCCACCGCCGACCCGATCAAGGCGTCCGTCCCCGCCGGTCCCCTCGTCGGCCTGGTCGACCTCATCGCTCGGCCTGACTCGGCCCTTGAGCTCACCCCTGGACAGCCCGAGCCGCTCGGCCTGCCCTTCGGGGTCCACAGCGTTAAGCCCGTCAAGCTCCCCAAGCCCGACGTCCTCGACACCCCCAGCCCCGACCCTTTCGCCGTCACCGGGTTCGCCCCCGGATACGCCGCCAGCCAGGGCCTCCCCGCCAACAGCCTGCAGTGGTCGATTAAGCCCGCCAACCGAAAGCCCATCCTCGTCCGCATCCACACCCAGACCGCCCGCGGGGTCTTCTTCGTCAACGACGAGCCGCTGGCAATCATCCCCGGCCACCGCTTCCACGCCGACGCGATCGACCTGGTCCTCGACCCCGCCGACGACGGCCCCTTCACGGGCGGCACCAACACGCTCCGATTCGCCCTCTCCGAGCCCTTGACGGGTTCGGCTGAGTCCATATCGAACGCGGTCAGCCTCTCGGTCTACCAGCTTACCGGGCCGATCCACGACCCCAAGAAGCCGATCGGCTTCGCCCCACTGACCGTCCCCCCCGACGACGCCTTCGCCGCGTTGGCCGCCACCGCCAAGCCCCCCGCGTTGCCCGCCTGGTTTGCCGCCGAGTTCACCACACCCGCCGGCGATCGGCCGCTCCACCTCAACCCCCAAGGCCTCTCCAAGGGGCTGGTCTACCTCAACGGGCACCTCATCGCACGCTACTGGAACGCCGACCCCGCCGGCAAGCCCGTCCTCCCACAGACCCCGGTCTACCTCCCCGAACCCTGCCTGCTCGCAGACGCCACCAACCGGCTGATGATCTTCGACGAACACGGCAAACACCCCGGCAAAGCCCGCCTGATCCTCAGCTGATCCGGCTCGCCACCACAACCTCATCACGCCCGGCCTGCACAGCCGATGACCTGATCAAGCACCGCGGGAATCGACCGACGCCCAGACCCGTTTCCCCAGTGGACGCGTCCTACCCCACCCGCTGCATAGGATCTCCCATGCCACCCTCCGACACCGATACGAAACTCCCGGCCCTGGAAACCGTTGAGCCCATCGGCAAGCGCGTCCTGATCCGCAAGGACCAGGACAAAAAGAAGACCAAGTCCGGCATCCACCTCCCCGACAAGATCGAGATCCCCACCCTTACCGGCCGAGTCGTCACGGTCTCCACGCAGATCGCCAGCGATGAGGACTACCCTGTCGAGCAGTATGACCGGGTCCTGTTCAATCCCAAGGGCGCCATCCCGGTCGATTTCGAGGGCGACAACCGCCTCTTCGTCGTGCCGGTCGAGAATATCGTTGCCGTCTTCCGGATCGCCAAGTAGGCGAAGCCGACTCGCCGTCGCAACACGGCCCCGCCGTTCCGCTACATTGCTCGACCCCCAACCGTCACCCCGTTGACCCTGGGTGCCGATCACTCCACCCCCAGCCCCTGCCCCAAACATGAGCGACGAATTCGAACCCCGGCTCCAAGACCGCAAAATCCTCGTTGTCGATGACGATACCGAGGTCCGCTCCGCCATCGACCACGCCCTCCAGGCAGAAGGGGCACTCACCCAGGTCTGCGGCGATGGCAACACCGCGGTCCGCATCTGCGAATCCGACCCGCCCGACCTGGTGGTCCTCGACATGATGCTGCCCAAGCGTTCGGGCTTCCTCGTCCTCGAGAAGATCAAGCGCTTCGACGAACCGCCCATGGTCATCATGGTGACCGCCAACGAGGGCAAACGGCACCAGCAATACGCCGAAGCCCTCGGCGTCGATGGCTACATCCTCAAGCCTGTTCGGCTCGAACGCCTCATCGCCTCCGCCGAGGCCCTCTTCGAGACCGCCGACTCCTGATCAGCCGGGAACGTGGGCCAAGGCTCCGGCAAGGTCCCAGAACCCTTACCGGCTGAACGCTGGATCGGGCTTAATCCCAGCCCTGTGAACCGTTACGGTTCCGCCACAAACCGCATCGGTTTATACTTTGGTGGTCGAATTCAACCTCTCGGCTCGCCGCCGTGAAGCCCTCCAGCCCCAGGAGGCCCCGCTTGCTACGCATCCGCCCACACGCCCTGCCCACACCCCAGACCGTCAATACCCGCCCGCAGTCTCATCCGGGCATCGGCCGTCTCGCCAGCCTCCTGCTGGTGCTGAGCTGCGTCTCATTCCTCGGCCTCCCCGCGTTCGCCGAGACCCCCGCGGAACGCGAGTTCAAGGAGAAGCGTGAAGCCCTGGAAGACGACAACATCGACGGCCGCTACCAGCTGGCCTTCGACATGTACCGCCGTGACGAACTGCAGATCGCTTTGTCGGAGCTCAAGGATCTCGAATCCCGCGCCCCCGAAGACGGCCGGATGCCGCGGCTCATCCGACTGATCGAACGCCGGCTCGCCCGGAACGCCCAGGACGCCCCGCCGAACGACGCCCCCGCGGCCAACCCCGACCAAGACGCCGCCGCCCAGCCCGCCGCCCCCCAGCAGGAGTTCACCGGCCGCCTCATCGGTGAACCCGTGTACCTCGACGAGAAACAACGCAACCTTCTCGCTGTGTACGAGCTGCCCAGCGACCTCGCCAAGGCCCAGCCGACGATCCGCATCAGTGCCACGACCATGCGTGAGGTCTTCAGCAACTACGCCGACCGCGCCGAAGTGCCCCGCGGCCGACAGGCCCAGGCCGCTTTCCTCCGCGAACCCGGCTGGAAGCAGCTCGACCTGCTGTTCCAGCTCCGTGCGCGTGAGTACTACGGCGAGGCCCGCGTCCTCCGCGAGCCCGAAGCGCTGCGAACCTTCCGCTCTCGCATCAACCGCCGCTATGTGGCCGGCTACTTCCGCAGGCACTTCGGCTCCGGACAGCTGCCCCTGCACCTCTACCTCAAGAACCCCGGCGACCAACGCGAGGCCTACACCAACTTCTACATCCTCAGCCAATACAGCTACGACGGCCGCCCCCTGATCAATCGTGACAGCCCCGAGGACTCGCTCCTGCTCCAGTGGGGCCTGCCCCGCGACGCCGCCCGCTTCCCCGCGCCCCTGGTCGAAAACTGGGAGCCCTACTTCAACGGCATCGAAGACCGCCGCTACACCGAGCTCGTCGAGTGGGTGAGAAGCCTCTTCGTTCCTGAGCCCACCTATGGCATCCAGTACGTCGCTCCGCGGTACGACGTTGCCCCCGTCATCCCCCGGTAATCCCGAGGCATCACTCAGCGATCCCCACAGACCCCACCCTCTCCCGACGCAGGACCACGAATGCCCGCACGCCCCATGCTCCACCCCGCGCTCAAGCCCAGCCTCACGCTCACGCTGACCCTCGTCCTCGTGGCTGTGCTGCCCTTCTCTACAGGCTGTGACCCCGACGCTGTCCAGACCCGTCAGACCCAAGCGGTGCTGGACCAGGCCCTCGCGGAGCTCGAAGAAGCCAGCCAGAAGGTACTCGCCGAAGTAGAAGGCGACCCCACGCCCGTGTCGATCCAGGTCGGCGGGACATCCTTCGAGGTCACGCCCATCAACCCGACGTACCACGCCCGACGCGTCGAGGCCATGCTCGCCGTCCTCCCCAAGCTCGAGGATGTAGCCAAGAGCAACAACCCGCTCCAGAAGGCCATCGCCCTCCGGCTCGCCGGCACACTCCAGGGCATGGCCGCCCTTGAAGGCTCCCGACAAGCCTCCCTCCAGTTCGCCGCCCTCCACAGCGGCCTCACGCCCCTGATCAATCTCGCCCTCGCCGCCGAGAACAACCTCGCCGCTGCCGCCGCCACCCCGGCGGGCTTCGAGCAGACCCTCGACACCTTCGCGTCCGGCCTCTCCACCCCGGCCGGCCTCAAAGCCCCGGGCACGGTCGGCCTCGCCGCCGATATCGCCGACGCCCAGAGCCTCACCGACACGCTCACCCGCGGCCTCCAGGACACCCAAGAAGAGGCCCGCAAGCAGCTCGCCGAACGTGACCGTCAGCTCGCTGAGGCAACCCGGCTCCGCACCGCGGGACGAACCCTGCCCACCAACGCCAAGTATCAGCGGTTCATGGAGGCGGAAGCCGCGAAGGCCGCCTCTCTCCGGGCCGAAGCCCAGGCCGGAATGCTCAACGAGGTCGCCCGGATCAAGCAGACGCAGCTCGACGCCGCCAACGCCCGCGTGGCCAGCCTGCAGACAATCCGCCGGGGCCTTGAATCCGACCGCGCCGCCCTCGCCCAGCGCTCACAGACCGGTCAGCAGCGCCGCGCCGACGCCCTGGAACGAGCCAAGACCGCCACGGACCGTGTCGCCGCCGCCTTCCTGGAAAACACCGCCCAGTTCGAGGTGCGCGTCCTTGACCCGTTGACCGCCGCCTCTGACCAGGCCGCCACCGCGACCGCTTCGCTTACCGAGGCGGTCACCGCCGCCCCCGCCGACCTCAAGGCCAACCTCCGCCTCGAACGCCTGCGTCGCCTCGTCGACGAGCTCGACGTCAACGCCGGTGCCGCCGTCGCCCTCGACGCCCACGCCCTCGCCATCAACGCCCTGCTCCGCACCGCCGAGCGGGCCGGCTCCGACACATCCCCCTACACCGACACCCTCGCCAAGCTCAACGCCGCGATCCAGACCCTCAACGACCGCGGCACCGCCGCCGCCACCGAGGCTGGGGTCCTCGCCGCCGAGCTCGCCGAAACCCTGCCGACCGACTCGGATGAGGCCATCGCCGTCCGCGAGATGGCCGCCGCCACCCGACAGCTCGGGGCCATGCTCGCCACCGCCGCCCCGTGAGTCATACAGGCTCATAACGAGCCCCATCCCTTCACTCAACCGCCCCGCGACCGCTCGGCCGACCCCGGCTTCATCTCCGCCCACCGCACGTTGAGGTCGTGCTCAACCCCCAGCAGGTCCAGCGTTCGGCCCACCACGAAATCCACCAGGTCCTCCACCCGCTCGGGCAGCATGTAGAACCCCGGGTTGGCCGGCATCACGATCCCGCCCGCCTCGGTCACCCGCTTCATGTTCTCGATGTCCACCAGCGACAGCGGGGCCTCGCGGTGCACCAGCACCAGCTTCCTCCGCTCCTTCAGGCACACGTGCCCCGCCCTGTGGATCAGGTTGCTCGATGACCCGGTCGCCACCGCCGACAGCGTGTTCGACGAGCACGGCACGACCACCATCCCGTCGTGCTTAAAGCTCCCCGACGCCACCACCGCCCCGACATCCCGGACGTCGTGATAGATCAGATTGTCTGGGGCCGACTCCCCCGGAAGCCCCGCCAACGCCGCCAGGTCCAGCGTCTCCATCCCCAGCTCGTCGTGCAGCAGCCGACGCCCCAGCGGCGACACCACCAGATGCACCGCCGCCCCCGACGCCACGCACAGCTGGATCAGCCGCGCCGCGTACACCGCCCCCGACGCCCCCGTGATCCCAACAACCACACGCTGACCGCTCTCTGCCATCCCTACAACCTACCACCTACGACCTGCTGTCTCACGCAAAGACCCACCACAGCACCGGCAGCACCGCCACCACAAACAACCCCGTGCTCACCACCCAAAGCCGCGCCGCCAACGCCGCGTCCATCCCGAACAGGTTCGGGATGATCACCGCCTGCGTCGCCATCGGCACCATCGCCTCGATCAGCAGCGTGTCCCGCAGCAGCCGCGACGGCACCAGGCCAAACGCCGCCCCCACCCCCAGCAACCCAGCGGTCAACGCCAACGCAAACCCGAACCGGAACAATGCCACAAACCCGTGCCAACGCACCGGCCGCCACAGGCTCCCCAGCCGCACCCGCATCCCGATCCCGAAGTACGTCCCCAGCGCCCCGAGGTACAGCAGCACCTCCGTGATGTACCAGTCATCCACCGACGCGGGGTACGGCACCCCCGCCGCGCTCAACACCACCCCCACGCCCGCGGCATAAAACATCGCCGCCCGCAGGTCCGTAAAGTTCTTCAGCATCAGCCGCCACACCGGCACGCCCGACGCCACACCCGCCTGCTCCCCGAACCGCCAAGCGAGCGGATACAGAATGAAAATCCCGCAGATCGACATCACGTTCACGACCGCCATCCCGTAGGCCATCGCCGCGTCCGCCGCGCCCTTCGCCGCCTCTTCCGGCAGCAGCTCCCCCGCGTCCGTGGCCGCCAGCAGCGTGTAGCACACCGACGCCCCCATCAGGTACCCGGTGTTCCCGATCGACGACGCGATCGCCACCACGCCGACGGTCCCGCGGTCGCCCCCCATCGCCCGCGCCAGCCGGATCGCAACCAGCGGCGGCACCGCCACCGTCAATGGTGTCACCACCAAGATCCACCACAAGCCGCCGGTCACCGGCAGCTTCCACAGCGTCGCCACCATGATCAGGCTCCACACCACCACCACCGTCACCCAGTGCACCGCCCGGCTCAGCTCCTCCCGCACCACGCCCGACCGGCGCGCCGCGTACCCCAGCCCCAACGACAACACGCTGAACGCCAAGAACGCCGCCAGCCGCACCAACACCGGGTCCATTACGACCCCTTCCCCGCTCCTGTGACAAACGCGTCGTAGATCGCCCGCACCGCCGCCTCGTAGTCCCCCGTCGCCACACCCACAATGATGTTCAGCTCGCTGCTACCCTGGTCGATCACCCGGATGTTCACCCCCCGCCCGCCGTCCGCGCTCGCCAGCGCCGCGAACAGCTTCGCCGCCATCCCCGGCCGACGCGACATCCCCCGACCCACCGTCGCGATCAACGCGATATCCCCGTCGTGACTCACCTCGTCCTCACCCAGGCCCAGCTCCTCCCGCAGCTTCGCCTTCACCCGCTCCAGCCGACCACCCTCCAGCGCATCGTCCGCCACCACCACGCTCATCGTGTCGATCCCCGACGGCATGTGCTCGAAGCTGATCCCCATGTCTTCCAGCACCGATAACGCCCGCCGACCAAACCCCACCTCACTGTTCATCATCGCCTTCTCCAGCGTGATCACCGTGAAGTCCTTCCGGCCCGCGATCCCCGTGATCGCATACCCCCCAGCCGCGTCCGGATCCGCCTCCCGGTCATGCCGTGACACGATCCGCGTCCCCGGCTGCTCCGGCGCGTTCGTGCTCTTGATCACCACTGGCACGCCCGCCTCCCGCACCGGGAACACCGCGTCCTCGTGCAGCACCGTCGCCCCCGAATACGACAGCTCCCGCAGCTCGCGGTATGTCATCACCTCGATCGGGAACGCCTCCGGCACCACCCGCGGGTCCGTGATCAACAGCCCCGGCACGTCCGTCCAGTTCTCGTACACACTTGCCCCCAACCCCCGTGCCACCACCGCCCCGGTCACGTCCGACCCGCCCCGGCTAAACGTCCGCACCCCGCCCTCCGCGTCCGACCCGTAAAACCCCGGCACCACATACCGCTTGCCCGCCTCCGACAGGTCCAGACGCTCCGCCACCGACGCGTAGCTCGCCGCCGCATCAAACCGCCCGTCCCCACCGAACCGCATCACCTCCACCGCATCGACATACTCCGCCCCCAGCAGCTCCGCGACTAACCGCCCGTTGATCGCCTCGCCCCGGCTCGCCGCGTATTCCGCACTGCCCCCATCCACCGCCACCCGACCGATCTGGTGGTCCGCCTCCTCCAACACCGGCGCCAGATCCAGCGTAAGCCCCAACTCATCGGCGATGCCCTGGAACCGCTGGCTCACCTCCGCGAAGACCCCCGCATAATCCTCGCCCGCCGCCGCCAACGCGTGGCAACGGTACAGCAGGTCCGTCACCTTGTCGTCGTCCTTGGTCCGCCGGCCTGGGGCTGAGGGCACCACCACCCGGCGGGCCGGGTCCGACAGCACGATCTCCCGCACCTTGCGGAACTGCGCCGCGTCGGCCAACGACGTGCCACCAAACTTGCAGACAACCGGTCGATCCATAGGGGTTCACCTCGGGCGAGCCGGGCAATGTAACGCCTCTGCACGCCACCGTGGACCCGCCGATCCCGAACCCCCCACAAGCGTTCGGATCCCGGTATACTCTTCGATCCGCTTCAAAGCCCTTTGCCCGGGTGGCGGAACTGGCAGACGCGCCACGTTGAGGTCGTGGTGGGAGTAAAATCCCTTGGAGGTTCGAATCCTCTCCCGGGCATGTTCAACCCCGCAAACCGCGGGGTTTTTTTATGTGCGTACCCACAGACGCCCAGCGAGCCGGGGCGTGTCGCCCCGGCCGACCCCCACAACCTCAAGCCACCCCACACACCGCCGGCGCATCGACCCCCGCAATCTCCGCCAGCTCCGCCAACAACGCCTCCACCACACCCGGCTCCCGTGCCGCCAGATCCGCCATCTCCTCCGGGTCCGCCTCCACGTCGTACAGCTGCACCGGACCCGCGTCCGCCGCCACCGCGTCTTCCTTCAGAGACCACCCCCCTGAACCCCGGCACGCCACCAGCTTCCACCGCCCCCGCCGCAGCGCAAACTCCCCGCTGATCCCGTGGTGAACCACCGGCCCCCGATCAAAACCCGCCTCACCCCGCAGGGCCGGCACCAGACTCACGCTGTCCTCCCCCATCCCTCCCCGCACCGGTTCGCCCACCAACTCACACACCGTCGCAAACACGTCGGTCAGACACACTGTCGCCCCGCAGCTCGACCCCGCCTCCACCACGCCCGGCCACCACGCGAACGTCGGCACCCGGTGCCCACCATCCCAGCAGTCCGACTTCTGCCCCCGGTAGATGTGGTTCGACCGGTGACCGAACTCCGCCTCGAAGTCGAAACCCCCGCCCCGCATGTGCGCCCCGTTGTCCGAGGTGACGATCACCAGCGTCTCGCCCTCGATCCCCGCCCCCCGGATCGCGTTCATGACCTGGCCCACGCTCCAGTCGTGCTCCACGACGTAGTCGCCGTACGCCCCGCACCCGCTCCGGCCCCGGAAGGGCGGGCGCGGCACATGCGGTGTGTGCGGCGAGGGCAGCGGCAGGAACAGCATGAACGGCTGCTCATCACCCGCCCGGTCCGAGATGTACTGCTCGGCCCGCCGCGTGAAGTCCAGCAGGCACGTCTGGTGTTCCAAGCCCTCGGCGATCTCTCCTGCCCGCCAGAACGCCGGCCGCGGTGAACCCTCCACCCGTCGGTCCGGGCGGTCCCGCACCCAGCCGTCTTCGACGTAGCAGTAGGGGGGGATATCCAGCGACGCCGGGAGCACGCACGACTGCTCAAAGCCGAGCGTGTGCGGGCCCGCTGTGACCCGATGGTCGTAGTCCACCCGCGGCGATTGATCGGTCGACCCGGGCTTGAACACCCAGTCCAGCCCGAGGTGCCACTTCCCGATCGCCGCCGTCCGGTACCCCACACGCCCACAGACGGTGCCGAGCGTGTCTCGGCCGGCCTCGATCAACGACCGGCTGTAGCCCCCCAGCACGCCGGCCTTCAGCGAACCCCGGAAGCAATACCGCCCCGTCAGCAGCCCGTAACGCGTCGGCGTGCACACCGCCGAGTTGCTGTGCGCATCGGTAAAAGTCATCCCCTCCGCCGCGATCCGGTCGGTATGCGGCGTCTGGATCTTCGAGCCGGGGTTCAGGCACGACACATCGCCGACCCCCCAGTCATCCGCGAGGATCACCACGATGTTGGGCTTGGCGGGCAGACCGGGAGAGGCTTGGGCATCCATCCCGCCACCATACAATCACATCCAGCCCGAGGCTCCTAACCGCAACGCGACGCGTCTCCGGCCACCCACCCCAGCCTCACCCCGCCGTCGCCACATGCTCGATCCGCGGCGCCGGCCGACCCTCGCCCTTCCGCCGCTGCTGCAGCAGCAACGGCTCCTCGTCCGCCAGGTCCTCGCCCTCGCGGAACAGCCGCGCCGAGTTGAACACCACCGCGATCCCCGACACGCCGTGACCGACCGCCGCGATCACCGGCGTGATGAACCCCGCCGCCAACAACGCCAGCATGATCAAGATGTAGATCAGGAGCCCGATCAGGTTCTGACGGATGATCCGGATCGTCCGCCGGGAGAGGTGGAACAGGAACGGCACCCGGTTGAGGTTGTTGCTCATCAGCGCGATCGACGCCGACTGCACCGCGACATCCGAGCCCGCCGCCCCCATGGCGATCGAGATGTCCCCCGCCGCCAACGCCGGCCCGTCGTTCACCCCGTCGCCCACCACCGCCACCGTGTGGCCCTTCGCCCGAAGCGCCTTGACCAGGTCCAGTTTGTCGCCCGGCAGGGCCTCGGCCTGCACGTCCGTCACCGAGACCTCCTGCGCCACCCGCCGGGCCGCACCCCACGCGTCGCCCGTGATCATCACCCGCGTCTTCACGCCCTCCTCGTTGAGCTGCTTCATCACCGCCGGCGCCTGCGGCCGGGCCTTGTCCTCCAGCCCGATCCACCCCAGCGCCGCCCCCGACCGCGCGACAAACAGCAGCGACATCCCCTCCGCGTCCGTCAGGTCCAGCCCCGAGCAGTCCACGCCCTGTTCCTCGATCCACGCCTTACGCCCCGCCATCACCGACACGTCCTCGATCGAGCCCCGCACGCCACGCCCCGGCACCTCTTCGAACGCGTCCACCTCCACCGGCGTCACCTTCGCCTTCTCCGAGATCGCCATCACCGCCCGCGCCACCGGGTGGTTCGAGTCCTTCTCCAGCGACGCACAGACCTGCAGCAGCCCCGCGGCCTCGACGCCCTCGGCCGGCTGCAGCCGGCTCACGTTCAGCTTGCCCGTCGTGATCGTCCCGGTCTTGTCGAACACGATCGCCGTGACCCGCTGCGCCGTCTCCAGGTCGCCCACCGACTTCACCAAGACACGCAGCCGCGCGGCCGACGACAGCGACGCCACCATCGCGGTCGGCCCCGCCATCAGGATCTCCACCGGGCAGACGATCAGGATGAACGAGATCGCCAGCTGCACGTCCCGCGTCAGGAACAGCAGGATCGCCGCGATCATCAAGACCGTCGGCGTGTAGAACCCCGCGTACCGGTCCAGCATCCGCACCACCGGCGGCCGGCTGTCCGCCGCCTGAAAGATCAGCTCCTTGACCCGCGACAGCGTCGAGTCGCTCCCCGCCCGCGTGATCCGCACCCGCAGCACGCCCGTCTCGTTGATCGTCCCCGAGAAGACCTCGTCTCCTTCGTTCTTGTCCACCGGCAGCGACTCACCGGTGATGTTCGCCTGGTTCACCGTCGACTGCCCCGACTCGATCACGCCGTCGCCCGGGATGTTGTCCCCAGGCCGGATCACGACGCGGTCGTCGGGCCGGAGCTCCGCCGCGTCGATCTCCGTCTCGCTGCCGTCCTCGCCCACCCGCCGGGCCTTGGTCGGGGTGATCCGCACCAGCGACTCGATCATCTGCCGGGCCCCCACCGCCGTCCGCTCCTCGATGAACGACGCGATGAGCATGAAGAACGCCACCGCCGCTGACGAGAAGTACCGCTCGGTCGCCAACGCCGCCACCACCGCCACCGCCACCAGTTGCCACGTCGCCCGAGACCCCCCACCCTCCTTGTCCGGCGACACCAGCGACCGCACCGCCTCGTACACGATCGGCAGCCCCATCAGCACCGCCGCCACCCCAGCGATGATCTGCGCGTGGCTCGGGTGATCGAACAGCCAGTACGCCAACGCCGCGCAGAGCAGCATCGTCCCGCCCACGAACGTCGCCAGGATCTTCAGCTCGCTCTTACGCCGGTCCTCGCCCGCCGACAGCTCGGGCGGCACCATGCCGGACACGGGATCGATCGGGGCAACAACCGGGGCCTGACTCATATCACTCGGTTCCTGAAAACTCACACATCGGCCGAATCGGCCGCCACAGAAGAGAGGTCCGTTTCCTACAGCGATCACCCCCCACGGGTTCGATCTGGAGCCGCGGATTATACGGCCAAGACCCCAACAAACCCACCGGACACGCCCCAGACCGCAGTTATCATCCCCCGATGCCGACCAGACCCTCACCACCACCCAAGACCATCCCGCTCTGGCCGGGCCACGAAGCGCCCATCCCCTCGCCCGCCACGCCCGGCGATCAGCCACCCGCTCCCCGCTACGCCGACCCCGAAGACACCCCCGCCCTCACCCTCTATCCCCTCGACGACCAGCCCCGACCCTGCGTCGTCGTCTGCCCCGGCGGCGGCTACATGGGCCTCGCCTTCCACGAGGGCCAGCCTGTCGCCCAACGCTTCCACGACGCCGGTGTCCACACCGCCGTGCTGCTCTACCGACTCGGGTCTCACCACCGCCACCCGGCCATGCTCTACGACGCCCAGCGCGCCATCCGACTGCTCCGCGCCCGCGGCCCCGAGCTGGGCATCCACACCAACGGCAAGATCGCCATCCTCGGCTTCTCCGCCGGCGGACACCTCGCCGCCTCCGCCGCGATCCGCCAGAACCTCACTCCTTGTCCCGACGACGATCTGGCTCCCGAAAACAGCCCCCGCCCCGATGCTGCTGTGATCGCCTATCCCGTGGTCCACCTCACCGGGCCGTACGCCCACGTCAGCTCCAGCCACGCCCTGCTCGGCGACCCGCCCGACCCCCAAGACCTCGCCGACCTCGATTTCCCCGCCCAGATCAACGCCAACACCCCGCCCCTGTTCCTCTGGCACACCGCCCCCGACCCCGTCCCCGCCCAGGGCTCCCTCGACCTCGCCGCCGCGTGCATCGCCCACGGCGTCCCCGTCGACCTCCGCCTCTACGAAACCGGCAAGCACGGCCTCGGCCTCGCCGCAGACCACCCCCTCGCCCAGCACTGGTCCAACGACGCCATCGCCTTCCTCCAACGCCATCTCGCCGACTGATCATCCCACGCGATGCCTACCCCGCCCCTGATCTTCGACGGCCACCTCGACCTCGCCTACAACGCCCTCGCCTACGAGCGCGACCAGACGCTAACCCTCGACGCCATCCGCCAACGCGAAGCCAACGGCGTGCCCGACTCCCGCGGCACCGCCACCGTCACCCTCCCCACCCTCCAGGCCGGCGGCGTCCGCCTCGCCGTCGCCACGCTCCTCGCCCGGGCCAAGCCCTGGATCCCCGCCAACCGCCCGCTCAATCGGGCCGGCGACTGGCCCAGCCCCGACATGGCCCACGCCATCGCCCGCGGACAGCTCGCCTACTACCAGCTCCTCGAGTCCCGCCACCAGCTCCGCATCCTCCGCAACACCGCCGATCTCCAGGCTCAGCTGCAAGACCCCGACGCGCCGATCGGCATCATCATCACCCTCGAAGGCGCCGACGCCATCACCACCCCTAATGAACTCCATCACTGGCACGCCCTGGGCCTCCGCACCCTCTCCCTCGCCCACTTCGGCCGATCTCACTACGCCCACGGCACCCCCTCCACCGACCCCACCAACCCGCACGACACCGACGGCCCCCTCGCCCCGCAGACCGCCGACCTCTTCGCCGCCATGCACGAACTCGGCATGCCCCTCGACCTCACCCACCTCAGCGACACCAGCCTCCACCAGGCCCTCGACCAGTTCCCCGGCCGCGTCTACGCCAGCCACTCGTCCTGCCGCGCTCTGGTCCCGAATAACCAGCACGTCCACCCGATGCGCATGCTCACCGACGACCAGATCCAAGCCATCGCCGACCGCGACGGCGTCATCGGGCTGCCGCTCTTCAACGCCTTCCTCAAGCCCGGCTACACCGAGTCCTCTCCCAAAGACACCGTCTCACTCGCCGACTTCGCCGCCCACGCCCGGCACATCGCCGACCTCACCGGCACCCACCGCTACCTCGCTCTCGGCTCCGACCTCGACGGGGGCTTCGGCTCCGAACACACCCCCGCCGAACTCGACTCCGCCACCGACCTCCATCAGCTTCATCACGCCCTGATGACCGCCGGCTTCACCGACGACGAAGCGAACGACATCCTCGCCCACAACCTCACCCGCTTCTTCACCGAAACGCTGCCCAGCCACTAGCCCTATCGCTCACCCCAGCAGGTTCGCCTTGAGCTCCATCAGCTCACCCTCGGCCTTCGCGTTCCCGTCCCGCCGAGCCACCGCGATCCCCGTGTCCAACGCCTCGGCACAACCCTCGTCCTCACCGAGCTCGCTAAACGCCTTGGCCTTCTGGAAATAGGCGTAGTGATAGGCTGGGTCGCGCTCCAGCGCTCGGTCTAACCACTCGATCGCCACCTCGAACCGCTCCGCCTTCGCGTGCTCCAGCCCGATCATGTACGCCAAGTCCGCGTCGGGGGCCGACGCCTCAAGCTGCATCAATTGATCCAAACGGTCCGGCACCTTCGCTCAACCCTCACCACGCCGAGCGGTACGCGAGAGAGGGGTCCGGGCTTCCACCACGACCGCCCGCCTTTCCAGCACAATCAGCCTGCCCACCGCCGCCAGCATCACCCCGGCCGCCAGCAATACGACGCCGATCGCCACACCCGATCCACCCAGCACCGCCACGCGAAGGGCCACCAGAAACGTCAAGAACGCCAACGACCCCACAACAAACTCACGACGAAGCAGCGGACTCCAGGCATGCCGTTCACTCATGGACTCCGACTATAAACAAACCGGGCGGTTTGTCACCCCGTCAACACCGAAACCGGCCCGAAATCTGCCACAACAGCCCGCTCCGAGCCCGCGGCACGACACCCCCGCTTGGCTTCGCGGTGAATCTTCTTCATACTGTTCTCATGAAGATCGGCGTGATCGCAGATACCCACGACCGTTTGCCGACGTTCCGTCGGGCGATCGAGCTGTTCCGCCGACTCGAGGTCGCCGCCATTTTCCACGCCGGAGACTTCATCGCCCCGTTCGCCGCCGAGCTGATCAGCCCCGGTCGACTTGATACGCCGGTGCACGCCTGCTTCGGCAACAACGACGGGGAACGCGAAGGCCTCCAGCGTGTGCTGCCTCAGGTGATTGACGGACCCGTCCGCGTAACCCTCGCCGACACCCCCATCGTCATGGGCCACTTCATCGACTGGCTCACCCCCGAAGACCGCGCCGGTGCCCGTGTCGTCATCTCGGGCCACACCCACTCGGTCGTCAACGAGACCCGCGATGGCGTGCTCTACCTCAACCCCGGCGAGTGCTGTGGCTGGGTCAACGACCGCTGCACCGCCGCGCTGCTCGATTTATCCGGACCTCAGCCCGCCGCCGAGATCATCGACATCCGCGGCTGACCGGTCCGCCTCGCCAGCCGATCACACCACCGCCGGGGCAATTTCCTCACCCAGGCCCTAGGCCGCAGTCAATCACGCCTCCCAATCATCCGATGAGCCTTGAGTAGCGCCCCGGGGGGTTTAGCTACCCGTTTGGAGGCCATGCGTGAACCGTTCGGCGATGCAGACCACTCAGAGCGTTACCGATCCCTCGGCCAACGGGCTCCGCTATGTCGGACGCCAGGGCATCTTCGACCGCCGGCTGAAAGTCTGGGCCTACGAGCTGCTTGACCGCGATCGCGGAACCGCCGCCCCCGATGGCGACGGCGACGCCGCTACCGCGCGTGTCCTGCACCACTCCACCCAGGTCATCGGGCTCAGCGAGCTGACCAACAACAAGCCCGCTTTCGTCAACTTCACCCGGCAAGGACTGCTCGACAAGACCTACAGCCTGATCTCGCCCGACGAAATCGTCGTCGAGCTGCTCGAAGACATTGTCCCCGACGCCGAGGTCATCGCCGCCTGCCGAGAAGTCAAAGAGGAGGGCTACCGCCTCGCCCTCGACGACTTCACCCACACCGCCGGCTTCGAACAGCTGCTCCCCCTGGCCGACATCGTCAAGATCGACTGGCCGCTCACCACCCGTACTCAACGCTGGGAGCTGTGCAAGCGCCTCCGTCGACCCGGCCTCAAACTCCTGGCCGAAAAGGTCGAAACCCCGCAGGAATACGCCGAAGCCCAGAGCCTCGGCTGCGAGCTCTTTCAGGGCTACTTCTTCCAGAAGCCCCAGACCGTGCAGGGTCAGGAGATCCCCAGCTCAGCCCTCGCCTGGATGCGGTTCATCGAACGCGTCAACAAGCCCGAGGTCGACTTCGATAAGCTCGAGGAAGTGGTTAAGAGCGACACCGCCGTGGCCACCAAGCTCCTGCGCCGGCTCAACAACCCCGTGGTTGGCTGTACCCACCGCATCACCTCCATCAAGCAAGCCCTGGTGCTCATGGGCGAAGTCAAGCTGCGACGCTGGGGTGCCGTTGTCGCCACCAGCAGCCTCGCCGTCGACAAGCCCACAGAGCTCATGGTCTCCGCACTGGTCCGCGCCCAAGTCTGCGAAACCCTTGGGGCGTCCGTGGGCATCAGAGACCGGGCCATGGACCTGTTCACCCTCGGCCTCGTCTCCCTCATCGACGCCATGACCGGCACGCCGATCGAGACCGTCCTCAAAGACCTCCGCCTCGCACCGGAAGTCAACGACGCCCTGATCAGCCGCGAGGGCCCGATGGGTGAGCTGCTCGACCTCGTCATCACCTACGAGCACGGCAAGCACGATGAAGCCGCCATCCGCGGCGAGTCGCTGGGCGTTGATGAATCGGCCATCCAGAAGGCCTTCTACGACGCCGTCCTCTGGGCCGACCGCGTCTCCGAGGCCGACAGCTGAACCGAAGCCGCCCAAGGCTCAATCCACCGGGACCGCTGCATCTAACAACTCATCGATCGGGAACGCGGTCACACCGGTGCACTCATCCGCCGCACCGTAGTACACATACGCCAGCTCGCCGTGACGCAGCAGGGCGGTCGGGAAAACCACGCGGTCCACGAAGCCGTGGGTCTCGAACTCGGCCTCCGGGGCCATGATGCTCCCCGCGCTGCACGCCCGCACCACCGACGGCCTCGCCGTGTCCAACAGCAGCACCCCCGCCGAGTAGGTCCCGACCGCCGCCCCGACCCCCGCCGCGTCGTGCGCCTTGTTGCTGCCGTGAAAAATCGTCAGCCAGCCTCGGTCGGTCAGGATCGGCGGCGTGCTCCCACCCACCCGGTCCCGGAACGCCTCCACCGCCTCCAGGCCAGCCGGCATCGACCCGCCCCCGAACACCCGCCGATGCATCCCCCAGTGCACCAGGTCCGGGCTCCGCGACACCCACACCTGCGGCGGGCTGAACGCCATGTTCGGCATCGGCCGGTGCAGCATCGCGTAGTCCCCGCCGATCTTCTGCGGGAACAGCAGCACGTCCTTGTTGTCCGGCGGCAGGATGATCCCGTGCCGCGTGAAGCTGTGAAAGTCCGTCGTCGACATCAGCCCCGTTGCCACCCCGTGACGCGACACCGCCACATAGGTGATGTAGTACGTCCCGTCGATCAGCACCACCCGCGGGTCCTCGATCCCGTACTCCTCGTACTCGCCCTCCGGCAAGACCAACGCCGTGGCAGGGTCCGGCTGCTCGTCGCTCAGCGTCACCCCGTCTTCGCTGAAGAACAGCTGGAAGTGCGAGATGAAACGCAGCCGCAGCGTCCCGTTCGACGTGGAGGTGTACGACCGCGGGTCCGACTCCGTCTCCGTCTCGTCCGCCGGCAGCCAGTCGATCTGCAAACCCTCGGGCGTGTACCGCGGCGACGGGTAGGCATCGGCCCCCGACTCCACCGGCTGCTGGACCACCCGCGCCAACAACACCGTCTTGCCCCCGTACTCCACGACGCCGGGGTTAAACGCCCCGATGACCTCCAGCCGGTCGTCCGTCGCCGCCGCGTGCTCCGGCCCCAACACCCGCTCCGTGAACTGTCGCTCCAACATACCCATCAACCTCTCAGCTCTTTAGTCCCCGCTCTGCCGGGGGGCATATGGCGGGCCCGATGCTCACCCCTCCACCACCTTCAACGCCGCCAGGTCCTGCACGTCGATCAACCCCGCCGGCCGACCCGCTTCGTCCACCACCGGGATCTCATCGAACCGACGCGTCCGCACCACATGCACCGCGTCCCGCACCCGCGCGTCCACCCCCAGCGTCGTCGGCTCCGCGGTCATGATCCCGTCGATCGCCCCGTCCCACACGCCCGGCCCGTGCTTGATCAGCGCCGACCGCAGGTCCCCATCTGTCACGATCCCCGCCAGCTCCCCGTCTGCTTCCACCACCAGCAGCGCACCGGGCCGACGCAGTCCCGACCCCGCCGCCCCCGCCTCCGCCGCCTGGTACGCCGCCGACACCGCCGTCCCCCGCGTGATCAACGGCAGGTTCTCCCCGGCCCTGAACCGCATCGCCTCGGTCACCCCCATCAGCTGACGACCCAGACCGCCCCCCGGGTGGAACCGCTGGAAGTCCGCCGCGGTGAACCGCCGCTTCGACGACACCGCCAACGCCAACGCATCCCCCAAAGCCAGCATCGCCGTGGTGCTCGCCGACGGCGCCAGGTTCAGCGGGCACGCCTCGGTGACATCGCCGATGTGCAGCGAGAAGTCCGCCACGCGCGCCAGCGGGTTCCCCGCCGGGCCAGTGATCGTGACCACCGTGACGCCGTCCCGCTTCAGCAGATCGCACAGGCTCAGGACCTCGTCCGTGGTCCCGCTATAGCTGATCGCGATCGCCACATCCCCCCGCCGGACCCGGCCCAGGTCGCCGTGCATCGCTTCGACCGGGTGCAGGAAGTGGGCGGGCGTCCCGGTCGAGGCCAGCGTCGCCGCCAGCTTCTGCCCGATCAGCCCGCTCTTGCCCAGCCCAATCACCACCGCCGACGCCCCGGTCTCACCGGTCAGCTCCGCCAGCCGTTCCACCGCTCCGACAAACGCCCCGTCCAGCACCACCCGCGCCACCGCCTCCGACTCCTCCGCCAGGATCGTCCGCCCCAGCTCCAATACATCGGGCCCCACGGCCTGTGCATCCGTCGTGCTCATCCCCGCATTATGCACCAGCCTCGAAGCCCACACATGACTTCGATCATGTGTGGGCTCCACGCTCACGCCATAAACTCACCACTGTGAGCGGCCCGCCCCCCCCCCCCCCCCCCCCCCCCCCCCCCCCCCCCCCCCCCCCC
>JBCDIM010000029.1:0-47078 GCA_038749105.1 Planctomycetota bacterium
AGACCCAGAAGATCTCGCGGGTGGCGATGTCGCGGGGGACGAGGTTGCCGTAGCCGGGGTACTTTTCTTCGAGGAAGTACCAGCGTTCTTCCTCGGGGATCTCGGTCGGGTGCCGGTCGTCACCCTTGGTGCGGGGGACCCAGACGCGTCCGCCCTCGCCGCGGGCCGACTCGGACATGAGCCGGCACTTGTCTTCGCCGGGGATGGCGGTGGGGTGCACCTGGATCATCTCGGGGTTGCCCAGAGCAGCTCCGAAGCGGTAGGCCCGGGCGGCGGCGGCGCCGGTGCAGATCACGGACATGGTCGACTTGCCATAGACCAGTCCGTTGCCGCCGGTGGCGAGGACGACGGCATCGCCGAGGAATGGGCGGACTTCCATGGTCCGCATGTCCTGGGCGACGATGCCCTTGCAGACGCCGTGCTCGTTGAGGATCGGGCGGAGGAACTCCCAGAACTCGAACTTGCGGATCTTGCCCTCGGCCTCGAAACGCCGGGTCTGTTCATCAAGGCCGTACAGGAGCTGCTGGCCGGTGGAGGCACCGGCGAAGTGGGTGCGTTTGAAGAGCGAGCCGCCGAAGAGCCGGAGGTCGCGTTGGCCCTCGTTGGTGCGGTTGAAGGGGACGCCCATGCGGTCGAGGAGGTTGATGATCTTCGGGGCCCAGTGGGCCATCTCGTAGACGGGCGGCTGGTGGTTGAGGAAGTCGCCGCCGTAGAGCGTCTCGTCCATGTGCTGCCACTCGGAGTAGCCCTGCTGGCGGGCGACGGTGTTGCAGGCGTTGATACCGCCCTGGGCACAGACGGAGTGGGACCGCTTGACCGGGACCAGCGAGAACAGGTCGACAGGCACGCCGGCCTCTGCGGCACGGACCGACGCGGCGAGCCCGGCGAGGCCGCCGCCTACGACAATGACACGGGAATCAGACGATACGTTGGGTGTTGCCATGGTCAATCCTTGCTGCTCCGCAATGCTATGCGGCCGGTCTGTAGTTTTCAGCGTTTATGAATGGTTATTCGGTCGGATTCGGCAGGGAGTAGGGCGGGTGGGTTTGCTTGCAATTGCGACTGAACGGTTTGGTGCGGCGTTGGGGCATTATCGATGTTGCGATGTTGCGTTTGGGCGGGGTTATCGGCGACTTGCCCGGTTATTCGGTGTGGTCGGCCTCGCTGTGGGCGTGGCCGTCGCTGTCGAGGTAGGCCTTGATCGCGGCGCGTTCCTGGTCGCTGACCTCGTAGAAGCGGGCGCCCCAGACGGCCGCGACGGTGAAGAGGGACAGGGCGACGCCCATGCCGGCACAGACCATGCCCCAGCGCTTCATGGCTTTCTGCGTGATGGTCAGGCCCCAGGTGATCGCGGCGGTCCACAGGCCGTTGGACCAGTGGTAGACCGCGGCGAGCCCGCCGAGCAGGTAGAACGCAGTGATGAGCCAGCCGTCGAACACGCCGGACTGCAGGGCGATGGCGGTAGAGGCCTGGGCGAGGGGTTCGCCGTTGAGCCCCTTGGCGACAAAGGGGGTGTCGATGAGCCCGAAGTAGGTCCACTTCCAGCGGAGCGTGGTGACGTGATAGAAGATGAAGGCCAGGGCGATCCAGGCGGTCCAGCGCTGGAGGCTATAGCGGAGGTTGCCGCCGTACTGGTAGGAGTAGAAATTGTTTTTGCCCGAGAGCATGTAGACGATGCCGAGCCCGGCGTGGAAGGCGATGGGCAGCCAGAGCCCGAAGACCTCGAGGAAGATCAGGGCCGGCAGCGAGTGGATGAAGTCGACCTCGGCCTGGAAGTAGTGCAGCTCGCCGGTGACCTTTGCGATCGCCATCTGCATATTCGTGAACAGGTGGAACATGAGGAACACGCCCACGGGCATGATGCCGGTGAGCGAGTGCAGGCGTCGGAGGATGAAATGGTGCTCGGCGAGCAGGCCGTTGCCCGCCAGGGCGAAGGGCTTGGAGAGGCGGGGCGAGCCGCCTGAAGGGGCGGAAGGGGTCGGTGCGGTGGTCACGGGGATCGGTCTCGCGAGATCTTGGTGGGGTTAAGGCGTCGGTGGTGGGGGCGGGGGGGAGCCGGCGGTGGGGTCGCCGATCGCGCCGTTGCGGACGGCGGTGCTGATCTGGACGTACCGGCTGCGGAGTTCGTAGAGGGTCTGGCCCAAGAGGTCTTTCTCTTCATCGGAGAGGTTGCCCTCGGTCTTTGTCTGGAGCACGCCCAGGAGGTCGATCTGGTGGCGGGCCAGTTCGAGGTCGATGACGGGCTGACCGGTGCGGGGGTCGGCGATGCCGCCGAGGCCGTAGATCGCCTGCGTGACCATGGTGGACACGAGGGTTTCGAAGCTGGCGGGGGGGAGCTGTCCGGGGGCGGGGGGGTCGCCGGGGGCTGAAGGGCCGGGGTCGGCCTGGGCCTTGGCGTCCTTCTCGGCCAGCTTGGCCTTCTCGGCCTGGGCCTGGGCTTTCCAGTCGCTGTCGACCAGGATTTTCGGGCTGTCGTCGGAGTCTGTCATGTGGAGTCTGCCTAGCTACGGAGTATAGAACTGCTGATAGGCGTTGGGGAGAGGTTTTGCAGCGACAAGCTGAAACCTGTAAATGGCGATTCGGTCTCAAATTGTCACGGCAAAACGTCCAGCACACGGCGGTTCGGCGGCGGGTTTGAACGGGGCCCTAGAGGCTGGCGCGGAACTGGCTCGGCGTCCGGCCGACCAGCTGTTTGAATCGCTTGGAGAAGTGCTGGGGGTCGGAGAAGCCCAGGCGGTGGGCGATCTGCTGGTCGGTGAGCCGGGTGGTGCGGATGAGCTCTCGGGCGTGATCGAGGGTGCGGGCGGCGCGGTAGCGGGCGGGCGGCATACCGTAGGCCTGGGTGAAGCCGCGTCGGAAGGTGGTGTAGGAGACGTGGAGGGAGTGCGCGAGGGCTTCCATGTCCAGGGGTTGGCCGAGCTGGTCGCCGAGCCGACGGGCCGCTTCGGTCGCCCATTCAGGCAGGAGTTGTGTCCGCGGGGCCTGGCCTTCTTTGGGTCGGGGGAGTTTGGCGAGCAGGGCCTGTAGCCGGACGATCTGGCCGAGCGGGTCGGGCTCGACCTCGGGGGCCGGGGAGCCCGCGGTGCCGAACACGACTTCTCGTAGGGCGGCGGACCAACGAGGCGTATCCCCTGCGTGCCGGACGGGCTGCCTTGGGCCGAACCAGCCGTCGCGGTGCCAGTGGTCGAAGACCGGGCCGTCGAACACGAGGTAGGTCTGGACCCATCCGCCCTCATTCGGCCCGTAGCGGTGCCCGAGGCGGGGTGACACAAAGACCACATCACCGGGGCCGAGTGCTTGGCGGGTGCCGTTGGCGTCGCGGTATCGGCCGTGGCCCGCTTGGATGTAGACCATGGCGTAGCTCCCGAAGACGCGGAAGTCCTGGTCCGCGACCGGGCGGGCTTGGGGTTGTTGGACGGTGGCCGCCTGGGTCAGCCGCCCGATCGATGGCGTGGCCGCGGTCGCGGAGAGCTGCCAGAACCAGGCGATTGGATCGGGCGTTCGGGCCATGGTCAAAATCTACAATACATTGGTCATCGTGTCTCTTTGATAGGAATTTTTAAATGATACAAATCAATGGATGTTGGACATTATCTATCTGATTCGGAGTCTACCCCATGCAAGTTCGCTTCTGTAACGACCTGTTCGAGTCGGATAGCCCGTCGTTTGGCCGGCTCCGCGACAGCTCCACCCTGGTCGGTGACACGGAGGCCCTGCGGGGCGTGCTCGAAGAAGACGGCTACCTGTTTCTCAAGGGCTTTCTCGACCGGGACGCGGTGCTGAAGGCTCGGCGGGCGATCCTCGAATACATGGCCGAGCACGAGGGGCTCGAGCCGGGATCGCGGCCGTTGGACGGGGTCATGGGGGAGTACGGCCGATCGGTCGGGATGCTCGGCCGGCAAGCGATCACGCATCACCCGGATATCAAAGCGGTCCTCGAGTCGCCCCGGCTGTTTGGGTTCTACAACGCGATGTTCGCCGAGCCGTCGGCCACGTTCGACTTCAAGTGGATGCGGGCGGTGGGCAACGAGGAGGCGACGGGGTGCCACATGGACCACGTTTATATGGGCCGGGGCTCGAAACGGGTCATGACCTGTTGGGTGCCTTTCGCGGACATCCCGGTCGAGCAGGGCACGCTGGCGGTCTGCCCCGGCTCGCACCGGATGGAGGGGTTCAAGCGGGTGCGTGAGACGTATGGCCGGATGGATGTGGATCGGGACGGCGTGAAGGTCGAGCCGTTCTCGTGTCATCCCCGTGCGGTGATCGAACAGTTCGGCGGGCACTGGCTGACGGACGACGTCGAGGCGGGTGACGTGATCACGTTCGGCATGCACCTGATGCATGCCTCGACGACGAACACGACCGATCGCTGGCGGTTGTCGTGCGACATCCGGTTCCAGCCCGAGGCCGAGCCGATGGACCCGCGGTGGATCGGCCGACGCCCGCGGGGCCACGAGCGCGACAGCGACGCGCCGCGGAAGAGTATGGTCGAGGCCCGGGCCGGGTGGGGTGTCTGACGTTCGGCCGGGTGGTGGCCGGGCTGTGGTGGTGCGGGGTGGACACTGCGGGGGTACGCTTCGCCGGGTCGCGGCGCGCGTCGTGTCGCCGTGACACCGATGTGTACCGTGACAGACCGCCAGTCCCCGGTAAGAGCAATCATGCCCCCGTCCGGATTACAGATCATCTCTCCACACCGCGATGACGCGGCGCTGTCTCTGGGGCTGGCGATCACGGGCTGGCTTCGCGGCGGGTTGGACCTTTGCATCTTCAATTGCTTCACGCGGTCCTCGTTTGTGCTCGATCACGACGGGCGTGATATCGATCGCGCGTCGAAGGTCCGTCGGCGGGAGGACGAGGCCTTCCAAGCATTGCTCTCACCCGGCTTGGAGATGGTTGATCTGGGCCATACCGACTACCCGGATCGCACCCCGGCAACCCCCAAACGCATGACGGTGGAAGACCGCCCATTGGACGTAGATGAGGAGCGTGAGGCCGACGCGCTGGCGGAGAGCCTTGCGCCGCACTTGGGCCCGGGCCCGGTGCTGGTGCCTTCCTGCTCGGGGCCGCACCGTGACCACTTGGTGTCGGTTCACGCGGTCCATCGGGCTTGGCGGGGACAGGCGGTAGTCGTGTACGACGACATCCCATACACGCTGGACAAGGGCCTGGATGTGGCGGAAGGTCGGGCCCGCCGGTTCGCGGAGCTGTTCGGGATGGTCTTTGAGCCGGTCCACCTGGGGAGCCCCGTCGATCTGCCGCTGAAGCGTGCGGGGCTCGAGGTGTACCGATCGCAGCTCTGGCCCGACCTGATCGAAAGGGTGGTGGCCGATTCGGCGGACCGCGGTGAGCGGGTATGGTGCACGCGGGAAACGCGGGCGTTGCTCGGTGTAGCGTCGCGTGACCATCCGGCTTGAAGCAGCGTCGCAGGGCCGCCGGTCGCTATGCTCGCGGCATGGCAAAGATTACCGGCCAAACCGCCATCCCTAAGGAATCGTCCGCCCGACTGAAACAGCTGCGTAAGCGGCTGCGTGATGCGGGCCTCGATGCGCTGCTGATCCTGAACCCGACCGACACGCACTACCTCACGGGGTTCAGCGGCGAAGACTCCTGGACGCTGGTGCATGCGCGGGCCGGCGGCGTGGGCGGCGGCGTGGTGATCCTGAGTGACGGGCGGTTCGACGAGCAGATCCGGCGTGAGGCGCCGTGGGCGAAGGCGGTCATGCGGGACAAGGGGCTCAGCGATGAGCTGGCGAAGTGGGTGGGATCGCGCAAGACGCTCGAGCGGATCGGGACCCAGCCGGGCCGGGTGACGCTGCCGCTGCGGAAGGCGTTGACCAAGGCGCTCGGTGCCAAGGCCTGGGACTTCGGCTTCGACGACGGGCTGGCGAAGCAGCGGGCGATCAAGGACGCCGGCGAGGTCAGGCGGATCGAGAAGGCGCTGCGGATCCAGGAGAAGGCGTTCGAGGAAACGATAGGGGTGCTCACGCCGGGCATGACGGAGCTGGAGGCCTGTGCGGAGCTGGAGTACAGGATGAAGCGGGCGGGGAGCCTTCGGCCGAGCTTCGAGACGATCGTCGCGGCCGACGCCAATGCGGCGATGGCACACGCCCGGCCGGGCACGACGAAGCTGAAGCGCAAAGGGTTGGTGCTCTTCGACTGGGGTGCGGTGGTGGACGGCTACTGCTCGGACATGACGCGGGTCGTCGGGCTCGGCGGGATGAAGCGCAAGATGCGGGAGGTCTACGAGATTGTCCTGGAAGCCCAGCTCGCAGGGATCGCCGCGGTGAAGCCCGGCGTGAGCTTCGCCGACGCCGACGCGGCGGCCCGGAAGGTCATCGAAGACGCCGGCTATGGCGAGGCGTTCAGCCACAGCCTCGGGCATGGCCTGGGGCTGGATATCCACGAGTGGCCGGGCCTGAGCAAGCGGCAGAAGGGCGTGTTCGAGGTTGGCATGGTCGTGACGATTGAGCCGGGGATTTATCTTTCGGGGGTAGGTGGTATACGGATTGAGGACGACGTGCTGGTGACCGCCAAGGGCTGCCGGGTGCTCAGCCGCTTGCCCAAGACGCTGGATTGGGCCATCATTTGACCCTCATGCCGGCCCCCAGGTCGGCTCTGCGACGAAAGACCACACGCCCGCGGCCGTTGCTTGCCGCGGCCTCTCAACCCAGGCCTGCCCATGATCGACGTCAAGAAGCTCAAAGCTCTGATCGAGCTGATGGCGACCCACGACCTGACCCAGATGGACCTCGAGGACGGCACGGAGAAGATCAAGCTCCGCCGTGGCCCCGACGGATCGGTTCAGCCGGTCGTGATGCCCGCCGCCCCCGCACCGGTGGCCGCCGCTGCCCCGGCCCTGCCGCCCGCCGCCGCGGCCCCCGAGCCCGCCGCCGCCGAAGCCCCCGCCCCGACCGGCCCCACCATCGACAGCCCGATGGTCGGCACGTTCTACTCCGCGTCGTCCCCCGACGCCGACGCCTTCGTCAAGGTCGGCGACGCCGTCTCCGCCGACACCGTCGTCTGCATCGTCGAAGCCATGAAGGTCTTCAACGAGATCAAGGCCGAGACGTCCGGCACGGTTGCCGAGGTGCTCATCGAGAACGGCCAGGCCGTTGAGTTCGGTCAGCCGCTGTTCCGATTGAAGTAGCCCCGCGACGAGCGATGTGCCATGAGCCGGCTCAACGGGCTCTGCGCATCGGGCTCTTTGCTCCCCACTCCTTGCTCCCCGCTTGCCCATGTTCAACCGCATCCTGATCGCAAACCGAGGCGAGATCGCCGTCCGCATCATCCGGGCCGCCCACGAGCTGGGCGTCGAGGCGGTGGCCGTGTACAGCGAGGCGGACCGGGACTCGAAGCATGTGCGCATGGCCGACCGGGCCGTGTGCATCGGGCCGCCCCCGCCGAACCAGTCGTACCTCAACATCCCACACCTCATCGCCGCGGCCGAGGTGTGTGATGTCGACGCGATCCACCCCGGCTACGGGTTCTTGGCCGAGAACGCGCACTTCGCTGAGGTCTGCCGGGACTGCGGGATCGAGTTCATCGGGCCATCGGTCGAGGCGATGAAGACGCTGGGCGACAAGGTCGCCTGCAAGCAGCTGGCGGTGAGCAACAAGGTCCCGACCTCGCCAGGGAGCAAGGGCGCGGTGGAGGACGAGGGCGAAGCGATCAAGATGGCCCGGGACATCGGGTACCCGGTGATGATCAAGGCCTCGGCGGGCGGCGGCGGCCGGGGCATGCGGGTCGCCCGCAACGACATGACCCTCCGCAGCGGTTTGAAGGCCGCGAGCCAGGAGGCCGAGGCCGCGTTCGGCGACGGCACCGTCTACCTCGAGAAGTTCATCGAGAACGCCCGCCACGTCGAGGTCCAGGTCATCGGCGACACCCACGGCACCGTCTGCCACCTCTGGGAACGCGACTGCACCCTCCAACGCCGAAAGCAGAAGCTCGTCGAGGAAGCGCCCTGCCCGCTGCTCGACCGCTCCGCCGCGTCCAAGCTCTGCAACGCCGCCGCCCGGCTGTGCCGCGCCGCCGGCTACCACTCCGCGGGCACCGTCGAGTTCCTCATGGACAAGCACGGCGACTTCTACCTCATGGAGGTCAACACCCGCGTCCAGGTCGAACACCCCGTCACCGAGATGATCACCGGCGTCGATATCGTCAAGACCACCATCAAGGTCGCCGCCGGCGAACCCCTGCCCTTCAAGCAGAAGGACATCAAGGTCAACGGCCACGCGATGGAGCTCCGGATCAATGCCGAAGACCCCGACCGCAACTTCGCCCCGTGTGCCGGCTGCATCGACGAGCTCGACCTGCCCGGCGGCCTCGGCGTCCGCATCGACACCCACGCCCACGCCGGCTACCGCATCCCGCCCAACTACGACTCGATGATCGCCAAGCTCATCGGCTACGGCAAGACCCGCGATGACGCGATCGCCATCCTCAAGCGGGCCCTGGCCGAGTTCCACATCGCGCCGACCAAGACCACGATCCCGCTGCACGCGATGCTGCTGCGCAACGGCGCGGTGTTGGACAACAAGACCGACATCAACTTCGTCGAGCGGTTGCTCGACCTGTAGTGTCAGCCGCCGGAAGCTCTCCGCCGGCGGCCGAGCAGGGTGAGGGCGGGCAGGGCGAGGGTGAGGGCTGTGGCGGGCTCGGGGATGGAGGTGACCCCGAGGCGGAAGTTCACGCGGGAGGTCTCGGGCAGATCGAAGCTGTCTGCCCCGGACGCGGTGCGGGCCAGGAAGGTGTAGGTGCCCGGGTCCAGGCTGCCCACGAAGCTGAACGGCGTGGTGTCGATCGGCTGGGGGATCGCTTCCTCGGATTCGAAGATGACTTCGGCTCCTAGGAGGAGTTTGACCGACGAGACGGGCTGACCGCCCTCGTCGGTTCCGCGGGTGCCGCTGAGGTCGATCTCGCCGGGGGTGGAGACGGTGAAGACGAGCTCGACGACGGTCTCGGAAGACGGCTGGAGGTCTTCGAAGTCGTACATGTTGTCGAGCCCGAAGTCGATGGTGTTCTCGGCCAGGAGGCCGCCGTTGAAGGTGAAGGCGGTGGCGGAAGCGACGAGCTCGGTCTCGTAGGACGCGAAGGCGGTGACGCTGTCGGCCCCGCTCGCCATGGCGGTCTGCGACTTGTTGATCACGCCAGCGAGGGCGTCTTCGATCTCGGGCGCGGGGTCGTCGACAGTCCCGTCGACGGCAGCGCGGGTATCGAGCGTCCGCGTGGCGGAGTCGATCGCGACCTGCGCGTGAGCGGGTGCGGCCAGGGCGGGGAGCAGGACGGCAGGGGCAGCGAGCAATCGATATGTTGACATTTTGTCTCCAATATGTTGAGTAATTGAAACTTCAGGGCGATCAGAATACCGGGCTCCGTGAGGCTTGCAATAGAGAAATGCGTGGTTGTCTCAGTTCTGGGTCGGCCAGTCTGTGCGTTTGCAGAAGCGGGGCAAACTGGGTGGGTTTTGGGTTAGGTTGCGGTGATGGCTAACGGTTTGCCGGAGCGTTTTGAACAGCGGCTGCGCGCGATCGTGCCGGCCGATCGGGTGGACGGGGTGTTGGCCTCGTTCGGGCATGACCGGTCGGTGGGGGTGCGGCTGAACCCGAGCGCACACGGCGAGATCGACGAGGCGTTAACGAGTGTTGGGATCGCCGGGGTGGGGTGGTCAGCGATCAGTGGCGTGGTGGAGTTTGAAGCGCGGTCGGCGTTGGTGCGGCACGCGGCGGTGGAGGCGGGGCGGGTGTATGTGCAGAACCTCAGTAGTCAGTTGGCGTCGTTGGCGCTGGGGGTGGGGCCGGGGATGAGCGTGCTGGATCTGGCGGCAGCGCCGGGGGGGAAGACGCTGCACCTGGCCGCGCTGATGGGCGACGGGCAGGGGACGCTGGCGGCGGTGGAGCCGGTGAAGGGGCGGTTCTTTCGGCTCAGGGCGAACCTGGAACGCGGTGGGGCGGGGTGGGTGAAGACGTACATGCACGATGGGCGGCGGGTGGGTGGGAAGACGCCTGAGCGGTTTGATCGGGTGATGCTCGATGCGCCGTGCTCGGCGGAGGCGCGGATCGATGCGCGGGAGCCGGCGAGCTCCGCGGAGTGGGGCGAGAAGAAGATCAAGCGGTGTGCGCGGGTGCAGGCGGCGCTGCTGCAGTCGGCGTTGCAGGCGGTGGAGGTCGATGGGGTGGTGCTGTACGCGACGTGCTCGCTGGCGCCGGAGGAGAACGAAGCGGTGGTGGCGGGGGCTTTGGAACGCTACGGGGATGCGGTGGAGCTGGTGGAGTGGGGCGACGGGTGGGACACGGCGTGGTGGGGTGAGGGGCCGGTGGCGCAGTTGCAGCGTGGGTTGGTGGGGTGGCGGGGGGCTGCGTTTGGGCAAGGGATGCGGCGGTGCGTGCGGGTGTTGCCGGACGAGCATTTCCCGGCGTTTTTTCTGGCGCGGTTGGTGAAGCGGGGGGTGATTGAGTGATTGGTGGGTAGACCGGCGACGCGTTGCGTCGCGGCTATCAAGAAGACAAGACGCCGGTGAAGACTTCCACGGCGGGGCCGGTCATGTAGACGTGCCCCCCGGAAGGGTCGTCGCTCTCGCGGTATTCGAGGGTGAGGTCGCCGCCGGGGAGGTGGGCGGTGATCGTGCGGTTCGTGCGGTTGGTGAGAACGCTTGCGACGGCGACGGCGCAGGCGCCGGTGCCGCAGGCGAGGGTCGCGCCGCTGCCCCGTTCCCAGTGGTAGACCGAGACCTCGTCGGGTGAGTGGACGCGGACGAAGTGCACGTTGATGCGGTTCGGGAATGCGGGGTGGACCTCGAGCGATCGGCCGCGCTCGGGCTGCTCCAGCGGCTCGTCGTCGTTGAGGTAGATCATCACATGCGGGTTGCCCATGGAGACGTAGGCGGCACCGCCGAGGGCGTCGTCGAGCTTCGACGCATCCACCGGGATGTCGGGCAGTTCGAGGATGGGGGCGCCCATATCGACTGTGACCTGGTCGATCTTCTGGTCGGCGTCGGTGGTGTAGGCGAGGGAGAGGGTGCCGTTGCCGGTCTGGATGAGCAGTGGGTTCGCCCCCGGAAGAGTTGGGTCGTAGCCGCCAAGTCTGTGGTCGTGGATGAGCTTGGCGACGCAGCGGATGCCGTTGCCGCACATCTCGGCCTCGGAGCCGTCGGCGTTGAACATGCGCATCCGCGCATGCGCGTCGGGGCTGTCTGGGGGCAGTGCGAGGATCAGGCCGTCGCCGCCGATGCCGGTGTGTCGGTTGGCGAGGGTCCGGGCGAGTTGGGCGAGGGTGGCGTCGTCGGTGGGTAGTTCGTGGTTGAAGCCGTCGAGGTAGACGTAGTCGTTGCCGAGGCCGTGCATCTTTGTGAATTGCATGGTGGGGAGTTTCAAAGTTGGGGGTGTGGGGGTGTAACTGGGCGGGCCAGGAGTATATTGCTAGAGGCAGGATCTCCTTGGGATTTGGAGGCTGTGATGAGCATGTTCGGGATCGGCGGCGACGGTGGGTTCGATGCGGCGGCGCACCAGGCCGCGTCGGCGGCGCGGAGCGAGGCACGGTCGGCGGCGACGAACCTGCGGGACATGGAGCAACGGCTGGACCGGCTGCTGCTGGTGAATGTCGCGTTGTGGTCGCTGCTTCAGGAGAAGACGGGGCTGACGGAGCGGGACCTGATGGATCGGGTGCGGCTGCTGGACGAGATGGACGGCCGGGCGGACGGGAAGGCGAGCGGGCCGAAGGTATCGCCTTGTCATGCGTGTGGCCGACCGGTGCCGGCGCGGCGGGATAAGTGTCCGTACTGCGGGGCGGTGAAGCGGCGCGGGAGTGCGTTTGATGCGGTTTAGAGGTTGCGGTCTGGGATGGGTATGCCGCGGCGCGGCCCACGGTGGATCACCGTGGGCTTCTTGGGTTTGTGCGTGCGTTTGTCTGGTTGCGGGTGGAGCGGTGGCGGAGTCGGTGTATCCGGCGGTGGACACAGGGGGCCGGTGGACGGATGAGCGGGTGGCGGTGAAGCGGGCGCTCCAGGGGCTGGGTTGGGAGCCGGGGGGGTTTGAGGTGCGGGTCGTGGAGGGGGATGCGTGGTGGGGGGACGCGGAGGCGACGGTGCGGTTTGCCTCGCCGAGGGAGCGGGGGCCGGCGACGCAGCGGGAGGTGGTGATGCGGTGGTACCGGGCCCGCGATGCGGAGGGGCGGTTGGTTGAGGGGGCGGTGGCGCATCCAACGCTGGTGCTGGTGCATTCGCTGCATCCGGGGATGGTGCTGGCACGGGCGATCGCGCGGGGGGTGAGCGACGCGGGGTGGCATGTGCTGGTGATGGAGCTGCCGGGGTACGGGGATCGCCGGGGCCGGCGGGGGGCGTTTGCGGGGATGGTGGCGATAGAGGACGGGGTGCAGGCGGTGGCGGATGCGCGTCGGGCGTGGGACGCGGTGCGGGTGCTGCCGGGGGTGGATGGGGAGCGGGTGTCGCTGGGGGGGGTGAGCCTGGGCGGGGTGGTGGCGGCGACGGCGGGGGGGTTGGATGGGGGGCTAAAGCCTCCCGCTAAACGGGGGTCGGAGGGGGTGGGGTACCGGTCGCTGCATGTGCTGTTTGCGGGGGGCGATCTGTGGGACGGGGTGCTGGGCAAGCCGGCGAAGGACGCGGTGTTTGTGCGTCGGGCCTTCGAGCGGCAGCCGGGCGGGCTGGCGGCGCTGCGTGAACGGCTCAAGGGGCTGGAGCCGGTGCGGCTCGCTCACCGGTTGGACCCGGAGCGGGTGTGGCTGATCTCGGCGGCGGACGACATGGTGTTCCCGGCGGCGAGCGCGGCGGCGTGGGCGGATGCGGTCGGGGTGGAAGGCTTGCCCGTGGAGCACCGGGTGGTGTTCGCGGGGCAGCACTACACGGCGGCGCTGGCGCTGCCCGCGGTGGTGGGGGAGTTGGTGCGGCAGTTGGGGGTGGTGGGGGAAGCGGGGGAAGAGTGAGTCGTTTGGCGGGGCGGCCCAAGGTGAGACACCGTGGGCTTCTGGGGAATCGGGTGGTTATGAATGGGTGGGGGTGAGGTTTTGGAGCCGGGTGCGGAGGTGGTCCATGACGTTCATGAAGTTGATGTAGGCGTCGTAGGGGGAGGCGTAGGGGTTGAAGTAGTCGTGGACCTGGCCGTCGCCGGCGTATTTGGTCGCCATGTAGTAGAAGTGGTCGGAGGTGGTGAGCTGGCGCCAGTCGCGGAGGAGGGTGGGGTCGGCGGCGGCTTCGGTGGCCTTGATTTTGGGTTCGAGGGTGTAGAGCTCCTGGAGGGCGGAGGACTGCATGGCGTTGCCGAGCCAGGCGGAGAGGTCGCGTTCGGAGTCGGCCCAGGAGGTCATGTGGGGGGCGTCATAGGCGCCGACGGGCTCGAACTCGTCGAGGGCTTCGGAGGGGGTGAGGAACCGGCCGCCGGCCTCGAGGAAGGTCTGGGGGAACTGCTCGAGGAAGGTAAAGATGCCGGTGTCGGCCCACTGGTGTTCGCCGAAGGTCTCGAAGTCCATGAAGAGGTTGACGAGGGGGTCGGGGGGGGCGGGGGTGTTACCTTCCGAAGCGGCGGGGGCGTTCAGGATGGCGTCGGTGTAGGCCTGCGGGGTGAGGGGGTAGCCGGGCCAGTTGGGGTCGGAGAAGCGGAAGGCGAGGTCGTCGGAGAGTTTGTAGTTCTTGAGCAGCAGGGGGAGCTGAGGGAGGCCGGGCGGGGTGTAGACGGCGTTGGGGGATCGGCCGTCGAGCAGGGCATCGACACCTTCGGCGAGGATGCCGGAGTAGCGGTTGAGGGCGGCGACGGCCTTGGCGATGGGGTTGGCGTAGATGAGTTCGGTGTTGCGGAAGACGGCGGGGCGTTGGCCGAAGGTGTCTTCGATCAGGGCGTTGTGGAGGTCGATCTGCTGGGTGAACTCGTCGTGGGAGTAGAGGCAGGCCAGGGCGTGGTGGTCGGTCTCGGCGAGGAGCTCGACGCAGCCCGTGTCGGCCAGGGCCTTGAAGTGGTCGAGGACCTCGGGGGTGTGCTGCTGGAACTGGCGGAGGACGGTGCCGGTGAGCGAGAAGCTGATGCGGAATTCAGAGCGGTAGCGTTGGGTGAGTTCGAGCAGGAGCTTGGTGGCGGGGAGGTAGCACTTGTTGGCGACCTTGCGGAGGATCTGGGTGTTGGCGGCGTGATCGAAGTACTCGGCGGAGGCGTCGAAGACGGAGTAGCGTCGGAGCCGGAGCGGCTGGTGGACTTGGAAGTAGAAGCAGACGGCGGCCATGCCGGGGGTCTCGGGGAGGTGCGGGCAGGGGCGAGTGGACGGTGCGGGTCGATACGAAAACCGCCCCGGCATTGTGACAGCCGGGGCGGTGGGTGCAAGCGGGAGGGTGTGTGTGGGATGGGTTTAGGCGGCCGCGGGCTCGGGTGGGGGTGTTGGTTCGGCGACGTGGTCGGGGAAGCGCTGCGCCTTGGACTCGGCGGCGGTTGGGCAGGGCGAGCGGAGCGGCCGGTGCATGCCGGTGAAGATGATGCGGGCGCCGGGCCGCATGAAGAGGTATGAGGTGAACCAGCGGATGATCACGACGACGCGGTTCCGGAAGCCGATGAGGAACAGGACGTGGACCAGGGCCCAGGCGAGCCAGGCGAAGAAGCCGGAGAACTTGACCTTCTTGAAGGGCCAGGCGACGGCTTTGTTGCGGCCGATGGTCGCCATCTCGCCCTTGTCCCAGTACTTGAACGCCTTGCGTTGTTCGGGGGGCAGGGGTTTGCCGGTGGCGATCTCCTGCTTGAGGACCTTGCCGACGTGCTTGCCCATCTGCATCGCGGCGGGAGCGACGCCGGGGACGGGCTGGTCGTTGTCTTGCATGGACCAGGCGATATCGCCGACGGCGAAGGCCTCGGGGTGGCCGGGGATGGAGAGGTCGGGGTTGACGACGACGCGTCCGCCGCGGGCGAGCTCGACGCCGAGGGTCTGGGTGATGGGGTGGGCGTTGACGCCGCCGCCCCAGAGGATATTGCGGGCCTCGATGCGTTCGCCGGACGCGAAGGTGACGCCGGTGTCGTCGATGTCCTTGACCATGGTGTTGAGCAGGACCTGGACGCCGAGGCCTTCGAGCTGGCGGAGGGCGGAGGCGGAGAGGTCTTCGGGGTAGGTGGGCAGGACACGCGGCCCGGCGTCGACGAGGACGACACGGGCGGTGTTGGTGTCGATGTTGCGGAAGTCGCGGGTGAAGACGTTGCGGCAGAGCTCGGCCATGGTCCCGGCAAGCTCGGTGCCGGTGGGCCCGCCGCCGATCACGACGATGGTCATGAGGCGTCGGCGCTCGTCGGCGTCGGCCTCGGTCTCGGCGCGCTCGAGGCTGGTGAGGACGCGGCGGCGGATCCGCAGGGCGTCGTCGATGGTCTTGAGCCCAGGTGCGAACTGCTCCCAGTGGTCGTTCCCGAAGTAGGTGACCTTGCCGCCCATCGCGATGATCAGGTGGGTGTAGTCGACGGACGACTCACGCAGCTCGATGTGCTTGCCCTCGAGGTCGATCGACTCGACCTCTTCCATGACGGTCACGACGTTCTTCTTCTTGCGGACGATGCTGCGGATCGGCTCGGCGATCTCGGGCACGGCCAACGCGGACATCGCGACCTGGTACAGCAGCGGCTGGAACAGGTGGTGGTTCTGCTTGTCGATAATGACGATCTCGGCGTCGCCCTTGAAGCTCTTGACGAAGTTGAGCCCGGCGAAGCCGCAGCCGAGGATGACGATGCGCGGGGTGTCGCCGTGGAGCTTGTAGTGCTTCTTGGGGGGCAGCTCGGGGTGGGCGGCGGGGTCGTCGTCGGGGTGGAGGACGGGTGCGGCGCCGGGAGCGCTGGTATCGGGCAGGGAGGTCATGGCGGTCCTTGGTGGAGTTCCAGGAGGAACAGGCGGGCGTCGCGTAGCGACTCGTTCTCTTTTACACGACTCTAGGTCGGCCAGCTAGGGTCAACCCCTGCAAACCTCGATTTCCTGGCCCGGACAGGTGCCGGTAATCCGCTTACTATCTGGGGCTATGGCGTCCTCGACCGGCCCTAACCCGTCCCCAACCTCGTCCCCTGCCGCTGCCGGCGGCGTGTCTGCGGGCGATCTGTCCGCCAACGCGGTCCGCAGGCAGTACATCGACTTCTTCATCGCCAAGCACGGGCACCGGTTCGTGGCTTCGTCGCCGGTGGTGCCGCACGACGATCCGACGCTGCTGTTCGCCAACGCGGGGATGAACCAGTTCAAGCCGTACTTCCTAGGCACGGAAATCCCGCCCGCCGAAGTGGGCACGCGGGTGGTGAACACCCAGAAGTGCATCCGGGCGGGCGGCAAGCACAACGACCTCGATGATGTGGGCAAGGACACGTACCACCACACGTTCTTCGAGATGCTGGGGAACTGGTCGTTCGGCGACTACTTCAAGGCCGAGGCGATCGACTGGGCGTGGGAGCTGCTGACCGAGGTCTGGGGGCTCGAGCCGGACCGGCTGCACGCGACGTACTTCGAGGGTGACGAAGCGGAGGGCTTGGAGCCCGATCACGAGGCCCGTGAGTTGTGGCAGCGTTATCTCTCGGACGAGCGGATCCATCCGGGGAACAAGAAGGACAACTTCTGGGAGATGGGCGACACCGGGCCGTGCGGGCCTTGCTCGGAGCTGCACTACGACGGCACGCCGGACAAGTCGGGGGCGGCGCTGGTCAACGCGGACAACCCGGACGTGATCGAGATCTGGAACCTGGTGTTCATCCAGTTCAACCGCAACGCCGACGGCGGGCTCGTCTCGCTGCCCGCCAAGCACGTCGATACCGGCATGGGCTTCGAGCGGATCGTCCGCGTCCTGCAGGGCAAGGACAGCAACTACGACACGGACGTGTTCTCGCCGTTGTTCGAAGCCATCCAGAAGGCAACCGGTGCCCGGGCATATCAGCCGGGCGGTAGCGGCGAGGCGTTGGGCGACCCGGTGAACGTGGCCTACCGCGTGATCGCGGACCACATCCGGACGCTGACGTTCGCGTTGACCGACGGGGCCCACTGCGGCAACGAGGGCCGGGGGTATGTGCTGCGGCGGATCCTGCGGCGGGCGGTGAAGTACGGGCGGGTCGACCTGAGCGTGAAGGAGCCGTTCTTCCACAAGCTCGTGCCGGCGGTGGTGGCCGCGTTCGGCGAGGCGTTCCCCGAGCTGACGAAGAACCCCGACGCGGTCGCCGCTGAGATCAAGGACGAAGAGTTCTCGTTCGGCAAAACGATCGACCGCGGGCTGGCCTTGTTCGACGAGGCAGCGAAAGCGGCGCTGGACCTGGGGCGTCGGCTCGGCGATGGCAAGGAAGACCACAAGGCTTCTGCGGTGATCCGCGCGGCCGACGCGTTCGCCCTGCACGATACCTACGGCTTCCCGATCGACCTCACCCAACTCCTCGCCGAGGAGTACGGCCTCTCGGTCGACCTCGACGGCTTCGAGCAGCTCATGGAAGAAGCACGCGAGCGGGCCAGGGCCGGCGGCAAGGGCGGGGACGACGCCCGGGCGTCGCTGATCGACGGCGTGCAGCAAGGCCTCGACGCCGGCTGGTTCGGCGTCACCGAATTCACCGGCTACGACGAGACCGAATGCCCCGCGGCGCCCAACGCCCTGTTCGTGTTCAAGCTCCGCGACGGGCTCTACGCCAAGGCCGAGTCCGCCGCGACGGGCGACCGGGTCGTGGTGGTGCTCAAGGACACGCCGTTCTACGCCGAGGCGGGCGGCCAGGTCGGCGACACCGGGACGATCCAGGTCGCCGACGGCGGACGCGTCACGGTGAGCGACACGATCAAGATCGGCGGCGTGCACCTGCACTTCGGCGAGGTGGTCGCCGGCGAGCTGGTGGCGTCCGACGAGGCGTCCGCCGCGCTGGCGGTCGACCGGGACCGCCGGGAAGCGATCGCCGCGAACCACACGACCACGCACGTCATGAACCGGGCCTTGCGGGACCACGTGAACCCCGAGGCGATGCAGCGCGGCTCGCTGGTCAACGCGGACTACCTCCGCTTCGACTTCTCGCACAACGCGGCGTTGACGCCGGAGCAGCTCGACGCGGTCGAGAAGCAGGTCAACGACGACATCGCCTCGGACATGCGGGTGTACGCCGAGGTCGCCCCGCAGGAAGAGGCGTTGCAGATCAACGGGCTGCGGGCCGTGTTTGGCGAGAAGTACCCGCCGAAGGTGCGGGTGGTGTCGGTCGGTGCACCGGTGGCGAACCTGCTCGCGGAGCCGGAGCGGGAGGCGTGGTCGGGGATGAGCATCGAGTTCTGCGGCGGGACACACCTGCAGACCACGGGCGATGCCGAGGGCTTTGTGGTGCTGAGCCAGGAGTCGGTGAGCAAGGGTGTCCGGCGGATCACGGGGCTGACCGGAGCCGCGGCGCACAAGGCCACGGCCGAGGCGACGCGCCTGCTGGCGCGGCTGGACGTGTTCATGGGCATGGCCCCTGCGGACGTGATGGAGCACCTGGACGAGCTGATCAAGGCCGAGGCCGAGGCGACGCTGCCGCTGCGTGCCCGGCAGAAGGTCAAGGCGGCGCTGGCGGAACTGGGCGAGAAGGTCAAGGCGGCGAAGAAGGCCCAGGGCAGCGCGGCGGAGCAAGCGGTGGTGGAAGCGGCCCGGGCGCTGGCGGAGGCCCACGACGGCGGCCCTGTCCTGGTCACGCAGGTGGACGGCGCGGACGGCAAGACGCTCCGGCTCGCCGCCGACGTGCTGCGTAAGAAACACCCCGAGACGGCCATACTGCTCGCGGCGGTCAACGACGCGAAGGTCGCGCTGCTCGCCACGGTCCCCGAGGCCAAGGTGAAGGCCGGCTTCAAGGCGGGTGACTGGATCAAACACGTCGCGCCTATCGTGGGCGGCGGCGGCGGCGGACGACCCGATATGGCCCAGGCCGGCGGCAAGGACCCCTCGAAGCTGTATGAAGCGCTCAAGGCGGCGCGCCGCTTCGCCGAGGAGCCGGCCTGAGTCGCGCCCCGCCAACCGCTTGCACGAGAAGGACCGATGAAAGCGCGCAGCATCATCCTGGTGACCGGCTCCCACCGTTCGGGGACAACATGGGTGGGCAAGACCCTGAACCGGGCCCCGGAGACCACCTACCTCCATGAGCCGTTTAACCGCTACATGCCGCTGACTGAGTACACCCGGTTCCGGGCGGACCACAACTACATGCACTTGACCCGGCTGAACAGTCGCCCCTTCGAGGCGGACCTCGACCGGTTGCTGAACGGGAAGTTCTGGCGTCCGGCCCCGCCCGTGACCAGCGTGGGCTCGGCGGTCCGTTGGCCCCGGCGTTGGTGGCTGGCGAACCGGCCGCGTCGGCGGGGCTATCACGTCATCCTCAAAGACCCCATGGCGCTGCTCGCGGCCGAGTATCTGGCCGAGCGATATGCGGCGAAACCCGTGGTGATGATCCGGCATCCCGCGGCCTTTGTGGCAAGCCTGGTCGTGAAGGGCTGGCACTTCGAGTTCTACCACCTGGCCCACCAGCCCCACGCGGTGTACAGCCTGTTCCCTGAGGACGCGGACGACGTGTTCCGCCTGGCCCGTGAGCCCGCATCCCTGGTCGAGCAGGGGGCGGTGCTCTGGCGCGTCCTGCACCGCGTGATCCGGCGGTACCGGGAAGACCACCCCAACTGGCACTTCGTCCGCCACGAGGATGTCTCGCGGGACCCGATCCCCGAGTTCCGCCGCATGACCGACTACGCCGGCCTGACCTGGGATGACAAGATCGAGCAGGCGGTCCAGCAATCGACCGGCGCGGCCTTCGACCCCAACGCCCGGGGCCAGGTCAGGGACTCGAAGAAGAACATCACGACCTGGAAGCAGCGTCTGGCCGACGACGACATCGATGCGGTGCGCCGCACCGTGGGCGACGTCGCGGACGCTTTCTACGGGGCGGACGACTGGTGAGCCACCCGGTGCGTGGCGTGGCGGTCTACACTCCGTCCCCTCCTTATTTCTAACCGAGCCATCCCTATGCAGATCAACACCCACTACCTCAAGCTCGCCGCCGGCTACCTCTTCCCCGAGATCGCCCGGCGGGTCAACGCTTTCACCCAAGCCCACCCCGACGCGGCGGTGATCAAGCTCGGGATCGGCGACGTCACCGAGCCCCTGCCCCCCGCGATCGTCGAGGCCATGCACAAGGCCGTCGATGACATGGCGAGTCCCGCGGGCTTCCACGGCTACGGCCCCGAGCAGGGCTACGCCTGGCTCCGCGAAGCCATCGCCGCCAACGACTACCAATCGCGCGGCTGCGACGTCTCCGCCGACGAGGTCTTTGTCTCCGACGGCAGCAAGTGCGACAGCGGCAACATCCTCGACATCCTCGGGTCCGACAACACCGTCGCCGTCTGCGATCCGGTCTACCCGGTCTATGTGGATACCAACGTGATGGCGGGCCATACCGGGCCGGCCGACGACACCGGCAAGTACGGCGGGCTGGTGTACCTGCCCATGACCGAGGCCAACGGGTTCGTGCCGGCCGTGCCGGAATCCGGCGAAAAGCTCGACGTGATCTATCTCTGCTCGCCGAACAACCCAACCGGGGCCACAGCCACGAAGGCGGAGCTGCAGGCCTGGGTCGACTACGCCAACGCCAACGGTTCGCTGCTGCTGTTTGATGCGGCCTACCACGCGTTCATCACCGACGATTCGTTGCCCCGGTCGATCTACGAGTGCGACGGGGCCCGGACGTGTGCGATCGAGTTCCGCAGCTTCTCGAAGAACGCGGGGTTCACCGGGACGCGGTGTGCGTTCACGGTGGTGCCGCACGAGCTGACCGTCGAGGTCGATGGCAAGGCCGTCGAACTGCACGCGTTGTGGAACCGCCGGCAGTCGACGAAATTCAACGGCGTGAGCTACATCGTGCAGCGCGGGGCCGAGGCGGTCTACAGCGACGCGGGCAAGCAGCAGATCAAGGAGCTGGTCGGGTTCTACATGCAGAACGCCCAGATCATCCGCGACCGGCTGACCGACGCGGGCTACACCGTGTTCGGCGGCGTGAACGCGCCGTACATCTGGCTCAAGACGCCCGACGGCCCCACCACCCGCCTGGGCTCGTGGGACTTCTTCGACAAGCTGCTCAACGAAGCCCATGTCGTGGGCACACCCGGCGCCGGGTTTGGCGCCGCCGGTGAGGGCTACTTCCGCATCTCGGCGTTCAACAGCCGGGCGAACGTCGAGGCGGCGATGGACCGGATTGTCGGGCAGGCGGCGCTGGTGTAACCGCAGCGAGCCGGGGCGGGTCGCCCCGGCGGGTCGCGGGGTGCTGCGTTGAAGGCCGAGCGTGTCGCGCGTCGGCCGGCCCGACACGGGCCGGCTCGCTGAGGGGCGTTGGGCTGTGCGGGGGTATGCGTATTGAGGAAGCCTGTCGTGGCGCGGTCGCCACCACCGGTGGCGGCTTTACAAGGTCCGGCTGTGCGGGTGGTGCTTTCTGTACAGCTTCGGTAGCGGGGGTTGTGCGGGCGCTCTGGGGCAGTGGCGGGAATGGTGTGGGGCGGTATTCGACACTGGAGGTATGGCGACGACGTTGACGGTCCAGCGCGGGAATGAGCTGCCGTGGGAGGCGGTGGGTGGGGCGGTGACGTTCGGGCTGCGGACGGGGCAGGGGGCGTTGTGGCTGCGGGACGATGTGGTGCGGCAGGTCGGGGACGTAGCGGGTCGGCTGGGGACGCGGTACGTGCGGGGGCCGGCGTTGACGGGAGACGCGGTGCTGGCGCAGAGCCCATCGGGTTATGGGTTCGAGGGGGTGATGTCGGCTCTTGAGCGGATGGTGGGGGAGGGTGGGGGTGGGGTGAAGCCGATGGTGGAGGTCGGGTCGATGCCGCTGGTGCTGGCGCGGGGGAGTGAGTCGGTAGGGGCGAGCAAGTACCGGTCGAGCCCGCCGGCGGACTGGGGGAAGTGGGAGGCGTTCGTCGATCGGTTGATGGGAGAATTGGTCGGCAGGTTTGGGGTGGCGGAGCTGCGGGGGTGGTTGTTTACGGTGTGGGATCGGCCGGACGGGGAGCGTTGGGCGGGGACGCGGGAGGAGTATCTGGAGCTGTATGAGCGGACGGCCCGGGCGATCAAGCGGGCCGATCGCGGGCTGCGGGTTGGCGGGCCGACGGTGATGGATGTGGGGTTTGCCGAGGCGTTTGTGGACGGGGTGGCGAGAGAGTCGTGTGATTATGTGGTGGTGCAGGTCGCGATGGCGGAGGTGTTGGCGGGGCGGGACGCGTGGCTGATGGACCTACGGCGGCGGGTGTCGTCACGGCTGGGGGATGACGTACCGGTCGTGGTGGAGTTGGCGTGCGGGGATGCAGGGTTGGATTCGGCTGTGGCGGCGGGCGAGTTGTTGGGGGCGGTGTTGCGGTTGGGTGAGCGGTGTGACGGGGTGGTGGTGGGGTCGGCGACGGACATCGATGACACGGACGGGTTCCGGTTCGAGCCGTTCCACGGGGGTCGGGGGTTGATGACGGTGAACGGGTTACCGAAGGCGGGGCTGCACGCGCTGACGTGGCTGGCGGGGATGCGGGAGGGTCGGCGGGTAGACGTCGAGTGGGGCGGTGACGGGCTGCCTAAAGGGGCTGGGGGGCTTGCGGTGGAACGCGGGCCGGGGGAGGTGGCGGTATTGGTGTGGAGCGGGGATAGGGATTTGCGTTTGCGGCTCGCGCGGCTGCCGGGGTCGACGGCGGAGGTGTTGCGGGTGTCGCCGGGGGCGGGCAGTGCGTTTGAGGTGTGGGAAGAGATGGGTCGGCCGGCGTTTGTGGACCGGGCGGTGTTGGAGCGGTTGGAGGCGGCGAGCGGGCCGGTGGCGTCGTCGCTGTGGCCGGCGTCGGAGGCGTTAGAGCTGCCGGCGGGGTCGGTGGCGATGGTGACGGCGAAGGGGTGATGCGGATGTAGGATGCGGGGATGGCAGAGCCGGGCTTTGTGTTCGATCAAGAAGTGGGCGTGTTTCTGGCGACGTGCCGGACGGCGGCGCTGGGGACGTGTGGTGAGGATGGGGAGGGTGGGGTGCCGCACGTGGCGAACGTGCAGTACGCGGCGGCGCCTGATAGTGGTGGGTTCGGGCTGCTGTGGGTATCGAAGCCCGAGGCGTTGCACTCGGCGCAGCTGACGGCGAACCCACGGGTGGCGTTGGCGGTGTACGCCCATATCGATGACGCGGCGAACATCCACGGGGTGCAGATGCGGGGGACGGCCGAGGTGATCCCGGCAGGGGGCGCGGCGTGGCACGCGGCGTGGGAGGCGTACACGGCCAAGTTCAGCTTTGTGGCGTCGGGGCCGCAGTACCGGGAGGCGGTGGAGGCGCAGGCGTTCTACCGGTTCACGCCGGAGTGGGTGCGCTGGATCGATAACCGGCGGGGGTTTGGGTGGAAGGTGGAGAAGACGCTGGGTTAGCGTTTGAACGCCAAGACGCCAAGACGCCAAGACGTCAGGATTTTGCCTGTTCTGAACACCTGTGACGGGCTTGCTTGAGCTCGGCGAGCCGACCGGGATTGTGGTTGAGGTTCAGCAGGGGCTGAAGCTCTTCGACCAGGCGTGGCTCGTGGTCGTCGAGCTGTTTGGTAGGCATGATGAAGCATGAGATGGAACAGTGCTGTTCGGTCCAATGCGCGATGGCGAGCGCATCGGCATCGCCGAATTGGAACATCCGGCCCGCTTCGTGATAGCTGCCGGGTACCGAGCGGTAGCCCAGCATGGCCCCGACAGAAGTGAAGAAGTTCGCGGGTCCATGCGTTCCAGGGTTTGGCGGATGGACGGTGTAAAGCAAGGATCGTTGTGACCGCCCGACATAGAGAAGACGGTGGGGGCGATGATTGATGGCATCGCGGTATGGGTCCGGTAGCGCATGGATGTCATTGATCGCAATGGCGTAAAAACCGGCGCGATCCGGGATGGCTTTGGACTGGGCGATCGGCGTGAATGTCGCGGGGTCGAGGAAATGGCGGATCGGCTCGGATGAGGCAAAGCCTGCTCTTGGCGTCTTGGCGTCTTGGCGTCTTGGCGTTGAAACCAGAGCCGCCAAACGGTCGGCGATGGTTTCGGGTTCTGCCATGCGGCCGGGGCCGGAGGTGCGGCAGGCTTGCCAGCCGTCTTCGGGGTCGATGACGGTGAGGTTGGGCAGGTGGTCGGTGAGGAGTTGGAGGTTGCGTTGGACGAGGGGGTTGGCCCACATGTCGGCGTTCATGGCTGGGGCGAGGGCGAGGGGGGTGGTGGCGGGCAGTGCGGTGGCGGTGAGGGTGACGAGGTTGTCGGCGGTGGCGTGGGCGAGGCCGGCGAGGGTGGTGGCTGAGCAGGGGGCGATGAGCATGAGGTCGGCCCAGCGGGCGAGGCCGATGTGTTGGGATTCGGGGTGGTCGTCGGCGTCCCACATGGAGGTGAGGACGGGTTGGCCGGAGAGGGTGCGGAGGGTGAGGGGGGTGATGAATCGGGTGGCCGAGTCAGTCATGATGACACGGACGGTGTGGTCTTGTTTGATCAGGAGGGAGGTGAGTTGGGCGGCTTTGTAAGCGGCGATGCCGCCGGTGACGCCGAGGAGGATGCGGGCCATGGGGGGTAGCGTAAGGGTTGGAGGGCAGGGGAGGCGGCCGGGGTCGCGTAGCGACCCGGCTATTGGGGTGTTGTGAGAGGCGCGGTTAGGCAGGTGGGGGTGGGGGGATGGGTTTGCCGTGGGGGTCGGTGGTGGCGGATCCGGTGGGGGACAGAGGCAGGTGCTCGAACTGCTCGGCGGCGGCGTGGACGTGGTCGGGGCGGAGGGCGGCGTCGGTGACCAGATAATCCTCCCAGAGGCGGTGCTTACGGAGGAGGGCGGCGGCGTGGGTGAGCCCGGTGTCGGTGAGGGTGATCGAGTCGGGTGTGGTTTGGACCCAATCGTTGCGGATGGCGGTTTTGAGGGCCTGGGCAGGGAGTTTCGCGGGTGGGGGTGTGGGTTGGTTGAGTTCGCGGAGCCGGTAGAGCGTGGCGAGCAGGTCGTCGACGGCGGCGGCGCGGCCGAGGCGTTGGCGGCGGAGGGAGCGGGCGACGAGGCCGTGGGAGGGGGAGAGGAGGGCGGCGGCGACGACGAGGAGCCCGGCAACCACGGTGATGGAGCCGGCGGCGTTGACGGAGTTGCCGTTGATGAGGGAGGGGAGGACGCCGAGGGCGTGGAGCTGGAGGGGGACGGTGGTGGCGGCGGCGTAGCCGAGGAGTGCGGCGGCGGCGGCGGCGAGGAGGGAGACGGTGATCTGGGGGGCGAGGCGGTCGGTGAGGAGGCGGGCGGTGGCGGCGGGGGCGATGAGCATGGCGATGACGAGGATGGAGCCGACGGCCTCGAAGGCGGCGACGGTGGCGGCGGCGACGAAGGCCATGAGCAGGTAGTGCATGAGGCCGGCGGAGATGCCCTGGGCGGTGGCGAGGCCTGGGTCGAAAGCAGCGATGCGGAGTTCTTTGAAGAAGGCGAGGACGAAGCCCAGCGCGAGGACGGCCATAACGGCGAGGGTCCAGACCTGGCGGGGGACGGCGGCGAAGAACTCGGCGGGCGAGAGTGCGAAGACGCCGGCGAGGGTGGTTGGGGCGGTGAACCAGGCGAGGGTCTCGAGCTGGCCGTAGAGGACGCAGTCGGCGTGGAGCTCGACGGAGCGGGCGGCGGCCTGTTCCATGAGCAGGACGCCGAGTGCGAACATGACGCTGAAGACCACGCCCATGGCGGCGCCAGGCTCGACGCGGCCGAGCTTCCTGACCGCTTCGATGAGGACGACGGTGACGAGCCCGGCGAAGGCGGCGCCGCCGAACATGATCAGGGGGCTGCGGGTGGTGGTGATGAGGAAGGCGATGACGAGCCCGGGGAGGACGGCGTGGCTGATCGCGTCGCCCATGAGGGCCTGCTTGCGGAGGACGAGGAAGTTGCCGAGCAGGCCGCAGGTGGCGGTGGCGAGGAGGGCGGCGAGGACGGGGAAGAGGTCGGGGCCGGGGCTGAACTCGGTGAGGGCGAGGGTCTTAAACGGAGTCATGCGGGGACTCCGGGGTGGGCGGGGTGGGCTCGGTGCAGGTCGATGCCGTTGGTCTGGAGGGCGGCTTCGAGTTCGAGGACGATCTCGCCGGAGAGGACATGCTCGACCTGGTCGACGGTCCAGTCGAGGTGGGAGGGGGCGATGTCGGCGTAGGAGACGAGGTACTGCTCCCAGAGGCGGTGGTTACGGCAGACCTGTCGGCCGCGTTCGAGGCCTGCGGGGCTGGGGACGAAGTAGCCATCGCTGGATCGGCCGAGGCCGCGGCGGGCGAGGTGGAGGTTGACCAGGAGCGAGGTGAGGGGGCCCCAGCCGCGTTTGCGTTTGAGCTGGTCGATGGCATTGGCGTGGACGGGGCCGCCGGGGCTTCCGGGGGGGCGGTCGCGGTAGGTGAGGTAGGCGAGCTCGAGGAGGTGGTCGGCGGCGATGCCGAGCTTGAGGCGGAGGCGTCGGAGCGCGGCGGCGAGGATGCCTCGGCTGGGGGCGACGAGCATGCTGAACAGGAAGATCACGCCGGAGGTGAGGACGATGACGGCACCGGCGGGCTGGCGGGGCAGCAGTGCGGAGATCGCCGAGCCGAGGTAGCCGCAGAGCCCACCGATGAGCGCGGCGAGGAGCACTAGGACGCCGACGCGCTGCGTCCAGAACCGGGCCGAGACCGCGGGGATGATCAGCATCGCGACCACGAGGATGAGCCCCACGGCCTGTAGCCCGGCGACGGTGACGATCACGACGAGCGACATCATGAGCAGGTCGATCACCGAGACGGGCCAGCCGTCGACCTTGGCGAAGGCGTCGTTGAAGCAGACGAGGGAGAACTCCTTGAGGAGCAGGCCGGTGGCGACGACGGCGGCGACGGCGATGCCGGCCATGAGCCGGGCATCGTCGGCGGAGAGGGTCGCGGTTTTGCCGTAGATGAAGCCGGTGAGGCCGGCGGCGTTCCCGGTCTGCATGGTCTGGATGAGGGAGAGCAGGACGGCCCCGGCGCCGAAGAACACGGAGAGGACCAGCCCGATCGAGGCGTCTTCGCGGAGTCGGGTGTGGCGGACGAGCCACTGGACGGTGAGGACGCCGAGGACGCCGGTGACGGTGGCCCCGGCGAGGAGGACGGGTAAGGAGCGGCCGTTGAATCCGAGGAGTGCGGCGGCGATGAAGGCACCGGCGATGCCGGGGAGGGTGGCGTGGGCGAGGGCGTCGGACATCAGGGCGCGTTTGCGCAGGAGGGTGAAGACGCCGATGATGCCGGCGGCGATGCCGAGGAGCGTGGTGCTGATGAGGACGGTGGTGGTGTTGTAGCCGGCCTGTAGGGTGAGGACTTGGAAGGTCTCCGACCAGGTGGGCCAGGTGTCGGTGGTGTCGGTGAGGGAGGTCGGCGCGTGGGTATGCCCGGGGCCGGCGAGGGTGAGCGGGATGGTGGGGAGCGGTGGCATCGGCTGAACGCGAGACGGGCGCCGCGACGCGTGGCGGCGATGGAGAACACGGCGGCGTTACGGGCGTCGCTCGCCTTCGGCGGCGCGGGTGATGGCTTCGGCGGCCTCGGCGAGGAGGGTGAGCTTGCCGCCGTAGGTCTTGCGGAGGTTGTCGGGGGTGAAGGTGGTCCCGACGGGGCCGGCGGCGACGACCCGCATGTTCAGCAGGACGACCTCATCGAAATACTCGGCGACGGTCTGCACGTCGTGGTGCACGACGATGACGGTCTTGCCCTCGCGTTGCAGCGTGCGGAGGACCTCGACGATGGCCTTCTCGGTGGCGGCATCGACGCCCGCGAACGGCTCGTCCATGAAGTAGAGGTCGGCCTCCTGGGCGAGGGCGCGGGCGAGGAAGACGCGCTGCTGCTGGCCGCCGGAGAGCTGGCTGATCTGACGCTTGGCATACCCGGCCATGCCGACGCGTTCGAGGCAGTCGAGGGCGGCGCGGCGGTGCTTGCGCCCGACGGGCAGGCACCAGCCGATCTTGCGGTATCGACCCATGCACACGACATCCAGCGCGGAGACGGGGAAGTCCCAGTCGACGGACTCACGCTGGGGGACGTAGCCGACGCGGGCCCGCTGCTTCTTGTAGGGCTGGCCCCAGAACTCGACGAGGCCGGAGGCGCGGGGGACGAGCCCGAGGCAGGCCTTGATGAGGGTGGACTTGCCCGCCCCGTTGGGCCCGACGATGGCGATGAGCTTCCCGGCGGGTGCGTCGTAGTCGACGTCCCAGAGCACGGGCTTGCGGTGGTAGGCGACGGTGACTGCGTGGATCGACACCGGGCTGTCCGATGAGTGCTCCGGGCGGCTGTCGAGGGTTTGGCTGTCCACTGATGGAGGAGAAGCCACGCGGAATCCGTTGGTTTCCGCGGGCTTCTTGGGCTCTTTGGGGAGGGTTGTTGCGTGCCGATCAGTGGTCATGGAGGTGCGGGTCGGAGAGCTTGTGCTGCATGCCGCCGTCGGGGACTTTGCCGCCGAGGGCCTTGGCGATGGTGGTGACGTTGTGGTCGATCATGCCGACGTAGGTGCCCTCGTAGGTGCCGGGCTCGCCCATCGCATCGCTGAAGAGCTCGCCGCCGATGGTGACGGTGTGGCCCTGGGCCTTGGCACCTTCGATCAGGGCCTTGATGTTGTCCTGCGAGACGGTGGACTCGACGAAGACCGCCTTGATGTCGCGTTTGACCAGGAGGCTGACCATGCGTTCGATGTCACGGACGCCGGCTTCGGATTCGGTGGACAGGCCCTGGATGCCCATGACCTCGTAGCCGAAGCGTTGGCCGAAGTAGTTGAAGGCGTCGTGGGCGGTGATGAGGACGCGGGACGACTCGGGGACGCTGGTGAGGACGGTCTCGGCGTAGGTGTCGAGGGCGGTGAGCTTGGCGATGGCGGCGGCGGCGTTGGCGGTGTAGACCTCGGCGCCGGCGGGGTCGTACTCGGTGAGCTTGTCGCGGATGACCTCAACGGCCTTGGCCCAGGCGGTCGGGTCCATCCAGACGTGCGGGTCGTTGAGGCCTTCCTCGTCGTCGAGCAGGAACTCGCTGTCGAGCAGCTCGGTGACCGCGAAGACCTTCTTGCCCGCGGTGCCGGCCCGGATCAGCGTGTCGGTCATCTTCCCTTCGAGCAGCAGCCCGTTGTAGAAGATCACGTCGGCCTCCATGAGCTTGCTGACATCGGAGCGGGTCGGGCTGTACAGGTGGGGATCGACCCCGGTGCCGATGATGTTGTTCACGGTGGCGCGGTCGCCGGCCACCTGGGTGACCAGGTCGCTGACCATGCCGATGGTGCTGGCGATGGTGTAGCCCCCCCCGGAAGCCTTGTCGGCGGAGGTGTCCTCGGTGGGGGCGTTGCCGCAGCCGGGGAGGGCGAACAGGCAGCCGAAGATGACGGCGAGGGCGGCGGTGAGGCAGCGGGTGGAGCGGCGGGTGGGGCGGAGCGGCATGTTGGGTCCTGGGTAAGGGGTCGGTGTCCGGAAGGTGCTGAGTGTAGCTTGGGCTACGACGGATCGGAAGGGGTTAGGAACGGGTTAGAAGGTGACGCCGAAGCGGCAGACGCCGACGAGGGCGTCGTCGATGGTCGGGTTGCCGGAGGGGTTGATGATGTAGTGCAGGCCGGGCTGGAGGTAGACGGCCGGGGTGATCTGGAGGCGGTAGAAGGCCTCGAGGGCCAGCTCGTCGTCGTCGAAGCCGGCGGCGGGCTCATCGGTGAGGACGGCCAGGGCGGCGTAGAGCCCGACGCGGTCGTCGGGGCGGCAGGCGCCGAGGCCGACCTGAGTGAGGCCAATCGCGTAGGTCTGCTCGACCTCGGCGACCTCGGGGTTGGACCAGCCGCCCTGGGCGAAGACGTAGAGCCCGGTCTCCTCGTCGGGGCCCTCGGGGGCGAGCAGGCGTTGCTGGACGGTGAGGTAGAGGCCGCCGGTGCCGTCGGCCGTGCCGCCGGCGAACTCGGGGAAGTCGCCGGTGTGGTACCAGCCACCGAGGCTGAGGCTGCCCTCGGGGAGGGGGCCGAGCGCGGTCCAGACGAGCTGGGCCTCGGCGATGTGGAAGTAGTCGTCGGAGCGGTCGTCGTTGAAGAAGGTGGAGGGCCCGCGTCGGCCGGTCTCGATGCCGTCGACGCCCAGTGCGCCGTCGAAGAAGCCGTAGGCGAGGGTGAGGGTATGGTTGTCGGTTTGGACTGGGGTGTAGAAGAGGCTGATTCCGGTGGCGGGGTCGGGGTAGCTGGGGAAGCCGAGGAGGGTGGGGGCGAAGCCGGCGGTGGAGTGGGTGAACTCGCCGGCGGCGGAGTAGTCGAGGCCTGTGCCGACGGCGGCGAACTCGGTGTTGGCGTCGATCTTGCCGAGCTTGATGCGGAGGCGATCGTCGAAGAGGACTTGCTGGAACCAGAGCTCGTAGACCGCGTCGAGGGAGCGGTCGACCTCGAGGTTGGAGAAGGCCTGGATATCGCCGGCGTCCTGCGAGCCGCCGTTCTCTGCCGAGGCGGACTGGTACTGGATAAAGAAGGTGCCACCCTCTAGGCCGAAGAGGGTGTCGAGGTCGGCTTCGACGTCGAGGACCAGGAGGTTGCGGAAGGAGTCTTCGGTGTTCAGGCCGCCGCTGTAGACGGCGCTGTATTCGAGGGTGTATTCGCCGTTGATCGAGAGGCCGGCGTCTTCGAGGTTGGTGCGGAGGCCGTTCCAGTCGCCGGTCGCGCGGTCCCACTCTGTATAGGGCACGGGGGATTCGTCGGGGGCGTCGGTGGTCTCGGCGGCCAGTGGGTTGGCGACGGCGGCGAGGGCCAAGGCGGCGACGCATGGGGCGTGTTTGGGGCGGTTCAAGGGTGGGCTCGCAAGGGCGTTTCGGCGGGCATTTGAATGTAGCCTGTACTACATTTCGGAATGTAGCCTGAACTACAAAGACTGTCAAGCGGGGTCCGGGGTGGGGCGGGTGGGGCGTGTGGCGGGCAGCGATCAGTCGGCGACGAAGGCGCGGAGGCGGGCGAGCGTCTTGGGGGAGAGGTGGTGCTCGATGCCCTCGGCGTCGGTGGCGGCGGTGGTGGGGTCGACGCCCAGCTTGAGCAGGAACTCGTAGACGAGCTGGTGGCGTTTGCGGCAGGCGGTGGCGAGGCGTTTGCCAGCGGGGGTGAGCTCGACGGGCTTGTAGGGCTCGGTGGTCACCAGGCCCTCGGCTTCGAGGCGTTTGATGATCTTGATCGCGGTGACGTGGGAGACCCCGAAGCGGTGGGTGAGGTCGACGATGCGGCAGGGCGAGCCGGCCGCGGCGACCTCGGCGATGGCTTCGACGTAGTCCTCGGCGGTCTCCCGGGCGTGGTCGCGTCGGGTTCGCAGGTGTGCGGCGGCGAGGTCGGAGCGGGGCATGGGCTGGAGTATGGCGCAAAAAAGCAGCCCGCGTGGACGCGGGCTGCGGGGTGGGTTGATCGGGTTGGCGTGTTACGCCTCTTCGTCGAAGCTCTCGTCGTCCTGGCCGATGGTGATCTTGCCTTCGACGACCTCCTGGACGGCGATCTCGAAATCGGTCCGGCCGTTACGTTCGACCAGGGGGCGGGCCCCGTCCATGAGTTCGCGGACACGGTGCTGGATCAGGGCGGTGAACTTGAAGCGGCCGCCGAGCTCGTTGATGACGGTGTCGTCCTTGAGGGCTTCGATCATGGGGTGGGACTCGCGGGGTAAAGGGTCGATTCTGCCGAGCCCCTCAGAATAGCAGCAGTAGCGGTCTGATTCAACGGTCGGATCGCCCTGTGCGGAGGTCCACGAGGGTCTGCGCGAGCGAGAGGGCGTGGGGGTGGTCGGGGGAGAGGGGGACGGTTTGGCGGTGGACGCGGTTGTGGGCGGTGATGCGGGCCGAGAGGGTGGGGTAGGTCTCGGGGCTGATGGCAGTCGGGGTAGCGTCGGCCAGCAGGCCCGCGGCAACGGCCAGCTGGTAGAGCTGGGCGAGGGATTGGGGGTGGAGCCTGGCGGACGGCGGGGGGTAGAGGCCCAGGTGGGTGCCGGGTCCGGTCGCGGCACGCAGGGTGCGGTCGGGCTCGATCAGGGTGAGTGACGGGCGGAGGGATCTGGGGGTGTCTGGGGTCGGGCTGGGATGGCGGATGAGGAAGGCGGCGGCGAAGTCGGGGGGGTAGGCGGTGGGGGTTTGGGGCTGAGGCGGAGTCGAGCAAGCGTTGAGAATCAGCAGGGCGGCGGTCAGGGCGAGTGCAGCCGTTGGGAGGGGGACACGGGACATCGCAGAGAGTCTAGGTTTGCGTCGTCAGGGATTGATAGACTCCGCGTCCGATGTTGGTAAGCCTCAACTGGTTGAATGCTTGTCTGGACCGCCCGGTCCAACGGGAGGAGGCGGGGGAGGTGTTGACGTCGGCGGGTTTCCCGATCGAGGGGGAGGAGAAAGTGAGGGGGGGCGATTGGTGTCTGGACGTGGAGGTGACGAGCAATCGGCCGGACGTGCTGAGCCATGTCGGCGTGGCGCGGGAGGTGGCGGCGGCGACGGGGCGGGCGGTGGTGTCGGCCTTGAAGGATGCGGATGGGATCAACCATCCATCGCCGCCGGCGGTGTCGGTGGGGATTGCCCAGGGCTTGGAACGGGCGTGTCCGTTGTACACAGGCCGGGTGGTGCGGGGGGTGAAGGTCGGGCCCAGCCCTGCATGGTTGGTCGAGCGGTTGGAGGCGGTGGGCCAGCGATCGGTGAACAACGTGGTCGATGTGACGAACTATGTGATGCTGCAGTGGGGGCAGCCGTTGCACGCGTTCGATTTGGGGAAGCTCAGTGGCGGGGGTGTGGTGGTGCGTGAGTCGTTGAAGGGCGAGGCGTTTTCGGCGCTGGACGGGACGGAGCACGAGCTGCCGGGCGGGTTGGTGGTGATTGCGGACGGTGAGAAGCCGGTCGCGTTGGCGGGGGTGATGGGCGGCACGGCGACGGGGGTGGTAGAGCGGACGACGGACGTGCTGGTGGAGACGGCGGTGTTTGATGCGGTGCGGGTACGGACGGCCAGCCGGGCGTTGAAGCTGCGGAGCGATTCGAGCTTCCGGTTCGAGCGGGGTGTGGACGACCTGTCGGTGCCGGCGGTGTCGGCCGATGCGGTGCGGCTGATCTTGGAAGTGGCGGGTGGCGAGGTGGAAGGGGGGCTCATGGTGGCGGGAGCCGCGCAGAATCCTTCGGCTTCTGCGGGCTTCGACGGTGGGTGGGGTGGGGTCCGTAGGGTGGTGGAGATGCGGTTGGCTCGGTGTTGTGCGTTGCTGGGCGTGGAGGTGTCGGCTGAGGAGGCGTCGGGGTATCTGGAGCGGTTGGGGTTCGGGGTGGAGTCGGTGAGCGATGTGCTGAAGGTGGCGGTGCCGAGCTGGCGGCTGGATATCGAGCGGGAGGTGGATGTGATTGAAGAGGTGGCGCGGGCGTATGGGTTAGCCAGGCTGCCGGTGTTGGAGAAGGTGCCGGTGGAGGTGCGTCCGCCGACGGAGCAGGAGCTGGCGAAGCGGGCGGCGGCGGGGGTGATGGTGGGTGCGGGGTATTGCGAGACGGTGACGCCGAGCTTTGTGACGCGGGGCGCGGCTGAGGCCGCGTCGCCGGCTGGGGATGGCGGGGTGGTGGAGTTGTGGCGGTCGGGGCGGTCGGAGTCGGCGCTTCGGCCGAGCGTGTTGCTGAGCTTGATGCAGTGCCGGAAGGCGAACCTGGATGCGGGGAACGGGGTGGAGTTTGGCGGGGGGGGTGGGGTGAAGCTGTGGGAGCTGGCGTCGTGTTGGTCCGGTGGGATTGGTGGCGAGCGCCGGGTTTTGGCGTGGCTGGGGGATGTCGGGGAGAGCGGGAAGGCCGACGCTGTGAACGCGGCGCTGCGTGGGGTTCGGGGGATGGTCGAGGCGTTGGTGGAACGGCTCGGGGGCGCGGCGGCAGGGGAGCGGGTGCGCGTGGAGGCGTTGGGCGTGGATGCGGTGTACGCGGTTGGGGCGAAGGTGTCGTTGGCGGATGGCCCGGAGCTGGGGGTTTATGGGTTGGTATCGACAGAGGTGTGCACGGCGGTCGGTTTGAAAGGGGTGGGCGGGGGTGTGGTCGGTGGAGAGCTGGATTGGAGCCTGTTGAGTGGTCTACGTCGGCCTGTGGGTGGAGGCTTGGCGCTGCCGAAGTACCCCACGATCGAGCGGGACGTGTCGGTGGTGGTGGATGAGGGCGTGGCGTGGGCTGCGATCGAGGGGGTGTTGGACGGCGTGCGGTCGAGCGGGGGTGCGGTGGCGTTAGAGGGTGTGCGGTTCCTGGGCGTGTACCGCGGGAAGCAGGTGGGTCAGGGCAAGAAGAGCGTGAGCTTCCGGCTGGCGTTCCGGGATGCGGGGCGGACGCTGACACACGACGAGGTCGACCCGCAGGCGGGCGCGGTGGTGGAGGCGTTGAAGTCGGGGGTGGGTGCGGAGCTCCGGGTATAGCGTTTTAGGAGTTGGATTCTTCGATTTGGGATGTGTTGCGGGGGTTTGGGGAGCAGGGAGCTTTGAGCAATGGACGAGATGAAACCGGTGAGCGTCGTTGTCGTGGGTTGTGGGGGGATGGCACACACATGGGTTGCGCTGGCGGTGGCCCACGAGCGGATCAAGGTGGTGGGCCTGGTGGACATGCGTCGTGAGGCGGCGGAAGCGATGGCGGAGAAGCACGGGCTCGACGAGTCGGTGGTGTTCGAGTCGATCGGGGCGGCGGTGGAGTCGACGGGTGCGGAGGCGGTGTTTGATGTGACGGTGCCGCCGGCACACCGGGCGGTGGTGACCGAGGCGTTGGGGCTGGGGTGTCATGTGCTGGGCGAGAAGCCGATGGCGGAGTCGGCGGCGGACGCGGCGGTGATGGTGGAGGCGCAGCGGGCGAGCGGGAAGGTGTATGCGGTGACGCAGACGCGTCGGCCGTTGGACTTCGCGGTGCGGTCGGCGGGCGTGGTGTCGAGCGGGGTGATCGGCGCGGTGCGGTCCTGCCACAGCGACTTTTTCATCGGTGCGCGTTTCGGGGGTGACGCGCGGAACAACTTCCGGAACACGATGGATCAGCCGCTGCTGAAGGACATGGCGATCCACACGTTCGACAACGCGCGGCAGATCACGGGGGGGCGGCCGGTATCGGTGTGGTGCGAGAGCTGGAACCCGGAGGGGTCGTGGTATGACGGGGACGGGTCGGCGGTGGCGGTGTTCGAGATGGCGGACGCGGAGGGTCGGCCGTTCAAGTATGTGTACCGCGGGTCGTGGTGCAGCGAGGGGGCCAACACGTCGTGGGCGGGTGATTGGCGGGTGGTCGGGACGAAGGGGACGCTGGTGACGGACGGGCAGGACGTGGTGCGGGCGTCGCTGGTGAAGGACCCGACGGAGGACGCGTTTATCCGGGAGTTGGAAGAGGTGGATGCGGAGCCCGCTGGGCTGGAGCTGTCGGGGCACGAGTACCTGATCGATGAGTTTGTGCGGGTGCTTCGGGACGGGGCGGAGCCGATGTGCCCGGCGGCGGACAACTACTGGAGCGTGGCGATGGTGGACGCGGCGGCGCGGAGCGCGGAGACGGGGCAGAGGGTGGAGATAGAAGCTGGAATTTAGAATTTGGAAGGCGTACACGGGGGCTGGCCTTGGGTTTCTTCCAGATTCCAACTTCTAGATTCCAGCTTCCGGTTTGATCGTCTCGAAGCGTTGACCGGTAGGGTCGGCGACGGCCAGGACGGCGGCGTGGATGAGCGGCGAGCCGGCGTCTTTCAGTAGCCGTGCGGCGGTGTTGAGCGTGGTGCCGGTGGTCTTGACATCGTCGATGAGGTACACGGCGTGCGTGGTGAGATCGATGGGAAGGCAGGCGGTGGCGCCCCGGAGGTTGGTGAGGCGCGAAGACTGGGGGAGGCCGGACTGCGGCCGGGTATGGCGGGTGCGGCGGAGGGGTTGGAGCAGGGGCCAGCGGCGGCGTTTGGCGACCGCCCGGGCGAGGAGCTCCGCCTGGTTGAAGCCGCGGTGGATCCGGCGTAGGCGGTGCATGGGGACGGGGATGACCAGCGGCTTGAGGTGGGGTGGCGGGTCGGGGAGCTGGTCGGCGAGGAGCGGGCCAAGGTGGTCGGCCCACCGCCACTGCCGGGCGAACTTGAGGGCTTTGATCCATTCGGCGAGGGGTTCGTGATAGAGGCCGAGCCGGGTCACGCGTTGGTAGGCGGGCCGGGCGTTGCGGCATCGGGGGCAGCCGTCGGGCGTGGCGGTGTGGGGGCCGGCAGGGGCGCCGCAGCGGGGGCAGTAGGAGTCCGCAGGGTCGGGCTGCCAGGCGGCGGCAAGCGGGTCGCGTTGGGCGAGCTCGAAGGGGGTCGGAGCGACCGCGGCGAGGGTGCTCGACAGATGCCTGGCGAAGGGTCGGGTGAGGCGGGCGAGGGTGGGCCGCATGGGGTGAGGGTAACCGGGTGGGGCCGGACCCACGGATGGAATCCGTGGGCTTCGGTGGTTGGGCTATGGTGAGGGGGTGTTGAGCGATTTGAAACCGTTGGTGGTGTCGGCACCGTTCGGGAACTACCTGCACCCGGCGGGGGCGACGGCGACGATGGGGACGTTCACGGTGATGCGGCGGGGGGGGATTGCGGCGCGGGTGTGGCGGGTGATCAAGACGGTGCGGTACTACCGGGGGGCGGGGGCGTGGGTGAATCGGATCGGCCTGCGAAACCCCGGGATCGGTTGGGTGGAGAAGAAGGTCGCGGCGGGGAAGCTGGACGTCTCGGACAAGCTGATTTCGGTGCACGGGTTTGACGGCGGGCAGTGGCGGGAGCTGGTGGAGCGGGCGGCGGCGCTGCGGCCGTTGGGGGTGGAGCTGAACATGAGCTGCCCGAACGTGGGGGAGGTGGTGGACTGGCAGGAAGTGTTTGAGTCGGCTGCGGAGGTGTTCGCAGGGGGTGGGGTGGGGGTTGTGGTGAAGCTGCCGCCGGTGCGGTATCAGGCGATGGCGGAGGCGGCGCTGGGGGCCGGGCTACGGGGGTTTCATGCGTGCAACACGCTGCCGGTGCCCGGCGGCGGGTTGAGTGGTCGGCCGTTGCGACCGCTGGTGGAAGGGTGTTTACGGTGGCTGAATGATCGGCCGGAACGAGGGGAGATGACGGTGATCGCGGGGGGTGGCGTGGGTAAGTCCGCGGATGTGCGGGCGTATCGGGCGCTGGGCGCGGAGTCGGTGGCGCTCGGGACAAAGCTGATGCACCCGCGGTATCTGTTTGGGTACGGCGGGATCGCGGAGATTGTGGCGGCGGCGTGGGAGGAGATGGAAGATGAGACTGTGATTTAGAGGTCAGGTTTTCATCGTTTCAGCTTTGATCTTCGATCTTTCAGATGCGGTCTTTGGTGTTGAGCGGGCGCTGGACCTTAAGGGCGCGGTTGCCACGGAATTGGCCGAGCTGGCCGATGAACTTGCGGCGCCCCTCGATCTCGAGGGTGAGGGGTGCGGCGGCGGGCTTGGGGGTCAGGAGGACGTCGCCGGGCTGGAGGGCGTGGAGGTCGGCGAGGGTGAGGGTGGTGTCGGCGAGGATGGCGGAGACACGGACGCGGGCGGACTCGAGGCGGGAGGTGAGGTGGGCGCGGATCTGGTTGTCGCGTTTGGACTTTTTGTAGGCGGCCCAGGACTGGTTGGAGAGCTTCTCGATGACGGGCTCGATGACGGCGTAGGGGATGCAGAGGGACATCGTGCCGGCGCGGGAGCCCATCTTGAGCTCGAAGCCGACGACGACCACCACCTCGTTGGGGGGGACGATCTGGACCAGCGCGGGGTTGGATTCGGTGTCGCCGAGGGAGAACTTGATCTCGGTGATGCCGGCCCAGGCTTCCTGCATGGCGGTGAGGCCGCGGTGGATGATCTTGCCGACGAGCCCCTGTTCGATGGCGGTCAGCGGGCGTTGGGGGATGAACAGGTCGGCGGAGGAGCCGCCGAGGAGTCGGTCGAGGATGGGGTAGATGATCAGGGGGGAGATCTCGAGGCAGAGGTGCCCGTCGAGAGGGTCGCAGCCGATGAGGTTGAAGCAGGTGGGGTTGGGCAGCGAGTGGGTGAACTCGGAGAAGGTCATCTGCTCGATGTTGGCGACCTTGCACTCCATGATGGTGCGTAGGAAGCCGGAGAGGTAGGCACCGTAGTTCCGGGCGAACGCCTCGTGGAGGGTTTCCAGGGCACGCATCTGGTCTTTGGAGACGCGTTCGGGGCGTTTGAAGTCGTAGTCGCGGACCTCGACCTCGTCCTGGGGGATCATGCCGCCGCGCTGGCGGGAGTAGATGCGGGTGGAGTCGTCGGTGGTCTCGATGACATCGACGTCGCCCTCAACGGCGGACAGCAGGGCGTCGATATCGTTCTGATCAAGGACATCAACCATGCAGGGGTTATCGGAGGCTTGAGGCTCGCGGCTTGAGGGGTGGGGAGAGGGTGGCTTGGGTGGTCGAGTTGGCGGGTGGGTTGGCGGGTGGGGTTGGCGGGTTTTGGGCCGGTCTTGGAATCATTTGGGGGGTTTGGGGCGTACTACACTCCACGGATCAGGAGACGCTTGTATGCGACAGCTGCGAAACATGGTGGTTTGGGTTTTGGGGGCTATGGCCGGGCTGTTCGGCACGGGCGGGGTTTGGGCGCAGACGGGGGGGGATGGCCCGCGGCTGATGATGGATTCGCGGGCGGTGGTGGACACGTCGCTGGTGCTGGACAAGGCGCAGGTCTTGCCGGGGGGCGATGTGGTGGCGGCGGTGGTGCTGGATCATGCAGAGGGGTGGCACAGCCAGAGCCACCGGGAGTTGGATAGCGCGGCGCTGCGGGAGGTGGTGCGGTTTCGGGTGGTGACCACGGCGGTAACGGCGGGGGCCTCGACGTCGGCGGGCTTGGTGGTGCACGACGGGTATGTGCAGTGGCCGGCGGTGAAACAGGTGCCGTTCCAGACGCGGAAGGGGCCGGTGGACTTCGGGGTGTTGGCGGGGCGGGCGGTGATTTATGTGCCGGTGACGGTGGCGGAGGACGCGGAGCGGGGGGTGCGGACGGTGGGGGTGTCGGTGCGGTTCCAGGCGTGCGACGATCGGCAGTGCCTGCGGGATGTGACGGTGGAGCTGACGGCGGAGGTGGAGGTGGTGGGGATGGGGGATGCGGGTGCGGGCGGTGACGTGGGACCCACGGACTCAGTCCATGGGCTTCCGGGCTTGTTTGACGGGTTTGATGCGTCGGTCTGGCCGGACATCCATGCGGGGCGGGAGCGGCTGTCAGCGGTGGGGTTTGACCTGTTCGGCTGGTCGTTCGAGATCGATCCGAACGGGGTGGGGCTGTTCGCTCTGTTGGCGGTGGCGGCGTTTGGGGGGTTCTTGTTGAACCTGACGCCGTGCGTGCTGCCGGTGATCCCGATCAAGATCATGAGCCTGAGCAAGTCGGCGGAGGCGTCGGGCGGGGGTCGAGGTCGGACACTGCTGCTGGGGTTGGCGACGGGGGTGGGGGTGGTGGGGTTCTGGATGGCGATCGGGGGGGCGATCGCTGCTTCCCGTTATCTCATCGAAGCAGCGCTGGCGGCGGGTCGCAGCGCGGATGATGCTGGGTTCCAGTTCAATGCTGTCAATGAGTTGTTCAAGTATTCGTGGTTCTCAATCGGGGTCGGAGTGGTGATCGCGGTAATGGCGGTGGGGATGTGTGGCGTATTTGCGGTCCGGCTTCCGCAGTCGGTTTATCGTGTGAGTCCGAAGCAGGAAACGTTGCTTGGGAGCGGCTTGATGGGCGTGATGGCGGCGGTGTTGTCGACGCCTTGCACGGCTCCGTTCATGGGGGCGGCGGCGGGTTGGGCGGCGCTTCAGCCGCCGGGGGTGACGCTGGCGACGTTCGCGGCGATCGGTTGCGGGATGGCGTCGCCTTATGTGGTGCTGGCGGCGTTCCCGGGGATGGCGCGGAAGTTGCCGAGGACGGGGCCGGCGAGCGAGGTGCTCAAGCAGGTGATGGGGCTGCTGATGCTGGCGGCGGCGGCGTATTTCGTGGGGGTGGGCTTGGTGGGGCTGCTGAAGGAGGAGGGTCAGCCGGCGGGGCTGTGGTACTGGTGGCCGGTCGCGGGGTTTGTGGCGGCGGCGGGGGTGTGGACGGGGCTAGGGGTCTGGCGTGTGGTGGGAGCGAAGCGGGGCGTTTCGGCCGGGGTTGAGAAGCCGATGTCGGGTGTTGGACGACGGATCGTGTGGAAGGGGATGGCGTTGGGATTTGCGTTGGGGGTGGTCGGGCTGTCGGCGGCGGGGGCGGTTCGGCTGACGGACAAGGGCCCGATCGATTGGGTGTACTACACGCCTGAGCGGCTGGCGGAAGCCAAGGCGGGGGGTGGGCCTGTCTTGGTGGAGTTCACGGCCGAGTGGTGCATCAACTGCAAGGCGTTGGAGCAGGCGGTGTTGTTCAACGCCCGGGTGTTGGAGGCGATCGAGCGGACCGGGGCGGTCCCGATCAAGGTCGATCTGACGGGTTCCGAGACCGAGGGTGCCGGGGCGGATTTGCTCACGGCTGTGGGTCGGCGGACGATCCCGCTGTTGGTGGTCTACGACGCATCGGGGGATGAGGTGTTCAAGGGCGACTTCTATTCGGTGGATCAGGTAGTAGGTGCGTTGGAGGGCGGGGTTTCACCGTGAAGCCTGGGGGTGTGGTGCCTGTGCGAGACGCCATGAGCCCACGGGTTGGTAGGGTGTGGGGATGGACTTTCGGAAGCGTTTATCGGAGTTGGGGATTGAGATGCCGGCCGTGGCGGAGCCGCTCGGGGGGTATGTGCCTGCCGTGGTGGGGCGGGACACGGTGGTGGTGAGCGGGCAGCTGCCGCTACGGGGTGGGCAGCTGGTTGCGGTGGGGCGTGTGGGAGAAGCCGTGTCGTTGGAGGCGGCGCAGGAGGCGGCCCGGGTGGCGGTGGTGAACGGCTTAGCGGCGGCGGAGTGGGCGGTGAAGCCTGGGCCGATGCGTAAGCGTTTCGAGCGGGTGCTCCGTGTGGGGGTGTTTGTGGCTTCGGGAGAGGGGTTTACGGAGCATCACCGGGTGGCGGACGGGGCGAGCGGGCTGCTGGCAGAGCTCGGCGTGGGGGAGGAGGTGCGGCACGCGCGGGCGGCGGTGGGGGTGAGCCGTTTGCCGTTGGATGCGCCGGTGGAGGTAGAGCTGTTGCTGGGGCTTAGGCCCGAATCGCCAGGCCCAGACGCGGATTGAAGCCGCCGTTTTGGCGGCCTTGAGAGCCGATCGAGCGTGGGGCGGGCTCGGGGGTGTTTGCGTTGGCCTTGACGGATCGGGGGGCCAGGGCGACACTGTGGGTCTGACTTGGACTCCCTTTTGTTGGCCTGTTGAATAGGAAAGTTTATGGCACGTGCGCGAAGCGGTGGCGGCGGTCTGGCAGTGGCGTTGGTGATCTTCGGGGCGGGTTTTGTGATCACGCTGGTGCTGGCGATCCTGTTCTTCACGCAGATCGGTGCCGCCGAGCAGGCTCAGGAAGAGGCAGAGGCCGAGTTGGCGCGGTACGCGAGCTCTGCGGACCGGAACAACCCGGTGGTCCAGGAGCTGCTGGGCGAGTCGGGGACGGTCGTGTCCGGCCTGATCGGCAGGCTTACGGGTCTGGGCAACGATATCACGGTGCTGCAGGCCGACCTCAATAGCGTGCAGGAGCAGTCGAGGCAGAAGGATCAGCGGGCGGCGGCGTTGACGACGCAGCTCGCCGAAGCGGAGCGGGCGAAGGAGCGGGCGGAGTCGGCCCAGCGGGCGGCTGAGCAGGCGTTTGATTCGAATCTGGCACGCGTGAATGCCGAAGCGGCGCGGGCGACGTCGGATGCACGGCAGGCGGTCGAGGGCTCGAACAGCACCACGGCGTCGATCCGTGGTCAGTACGACACCAACGCCAACACCTGGTCGGCGGTGGCGACGACGGCCGAGGCCACGGTGCGTCAGGCCGATCTGCGGCTGAGTCAGGTCACGATGGAAAATCAGCGGCTGGAGGCCGAGTTGGCGGAGCTGCGGCGGCAGGTCCGGGTCGACGCGGTGAAGGCCGACGCGTCGGTGACCAGCGTGGTGGGCGACAGTGACGCGGTCTATCTGGACATCGGCGGCCGCGACGGCGTGGTGAACGGGCTGACCTTCGAGGTCTTCGCGCCGGACGAGGTGGTCACCCTGCCGAACGAGACGCAGCGCGTACGGGCTCAAGAGGTCCGAGGCAAAGCGACGGTTCAGGTCTACTCGGTTCAGGACAACACCTCGCTGGCAAGGGTGGTTCGGCTCGAGAAGAATCAGCTCATCCAGCCCGAGGACCAGGCGTTGAATCTGGTCTTTAGCCCGTCGACGACGCTGAGCTTCCAGGTCTACGGCGAGTTCGATCTGGGGGACGGCGGGATTGGCAGCGATATCGGGCAGATCCGTTCGCTGATCGAGCAGTCCGGTGGTCGGCTGCTGCCGTCGCTGGACAACGTGGAGCCCGAAGACATCCGGCTGCCGCCAGACCTGGATTACCTGGTGCTCGGGGCCCGGCCGGAGTTCGTCGAGGAGCTCGACCCCGACGTCATTGACGATGAGCAGCTGTTGGCCTTCAACAAGCGGAAGAAGGAGTTCGAGACCTACGGTGAGCTGCTGCGGCAGGCCGAGCGTCTGGGCATCCCCGTGCTGAACCAGAACCGGGTGCTGTTCCTGACCGGGTACTACACCCGCTGACAGGGGCTTTGAACGCTTGGACACGCGCTGGAGCGTTGGGCTCAGCCTGTACCGGTGGGGTATCGTTTGGCGATGCCCGGCAAGCAAAGGCATCCGGTGCGGGTGTGGAGCGAGTACCTGGCGGCCCGTGCGCTGGCGGCGGGTCTCACGGCGGTGGACCTGGACCGGACGCTGCGGGTTGCCCCGGCCGTGGGCCGGGTACTGGGTCGGCTGGACCGGCGGCACGCCGAGCGGGCGGCGATCAACATCCGGCGTGTTTATCCAGACTGGGACGAGGAGCGGGTGCAGGGGTTGGTGCGTGCATGCTTTGAAAACCTGGCGAAGTTTGCCGTGGAGGTGGTGCACACCCAGCGGGCGGTGACGCCGGACAACTGGGCGGACCGATTCGAGTGGGAGAACCTGGACAGGTCGATCGAACGGATGGCGTCGGACCGCCCCGTGCTCATGGTGACCGGGCACCTGGGGAACTGGGAGCTGCTGGGCTACATCATGGCGGTGCTGGGGTTCGACCTGGACGCGTTGGCTCGGCCTTTGGATAACCACAAGCTCAATGACTGGGTCTTGGGGATGCGGGAGCGGCGGGGCCTGCGGATTATCACGAAGTGGGACGCGACGCAGCGGATGCTGGGGGTGATGGAGCGGGGTGGGGCGCTGGGGTTTGTGGCCGACCAGAACGCCGGGGGGCGCGGGATGTTTGTGCCGTTCATGGGCAAGCTTGCGAGTACGTACAAATCGATCGGGCTGCTGGCGCTGCAGCACGAGGCGAGCGTGGTGTGCGGGTACGCGTTCCGTTTGGAGCCGACCGCGGCGGACTCCCGGCCATTCCGGTACCGCGTCGGCGTGGCGGATGTCATCGACCCAGACGACTGGGCGGACAAGCGGGACCCGCTCTACTACATCACGGCCCGCTTCAACCGGGCCCTGGAGTCGATGGTGCGGAGCCAGCCGGACCAGTACCTGTGGATGCACCGGCGTTGGAAGGCCCGGCCGCGGCACGAGCTGTCGGGCAAACCGATGCCCAAGGCCCTGCGGCGGAACCTCGAGGAGCTGCCGTGGATGACGGACGAGCTGATGGCGTCGTGCCTGTCGCCATTGGATATGGCGGGTGGGTAATCACAGAGATTTGGTGACACAGAGACACCGAGTTCTTTTGTCCACAGATGGACAGGATGAACAAGATGGAAGAGAAGACGTGCTTAACCCGATTCGGGTTTCTCAATCCTGTACATCCTGATCATCTGTGGACTTTTTCTCCGTGTCTCCGTGTCTCCAAATCTCTGTGATATCCCGACGTCCCGTAGACGCTTTGTTACGATGTTTTGCTTCCCCTGCCACGCGTTCGTGGCGGACACGAGAGCCAAGCGATGCAGGAAGCGATCGACAAAGCGGGGGCGTTGGTGGAGGCCGGGCGGTACATCCGCCGGTTCACGGGGAAGATCGTGGTGGTGAAGGTGGGCGGGTCGATCATGGACCAGCCGGCGGCCTTGCGGGGGCTGGTCGAGGACGTCTGCTTCATGCACGCGGTGGGCATCCACGCGGTGGTGGTGCACGGCGGCGGCAAAGCGATCAGCGCCGCGATGGCGGACAACGGGCTGGAGGCCCAGTTCGTGCAGGGCCGGCGGTATACCGACGAACGGACCTTGGCGATCGCGGAGCACGTGCTGATCAACCAGATCAATGCCGAGATCATCGGCTATGTGCGGGACGCGTCGCAGAAGGCGATGGGGCTGCACTCGCTGTCGAGCTGTGCCGTGTTCGGCGAACGGCTGTTCCTCGCGGGGGACGGCGGGCGGAAGGTCGACATCGGGCTGGTGGGTCAGGTTACGAGCGTCAACGCTGAGCTGATCGGGGCGTTGTGCGAGGCGGGGACGATCCCGGTGATCGCGCCGATCGCGCGCGACGCTGCCGGCGGGAAGCTGAACATCAACGCCGACTCGGTGGCGGGGCACGTGGCGGCGGCGCTGCAGGCGGAGAAGTTGGTGCTGGTGTCGGACACGCACGGCATCCGCAAGTCGGAGCGGGCGGAGGACCTGGCGAAGCACCTGGACCGGGCGGAGGTGAACGCGCTGATCGACAGCGGGGTGATCTCCGCGGGGATGCTGCCGAAGGTCGAGGCGAGCTTCACGGCGTTGGGCGCCGGCGTCCGCAAGGCCCCCATCATCGACGGGCGCCTCCCCCACGCGCGGCTGCTGGAGGTGTTCACCGACGAGGGCATCGGGACGGAGCTGGTCGAGTGATGTCCGATGTGCGATGTCCGATGTGCGATGTGATGAACGCAAGGAGAGCTTGCGATGGATCGGAAGCAGATGGAGCAGCGGACGCGGAGTTTCGCCCTCCGGTCGATCCGTCTTTATCAGGAGCTGCGGGGCTCCGAAGCCGGGCGTGTCATCGGGCGTCAGCTGCTTCGGAGCGCAACCAGTGTTGGGGCAAACTACCGCGCTTCAGGCCGGGCTCGATCCCACGCCGAGTTCATCGCAAAACTCGGGATCGTTGAAGAGGAAGCGGACGAGAGCTGTTACTGGCTTGAACTCATCATCGAGGCCGGGCTGGTGGAACAGAAGCTGGTCGAGCCACTGCTGAACGAGGCCAATGAGATCACCGCCATCGTGGTCACGATGCGACGCACCGCCAAGACAAAGAGGAAGTCATGAGCCGTTCTGACATCGCACATCGCACATCGCACATCGCACATTTTCTGACGATCACCGAGCACGACAAGCCGACCCTGGAGCGGATGCTGGAAACCGCGCGTCGGCTGCGGGCGGACCTCTGGGCGGCACGGGACAGTGGCAAGCCGATGGCCGGGGTGCACGGCGACCCGTTGTCGGGGCGGGCGCTCGGGATGCTCTTCGAGAAGCCGTCGCTGCGGACACGCGTCAGCTTCGAACAGGGGATGAACCAGCTCGGCGGGCACGCGGTGGTGCTGGGGCAGTCGGAGGTGGGGCTGGGCAAGCGGGAGTCGGTGGCGGATGTCGCGCGGGTCCTGGGCGGGATGGTCGAGGGGATCGCGGCCCGGGTGTTCGATCACGCCCACCTCGAAGAGCTGGCGGAATACGCGGGGGTGCCGGTGATCAACATGCTCAGCGATCTTGCGCACCCGGCCCAGGCGTTGGCGGACGTGCTGACCCTGATCGATGAATTCGGCGAAGACCTGAGTGGCCGCAAGGTGGTGTTTGTCGGCGACGGGAACAACGTCGCGCGGAGCCTGGCGGCGCTGTGCGGCAAGCTGGGGCTCGCGTTCACGCTGGCGGGCCCGGACGGGTATCGGTTGCCGGAGGACTTTGCCGCGACCCTGCCGGAGGGCACCGTGTTTTCGCAGACGGCCGATCCCGTCGCGGCGGTCGCCGACGCCGACGCGGTCTACGCCGACACGTTTGTGTCGATGGGCCAGGAAGACGAGAAGCAGCAGCGGCTGGACACGTTCGCCGACTACCAGATCAACGACTCATTGCTGTCGCACGCACCCGACCACGCGGTGGTGTTGCACTGCCTCCCTGCCTACCGCGGCATCGAGATCACCGACGCGGTGATGGACGGCCCACAGAGCCGGGTGTTCCCGCAGGCCCATAACCGGCTGCACGCGCAGAAGGGCATGCTGGTCGAGCTGATGGGGTGATGGCTACGCCTTGGGCGTCATGTTCGTGCGGGTGAGGAGGTCATCACGCTGAGATCGAAGGTTTGGCGGTGTCTGGCGGGTCATTTCTCGTGGTTGTCGAGTCCGTCGATCAAGCCCTGAACCTTTTTTGCCATGTGGGGCATGCTGGCCTGCGCGAACAGATCATGACTCTGCTTCCACAAAGACCTGGCCTGATCGAGATCGCCGCGTGTTTTTGCGATGACGCCCAGGTTTCCGAGCTGGTTGGCCTGCCCTTCGAGCCGCCCGAGTTGTCGGTTGATCTTTAGCGACTCGTTGAGGAGTTTTTCGGCCTGGTCGAGATCGCCGCGTGTTTTTGCGATGACGCCCAGGTTTCCGAGCTGGTTGGCCTGTCCTTCGAGCCGCCCGAGTTGTCGGTTGATCTTTAGTGACTCGTTGAGGAGTTCTTCGGCCTGATCGAGTTCGCCGCGGGTTTGTGCGATGACCCCGAGGTTGCCGAGCTGGATGGCCTGTCCTTCTAGCCGCCCGAGTTGTCGGTTGATCCGTAGCGACTCGTTGTAGAGTTTTTCGGCCCGGTCGAGTTCGCCGCGGGTCTGTGCGATGAGCCCGAGGTTGCCCAGTTCACTGGCCTGTCCTTCGAGCCGCCCGAGTTGGCGTTCGATCTGTAGTGACTCGTTGTGGAGTTTTTCGGCTTGGTCGAGTTCGCCGCGGGTCTGTGCGATGAGCCCGAGGTTGCCAATATCACTGGCCTGTCCTTCGAGCCGCCCGAGTTGCCGTTCGATCTGTAGCGACTCGTTGTGGAGTTTTTCGGCTTGGTCGAGGTCGCCGCGGGTTTTTGCGATGAGCCCGAGGTTTCCGAGCTGGTTGGCCTGTCCTTCGAGCCGCCCGAGCTGGCGTTCGATCTGTAGCGACTGGTTGTAGAGTTTTTCGGCCAGGTCGAGTTCGCCGCGGGTATGTGCGATGTTCCCGAGGTTGCTGAGGGCG
>JBCDIM010000030.1:0-44889 GCA_038749105.1 Planctomycetota bacterium
CACCGGCACCCCCAGCTCCTCGCCCTCCAGCAGCTCCGCCCACTTCACCCAGTCCTTTTCCGTCGTCACCACCGCCGACGCCCCCCCGCCCCCCCCCGCCGACTCCGCCATCCCCAGCAGTGCCCGCAGCTCCGGCCAGCTGTACCCGTGATGGTCCGGCTTCGCCTCCACATGCACTACCTCGCCGCCCGCCTCGTCGATGGCCTCCCGCAGCATTCCCTCAAACGCCCCCGCATTCCCGATCCCACACACCCCAATCACCCGTCCGCTCAGCAGCTCCCCCCCCAGAATGCCCCCGCCGGGCGCCCGGGGTGCCCCCCCCCAGCCCCCCCCGCCCCCCCCCCCCGGCGGCGGTGGTGACGACGGAAAAGGACTGGGTGAAGTGGGCGGAGCTGCTGGAGGGCGAGGAGCTGGGGGTGCCGGTGCTCCGGCCGGTGCTGTCGATGCGGTTTGTGTCGGGGGAGGACGGGTTAGAGCAGCGGTTGCGGGGGCTGCTGGGTTAGCATCCGGGGATGAGGAAGCACGGTGGTTGCATGCGGTGGCCGGTGGGCGGATGGGTAGGGCTGGCGTGCTGGGTGATAAGCGGGTGTGCGGCGGACGGGTTGGGGGGCGGGGCGGGGGGTTGGCCGGGGTATGAGACGGAAGAGGTGGCACGGTGGCTGACGGTCGGGCAGCTGCTGGCGATGGAGGCGGGGGAACCGATGACGGAGGCGCAGGCGGAGCGGGCCCGGCCGGTGATGCGGGTGCTGGACCCGGGGTCAGGGGTGGGCAACGGGGTGCGTTATCTGGTGTGGGTGCTGGAGCCGGAGGGGGTGATCTACGCGGAGCGGCAACGGCCGAGTCCGGTGGTGTGGCACGGGCCGATCCGCCCGACGATGGTGCCCAAGCCCGGGCGGGTGTTGGTGGCGGAAGCGCGGGCGGAGGCGGAGAGCCGGGCACGGCTGCGGCGGATGCGGGAGCGTTGAGACGACGGTGTGGGGGGGGCCACGGTGAGACACCGTGGGCTTCGGAGCGGGCGCGGCTACTTGACGAAGGGGTCCTCGGACAAGGCGCCGGGCTGAGTCGCGCTGGGGACGGGGGGTCTGAGCAGCGGGTGGTCCGGGGCGAGGTCGGCGAGGCGTCGGCGGTAGGGGTCGGCGGCGACGGCAAGATTGGCGTGGTCGTGCCAGCGGACAGCCTGGGCCTGGAGGGCGATGTTGTCGGGGAAGACGTCGGCGAGGGCGGCGAAGTGGATGGCGGCGAGGGCGGGCTGGTCGAGGCGTTCGGCCAGGGCGACGAGATCGGCGGTGACGCCGGGGTCGGCGCGTTGCTCGACGGGGAGCTGGGCGATCTCGGTGGCGGCTTCGCTGGCGCGGTCGAGGCGGATGAGGATGGACCAGCGCTTGCGTTGGTAGCCGAGCAGGTCGGCTTTGCGGTCGTCGCGGCCCCAGTCGAGGGCGTCGTCGGCGTGGCGGAGCGCGGCTTCCAATCGGCTGCGGAGGTCGTCGGTCGGCGGGGCGTTAGAGCCGAGCGTGAGGGTCAGGGCGTCGGCTTCGGCGAGGATAACGTCGGCAAGCCCGGCGTGGGCGCGGTGGCGGGAGCCATCGCTGTTGAGCACGTCGGTGTAGATCGTGCGGGCTTCATCGAGCTGGCCCTGTTTGACCAGGGCGTTGCCCAGCAGCTCGGCGTAGGCGGGTGAGTCGGGGGCGAGGGCGGTGGCGTTGCGGTAGGCGGTAACAGCGGCGGCGGTGTCGCCGGCCCCGAGGAGCATGGTGCCGAGCAGGGACCGCAGGGCCGGGTCGTTGGGGGCAAGCTCGACCGCGGCGGCGAACTGGTCCTTGGCTCGATCGGGCTGGTTGGTCCCCAGCAAGACCTGGCCGAACAGCACCCGCGTGAGCAACAGGCCGGGGGACCGCTCGGCCAGGGCTTGAGCTTCGGGCAGGAACACAGACAGGGCGACCCGGTTCTCGATCGCCTCGGTGACGCGCTCTTGCAGGTCCTCGGCCTGAAGCCGGGAGAGCAGGTCGGCGGTGGGCTGGTGCTCGGGGTAGCTGCTGTTCAGTTCCAGCAGGCGGTTGATGATGCGCTGCCGATCCGCGGGCGGGACCGCTTCACCGCGGCGTTCGAGCTCGGCCCAGCCCTGCACTTCATCGTCCACAACCGCCAGCAGGCTGGTCGCCTCGGCGTCCCGATCGATCGGTTCGTCCACCGCCCGCAGCACCCATAACCCCCCCGCCAACGCCCCGCCCAACACCACCACCGCCAATGGCAAGACCCATCTCGGCATGCGGTAAGCGTATCACGCGGTGGCCTCCCTATGATCCCGGCATGCTGGCCCTGTCCCGTGCTGTCCGTTTCTGCCTTGCCGACGCCCCCGCGGGTGATCCGCCGGCCCGGTCTAACACGTTCTCCGCCTGGCCGCCGCCGGCCTGGCTCGACCGCTACTACGAGCTGACCGTGACCTGCCACGGCGAGGCCGACCCGCTGACCGGCTACTTCATCAACATCAAGCACATCGATGCCGCGGTCCGTGAGCACGCCCTGCCGGTGCTGCGGGACGCGATCGCCCAGCCCGCCGCCGACCGCCCGCCGCTGGCGGAGCTGATGCGTCGGGTGGCCGCGGCCCTGCAGCCCCCGCTCAACGGCTCGGTCGCCATGCTCGACCTCGCGCTCACCCCGTTCGTCCGCCTCCTGCTGGATACCCAAGCCATGCAACACGTCTTGCTCAAGCAGCGTTACTCGTTCTCCGCCGCGCACCGCCTGCACGTGCCCAGCTACTCCGATCAGCAGAACCGCCAGACCTTCGGCAAGTGCAACAACCCCGCGGGCCACGGCCACAACTACCAGGTCGAGGTCGTCGCCCGCTGCCCGGTCGATGAGCACGGCCGATCGCTGTCGGTCGCTGCCCTCGACGACGCGGTGGACGAGCACGTCATCGAGGCGCTCGATCACAAACACCTCAACGAAGACGTCCCCGCGTATGCCGACCACAACCCGTCGGTCGAGCACATCGCGGCGGACATCTGGGACCGGCTGGCCGAGCACATGCCGGGCAGCGCGACGCTGGACGAGGTCACCGTGTGGGAGACTGAGAAGACGGCGTGCACCTACCGCGGCCCGATGCCGGCGTCCGCGAACGCCACACCCTCTGGCCCCGTGGCGGCGCAGGCTCCGGCCTGATTGGCGTGAGCCGCACGCCTTGGACCGCCCTGCCGTGCCGGTAAAATCGCAGGTGATGTTCCCCGACGAGTTGATCCCGGCGCTCGCCTACTCCCGACAGGAGCGGGCGATCGACCTGATCCTGCTCACGATGATGAGCATCGCGGTCCTGGTGGCCGCTGTGGTGGGCAGTCTCGTGTTAGCGGCGATGCGTCGGCGTCGCCGGCGTCGTGAGGCGGTGCACAAGCGGCAGGCGATACAGGCCGGGCGGACCGCAACGGCCGATGTGTGGGCGGTGGCGGGGCAGCGGGCGGTCGGGGTTGCGGCGGGTCCGGGTGGGGCGGATGGCGAAGACCCGTCAGCAGCACCCGCGGGCCCCACGCCCGAGGAGCTCGCGGCCATGGGGTTCTCCGAGGAAGACGTCGCCGACCTGGAGGAGCTGCTCCGCCATGAGCCGCCGGACGACGAGACCCCGCCAGACGACGAGGTCATCCCGTTCGGTGATCCTGGCGATGAGGCCGAGGAAACCAGCGAAGGCGGCGACCCCTCCTCCGAGGTCCCGCCCTATGACGACGGCTACCCCGACGACGAGGACGAGGACGACGAGGAGGAGGAAGAAGACGAAGAGTGGTGGCAGCGCGGCGAACCGCCGCCCTACTGAGGCGGCTGCCTGCGTCGGTCCAAACCGATTACATCATCACGCGACAAATCCCGTGTTCACCACGGGATAGCAATCGGGCCCTCACATTCGGCTCAAGCTTTTCGCCCCCCTCGGTCGATACTCCCCTTGCCCCAAGGAAGGAGCCAACCGTGGCTGGCAGGACGCACCACACGGCGGGGGCCTCGACCACCATCGGTCTGGGCCCGCGCGATCATGCCGGGCCATGCCCGTTCCTCGAGCGCGATCTGCCGCACTGCAGCGAGCACCTCACGCTCCAGCACCTCGAACAGGCCTTCCGCCTCTGCATCGGCGGCGGCCACCTCCTCTGCCCCCTCTACCACCAGGCCGCCTTCCGTGAGCAGGACCACACCCCCCTCGACCGCCCCAGCCCCCAGCAGCCCCAACGACTCCGGCTCGCTGGCCTCACCCTCCACGGCCGCCCTCTCCCGCTTACGGCCTGAACCCCCGGTCCGCGTCCCTTCACCCACCACCCCCCCGCTGCCCCCCGTCTCCCGCCTCAAGCCCGCCAACGCCGAACCCAACGGCAACGCCACCCGCAAGCCCTCCCGCTTCGAGACCCCGGTCCGCGACTTCCTCACCCACTGCCGGATCGAGTGCGGCTTCTCGCCCGCCACCATCCAGGCCTACGCCGCCGACCTCAAAGACCTCTGGGTCTGGCTCGCCACCCGCAAGCACACCGGCTGGTCGGCGCTCACGCACGACCTGATCACCGAACACCTCAAGTCGCTGCTCGACAAGGGCCTCGAGTCCTCCAGCGTCGCCCGGCACGTCGCGACCATCCGCGTGTTCTGCCGATTCATGGAGTCGGCTGAGCACCTGCCGAACAACCCCGCCGAACAGCTCGCCACCCCCGCGACCTGGCAGAAGCTGCCCAACGTGCTGGGGCCGCAAGAGGTCGAGCTGCTGATCTCCGCCCCCCGGCCGTCCGACCCGCTGTTCCTCCGTGACGTCGCCATCCTCGAGATGCTCTACGCCGGCGGCCTGCGGGCCTCGGAGGTCGCCGACCTGCAGCTCTCCTGGCTGCACCCCACCGTGGGTGTCGTCCGCGTGATGGGCAAGGGCTCGAAGGAACGTGTCATCCCCGTGGGCAAGCCCGCGCTCCGTGCTGTGGGCCGATACCTCGAAGAGCTCCGCCCGGCACTGACCCGTGACGACAGCCCGACGCCGAACGTCTTCCTCTCGCGGCGCGGCCAGCCGATCACCCGCATCGTGGTTTGGCAGATCGTTAAGCGTCACGCCCAGCGGGCCGGCCTCGCCGACGTCCACCCCCACACGCTCCGCCACTCCTTCGCCACCCACCTCCTGGCCGGCGGCGCCGACCTCCGCGTGGTCCAGGAACTGCTCGGGCACGCCAACATCAACACGACGCAGGTCTACACCCATATCGACCGCTCCCGCCTCCGCGACGTGCTCGACCGCTTCCACCCCCGGCCATAGCCCGCCCTACCCATCAACAACCCAACAGCCGGGTCGCTAAGCGACGCGGGTCGTGGCCCCAAGGGAACAAACGGCGCTATCGTGTCGTTGTATCCGCATGCCCAAACCCCAATCCCTGCTCCTCGGAATCCTCGTTATGGCGCTGAACATCCCCGGCCTCGCCTGCTCCCGCAGCCCCGCCAACGCCGACGTGCCCCCCCCCGCTGGCACCGACGCCGCCGCGACCCAGCCGGCGACGCAGCCCGCCAACCTCCAGCCCGACGGCTCCGCCACCGCCGTGTTCGCCGGCGGCTGCTTCTGGTGCACCGAAGCCGTCTTCGAGCTCCTCGACGGCGTCTCCACCGTCGTCTCCGGCTACGCCGGTGGCGCCGCCGATACCGCGAACTACCAGCTCGTTTCCTCCGGCAGCACCCAGCACGCCGAGGTCATCCAGATCACCTACGACCCCGCCGTCATCTCCTACGGCAAGCTGCTCCAGGTCTTCTTCGCCACCGCCCACGACCCCACCCAGCTCAACCGCCAGGGCAACGACGTCGGGCCCCAATACCGCTCGGCGGTCTTCTACCAGTCCGACGACGAGAAGGCCTTCGTCGAGGCGTACATCAAGCAGCTCACCGACGCGAAGGTCTTCGATAAGCCGATCGCCACCACGCTCGAGCCGCTGGGCCAATTCCACCCCGCCGAGGAGTATCACCAGGACTACGCCCGCCGGAACCCCGGCGCGATGTACATCGTCCACGTCTCCGACCCCAAGGTCTACAAGACCAAGAAGGCGTTCAAGGACGATCTAAAGACCCAGGACTAAAACAGCCGCAGAGGCCTTCGGCGCCCTCAACGCCCGCCGCGTCGCACCCTATCGCGGATAACCCATCGCTTCGAGCAGCGCCCCCGCCTCCTCGTGGACTTCTTCGATCTCGTCGGTCGTAAGGGCCTTCCGCCAACGCCCGACCGAAGTGGTCCGCACGGCCCCGCAGGCTTCGACGAACGCCTGGTGTTGTCGCGGGTCTTCCAACCCAAGGAACCGGATCATCCGCTCGGCGGCGGCGGTGGGCTGACCCGCCAGATCCTCGTAGCGCACCTCCAGCCAGCGGGCCGGGTCGAGCTGGGCAAGCTGCCGCTGTGCCGACTCGGTGTGGTAACGCCAGACCGAGATGCAACGCCGGATATCCGACATCGACTGGAACCGTTGCGCGTCCGAGGCGTCCACCCAGACCCGGGGGTAGGGGCCACACGTCTCCCCGCCCGCTTCCCGTCGGCCGTGTTTTAGCCCGCCCGAGTACCAATCCTTTTCGCGCAGGGAGACCGCTACGTCCCGGCCGTCCCGGTTGATCAGGATGAACAGTGCGTCGGGGAACCAGCGGGCCAGGTGTTCCACAATGAAGCACAGCCGGGGCGTCTTGTCGGCGAAGAACCGGGCGTCGGTCGATCGGTCCAACAGGCAGCGGTAGACCGTCTCGAACGTGACGCGGGCCCGCCGGTCCGACCAGTCACCGCGCACCACATGCTGATTGGCCCGCTTGGTGCCGACCGGCTCGAAGTGGTACTCCACATCTTCGAGCGCCCCCAGACAGTCGCCCAAGAACGTGGTCCCGCTCCGCGGTGCGCCCAGGACAAACAGCAACCTCGGCAGCGGCTTACGGACCAACACCGCTTGGATCAGCCTGCCCACCGAACTCAACCGGCCAGGCGGAGCGATGCCCCGCTCCTTGCTCTCGAGCACGCGGGTCGCGTGCACCAGCCCCGGCAGATCGATCCAGCGCAACGCCAACGGCTCCTGGTCCGCCACCTTCTGCCTGAACAGCTCACGGATCACCGCAGCGCCTCCGTCTCCATCAACGCCCGCACCGCCGCGCCGCGGTGGCTCCGTGCGTGCTTTGCGTCCGGCGTCAACTCCGCGCTGGTCATCGCCACATCGTCCAGCCAGAACAGCGGGTCGTACCCGAACCCGTTACCGCCGCGCCCCTGCCACGGCTGCGCAGGGTCCGAAGCCTGATCGGCGGTGATGATCCGGCCCTCGAACGTGCCGCGTGCCGTCACCACTTCGCCGCCCGGGACCGCATAAGCCACGACACAGACAAAACGGGCCGATCGCTCCGCCGCCGGTGTTTCACCCAACGCCTCGATCAGCTTCCGGTTGTTAGCGGTATCCCGTTCGGCCCGCGTGTTCCCAACACCCGCGTACCGAGCCGAGTAGACGCCCGGCGCTCCATCCAGTGCATCGACCACCAAGCCGCTGTCATCCGCCAGGCACGCCATCTCCGCGGCCGCCGCGTAGGCCTTCGCCTTGATCACCGCGTTGCCCTCGAACGTGTCCGCGTCCTCCACCGGCTCGGGCATGTCGGCCAACCCGACATCCGCCAGCGTCAACAGCTCGACGCCCTGCCCAAGGATCGCACCGATCTCATCAACCTTGTGCGGGTTCGATGTCGCGATCAACAGTCTCATACGTTTGCACCAAGGAGGCACGGAGACCACGGAGTTCAGAAGAGTCTCCGGATTGCTTCTCCGTGCTCTCCGTGTCTCCGTAGTGAGTTCTTACATATCCCACCAGTGCAGGTCGATCTCGGGGAAGATCACGTCGTGCAGGTCGGCGTCCTTGATCGCGTGCTGCTCGACCTCGGTCAGCCCGCCGAGGTAGGCCGAGTCTTCCGCAACCTTCTCCGCCAAGTCACTCAAAGTCTCGAACCGGGCGACGTGCTGCATGAACCGCTTGATCCCGTAGTCCACCGCCTGGCCCCGCCGGATCACGAACGGCCAGTCGCTAGCCTCGAGCAACAGCAGCTCCCGGCCGCACTTCTTCAGCAGGTTGTGCACATCCTCGTTCTCTTTCCAAGGCAACGTCGCCGTGAGCCGGCCCCACGTGCTCTCGCAGCGATACGCGATGTCCCACATCCAGTTGACCTGCTCGTTGGTCCAGACGCGGTGGTCGCCCTCTTCGCCCCACGACCCTTCGGGCAACGCCACGACCTTGTCACAGAACTGGCTGTCGAGGTGCTCCTGCGTGGTGCGCAACTCGATCTCCGGGTCGGCGTTGAGCGACAGCATCAGGTCGCGGATGAACTGCGGGCCCTCGAACCACCAGTGCCCGAACAGCTCGGCGTCGAACGTCGCGACGACGACGCCCGGCTGGCCGCGCTCGTCGCGGTAGGTGCGGAGGCGGTCCTTGAGGATGTCGATGAAGTGGCTGACGTGCTCGTGGACCTTGGCGTCGATGTTCTCGGGGTAGTAGAGGTGCTTGTCGCCGAGGTCGACCTTGGAGCCGGTGACCTTCCAGTAGCGGAGACCACGCTTGGCGCCCCACTGCTTGTGGAACTCGAGGTATTCGCCGGCGGCGGGGTAACCGAAGTCGCCGGACCAGACCTGTTCGCAGACGGTGGCGTCGCGCCCGAACGCCCAGGTGCGGGCCAGCCCGTTGCCGTCGGAGTTCACACCGTGGGCCTCATTGACACTGCGCCAGCCGCGGCCGGGGTACTTCTCGGCCTCGTCCCAGCCGACCTTCGCCCAGTCGCCGTCCTGGAAGATGAACTCGCTGCGGGAGCCCTCGATCAGGTGGTTCTCGACGAAGAAGTGCGTGATCCCCTCGTCGGCGACCAGGTGTTCGATCCCGACGCGGTAGTCCTGATGCCCCCAGTTGATCGGCGGGTTCCACGGCCCGCCCGGCCGATACGCACACTCGGGCAGCCACATGCCCTTGGGCTTGAACCCGAGGATCCGCTCGCTGCTGGCGACGCCTGCGCGGATCTGCCCCCGGATGGTCGAGTCTTGCAAGAGCAGCGGCATGTAGCCGTGCGTGGCGTTCGACGTGAGGATCTCGACCATGCCCCGCTCGGACATCGCGGCGTAGGCCTTGGGGATGTCGCGCCCCATGTCTTGAAACTGCGCCAACAGCTTGGTGTACCACTGCTCCCACCGCTCGGCCAGATACTGCATGTGCCCGTTGCCCAGGTCCTTGAACTCGGCCTGGTCCTGACGAGCCCGCTCGGCCCGGTCGTTGAGGTAGTGCTCGAAGCCGGTCTTGAAGTGCTCGTGCGCGAGCTGCTCCAAAAGAACCGGCGTAAGCCCCATCGTGAGTTTCGGGGTCGCGTTGAAAAACACGCACTCCTCGAGCATCCCGAGGATCGGGAGGTAGGTCTCCGCCGCCGCCTCATAGAGCCAGTCTTCGCCGTGCGGCCAGGTGCCGTGCCGGAGGACGTAGGGCAGGTGACCGTGGAGGACGAGGCAGAACGACCCAAGAGATGCAGACATCCAATCATCGTACACCGCGGGCGGTCTGCATATGCTGTGCACCGGGCTTATAGGAACCCGAGACCTCATGACCGACGCCCCGACCGCCGCCATCTCGCTCACCGACCAACGGCTGCACTTCGTGGGCATCGGGGGCTGCGGGATGTCGGGGCTCGCCCGGATGGCCGCCAAGCGGGGGGCGGCGGTGACCGGCAGTGACCGGGCCGACTCAGCAACCGTGCGTGGACTGCGAGACGCGGGCATCGGGGTGGTTCTGGAGCAGACCGCCGCGTCGTTGCCGGCTGCGGTCGATACGCTGGTGGTCTCGGCGGCCATCCCCCACGACCACGCAGAAGTGGCTGAGGCCGAGTCGCGCGGCGTCGAGGTGGTGAAATACGCCGCCATGCTGGGGCGGCTCATGGGGCAACCGGGCGTCGAGGGCGTGGCGATCGCGGGGACGCACGGCAAGAGCACCACCACCTCGGTGCTCTGCCACATGCTGCTGAGCTGCGGCCTGGACCCGAGCTTCATCGTGGGGGCCAACTGCGAGCAGATCGGCGGCGGGGCCCGGGTCAGCGGCGGCACCCGCGTGGGCGGTGAGGTCTTGGTCGCCGAGGCCTGCGAGTTCGACCGCTCGTTCCACGCATTGGAACCGGTGCACGGCGTGATCCTGAATATCGAGGCGGACCACCTGGATATGTACGGCTCGCTCGACGAGATCGCCGAGGCGTTCGCGGTGTTTGCCCGGAGGCTCCCCAGCCACGGCTCGCTGCTGATCCAGCACGAGTCGCCCCACCGGATGGCGGTGAGCGCCGGCGTGAGCTGCGGGGTCCAAACCATCGGGTTCGACCCCCAAGCCGACTGGCAGGTCGCGGTGTCCGGCAGCGGTGAGCGCACGGTCGAGCTCCGGCACCACGGCGGACGCGTCGCGTCTTGGCGGGCGTCGATGCCCGGTGAACACATGGCCTACAACGCGGCAGTCGCAGCGGTGACCGCCCACCGAATGGGTGCACCGTGGGACGGCATCGCTGAAGCCATCGCGGGCTTCGAGGGCTTAGACCGCAGGATGCAACGGCTCGGCCGACGCGAGTTGATCGGCGGCGGCACCGTGACCGTCGTTGACGATTACGGCCACCATCCCACGGAAGTGGACGCGACGCTGCGGGCGCTGCGGGCCTGGTATCGGCCTGGTCGGTTGGTCTGTGTATTCCAGCCGCACCAGCACAGCCGGACACGCTTCCTGATGGAGCAGTTTGCCGTGAGCTTTTCCGCGGCCGACGTGGTGATCGTGCCGGAGATCTACTTCGTGCGGGACACCGAGCAGGAGCGTGAAGCGGTGCGGGCCAACGACCTGGTGCGGGCGCTGCGCGATCGTGGGGTGACGGCGATGCACGTCGATCCGATGGAGGCGATCGTGGACCAGCTGGTGGGCGGGGTCAGGGCCGGCGACCTGGTCGTCACGATGGGCGCGGGTGATGTGTGGAAGGTCGCCGGTGGGCTGCTCGAACGGCTGCCCGCGACGGACCCAGCAGACGGCTACACGCCCGCAGGCTGAGACGACGCCACGGCGGTCGCTTCCGGGTCGATGGCGGATCGTGCTCCGAGCTGGGACTCGCGGGCGATGGCGGCCCGGCGGGTGGCCTCTGGGATCTCGTGGCCGCACTCGGGGCAATGGCTCGCGTGGGCGCTGCCGACCAGGTCATAGTGGCAGTTCGGGCAGTGGCCGACCTCGACCAGAGCACGCTTCTGTCGGTGTCGCGACCAGTGCAAGATCAGACCCACCAGCCCGACCAGCAGAGCCGTGTTGAACAGCACGATCGCCAGCAGCGGCAGGTAGAGGTGGACCGCCACGGTCAGCAGCACCAGGGGCCAGAAAGCGATCGCACCGATCACGATCCGCCGGACCTTCCGCTTGTCCGCCGCGCCCCAGCCCTGGTGGTGCTTGCGGTTGGGTACCGCCATCACGATCAGGCCCATCGTGACCTCAAAGGTCATAAACCCCAGCACGAAAATAATCAGGGGCAGGCTGACGTTAAGCACGGTGGATCGGATCGACGGTCAGTCTCGGGGAGTCGTTCGGGCCGCGGCCGGGCCCACAGTCCCCTCATTGGGGCGACAGAGTCTAGGCCGGCTGCCGAGCGATGGGTCAGCCTGCAGGCGCAGGCCAATCCGCACCGGGCCGATCTAGGCCGTGGGTCCGCATTTTTTTGTAAAGCGTTGCTCGATTGATGCCCAATGCCTCAGCGGTTGTCGTGCGGGCCCAGCCGTGGGCGTCGAGCGCCCGCCGGATCACGTCACGCTCGGCCGTTGCCATCGCCTCGCTCAGCTTGACCACCGCCTCGCCCCCGCCGTTCAACCGGGTCGATGCGGTTTCTGCAGCCCGGTGCGGGACCTCGGGCTCGGCATCATGGTTTGGCTCGACCAACTCAGCGTGATCGCCCGCCGACCCCATCAACGCCTGACGTGACACAGCAACCTCCGCGGCCGCCACCAGACGATCATCCGGCACCGGTTTGACCAACACATCAGCCGCACCCAAACGGACCGCCTTCACCGCCGTCTCCAGCCGTGCAAACTCCACCAGCAACACCACCGCGAGCCCAGGATGCTCTAGACGCAGCATCGGCAACAGCTCGAACCCCGTCGGCTCGTCCCGCATGGACCGCGGCGGCCTCGACCCCTGCTCCGGCCCGGTCCCCGCTCCGCCGACGTGCGGCAAATGCAGATCCAGCAGCAAGAGGCTTGGCTGCCGATCCTTCGGCGTCCCGTCCAGCGCGGTCTTCAGCCCGCTCGCATCCGAGTACGCCCCTCTCACCCAGCCTTTCTCACCAAGCACCCCGCCCAGCGCCGTAGCCACCGCGTGACTTCGGTCCGCCACCCACACCCGCCGTGGACTAGGAACACCCACCGCGGACCGCTCCGCTTCGCCGAGCTCAGGCGGCGTCATCCTGCACTCCGTGCTTGAGGAAGTCCTGCGTCTCCCACAACCGCTGCTGCCGCTCAGCATCGAGCACCATGATGCGGATCCGCCGCAGCCGATGGGTGTGGGCCTTGAGCAGCGCCTTGTCGATCAATCGGGCCGCATCCTCGTCCGCAAGACCGTCGTCCATCGCAACCTGCAGCACCGCCGCGCGCTCAGCCACACGGTGCAGCACCGCCGCCCCCAGCGTTAGCCCGCCCTCGTCCCGCGCCACCAGCGACAGATCGTGCCTGGCCTGCTTCGGCGAAGTCACCCCGCCGTGCTCGCCCATGAAACGCAGCGCCTCGGCCAATTCATCCGTCCGGATTTCCCGCAACTCCAAAGGCATCGCTTCGCCTCCTCCCCTAGGACATCGGCACGATCAGACCCGCGGTTAACCGCGCCTGGCGTCAGCCACCCCGCCGAGTGCGTCCAAGCCCCCGATGTTGGCCTGCACCTAAAGCCCGTCCTGTCAGACCCCTGCGGGCTGCGGCTTAGCCTTCGCGGCCTCCCACGCGTCCGTGTTGGTGTGGGCCGTATGGTCCGTCGGCTTCCGGAACGTCGACAGGTCCACGCTCTTGAAGTACTCGATCGTTCGCTTCAACCCCTCGGCCAGCGGCACCTTGGGCTCCCAACCCAGCTTCTCCTTCGCCAGCGAGATGTCGGGCTTCCGCTGCAGCGGGTCGTCGCTGGGCAGCGGCAGGAACGTCAGCTTCGACGACGAGCCGGTCAACTCGATGACCTGTTCCGCGAGCTGCTTGATGGTGAACTCGCCGGGGTTGCCGATGTTGACCGGACCGACAAACGAGGGGTCGGGTGAGTCGTCGTTGTTCATCAGCCCGATGATCACATCGACCAGGTCGTCGACATAGCAGAACGACCGCGTCTGGCTGCCGTCGCCGTAAATCGTGATGTCCTCGCCCTGGATGGCCTGGACGATGAAGTTGGTCACCACTCGGCCGTCGTACGGGTGCATCCGCGGGCCGTAGGTGTTGAAGATCCGCACGACGCGGATGTCCACGCCGTTGGACCGGTGGTAGTCGAAGAACAGGGTCTCGGCGGCGCGCTTGCCCTCGTCGTAGCAGGCCCGGACGCCGATGGGGTTCACGTTGCCGCGGTAGTCCTCGGTCTGGGGGTGGAACTCGGGCGTCGGGTCGCCGTAGACCTCGGAGGTCGAGGCCTGCAGGATCCGGGCGCCGGTCCGCTTGGCCATCCCCAACAGGTTGATCGACCCCATGACCGAGACCTTCATGGTCTTGATCGGGTTGAACTGGTAGTGCACGGGCGACGCCGGGCAGGCCATGTTGTAGATCTGGTCGACCTCGAGGGTGATCGGCTCGGTGATGTCGTGGCGGACGAACTCGAAGTTCGGCTTGCCCAGCAGGTGATCGATGTTGTGCTTCTGCGACGTGAACAGGTTGTCGAGGCAGATCACGTCGTGCCCTGCGGCAACCATGCGTTCGCAGATATGGCTTCCGAGGAAACCGGTGCCGCCAGTGACAAGGATGCGTTTGAGGGTCATAGCTCAGCAGGGATTACGGGGTCAGATCGATGGGGTCAGATCGGCCAAAGGTTATCGGCCGTCGCACTTCGCACGCCGACGAATGATATGTCGGACCAAACCCGTCCGAGCGTGAACCGCGACGCCGAAACTCCCACACCCCCGATCACGCCCCGAGCGGTGTAAACACCGCCCCCCGCAGCACGTCAAAACTCACCATCTGCCCCACCATGAAGTCTCCCGCCCGCTGACCCGGAGCCGTCGGCGTGACCACCACCGCGGGCCCCGCCGACACGTCCACCACGTTCGCCCCCGCATCGCCCCCCGTGATCCGCCCCTGCACCCGACGCGGCCGGCCGTGCACCGGCTCCACATACCGCCCCCCCGCCGCAATCACGTCCATCCGCTTGGCCTCCGCCCGAATCACCCCCTTCACACGCTGCCCCGCGGCGGGCGGCTCGCCCTGCCCCCCCCACACCAGCTTCATCCGGTAATGCCCCCCGCCATCCACCTTCAGCTCAAACACCTCCAGCCCCGATTCTGCCACCACGCCGCTCACCGTCGGCCGGCCCGTCAACACCGTCTCGCTCATCGTGTTCTGCTCCGATCTTCCAACAAAACGCCCAGGAACCCTACGATAAGCCCAGTCCCCCAAACCCTCCACCCCGACCACGCCGCCCCGACCGTCTAAACGCGGGGTCGGCATGCCCGGGCACATCCCACCGCGCCGCCTCCGCCCCGATGACCGCCATGGCCACGCCCAAGCCCAAGCCATCCCGCGTCAACACCACCTACTGCACCAACCGCCTCCGCGTCGACTACCCCCACGTCGGGCTCTTCGACGTCGAAGACCGCTCGGTCTGGATCGCCCGCAAACGCTTCGGCAAAAACCCCTCCAACGTCTCCCACGCCCGCCTGCTCAAAGGCGGCTCCAACGCTTCCTCCACCGCCGACAAAGACCGCTACGTCTGCTTCTGGTACCACACCCCAGCCTCGGGTGAAGGCATGGTCCACGGCTACCCCATCGAGTGGGACGAAGGCCACCTCCTCATCCGCCTCGACCCCAACTGGTCCTACGCCACCCAGGCCTATATCCCCAACACCGCGTCCCGACGCATCGAGAAAAACATCGACCAGCAATACGCCTGGGGCCGACACCTCTTCGAGACCTACGCCTCCAAACACCCCGGCTTCCCCCTGTCCTGGCACATGATCGGCCCCCGCGCCAAAGACTCGATGTTCTACATCGAACGCATCGAAAACCCATAGCCCAACCATCCCCAAAGCCCACACATGATTTCAAATCATGTGTGCGGCTCCCGCCGATGCCACCAACGCTCCCCCCACCCCTGCCCCCCCGCGAGCTCGCCGCCGTCACCGCCCTGCTCGGGCGTGACCCCGGGCGTGGCACCACCATCGCGGCCGTCAATGCCAAGCACCAGCCCGCGGTCCTCCGCTGCTACCCCCTCCGATTCCCGGCCGTCAAACCCCCCGAGCCCTTCCCCACCCTCTACTGGCTCCTCGATCCCGACCTCCACCACCGCATCGCCGACCTCGAACGCCTCGGCGTCATCCAAGAAGTCCACGACCTCATCGCCCGCCGACACGACCTCAAAGACCAGCTCGCCCACGCCCACCGCACCTACGCCCAACACCGCTGGCAACTCCTGCTCACCCACCACCAACAGCAGGCGCACGACCTGGGCTACACCACCGCCCTCCGCGACACCGGCATCGCCGGCACCCACCCCGATCACCCCCACGCCCTCAAGTGCCTCCACGCCCACGTCGCCCACCAACTCGCCACCGGCCAAAACCCCATCGGCCGATTCGTCCTGGACCACTTCTTCCCCGCTTATCACGTTCAATCGGCATAACGCGCCCCCCGGATAGCCGCGATGCGACGCATCGCCGGTTCACCCCCACCGCTTACGCCACCCCCACCGCCGCCGCGTCCCGCTCGCTGAGCATCCCCCCGTCACCCCGCTCCTTCACCGTCCCGTCCCGCTTCCACGACCGCTCGCACCGCGGCTGATCACGCAGATCGTCCATCGCCGGCTCACTTAGTGACCCGTCCACCGCAAACCGCGACACCCCGCAGAGGTCGGCCAAGTCCAGCGGATCAAAACCCGCCAGCAGACCACCGCCATCAGGCACCCGCAGCCCACAGTCCAACGGGTTGTCCACGCCCTGTGCCTGGCGCTGCTGTTCCAAGACCCGCAGCCAGTCTTCGCGCTGTTCCATCACCGCCACCCAGGACGCCGAGACCGGGTGGTCAAACCGCCGGATCAATGTCTCGAGATGGACACAGTAATCCGGATCACCGGTATTCTTCGCCCGCGCCGCCTCGTCCGCCGTGTGCGGCAGGATCGGCGCGAGCATCCCGCACAGCCCGCTCGTCACCATGTGCATCGCCGCCTGCGCCCGACGACGCCGCGGCGCGTCCGGCGAATCGCAGTACAGCCGATCCTTCACCGCCGCGAGGTACACCGCCGACAGCGTCTCATTACAGAACGCATACAACGCCTGGGCCGACCGACGGAACTGAAAGCTCTTGTAACCGGTCACCACCTCCGCCGCCGTCCGGTTGTACTCGCCCAGCAGCCAAGCCTCCAACGTCATCGGCGTCATCGCCTCAAACGCCCCCGCCCACTCCGGAGCGTTCGGCCCCCAAGCCTCGAAGTCCGCCAAATTCCCCAACAAAAACCGCAGCGTGTTCCGCACCTTCCGGTACGCCTCACCCGCCAGCTTGAACAGCTCGCCGTCCGCCTTGATGTCGTTCTCCGGGTTCAGCGACGCCACCCACCACCGGCACACATCCGCCCCGTAATCCTTCAGTAACTCCTCCACCGCGATCGCGTTCCCCCCCGACTTGCTCAGCTTCTTCCCCTGCCTGTCCACCATAAACCCGTGCGTCACCACCGTCTTGAACGGCGGCCGCCCCGTGTTCGCCAACGCCGGCAGCAGCGAGTGCTGGAACCACCCCCGGTGCTGGTCCGACCCCTCCAGATACAGGTCCGCCAACCCCTCCGTAGCCCCGCTCGCCTGCTTCTCCGACCACCCGCCCCGCAGCACCGCCTGCCAAGACGACCCCGACTCGAACCACACATCAAACGTATCTCGCCCCTTCGTCAGCGTCGACTTATCCAAACCCGCCTCTTCATAACCCGCCAACAACTCCCCCGGCGACATATAGAACCACGCGTCACTGCCCTTCTCACCAAACACCGCACCCACCGCACGCACGCTCTCCGCATTCAGCAGCGCCGACCCATCCTCTCGGTAGAACGCCGGGATCGGCACCCCCCAACTCCGTTGCCGCGACACGCACCAGTCCGGCCGACCCTCAAGCATCCCCCGCATCCGGTTCCGCCCCCACTCCGGCACAAAATCCACGGACTCCGCGGTCACCGACAACGCACGCTCTCTTAACGTCTCCTCTTGCTCCGGGCCCTCCGTGTCTCCGTGGTGAGCTTTCAAATCGACCCCCACAAACCACTGCTCTGTCGCCCGGAAGATCACCGGCGTCTTCCCCCGCCAGTCGTGCGGGTAGCTGTGCATGAACCGCTCGTCGTGGAACAGATGCCCACTCTCCCGCAGCCGATCCACCACCGCCGCGTTCGCCTCGAACACGTGCTGCCCGCGCAGCCAGTCGGGGACCGTGTCGTCGTACGTCCCGCCGCCTTGAACCGGGCAATACACCGGCAGACCTTCCCGCAGCCCCGTCTGGTAGTCCTCCGCCCCGTGCCCAGGCGCGGTGTGTACCAGCCCCGTTCCGTCCTCCATCGTCACGTACTCGGCCGACAACACCGAATACACCGCATCACCCTCAACCGGCGACATATCAACGAATGGATGTTGATACCGCACCCCTACCAAATCCGCCCCTTTGCATACCTTTGAAGGCGCACCAGCGTCCAGCCCGCGCTGCCCGAACACCTTCCCCGCGAGCTCCACCGCCAGCACCACCCGCTTGCCGTCGAGCTCGTAAACCCCGTACTCCGCACGCGGGTGCACCGCCACCGCCAGGTTCGCCGGCAGCGTCCACGGCGTCGTCGTCCAGATCATCACCGCATCAACCCCACCCACCACCTCGGCTCCACCCACGACATCAAACCGGACGTAGATCGACGTATCTTCCTTGTCGTAGTACTCCAGCTCCGCCTCCGCCAACGCCGTCTGGTTCTCCAGCGACCAGTGCACCGGCTTCAAGTCACGGTACACCAGCCCTCGCTCGACCAGTCCCGCGAACACCTCCAGCACCCCCGCCTCATACCTCGGCAGCATCGTCAGGTACGGGTCCTTGTAGTCCGCCATCGTCAACAGCCGCTGCATCTGCTTGCTCTGCAGCTTCACAAACTTCTCGGCGTAGCTCTTGCACTTCCGCCGGATCGCGATCGGCTCCATCGCCTTCGCCTTCTCGCCCAGCTCCTGCATCACCTTGTGCTCGATCGGCAGCCCGTGGCAGTCCCACCCCGGCGTGAACGGGCAGTCCTCCCCCAGGACCGACCGGCTCCGCACCACCAGGTCCTTGAGCACCTTGTTGAGCAGGTGCCCAAGATGGATGTCCCCGTTCGCGTACGGCGGCCCGTCATGAAACACGAACGCCCCACCCGCACCGCCCTTGCGCACCTCACGCAGCCGTTCGTACACCCTCAGCTTCTCCCACCGCTTCAGGCTCGCCGGCTCGTTCTGCACCAGGTTCGCCTTCATCGGGAACGGCGTCTTGGGCAGGTTCAGCGTCTTCTTGTAATCACGCTTCTCAGCGGGCGTTTCACTCATAGCTCGGTCCTTAGGACGCGGGATTGTACAGCCCCCCCACCCGCCTACCCGCCGAACCCCCACGATTCTTCAAACCTCAGAGCAAGTCCCCCAACGGCCCAGCCATCGCCTCAAACGCCTTCGCCGGCACGCTCACCGTCCCCCACTTCGCCGACCGTGGCCGCATCACCTCCCGATACGCCGAGAGCTTCACCGCCCGGACCGCGTACCACCGCTCCCCGTACTCCATGACCTCATGGAACAGCGCATCCGCCGGCTGGCTGTCGCACCAGAACAGGAACACAAACACCGGCTCGAACCCGTCCCCAAAAATCTCGGACCACGCCGTCAGGCTCGACACATCGTCTTCGGTCACCCAGTTCTGAAACCCGCGCCCGGTTGTGTTCGCCAGCTTCCGGCCCTTCACATCCACCAGCAGGTTCGCTCCGCTCTGGCTGTACACCACAAAATCAAAACTCTTAAGCTTGGTCGGCAGCACCTTCGCCTTTCGGTCGGCCGAGAGCGCCCGCTTCGCCTCGTCGACCGCGACGTACGCGATCGTGTTCGCCCGAAGGAAATGCTCAAACGCCCGGTCGTAGTGGAACCGCCGATTCGCCACCCCCGGAAGATACCCGAACGTCGGCCAGCCCCCGCCATCCCCTACCGCGACGCCAGCGCAGCCACCCCGCCGACGACACCCGTGAGCACACGGGTCATCCGCTCGTAGTCCAGCGTGGCCGGAGTATCCGTCATCTCGTGATAGTTCGGGTTCCGGAACCAGCTCGTGTCCGTCACCATCATCGCGGGGTAGCCCACATCCCAGAACGGGCCATGGTCCGAGAGCCACAGCAGCTCGCGGGCCTTGGGCACCGGCGCCGCGATCATCGGCAGGCTCGACGCCCGCCGAAACCCTCGCCGAAACCGACGCAAAACCCGACAGCTGCTCATGTCGCTCACCACTGCAATGAAATCTCCGGTGTCCCGAAGAAGCGGCCGAACGACACGGGGCAATTCATCCGGGTACGACTGCTTGCCCCGGCGGCAGTCGAAATAGCCCACCATCTCCAGGCAGACCATCGCCCGCACCGCCTCACCCCGCGCCCGACACGCCTCGGCATACACCCGGCTACCCATCGTCCGCGTGCCGAAGTGGGGCGGCTCCTCGTTAGCAAAGGCAACAAAACGCACCGTCCGACGAAACCGCCGACCGGCCAGCATCCGCGTCGCCTCAAGCAGCACCGCCGCCGCCGAGGCGTTGTCGTCCGCGCCGGGCGTGGTCCGGACCGTGTCGTAGTGCGCCCCCACCAACACCGCCGGAGCCTTTGGGTCCCTGCCCGGCCATTCCACCACCAGGTTCTTCGCCTCCCACGCCACCGTCCGGTACGGCTCCGCCCGCACCGTCTCCCCCATCGCCTCCCACTCCCGCGTGATGTAACTCACCGACGCGTCCAACGAACTCGGACGGCTGTCGTGCCGCACCCCGATCACCCCGGCCAGCATCTCGACATGCCCCTCAAGCGCACGACACCCCTCGATCTCGATCTCGGTCAGCGGCGGCTCGATGGGCGGGTTAGCAACAACAGACATGCCGCACAGCCTCTGCAGCTATGCGTGAAAGATCAAGGCCCATTCAAAGCGCTGGAGCTTTGATCCTGTCGATCAACGCCCCAGCCGAAACCGAGCCCTGCTCACCGCTCGCCAGCTCCTTCAACTGCAACCCCTGCTCTTCCACAATCAACGCGAAACGCGCCCCCGCCTTCTCCGCATCCTTCAGCAGCTTCCCCACATTCCGGCTGGTCTTGTACGAACACCGCGCGTGCAGCCCCGCCGACCGGAGCTCCGCCACCAACCCCGGCACCCGATCCGCCGCCGCGTCCGATGCCGCTACGACATAAACGTCCGGCTTCGGCCCCACGCTCGCTGCCTCCGGGAACAGCCCCTTGTCCTGAAGCACCAACGACAAAACAACGTCCCCCATCCCAAACCCGACCGCCGGCAGTGATGGCCCGCCAAACGTCTTGATCAATTGGTCATACCGGCCGCCCCCGGCCAACGCCCGCTCCGCGCCCGACCGCTCGTGCAGCTCGAACACCGTCCCCGTGTAATACGCCAGCCCCCGCACGATCCCCAGGTCGTACTCGCACCACTCCGCCAAATCCCACGCGGTGAGCTGGTCGTCCAACGCCCGCAGCGCATCCAACCCGTCCTCCACACCCACCGCCCGCATCAGGTGATCGACATCCCCCGCGGGGAACTTCCGCCGGCTCATCTGACTAAACCGCTCGACCTTGTCCGCGTCCAGCCCCAGAGCCCCCGCCTGCTTCACAAACACCTCCTCCGGCAGCTTGTCCCGACCGTCCAACAGGTTGAACGCATCCAGCATCCTGTCGTCCGGCACCCCCAGCTTCGCCAACACCTGCCGCACCACATCCCGGTGGCTCAGCTTCACCGCGATGTGCTCCGAGCTCAGACCCAGCTCCTGCAGCAAGCCCACCGCCACACCGATCACCTCCGCGTCCGCCGCGGGCGTGTCGAGCCCCACGAAATCCACGTTCCACTGCCAGAACTCCCGCAGCCGGCCCCGCTGCGGCTTCTCGGCCCGACAAAAGTTCGGCGTCGCAAACCACTTGATCGGCTTCGGCAGCGCGTTCGCCTTCGCCGCGATCATCCGTGCCAGCGTCGGCGTGAACTCCGGCCGAATCGCACACGCCCGGCCACCGCGGTCCTCGAAGTGGAACAGCTCCGAGACGATCCCGTCCCCCGACTTGATCTTGTACAGGTCCAGCAGCTCGAAGACCGGCCCATCGACCTGTTCGAAGCCGTGCCGCTCCGAGACCCGACGCCAGGCGTCAAGCAGGTATTGGCGTTGGGCCATCTCGGCCGGGTAGAAGTCGCGGGTTCCCTTCGGGGCTTGCATGGCGGGCAGGGTATCGGGTTTCGTGGTCTGACTCACGGAGGTTTGGGGCAGCCCGAAATCACCGCTCCGCGAGGATGTAGCACACCCACGACGGGTCGGGCCGGGCGTCTTCCGCGGGGATGAACTCGCCGGTGTCTTCGCCGTCCTCGTCCTCCTCGCCCCAGTAGACGGTGACCTTCGAGAACCCGGCTTCATACAGCAGCTCCTGCACTTCGGGCAGCGTCCAGAACCGCCACTCGTACGACAGGCAGGGGTCCAGCGCCGAGCCGTCTTTGAAGTGGAAGCTGATGTGGTAGGTGCAGCGGTGGGTGATCGGGTTGATCTTCTCGAGCTCGAAGACGTACTTGAACTTGTTCTTGCCCGAGCCGATCGTGCGGGGGTCTTCGCGGGGGGCGTCGAAGCACTCAGAGCCGCCCATCAGGTCAAGGATCATCACGCCGTCGTCGACGAGGTTGCTGCGGGCGTGCTCGAAGTAGGTCCGCAGCTCGTCGCGGGTGTAGAAGACGAAGAACGAGAAGTTCTGGGCCGCCAGGATGTCGACCTTGGTGTTGTGCGTCGTGCGGACGTCGGCGAGCTCCAGCGTGACCCGGGACTGCTGCTCGTCGGTCAGCTTCGCTAGCGTGTTCGCCTTGCCCCACTCGACCGGCTCGGGGTCGAGATCGACGCCGAGAGCGGTCCGTTTTTTGTGGCTCTCGACCCACTTGCAGCAGACCGCGAAGGTCCCGCAGAAGTCTTCCCGCAGCGACAACGGCTTCCGCCCCCGCAGGTCCTTGAAGACCGTGTCGAAAAAGTCGACCTCATGCTCGGGCTCTTGGACGGACAAGCCGTAGAGCTCGTACTTGTCCGCGCCCTCGGCCGTCCGGTTCAGCGGCACGCCGGCCCCGCCCTTCTTGGACTTGCCCGCCTTCTTACCCTTCCGTGCTTTCTTGTCTTTTGGCATGAGCGGAAGGGTACAGACTTCCCGCACGGGCGACCGGCGAGCCGTTACGCTTGGCCCATGCGCATCATCGCCGGCACCCACCGCGGCCGACCCTACCTGCCGCCCCAGGACGAAGCCACGACTCGGCCGATCACGGACCGGGTCAAGGAGGCACTGTTCAACCGGCTCCAGTCGCTGGGCATGCTGGACCTTGGCGACCCCGGAACCGCCGAACGGGGCTGGGCCGTCGCGGACGTCTTTGCGGGGACCGGGTCGCTGGGGCTCGAAGCCCTCTCCCGAGGGGCGAGCCACTGCGTCTTCGTCGAACAGGACCGCGATGCGGTTGACCGCTTGAAGCAGAACCTGGACGGGCTCGGGCTTGCCGACCGCGCGACCGTGCTCCACAGCTCCGCCCTCGTCCCGGTTTGGCCCAACCGCCTGCCCTCGCCCGATCGCACGCCGCTCCGGCTCGCGTTCCTCGACCCGCCCTACGTCATGCTCACCGACACGAGCCACCCCACCACGGGCTTCGACACCTTCGCCCCGATCTTCGCTGCCCTGCTGCCCCGCTTCGAGCCCGGCGGCCTCGTCGTCTTGAGAACGCCAACACCCGGCAATGAACACGACCTCCCCGACGCCCCCGAATACCCCGGCTACGACGGCCCCGCCTCCATCCCCTACGGCGGCATGACCCTCCATTTCTATCAGACGCCTCTGACCGAAGGCGACGCAACACCGGAAGACTCGGATGGCGGATAGCCCGGCACGTCAGAGTTTGATCGCTGATCTGGCGGAATCTCTCGTGTCGCGGCGAGGCTTAGATGCGGTTTCTGAGCGCCTCTCTCCCCTGAGTGCCGCGTGGCTGGGCGGGCTTGCGATCTGGCTCGGACTCACGGCCTATTCCGCCATTGGGCTCGGGTCTTCCGACGAGCATTACAGCACCAATGCCGACTGGATCAGGCTGATTCTACTCATGGTGATTCCCGCAAGCCTTTTCACAAGCTGGATCGCCTTCCTTGCCATCATGGCGTACACCGTCAGTCTTCTTTTCATGGAGTGGATGACGCCGCAGCGATTTGCAGCAGCCATGCTGATTTGGTGCCGGTGGGCGGTAGCCATCGCACTCCTCGGCTGCTTAGCGGGTGCTGGTGTCTACGGATCCACCGACACTGAGGTGCAGTTCCAGCAGAAGCCTGCCATCACGCACTGGATGGCCATGGTGGGTTTCGACGCTTTGCTCTCGATCCCAATTCTGGTTTTATCGTTTGTGTTCACCGCGCTTCTGGGATTCTGGGCGGCAAGACGTACACCAGCTGAAAGAGCTGAAAAGCCTCAGACACCAGACCAAAACCGGTAACTCGGCGGTGGGCCGGTAGCCAGTTATCATTCTGACCCGATCAAGGCATGACCCCGCACTTCTATCAGACGCCGCTGGACGAAGGAGAGGGTGAGTGACCGACCTGCCCACGACCCCGCCCAGCGCGTGGCGGTTGATCTGGTCGCCACAGGCGATGGCGTGGTGGGCCCGGTATCGCACCCGCACCGCCCTGCGGCTTGGGACCGCTTTCTTTGGTCTTTGGTGGGGGCTGAACGCTGGCTGGTTTTCGGTGACCAGCGAGGAGCCGTTCGGCCAACCGGCGGCGTCCACGCTGGCCTCCGCGCTCGGCGTGGCACTCCTGTTCGTGCTGCTGCTGCACGCCTGGAGTTGTAGGCCCGGCCTCAAAGCGTCACGGAACGGGGGCTCGGCCAAGTGCGCGGCGGTCACACTCGCGTCGATCCCGGCCACGCTGATCGATGCCCCGGACTCCTTGCTCAGCCTCTACCGCGATGCCGCCCACTTCGCAACCTTCGACCCGGCCAACCCCGTGTGGCATCCGTTGCCCGGCGCGGTTGAGGCCTTAACACAGACCTGCCTCTGGTTTGTTATCACGCTCATGGGTTGGGTGGTGATCGCAGGCCTCGCCCTGACCCGGCTCGATCGTATGTCTCAGTACGAGCCGACGGCATAACCCGGTACAATCCGCCACCCGATCAAGGCCTGATCCTGCCTCCCCACCCACCCCCCAGGATTGACAACGCATCATGTTCGACAGCCTTAGTGAGAAGTTCGAGGGCGCCCTGCGCAAGCTCTCCGGCAAGGGCGAGATCTCCGAGTCCAACGTCCGAGAGTCGATGGAGGACGTGCGCGAGGCGTTGCTCGAAGCCGACGTGCATTACGAGGTCGCCGAGTCGTTCTGCGAACGCGTGCTCAACCAGGCGGTCGGCACGGCCGTGCTCAAGAGCGTCGAGCCCGGACAGCAGATGATCAAGATCGTCAACGACGAGCTGGTCCGCCTGCTCGGCGGGGACGAGGCCGTCGAGGAACAGGGCGACCTCGAATCGACGATGTCTGACCTCGGTGCGGGGGAGGCTTCCGGGGGCGGGGGGCCGATCATGTATGTAAGTCCAGGGCCGACGGTGGTGATGATGTCCGGGCTGCAGGGCTCGGGGAAAACCACGACTTGTGGCAAGCTCGCGGCCTGGCTGAAGAAGCGGGGCAAGCGGGTGATGCTCTGCGCGGCCGACCTGCAGCGGCCCGCGGCGGTCACGCAGCTGCAGGTCTTGGCTGAGCAGGTCGAGGCCGAGATGCCGGGCGAGGGCAGCGTCCTGTTCCACGGCGAACCCGACAAGTGTGCGGCTTATGGCGAAGCGGTCGGCGTGGCCGTCGACGTATGCCGCAACGCGCTCAAGGCCGCGAAGGCCCAGAACGTTGATGTGCTGATCCTCGACACCGCCGGTCGGCTCCACATCAACGACGAGCTGATGGGCGAGCTCCGCCGGGTTTCGGCAGCGGTGATGCCGCATCACATCTTCCTGGTGATCGACGCGATGACCGGGCAGGACGCGGTCAACTCCGCCAAGGCCTTCAACGAACGGCTTGAGCTCGACGGCGTGGTGCTAACCAAGTTCGATTCCGACACCCGCGGCGGTGCCGCCCTCTCGGTCCGGGAGGTCACCGGCAAGCCGATCAAGTTCATCGGCGTCGGCGAGAAGCTGGACAACCTCGAGGCGTTTCATGCCGACCGCATCGCCGGCCGGATCCTCGGCATGGGCGACATCGTCGGGCTCGTCGAGCGGGCTCAGGAGCAGGTCTCCGAAGAGGAGGCGATGAAGCTGCAGGAGAAGATGGCGGCGGGCAAGCTGACGATGGACGACTTCCTGAAGCAGCTGAAGATGATCCGCCGGATGGGCTCGATGAAGAGCCTGCTCGGCATGATGCCCGGTATCGGGAAGCAGCTCAAAGACCTGCCCATGGAGGAGAAGCAGATCGACCGCACCGAGGCGATCATCCAGTCGATGACCGCCCACGAACGCCAGGACGTCGACCTGCTCAACAACTCGCGGCGTCGCCGGGTCTCCCGCGGCTCGGGCACCGATCAGCGGGACGTCTCGCAACTGGTCAAGGGCTTCGAGCTGGTGTCCAAGATGAGCCAGCAGATGACGGGCATGGGCGCGATCTCCCGCGCGAAGGCGATGGCCGGCATGGACCCGAACATGATGGCGAACATGACCACGCGTGGCGGCATGCCCCGGCAGCGCGGCTCCACCAAGACCAAGTCGAAGTTCAAGCAGCGTAAGCGTCGGCGCTAAGGGTTGGGCGTTAGGCGCTCGGGTGGGGTATTGAAGCGTCTCGGCATGGTCAGCGGCGTTGGTGGATCGGCCCAACCCCTAGCGCCTAACTCCAAGCGCCTAGCTATCCTCCCCGCCATGGCGACACACGCGCTGATCCTGCACCGGGGGCTGCGGCTGGCGACCCCCGACGGGCACCAGGCGATGGGGTTCCCGATGTATGCCGACGGCCTCAGGGCGGAGCTGGGGTTCACGTTCGAGCTGCGCGAGGCGTTGGACCTGGAGGCGACCCGGCGGGTGCTTCAAGAGATGGACGCCGGGCGTTTCGACCTGGTGATCGTCATGCTGCACTGGTCGGTGACGCCGGACGAAGCGGCGGCGTTCATGGAAGAAGTGCGGGCGGCGTACCCGCACCCCAAGCTGGTGTTGCTGGACTACTACGCCCCGACCGCGTCGCCGCACTTCGGGGTGCTGCCCCACATCGACGGCTACTGGAAACGCCAGGTGCTGCGTGACCACGGGCCGATGATCCAGCCGCCGCGGGGCGGGTACGTGTTCACCGACTACCTCGTCGAGCACATGGGCTACGACATCGGCGACTGGGGCTTCGGCTCGCCGGCCGACCCCGACCACCTGCACAAGGTCCAACACTGCTGGAACCTCGGCGTGACCGGTCGGTACCGGAAGATGCTGAGCCTCTCGCGGTTCACGCTGCCGTGGTCGGCCCGGCCGTTCGCGGTCTGCCGTCGGCTGGGCAAGGTGCAGCGGACCGGCGAGCGGGAGTGGTACCAGCAGTACCGGGACGCTTGCCTGGAGAAGCTCGAGCCGATCGCGGCCCGGCGGCGGTGCACGCCCGTGGGGTCGGTGCCGAGCAAGCGGTACTACGCCGAGATGGCGATGTCGCGGGTGGTGGTGAGCCCGTTCGGCTGGGGGGAGCTGTGCTTCCGGGACTACGAAGCGGTGTGTCTGGGGGCGCTGCTGGTCAAGCCGAGCATGGAGCACCTGCAGACCTCTCCGGACATCTTCAAGCCGGGCGAAACCTATGTGCCGGTGGCGTGGGACCTGTCGGACCTGGAAGAAACGGTCGAGCACTACCTCGCGCATCCGGCCGAGGCGAAACGGATTGTGCGGGAGGCCCGGCGGGTGCTGCGGGGCTACTACGAGGCGGGCGGGTTTGTCGCCGACATCCGGCGGCTGCTCGGGCCGCTGGGCTTAGTGGATGATCGGCACGGAGACGGATCGGCGGGTGCGGCGTGAGCGGGACGATCTACCTGCTGCGGTTCCGGGGGGACGATCGGCCGGGGCTGACCGCGGCCCTGACCGCGGCGCTGGCCGAGGCCGAGGCCGAGGTGCTGGACGTGAACCAGGCGGTGATCCACCGGGTGCTGGTGCTCGGGATTATGGTCCGGCTAGAAGCGGGTGAAGCGGCGCTGGCGGGCGTGCGGGGGGTGGCCGAGCGTGCCGAGCTGCACATGCGGGCCGAGCCGGTTGCGGACGCCGCCTACGACGCGTGGGTCGGACAGCAGGGCAGGCCCCGGCACATCCTGACGCTCCTGGCCCGGTCGATCTCCGCCGCCGACCTCGCCGCGGTGACCCGTGTCGTCGCCGATCAGGGCCTCAACATCGACGTCCTGCATCGGCTGTCTGGCCGCGCTCCTCGCCAGGACGACGGCTCCCCCAAACGCGCCTGCGTCGAGCTCCAGCTCCGCGGCACGCCCGCCGACTACGCCACCCTCCAGGCCAGGCTGATGGACGTCGCCACCGCCCACGGCATCGACCTTGCGCTCCAGGCCGACAACGCCTATCGACGCACCCGTCGGCTCGTCGTGTTCGACATGGACTCCACGCTGATCCAGGCCGAGGTGATCGACGAGCTCGCCAAGGAAGCGGGCAGCGGCGACCGCGTCGCGGCCATCACCGAGGCGGCCATGCGCGGTGATCTTGACTTCGACGAGTCCCTCCGCCAGCGGGTTGCGACGCTGGAGGGCCTGCCCGTCTCGGTCCTCGACCGGGTCGCCGATCGCCTCGAGCTCACCGAGGGCGCCCCGACCCTGCTGAGCAACCTCCGACGCCTCGGCTACACCACTGCCATCCTCTCCGGCGGCTTCACCCACTTCGGCGAACACCTCCAACGCGAACTCGGCATCGACCACGTCCACGCCAACGTCCTCGAGATCGACCACGACCGCCTGACCGGCCGCGTCGTGGGCCCGATTATCAACGGCCCCCAGAAAGCGGACCTGCTCCGTTCTATCGCCGACGAGCTCCACATCGACACGCAGCAGGTCGTCGCCATCGGCGACGGTGCGAACGACCTGCCCATGCTCGCCGCCGCCGGCCTCGGCATCGCCTTCCACGCCAAGCCCCTGGTCCAACAGACCGCCGACCACCGCCTCTCGACCCTCGGCCTCGACGCCGTCCTCTACCTGCTCGGCCTCCGCGACCGCGAACTCGCCTAACCCCAGCCTCAGAGTATCGCGACACCGCCCGGCCCTGCGATACCCCGAACACGCGATTAAGACTCCGGGCGGGACCGCAACGCAACCCCGAAGACCATCATCATCAGCAGCGTGATCGACGCCGGCTCGGGCACGGCCGTGAGTTCGGTGACCTGACGAACGGTCGCCAGCTGCTGCTGCAAGTCCGCGATAACACCGCTGTAGCTGGGGTCGAGCGAGAGGTCGACGGTCTCGTCGAGATCGTCGATGTGGAACAACGCGTCTGTCCCGTTGAAGTAGCTGATGTAGCGGTACTCGGTCGTCGTGAGCGACTTGTTGCGGGCGCCGTCGTCCTGATTGCCGCCGAAGACGGTGAGGGCCGTGCCGTCGACCTCGAGGCTCGGGTCTTGCAGGATCGGGAGGAGGCTGTCGCCCTCGAGCAGGTGCGGGGCCTGGAGGCCGCTGAACTCCATCAGCGTGGGGAACATGTCGACGAGCTCGACGATCGAGTCGGAGGTGCCGGGCGTCACGCCGGGGGCGGCGATGATGAAGGGGATGCGGGCGGTCGATTCGAACTGATTGACCTTGCCGAACTGGTCGTGCTCACCGAGTGAGAAGCCGTGATCGGAGTAGAAGATGATCGCGGTGCTGTCGGCCAGGCCGTTGTCCTCCAAGGTTTGGAGCACGCGCCCGACCTGGGAGTCCATGAAGCTGGTGGCGGCGGCGTAAGCAGCGACGAGCTGTCGTTCTTGTGCATCGCTGATCTCGGGGAAGCCGTTTCGACCCTCAGTGACGCCGCGGGTCTGATCCGACGGGTCGATGCCCTGCGGCATCAGGGGGGCCTCCGAGGCCGGGTGTGCGTCGAAGAACTGCTTGGGCGCGTTCCAGTCTTCGTGCGGCTTGTTGAAACCAGCGTGGATGAAGAACGGTTCATCGCGGTCCTTCTGGCTGTTGATCGAGGCGACGACCCGGTCGGCGATGATGCCGTCGCGGAACAGGCTGTCGTTATCCGTATCGACCGACTTCCACGCAAAACGGCCGTTGAAGCCATCACCCTGTGCGACGACCTGGTCCGGGGTGAAGGCGTCACGTGAGACGGTGGTCAGCTCGTCGAGGTCGAGCCGCCCCGAGTATCGGCCGTGCTCGAGCTTGCCGTGGGCGGCGGTGTAGTAGCCCGCGTTCTGATAGACCTCGGGGAAGGTGACCGCGTTCTGCACGAAGCCCACGCCGGGTGCATCGGGGTCGTGCGTATTGGACAGGATGCCGGTGGTCTCCGAATAGAGCCCGGTCATGAACGAGACCCGCGACGGGTTGCAGATGGTGTGGTTGGTGTAGGCCCGGGTGAACATCATGCCCCGTGCGGCGAGGGCGTCGATGTTGGGCGTCTGCACCCAGGAGTTCGGCCCCAGCGCCGAGTAGGGTGCGTCGGCATTGATGTACGCCCCGACGTTCACGTTCAGGTCATCCACCCCGATCATCAGGATGTTCTCAACCTGCGCAACCTGAGCGGGGACGCTCGAGGCCAAGCACAGAGCCACAACCAGACCAAAACGAAAGACAACGGATCGAAGCAAGAGATGAATCCTCACGAAATAAGCCCAGGGTCACGGAAACGCCTTCCGGAGAGCCGATTGCATAGCGCGTTTGAGACAGGCATCCAATGGATCGCGTTGACGCGATTGACATGAAACACGACAGAGCGGATGAGCCGCTCGGGGTGATCAGAGAGCTCGGCACGGTGCCTTCTCTGAAGATCAGCGTTGAATAGAATGGTTTATTGACACAGATATGTCAATATAAAAGATGGCATATTGCTGCGAGATAGGCCGGCGATCCACCAGATAACACCCGTCAAGGCCCGCGCGACCGCCACACCGCTTCCGTGCGCAGCCCCGGCGTTTCGTCGCTATGTGCCGCTGGCGGGGACGCCAGACGCCTAGCTAACCTGGCATCGGCGGGGGCCGCTAGCCCGGGATCGACCCCCCGGCCACCGGCGTCATCCCCAGCGCGTACCGCTCTTCAAACGTGTTCGGCAGCCCCGACTCAAATGGCGTCCCGCACGGCCCGCCGCCCACCACCGTCTCGTAGTCCCGCTCCTCCCCATTAAACCGCAAGACCGGCCGGTAGTGGTCGCTCATGCCCGTCATGCTCTCCGGCGCGTAGTGACAAATGAAGCTCCGCCGCCACTCGTCCCGCGACGTGTTTGGCCGGCTCCCGTGCACCACGCTCCCGTTGAAGAACAACACGTCCCCCGGCTCCAACTCCACCGGCACCGGCGTTACCCCCGCCGGCGGCGCGACGAAGTCCGTGCAGAAGCTCTCCTCCGGGTTCGCCAACTCAGGGCACTTCACCTCCATCGTGTGCGTGCCGGGACACACCCACAGCCCGCCGTTCTCCGGGTGCGACCGGTCGATCGCCGTCCACGCCGCGACGCACGTCTTCGGCCGAACCTTCAGGTAGTAGTTGTCCTGGTGCAACGCCTGCCCCTTCCCGCCCGGCGGCTTGAAGTAGTACATGCTCTGCGTCGCCAAAGGCTCCTCGCCCATCAGCCACCACAGCACCGCGCCGACCCGCTCGTCCAGCAGCATCCGCTCCGCCAGATCCATCCAGCGGTGCGGATGCAGCACCCGCGGGTACCGCTTCAACGGATCGGCCGACCCCAGCTCCGGCTCCCACATCTCGGGCACCGCCTCCCCCGCCTTGGCAAACGCCTCAAACAACGCCTTGCACGCCGCGACCTCCTCCGCCGTCCACAGCCCCCGGGCCACGTGGTACCCCTCGGTCTCCCAGCGGTGTAGTTCGTCGTCGGTCAGCGGGTTGGCGGGTCGTGTCTCAAGCATCAGGGGTCTCCATCGGGTGAGACCAAATGATGCCGACAGCACCCTGAAAAGTCGCGTGCAGATCGGGCTAAAAAACCGCATAATCCTGCTGTCATGCCGCCGACCGATATCACCCACCGCTGGCAACCCGCCGCCCCCATCCTCACCGGCCATTTCCACGAAGGGCCCCGCTACGGCACCACCCGGCCCCAGGGCTCCGGCGACCATCTCCTCATCCTCACCCTCAGCGGTGCCGGGCAATTCCAGCATCAAGCCGCAGAATTCACCACATCAACTGGCGTTTTCACACTCTACACCCCCGACGCAGCCCAGAACTACCGCTGCTGCCCCGCCGCCGGGTCGTGGGAGCTGCTCTGGACCCACTTCCAGCCCCGGCCCCACTGGACCCCATGGCTCCACTGGCCCGAAACCTTCCCCGGGCTCCGCACCCTCCAGCCAGACGATCCCGCTGTGACCGCCGCCGCCCGCGATGCCCTGGCCGCCATGCACGAGGCCTGGTCCCTGACCCCGACCCAAGACCCGCTCCGCGCCGACCGCGCCCTGCACCACCTCGAGTCGGCCCTCATGCACCTGCACACCGCCAACCCTAACGCCGACAACACCCCCCTCGATCCCCGGCTCCGCGACGCCCTCCTCGCCCTGCACCGCCGGCTCGAACACCCTTGGACCATCGACACCCTCGCCCGACACGCCCACCTCTCGCCCTCCCGCTTCGCCCACCTCTTCACCCAGCAGCTCGGGCAATCCCCCATGCAATACCTCGACGCCCAACGCATGGCCCGGGCCCGCGAACTGCTCCGGCTCACCGCTCAACCCATCGCCGCCATCGCCGCGGCCGTCGGCATCGAAGACCCCGTCTACTTCGGCCGCCGCTTCCGCCAGGCTGTGGGCCAGACCCCCCGGCAATACCGAAACGCCAGCCGGTAGACGCCAACCTCAACCACGCGGCGAAGACCCCTGCCATAATGCCCGGTCCACCACGACCCGCACCCACCATGACCACCCCACCTACCGACAACCCCCTCGCCGATCTGCCCCCCAGCTACCGGCCCGCCAAGGAAGAACCGGCCATCCTCGAACGCTGGCTCGCCGGCGACGCCTACCAGGCACAAGCCTCAGACGCAGGCGATCCGTACGCGATCTGCATCCCGCCGCCCAACGTCACCGCCCCGCTCCACCTCGGCCACGCCCTGAACAACACCCTCCAGGACATCCTCACCCGACACGCCCGCATGTCGGGGAAGAACGCCGTCTGGCTCCCCGGCACCGACCACGCCGGCATCGCCACGCAGACCGTCGTCGAGAAACGCGTCCTCGCCGAGGAAGGCAAACGCCGCACCGACTTCGAGCGCGATGCCTTCGTCGGCAAGATCCAGGCCTGGAAGGACGAGTACGAAGCCACCATCACCGACCAGCTCAAGCAGATGGGCTGCTCCTGCGACTGGGACCGCCAGGCCTTCACCATGGACAACGCCCGGGCCAAGGCTGTACGCGAGGCGTTCTTCCAGCTGTTCAAGGACGGGCTGATCTACCGCGGCAAACGCCTCGTGAACTGGGACCCCGTGACCCAGACCGCGCTGGCCGACGACGAGGTCGAGAGCAAGGACGTCGACGGCAATTTCTACTACCTGAACTACCCCGTCTGCGACGCCGAGGGCCACCCCACCGGCGACCACGTCACCGTCGCGACGACGCGCCCCGAGACGATGCTCGGCGACACGGCCGTGGCGGTGAACCCCAAGGACGAACCCCGGGCCAAGTACATCGGACAGTACGTCAAGCTCCCGATCTGCGACCGCGTGATCCCCATCCTCGGCGACGACTACGTCGTGATCCCCGACCCCGACAGCGACGACTCCAAGGCCCGCATGGCCTCCGGCTTCCTCAAGGTCACCCCCGCCCACGACACGAACGACTACGAGATCGGCCAACGCCACGACCTGACGATCATCAACGTCATGGCCCCCGACGCGTCGATCTCCATCGACCACGGCTGGCCCCCGGAAGAAAAATCCGGCGAGAACCCCACGCTTGCCCCCTTCATCGGCCTGACCCGTGAAGCCGCCCGCAAGGCCATCGTCCGCTGGTTCAAGGAGCAAGACCTGCTGGCCGAGGTGAAGCCCTACCGTCACGCCGTGGGCCACAGCTACCGCAGCCACGCCGCGATCGAGCCGTACTACTCCGACCAGTGGTACCTCAAGGTCACCGACGACAAGCTCGCCGGTGCCGCCCTTCGCGCCCTCGACGCATCCCAACGCGAAGCCTCCGACCACCCCGCTTTATCCCCCGGCTCCGCCGGGGAGAGCGCTGCCAGCGACTCCAATACCACCGGCCTGACCTTCACGCCGCCCCGCTACGCCAAAACCTTCCAAACCTGGCACGAAAACATCCGCGACTGGTGCATCTCCCGCCAGCTCTGGTGGGGACACCGCATCCCAGTGTGGACTGGCATTGGCTCTGAACATGAAGAGCAGATCGACTTGTGGGAGGCAGAGGGAAAAGTTGCCAAGCTCAAACAGAGTTTTTCAGCTGGAGCGCAAAGTTGGGATGGCGAAACAGACAGCAGCGGCAACCTGATTCGTCTGATGATTTGCGTTGCATCTGATCAGCCATCGATCGAACAGTGGCTAGAGAACAATGGATTTCAACAAGACCCCGACGTGCTCGACACGTGGTTCTCATCGGCGTTGTGGCCGATGTCGACGCTGGGGTGGCCAGAGCGGACGCCGGAATTAGACCTGTGGAACCCGACGTCGGTGCTGTGCACTGCGCGGGAGATCATCACGCTGTGGGTCTCGCGGATGGTGATGTTCAACCTGTATTTCCTGGGGCGGCTACCGTTCCGGGACGTGTTCATCCACGCGATGATCCAGGACGGGCACGGGCAGAAAATGTCGAAATCGCTGGGCAACGGGGTGGACCCGATGGACATCATCCACAGCCACGGGGCCGACGCGATGCGGTTCACCCTGGCGTCGATGACCACCCAGACCCAGGACGTCCGCATGCCCGTCGACATGGTGGACCCGCACAGCGGCGAGACGTTCACCCCGAAATTCATCACCGCGTCGGGCGGGGTGAAGGTTGCGGCACCGACGCAAGAGCGCAACGGCAAGTCGATGGTCTCGTCCTACGGCCTCGCGTCCGGCGAAGTCAAACCCAGCGACGACCAGCCGCTCGCACGCAACACCTCTGAAAAATTCGAGCTCGGGCAACGCTTCGCCACCAAGCTCTGGAACGCGACGCGGTTTGCGTTGTCGAACCTCGCCGAGGCGGAGCCCGATGCAGTGGTGAGCAGCCTGAGCCTGGCGGACAAGTGGATCCTGTCCAAAACGGTGCGGGCGATCGAGCACGCGGACAAGACGCTCAAGGCGTACGACTTCCACAACTATGCCGGGGGCTTGTACGAGTTTGTGTGGAACGAGGTGTGTGACTGGTACATCGAGTCGGTGAAGCCGGTGATCAAGACGCCCGAAGGGGCGAAGAGCCGGCAGGTGTTGGCGACGGTGCTGGATGTGTCGCTGCGGTTGTTGCACCCGGTGATGCCGTTCGTGACCGAGCGGCTGTGGTCGGGGTTGAACGCGGTGTGCCCGCAGCGGGGCGTGCTCGGGCTGGACCCGGACGAGTGCGATGAATTGGTCGGCGGCAACTGGCCGGCCGCGGACCGGGCGTTGATCGACCTGGAGGCGGAGGAGGTGTTCCCGCGGGTGCAGCACGTGGTGGGGATGATCCGCGAGGTGCGGGCGGGGGCGAAGGTGCCGCCGCGTGAGGTGGTGGATTTCTCGCTGCATATGGAGGACGCCGAGGCGGAGCGGGTGCGTCCGAACCTGCACCTGGTCGAAGCGCTGACCAACACGAAGATGGTGGCGGTGGGGCCGGACATCCCGAAGCCTGAGGGCGCAGCGGTCGTGACCGGCCCTGCGGGGATCGGCTACCTGCACGTGCAGATCGACACGGCCGAGGAGGCTGAGCGGCTGAACAAGCGGAAGGCCGAACTGGAGAAGTCGCTCAAGACGCTGGACGGCCGACTGAGCAACGAGAAGTACACGAGCAAGGCCCCGTCGCACCTCGTGCAGCAGACGCGCGACCAGCGGGCCGCGGCGGCGGCGGAGCTGGACGAGGTCGAGAAGCAGTTGGCGGAGCTTTGATCTTGTCCACAGATGGACAGGATGATCAGGATGGTAAGAAGAGGGCTCGAGTGCTCTCTGGATTTCATCTTGTCCATCGTTTTCATCTGTGGACTTAGGATGGATTCATGCCGAGGTTTGCGGACGAGGCGGTTTGTGTGCGGAGCCAGGAGTGGTCGGAGACCAGCCAGCTAGTCGTTCTGGTGACGCGGGAACGGGGGAAGGTGCGGGGGTTGGCGAAGGGGAGTCGGCGGGGGTCGCCGGGGGCGGTGGAGCGGTACTCGGGCGGGATCGGGCTGCTGACGCGGGGGCAGGTGGTGGCGACGACGCGGCGGACGGGGTTGGCGTCGGTGACCGAGTGGGACCTGCGGGGGAGTTACCCGGGGCTGCGCGGCGACCTGTCGGCGTGGCGGGCGGGCATGGTGGCGGCGGACGTGGCGGACGCACTGCTGGCGGAGGAGGACCCCTGCGGCGGGACGTTTGAGCTGCTGGTGGGATTGCTCGCAGAGATCGGGAAGGGTGGGGTGGGGGCGGTGGCGGACGCGGCTGAAGCGGCGTTGCTGCGTTTTTTGTGGGGGATGCTGGGGGAGGCGGGGGTTCGGCCGGAGGTGAGGGTGGATGTGGCGACGGGGGAGGCGTTGCCGACGCGGAAGGCGTATGTGTTTTCGCCGGACGCGGGGGGATTGGTGGAGACGGGGAGCGTGGCCGACTGGAAGGTGCGGGCGGAGACGGTGGAACGCTTGCGGGGGTTGGAGCAGAGCGACGGAGCGGGCCGTGGCGCGGAGACGGATCGGCGGGCGAACCGGCTGCTGCTGTCGTACCTGCGGCACCACTTGGGGAAGCAGCTGCCGACGATGGGGTGGTGGCTGGACGACGTGTAGGCGGGTGGTTGGGTGGGCGTCAGACGCCGAGGCGTTGGCGGATGGCTTGCGCGGCCCGGCGGTGGCGGGCGTCGCGGAGCTGCTTGAAGGGCGGGAACTGGGACCAGGTCATGAGGTAGGCCCCGGTCAGGGTGAGGGTGTAGCGCCCGGGGCTGGGCTTCTGCCAGAAGCCGCGGTCGGCCTTGCCGTCGAGCTCGCGGGCCATCTCTTCGAGGAAGAACTCGGCGGGCTCGCGGTCGAAGGGGATGGGCGTGAGGGTGCGGGTCGGGCCGGCGGTCTGGAGCGTGTCCTTAACGATGGCGTCGTGGATGCGGACGAGGTCGTCGGGGCTGGACAGCTCGGGGAAGGCGTGTCGGACGGTGACGGGGTCGGCGTCGGGGGTGAGGCCGTCGAGCGAGGTGGTGGTGTTGATGGGGATGCGGGGGTCTTTGCCGCGGGGGGCGAGTTCGGAGGCGAACTCGAGGCTGCGTTTGCTGGGCCCGGCCGAGGGCTGCATGACCAGGGCGAGGGCGAGGGCCTGGGTGTCGGGGTTCGCCAGGAGCTGGAAGGTGGCGTTGACGTTGGGGACCATGCCTTCGAGGACGAAGTGGGCCAGCGGGAGGAAGCCGAGGGGTTCGAGAGTTTCGGAGGTGCGGGTGAAGAAGTGCTGGTCGGCGTCGGAGAGCCCGCCGAGGGCGACCTCGCGGAGGGTGCCGTTGAGGTCGAAGGCGACCTGGGACTGGATGAGCAGCGGTGCGGCGAGATAGACCAGGGCGATGAGGCAGAGGGCCCCGACGAAGCAGTAGAGAGCGACAGTGATCCAGTCTTGAGGCATGGCCGCGTGGCTCGATTAAGCAGGATCAGGAGCGGGGGCTGGGGGGCTGGCGGGTTGCGTCCCGGCGGGCTGGGAGGCGGGCGGGGGGGCGGGCGGGGGGTGTGATGCCGGTGCGGGCGGCGGCGGGGGTGGGGGTGGGGTGAGGTCGGGGGTGACGGGCTCGGGCAGCAGGGCGAGGAGTTCGTCGCGGGTGGTCTGCCACTCACGGGCGAAGCGGGGAGTGAGCTGCAGGTTACGGCTCTGGTACATGCGGTCTAGATCGACACGGTGGGCGAGGGTGAGGGTGACGGCGGTCTCTTGGCCGTCGCGGAGGACGCTGAAGCGGGCGGTGCCGCCGGCGGGGAAGCGGCGCATGGCCTGACCGAAGACGTCATTGGTCAGGTGCAGAGGCCAGCGTCTGCCGTCGATCCCGAGCAGGATGTCCCCAGGGACGAGGGCTTCGTGGCCGGGGAAGCCGGGGAGGGTGGAGAGCACGAGGACGCCGGAGCCGCTGACGCCGGGGAGTGCGTCGGTGGGCGGGATCTTGTGTTCGATGCCGATCGATCCGGGGCCGGCCTGCCCGGCACGGGTGGCGGTCGCGCGGGACCGGATGAAGACGTGCTCGGCGACGCGCATCAGCCGTTGCTGCTGCTCGAGCGTCCGGGCCGAAGCCAGCAGCGGGCGTAGGCGGTCGATGGTGAGCGTCGGATCGGCACGCAGCTCGAGCTCGGCGGCCTGGCGAACGGTGTAGTCGAGATGGGCCAGGGCCTCGAGGCGGGCGCGGTCAGGGTCCGGTGCCGGTTCCTGGGGCGGCGGAGCCACGGCATCGGGGCTTGTCGGCGCGGGTTGACCCAAGAGGTTTAGCACGAACGGCTGGACCAGCAGCAGGCTCGCCGTGGCGGCGGCGACACGGCGTGAGAAGCGTGATGTCCGATTGAGGTTCTTGGGCATGGCGTCGCGTCGTGGGTTATCGAACAGTTTAAACCGACGCAGCACATCGACTGACGGTTCGCTGCATCCGGCCAACGAGCGGCTACTCCGCGATCGACGCGATGAGCTTCGTCGCGTTGTCCCGCAGCCACGTGACCTTGCGGCAGACCATCTGCAAGAACGGCGCACCGTGCATCCGAGCGAAACGCCCGGTCGCGGCGATCGGGATCACCGCCTCGGCGATCAGAGCCTCGGTCATGAGGTCTGGCACGATCTCGAGCTCGGCCTGCGAGAGCATGTTGTCGGGCACGCTGTCATAGCCCCGCAGGAAACGCTTGAACCGCGACTCGTCCAGGTATTCCGGCCAGGTGGACGGGTCGCCTTCCCCGCCCAGGATCGAGAACTGCAGGGCCCCGTTCGCGGCGTCGAGCACGCGCTGCTGCAGTCGGGCGGCGTCGTAGTCGATGACCGCGACCACCCGTGATCCGCGGAAGAGCATGTTGCCCGGGTGCCAATCGCTGTGCACCACCGTGGTGGGCCAGGTGTGCAGGCCCGCGTCGTTGACCCGCTTGACCGCGTCGGTGTAGTGCTGCTGCAGGAAGCGCGTGGCCTTCGCCACGGCGTCCGGGGCGGCGGTGGGATGCTCGCTGGGCAGCTTCGCGAGCGTTGCCGGCATCGAAGTGAACGCCCCGTGCACAGACCGGGCATCGTGGTACGACCCACGCGGCGGTTCGTAGTTCGGCTTGTAGTCCTGCAACAGCTTGTGGAAGAGTGACAACACCTTCCCCGCGTCGCTGGTCGCTTCCAGCGACTGGTCGTACGAGTTGCCGCGGATGTACTCGAAGAGCTCATAGATGGTGCCGCCCCACTTGAGCATGGAGTTGTTCTGTCGGCGGGTACCGATCAGGTGGGGGAGCGGGAACTGCTTCTCCGAAAGCGTGAGCTGGATCCCGTGACAGAACGCGACCTTGTAGGCGTCGTCTTTGCCACGGGCCCGGCGTTTCAAGAGGTACAGCCCCTTCTCCGAACGCAGCAGGAGCTTCGGGGCCTTCCGCGAGCCACGAGGGAAGTCCTTGATCGTGTCGATCACCCCCAGGTCGTAGTGCGAGAGCACGATAGCCAGCTCGTCCGCACCGAAGGTTGCGCGGTCCTTGGCGGGCAGCCCTTTCGGCGAGCCGGGCGCGGCCGCCGAAGACACACCGACATCCGGAGCAGGCCCCCCGCCGGCGGAACCATCAGACGCGGCTTCGGCCATCCATCAACATCCTTCCGCAAACCGTAAACAACCCTTACTGCTAGACACCGCCCCGGCCACCAGCGTAACCCACCGGCCCGCATCACTCCACGTTCTGCACCTGCTCCTTCACCCGATCGATCGCCGACTTCAGCTCGACCACCGCCCGGGCGATCTCTGCGTCGTTGCTCTTGCTCCCGATCGTGTTCGCCTCACGCAGCATCTCCTGAGCCAGGAAGTCCAGCGTCCGCCCCGCCGGCTTCGTCCCCTCCGACAACAGCGTCTCGCGGAACTGCGCGATGTGCGCCGCCAACCGCTGGAGCTCCTCGTTGACATCGCAACGGTCGGCATAAATCGCCACCTCCCGCAGCAGGTCTGTCTTGGTCACCTCCAGCTCCACCCGCTGCAAGAGCTCGCCCACCCGCGCCCGCAGCTTGTCGTGGTACTCCTCAACGACCACCGGCGCCCGCTCGGCGAGCCCGTCCACCAGCCGATCCATCACCTCCAGCTGCTTCTCAAGCTCTTCCGCCAGACCCTGGCCTTCACGCACCCGCATGGACACCAGGTCGTGCATCGCCTTGTCCAGCAACTCCAAGAGGACCGGCCTGGCCGCACTGAGCACGTCCTCCGCTGTTCGCGCCGGCTTCAAGACCCCCGGCAACGCCAGCAGCTGCGTCAAGTCGATATTGAGCGTGTGATCCCGACCGTCCGCCTGCACCTTCGCCCGCACCGTCTCCAGGTGCTCCACATAAGTCAGCAGCGCTTGGTCGTTGATGTCCGACGCCGCCGCCTCCTCGCCCAGCCGCAGCTTCACGGTCAACAAGAACGAGCCACGCCCCAACCGCGTCCGCACCGCCGACTCCAGCTCGGCCTCCAGACCCGTGAGCTCTTCCGGCAGCCGCACCACGCACTTGAAGTACTTGTTGTTCAGCGACCGCAGCTCAAGGCTGTACCCGGTCCCGCCGCTCAACGCCGACGCGTCGCCGAAGCCGGTCATCGAGTGGATCATGAAGCGGTCCTAAACAGTCAGGCAGGTCGATCGGGAGCCACGCGAAACACCTCTCAACCGCGGCCGGGCAGGATAAGACAAAACCGGCCCGAGAACAGGCCAAGCCATTCGTGAATTCACACGCAAGACAAATAGCCCACCGACCCCATCCGCTCACTGCCCCCCTAGCAGATCCGCTCCCGGTGTCGCCGCGTCGGGCTCGGCATCAGGCTCGCTCCCTGACTCCGGCTCAATGCCGGGCAGCAATGGCTCGGTCAACAAGTCAAACCCACCGGTCGAATCACCACCCGAATCCGCCGGTGCCGTCGCCGGTGGAACTTCAATCAGCGGAGCGTCACCACCCGCCACATCGGTCGGAGGCGCTGCGGCATCCCCGGCCGGAGCACCCAAGCCCGCGCTCGCCGGCGGGACCGCCTGAGCCTGCTCCTCTTCCTCGACCTCCGGATTGATCGCCCAGGTCAAGCCCATCGCGATCATCAGGAACAGCACGAAGCTCACGATCGTGAACCACGTCAACGCGTCACCCGCCTTCGCCCCGAACACCGCCTGCTGCGACCCCGCGCCGGCTCCCCCGCCAAACGCCCCGCCCAGGCCGCCGCCCTTGGGTTTCTGGATCAGGATCACCAGCATCATGAACAGGCTCACCACAATGAAAAGCACCGCCATCGCGTAGACCCAGCCGCTGATCACGCCGAGGGTCAAGGTTGTGCCTGTAAGTCCGGTCATGGCGTGTCCAAATCGATCAAAAGGGGGGGATCTCCCCGCTCCCGCGAGCCCCACACGATACCCCACCCCGTCTGCCGTGTCACCCCCTTCTAGGCGTGACCCGGGCGGCCGACCTTCACCCCGCCGCCGCCCCCACGATCGCCGAGAAGTCCTCGACCTTCAGCGACGCTCCCCCGATCAGTCCGCCGTCGATGTCCGGCTGCGCCAGCAGTTCGGCGGCGTTGCCCGGCTTCATCGAGCCGCCGTACTGGATGCGGACGCCCGTCGCCGTCGCTTCATCAAACAGCACCGACCCCAGCACCCCGCGGATGGCCGCGTGGGCCGCCTGCGCGTCCTCGGGCGTCGCCGTCTTCCCCGTCCCGATCGCCCAGACCGGCTCGTACGCGATCGTCACCTTCGCCATCTGATTGGCCGACACTCCCGCCAGGCCGTAGCACAGCTGCGCCGCGTTCACCGCGTCGGTCTGCCCCGCCTCCCGCTGCTCCAGCTTCTCGCCCACACACAACACCACCTCCAGCCCCGCCTGCAGGCCCGCCAGAACCTTCGCGTTGCACAGCACGTCGTCCTCCCCGATCACGTGCCGCCGCTCCGAGTGCCCCACCAGCACCGTGCTCACCCCGCAGTCCTGCAGCATCGCCAGGCTCACCTCGCCCGTGTACGCCCCGTTCGGCTCCACATAAAAATCCTGGGCGCCCAACTTCAAACCGCTGTCCCCGAGCGCCTCACCCGCCACCGTCAGATACGGGAACGGGCAATACACCGCCACATCGACCCCACCCACCGGCAAACCCGCCCCCGCCAGCCCCGCCGACAACGCCCGCACGCCTTCCCGGTCCAGGTTCATCTTCCAGTTGCCGCCCACCGTCTTCTTCCGCGCATCGCTCATCGCACCATCTCCTGTCGTTCAAGGTCAAACCAGAGAGCCGCGAGTATACGGACTGCTCCCCACGTTTCCCGCCGGGGTTTACCCCGCACATATCCGCCACACCCGCAGCACCTCCGCCACCGACCACGCCTGAGCCGGGCACCCCCTCGGCAACCACACCCCATCCTCCGCCCCACCCTCAGGATCCCCCTGATAGATCTCCGCCAACGACCCGATGCCCCCCGCGTGCCGCGTCGTACTCACCCGCTCCACCAACGGCTCCAGCACCGCTCGACCCTCCGCCTTCGCCGCCGCCGACATCCCGCACGCACGCAACAACCCCTCGACATACGGCCCGATCAGCCAGGGCCAAACCGTCCCCCGGTGATACGCCCCGTCCCGCTCGAACTGCTGACCCGCGTACACACCCCGGTACTCCGGATCATCCACCGGCAGCGTCCGCATCCCCACCGGCGTAAGCAGCCGCTCCCGACACACCCCCACCACCGCCGCCCGCTTCTCCAACGACAACGGCGACCGCTCCAACGCACACGCGATCAACTGATTCGGCCGACACGACCGATCCACGCCACCCGCCCCCTGCTCCGTCACATGATCGAACAGATACCCCAGCTCCTCCGACCAGAACACCCGCTCAAACGCATCCGCCGCCTCCTCCGCGATCGCTTCAAACGCCTTGACGTCACGCCCCCCCGCCGCCAACACCCCCCGCAGCCCGCTCACCCACAACGCGTTGATCTCCACCGCCTTCCCGTACCTCGGCGTGAACACCACCCCGCCGCACGCCGCGTCCATCCACGTCAGCTGACTCCCCGCATCCCCCGCCACAATCAACCCGTCCGCCGGATCCATATAGATCTTCGGCCCCTCGCGCCCGTCATGACCATCGGCTTGTGTCCCCTTTGCATAGCTCCCCAGCACCGAAACACACGCTTGCCCCAACCACGAACCCCAGCTCTCCCGATCCCCCGACGCCTCCAGATAAGCCAAGGCAGCGTGCACAAACCAGAGCGGTCCATCCACCGTGTTATAGATCGCCCCCTCAGGATCACGGTCGTCGAACCGGTTCGGGATCAGTCCGTCCCGCACCACCGATGCGAACGTCCGCAGCACATCCCGCGCCGCATCGAGCCTTCCCGTCTCTAGCAACAAACCCGGCAGCGCGATAAACGCATCCCGCCCCCAGTCCGCAAACCACGGATACCCCGCCAAAACCGTCGCCAACCGCGTTTTCTTCTCTTCGCCCGGCAAAACGACCGACCGCCCCACGACAAACGCACCCGCCGCCCGCTCTAACCAACCCTCAACGTGATCGCCCGCCCCCGCCCCTCGAAGCCCAAGGACACTGTCCGTGGGCCGCGCCCCGATACCCACCCCCTCGCCCAACCCCACCGTCAGCACACACCCATCCGCATCCGCCCCTGCCACGACGTACTCGCCCGGCGTCCAGACGTCCTCCGCATCGTCCTGCCCCCGACGCGTCTCCACCCCGTACCAGAACCCGTGCCACCACGACACCGAGGCCTCAAACCGCGCCCCCGCGCACCCGAGCGTTGCCTCCACGCCGCCCTCACCCTTCAGCCGAAGCCGCCCCCCCGCCACACCCTCGGCCAGCACCGACGCATAGGCCTCCTGCATGAGATGGTGGAAGTCCCGCAGCGTCACCATCGGCCGAAGCCGAAGCTCCTGCACCCCGCCCGACACGGCATACGACAACGCCGCCCCGCCCTCCACCAACCGCAGCCGCCGCACCACCTGCACCGCCGCCCCCGTTGCCGACTCCACGGCGTACTGCCAACGGACCGCCTCTTCGTCCGCTTCCACCGCACACCGCACCAAATGCTCGTGTCCCGCTGGCACCACCACGCGCTCACCATGCCCCCCGCGGAATATCGCTGACCCGAGCTCCACCCGCTCGCCCCCCACCAACACGAGCGTCTCGAACACCGAGTTCAGCACCACCACCCGCCCAACCGGCGGCGTCCCCGATGGCACCCACAGCCCGTGATACCGACGCGTCCCCGCGTACCCCGCAGTCCCCATCGCATAGCCCCCCAACCCATCCGTCAACATCCACTCCCGCTCCAGCATCCCGTCGAACCCCACGCCCTCCGCCCCGCCCTGCTCCACCACCAAGTCACGCATCTCATCCATGCCCGCACCATAACCACTCTCCCCACGCCCCACGCCCTACGCCCCGCCCCCTGACCCCTTCTTCCCCAACGGCACCAACCCCGCCGCCAACCCCACCACCAGCACCCCGCCCACCAGCACCCACGACACCCCGCTAAACAACGCCGGCTGCGCGACGACCAGTCCCAAGCCCAACGCCCCGATCGCATAACGCACCGTCACCAGCCGCCCCACCCCCGGCCCCACCTCGACCCGCTCACCCCCATGGTCGAGCGCGCTTCCGGGGCTACTTCCGGGGGCAGGCGACACCGCCCCCTCCAAAATCATCACCCCCACCCCCGCCAGGACCAACGCCAGCAACACCCCCCGCACCCGGTCAAGATGAACCCCCTGCGCCGCCATCAGCCGCACCTGCGCCTCCTGCACCCGCTCTGCCAGCGCCGCCCGCTCACCCGAACGCCGCAGCTGCAACCCCTCGATCTCCGCCTTCGCCGAGCTGTCTTCCGGGTCGCCGAACACGTCGTTGACCCGTTCGATCTTGTCCGCTGTCTCCGCCTCAAACGCCGCCAGCTCCCCGCTCGCCACCGCCAACAGCGTCGCCGCCCCCGCGCCCTCCCCCCCGCTCACAAACACACGCTCGTACCACCCCGCGTTCACCTTCCCCAACACCATCGGCCCCGCCAACACCCCCAACACCAGCCCCGCCGCCAACACCCACAAATGCCGATGGTCCGGCAACGGCCAA
>JBCDIM010000031.1:0-44796 GCA_038749105.1 Planctomycetota bacterium
CCATGCACACCTCATCTTAAGGGGGGCTTCCTACTTAGATGCTTTCAGTAGTTATCCCTGCCGTACTTAGCTACCCGGCGATGGACTTAGCAGTCCAACCGGCGCACCAGGGGTACGTCCTTCCTAATCCTCTCGTACTAAAGAAGACTCCTTTCAAGTGTGCTACGCCCACAGCAGATAGGGACCGACCTGGCTCACGCCGGTCTGAACCCAGCTCGCGTGCCTCTTTAATGGGCGAACAGCCCAACCCTTGGGACCGCCTTCAGCCCCAGGATGAGACGAGCCGACATCGAGGTGCCAAACCGCTCCGCCGCTATGGACGCTCGGGAGCGATAAGCCTGTTATCCCCGGGGTACCTTTTATCCATTGAGCGATAGCCCTTCCACACGGGACTATCGGATCACTAGAGCCTACTTTCGTAACTGCTCGACTTGTCCGTCTTGCAGTAAAGCTGGTTTGTGCTCTTACACTCGACACACGGTTTCCAACCGTGCTGAACCAACCTTTGCGTTCCTCCGTTACTCTTTAGGAGGAGACCGCCCCAGTCAAACTGCCCAGCTAACACGGTCCCTCGCCCAGATTCATGGGTCGGGGTTAGGTCAAAATAATCAACAGGGTGGTATTTCAAGGACGGCTCCACACTCGCCGAAACGAATGCTTCAAAGCCTCCCACCTATCCTACGCAGTTAAAAATCTTGGCCAATATCAGCCTACAGTAAAGGTCCACGGGGTCTTTCCGTCTTGCTGCGGGTACACGGTATCTTCACCGCGTCTTCTATTTCACCGAGCCGGTAGTGGAGACAGTGTGCCAGTCGTTACACCATTCATGCGCGTCGGAACTTACCCGACAAGGAATTTCGCTACCTTAGGACCGTCATAGTTACGGCCGCCATTGACCGGTGCTTGGGTCGTGAGCTTCGCCGAAGCTAACCCACTTCCGTGACATTCCGGCATCGAGCAGGTGTCAGACTGTATACGTCCTCTTGCGAGTTTGCACAGTCCTGTGTTTTTGATAAACAGTCGCCAGCACGTCTTCTCTGCGCCCTTCGCCGAAGCGGGAGGGCCCCCTTATTGCGAACTTACGGGGTTATTTTGCCTAATTCCTTCACTACCGTTCTCTCGAGCACCTGAGGTTATTCACCACGACTACCTGTGTCAGTTTTAGTACGGATACATAGGGGATCCACAGACGCTATTTCGCGGGACTTCTATCGCCGGCTTCCAGCTGTTGCCGTCGGCCTTGCGGCACGCATCATCTCTGACCATGCGACCGACCAAAGAAATCCGTCACGCTGCTTCTAATCCTATGCAGTGCAGGAATATTAACCTGCTGTCCATCGACTACGCCTTTCGGCCTCGCCTTAGGGTCCGACTAACCCTGGGCGGATTTACCTTGCCCAGGAAACCTTAGTCTTTCGGCGGGCAGGATTTTCACCTGCCTGATCGTTACTCAAACCGGCATAATCACTTCCTGCCGCTCCACGCCTCGTTGCCCGAGACGCTTCAATGCTGACAGGAACGCTCCTCTACCATTCCAAAATTGGAATCCGCAGCTTCGGCTTCATGTTTATTCCCGATCATTATCGGCGCCAGACTCCTCGACCGGTGATCTATTACGAACTCTTTAAATGGTGGCTGCTTCTAAGCCAACATCCCGGCTGTCACTGCAATCTGACTTCCTTTTAAACTGAACATGAATTAGGGGCCTTAGCTGGCGATCTGGGTTGTTTCCCTCTTGTCCACGAAGATTATCCCCCGCAGACTGACTCCCGTGATAGGGCTTGATGGTATTCGGAGTTTGGCTGGGGTGGGTAGGCGGGTGGCCCCCCATCCCCAATCAGTAGCTCTACCCCCATCAAGTATGACACGAGGCTAGCCCGAAAACTATTTCGAGGAGAACGAGATATCTCTGGGTTTGATTAGACTTTGACTCCTCCCCACAGCTCATCCCAAGTCTTTTCAACGACTACGGGTTCGGTCCTCCAGGTCGTGTTACCGACCCTTCAACCTGGCCATGGGTAGATCACCCAGTTTCGCGTCTGATCCCTGCGACTGGTCGCGCATTTAACGCTCGCTTTCACTTCGCCTACGCGGGGGTACCGCTTAAGCTTGCCACAGAGATCAACTCGCCGGCTCATTATGCAAAAGGCACGCCGTCACCGATCCGAAGATCGGCTCCGACCGCTTGTAAGCACACGGTTTCAGGTACTTTTGACTTCCCTTTCGGGGAACTTTTCACCTTTCAGTCGCCCTACTGGTTGACTATCGGTCATCGAGGAGTATTTAGCCTTGGAGGGTGGACCCCCCATGTTCATGCCGAGTTCCACGGGCTCGACACTACTCTAGGGCTACCTCACTACGCTGCTACAGGACTATCACCTTCTACGGTGCGTCATTCAAACGCTTCACAACGCTATGAGTTTGTCCGCTTTCGCTCGCCGCTACTTACGGAATCTCGGTTGATTTCTTTTCCTCTGGTTACTTAGATGTTTCACTTCACCAGGTTCGCTTCCATGTCCTATGCATTCAGACATGGATGACCCATAAAGGGCCGGGTTTCCCCATTCGGACATCCCAGGATCTCAGCTTGTTTGCCAGCTCCCCTGGGCTTATCGCAGGCTACAACGTCCTTCATCGCCTCTCGATGCCAAGGCATCCACCGCGTGCTCTTAGTAACTTGATCACCCCGACCTCGTGCCGATTCGTCGGCCATCTTTACGCTCACCCATGCGGGTTTACGCTCGTCTGACCGCGTCCTCAGCCAGGCCGGGACACTCAGATACACTGCTAGTGCTCGGTGTTACTTCAATCAGCAACACCAAAACCTGTCCACTTGTCAAAGAACCGTTCCATCGGCTCGCCGTGAGGCGGGTTGATGGTCCCGCTTGCTGCGGGCCGGGGGAGCGTGTCGGGAACACGATCTCTCGGCTCGGAGCAAGCCGTTGTGTGCTTCTCAGGATTGTCCTGTTGGAAGCCGACCCAAAGATGGGCCGGATGGAAGGGCCCAGGGGGTCAAATCTGCTGGAACGTCGCGTCGGGGATGCGTGCCTTCCTTTGGCCGAGCCACCATTGGCCGGAAGAGAGATAGTAACCAGAACACGCCGTATGTCAAGCCATGTCTTGCTGTGTGGATAACTGGCCGTAAGAAATTACCTGTCTGCGGCTTGGGGCACTGCGAGGCCTGGTCTGCAGCGGTTAAACTGCCCGGTCCACCCAAGGTGGGGTGGCTGAGTGGTTGAAGGCAGCGGTTTTGAAAACCGCCGTAGCCTCCGGGCTACCGTGGGTTCGAATCCCACCCCCACCGCTTCCGTAGGCAGAAACGTTTTTGGGGCTTCTCCCGTCTGGCTCCGCCCTGATACAGGGCAACAGCGTCGGGGTTGAGGCCGTGGCAAAAGGCGTATCCGCCGTGGGCACTGGCCTGCCTCCAGGGTGCTGGCAAGTCTGCACGCGATCGGGCCAACGGTCTTACTTGGGTTCCCAGCGGAACTGATCGCCCTCGGTGATGAGGTTCATCTCGCGGCGGGCGACGAGGCCGGGCTCGGCAAAACTCGTGGGCGCGCTCGCGCGGAGCTTGGAGATGACGCCGCGGTGTTTCGGGTCGTCGGCGAGGTTGTACCACTCGTTCGGGTCGGCGCGGATGTCGTACAGCTCTTCCTCGCCGTCGCGGTAGCGGATATACCGCCAGTCCTCATTCATGATGGTGTACTCGTCGGGGACCATGCCGGGCAGCAGGACGTCGCGGTCCTGGGCTTGCGTGGTATCGCCGAGCGTGGGAGCGAGGGAGACGCCGTCGCGGTCGTCGGCCTGGGGGTCTTCGAGGCCGCAGAGCTCGACGAAGGTCGGGAGCATGTCTATCAGACTGACGGTCGCGGTGACGGACTTGCCCTGCTCGATGCCGGGGCCGGCCCACATGAACGGCACGTTGGAGGTGCGTTCCCAGAGCTTGTGCTTGCCCCAGTTCTTCTCGCCCCGGTGGTAGCCGTGATCGGACCAGAGGACGATGATGGTGTTCTCGGCGTTGGGGCCGGACTCGAGGGCATCGAGGACGCGGCCGAGCATGGCGTCGGCGTAGGTGATGCTGGCAAGGTAGCCGTGGTGGGCGTCTTTGAGGGCGTCCAGTTCGATCAGCCGCTGGTGGATGCGCATGCGCCCGGTCTGCTGTCGCCGGATGCGTTCGGGCAGGTCGTCGAGGTCGTTCTCGATCGTGGGAGGCAGCTCGATGGCGTCGCGGTCGTACATGTCGAAGTACTTCTGCGGGACGTAGTTCGGGAAGTGCGGCGAATACAGTCCGACCGCGACAAAGAACGGTTGGTCGTGCTTCTTCGCGACTTTCTTCGCGGCCCAGTTGGTCCAGACGGTGTCGGCCATCTCCTCTTCGTTCTCGTTGCGCACCTCGCCCCACTCCATGAACAGGCCGCCGGTGATCTTCTTGCCTTCGTTGAACGGGCTGTGCGGGAACGGCTGAGGGAGGATGTGGCTGTCGCGGGGCCAGATGTTCAGCGGCCAGCCGGTTTGGCGTTGTTCCCGAGTGCGGAGGAAGAAGTTGGTCCAGCCGCGCGGGTCGATGAAGCCTTCGCGGTGGTGGTAGATCTTGCCCGCGCCGTAGGTGGCGTAGCCGGCCTGCGAGAACAACACCTGCATCGGGATGACGTCGGGGTTGTGCTGCGGGTAGTACTGGATGGTGTAGCAGCCGGTGGTGGAGGCGTGCTGCCCGGTGAAGATCGCGGTGCGGGACGGTGCGCAGAACACGCCCGCAGTGTGCCCGTTCTGGAAGGTCACGCCACGCTTGGCGAGCCGGTCCATGTTCGGCGTGATCGCCTTGGTGTACCCCATGGGGCCGATCCAGTCGTTCATGTCATCGACGGCGAAGAACAGGACGTTCGGGGGTGGGGCATCCGCGTTGGCCGTGGCCGGCCCGAGCAGGTAGGCGGCGGTTAGCAGGGCGCAGAGGGTCCGGCGGAGGGGGTGTGGCATGGCGTTGGATTTCAGACAGGAGGGGATGAAGAGTCAGGGCGAGGGCATCAGGCCGGGGTGGTCGATGCGAAGTTTCGGGTCTTTTGCAGCAGTGCCGCCATCTCGCGGACCGTGCCCGCCATGCCGGACGACTCCGCCACGTTGTTGTGCTGCTGCGGGTCGTTCTGCATGTCGTAGAGCTCGCGGGTGCCGGCGGTCTGCCATTCGGTGTAGCGGTAGCGATCGGTGCGGATACTGCGGCCGTTCTTGTGGTTCCGCTGCCGCGTGGGGTTGCCCAGCAGGACGGTGTAAGCGGCGTCGCGGAGGTGGTGCGACGGGTCGTCCATAACCGGGCGGAGGCTCTTGCCGTGCATGGCATGGGGCTGGTCCATGCCGCAGAGATCGCAGAGCGTCGGGTAGAGGTCGGTCATCTCGACGAGGGCGGCTGTGCGTGATCCGCCCTTGGTCACGCCCGGCGCTCGGACAATGAAGGGCACACGGGCGGACTCTTCGAAGAGCGTGGCCTTGCCCCACATCCCGTTCTCGCCCAGGTGGTAGCCGTTGTCGCTGGAGACGATGACGATGGTGTTGTCCCACTGGCCGGCTTCTTTGAGCCCGTTGACGACGCGGCCGAACAGGGCGTCGAAGTAGCTCATCGCGGCGTAGTAGGCCTGCCCGACGCGTTGGGCGAGGGGCTTATCGACCTGCCCGCGCTTGAAGCCGAACTGGCGGAAGCGTCCGGAGAGCGCTTCGCCGGGACGAGAACGCCAGCCGGCCCAGTGCGGGTCGCTTACGGGCACGCTGTTGACGTCGTAGAGGTCGAAGTACTTGTCGGGCGACCAGAACGGGACGTGCGTCATGCCGTAGCCGATCGACGCCATGAACGGGCGGTCGGCCTGCCCGCTGATCCAGCCCTCGACATGCCGGGTCAGCTTGCCGAAATTCTGCTCGTCGTCGGTCATGCCCGACGGGCCGTAACCGGGCGGGGTCTGCGTGCTGTCGGGGGTGTTGGCCTCGATGAACTTGGCGAGCTCGGCCTTCTTCGCCGGGGTGTTCGCCGGCCCGTTCTCGGCTTCGAACTGCTTGGTGAGCTGGTAGGCGAAGACCTGCTTGGCGTTGAGCTTGGAGGGTCCGCCGGGTCTGCGGTTCCAGCCGGCGTCACCGGGATCGGAGTGGGCGTTGAAGAGCTTGCCGACCTTGCCGGTCCAGTAGCCGGACCGCTTGAAGCACTCGGGCAGCGTGACGACGCCGGGCATCTGCTTCTGGAGCACGTCGGCGTTGTGCAGGTTGCCCGTCGTCTCGCAGTGGAGCCCGGTCATGAAGGAGGCGCGGGACGGGCCGCAGACCGGGTACTGGCAGTAGCAGTTGTCGAAGGTCAACGCGTCGGCGGCGAAGGCGTCGAGGTTGGGCGTGATCGCGAAGTCGTCGCCGTAGCAGCCCATGCGGCAATTGAGGTCGTCGATGTTGAAGAACACCACGTTCGGCCGACCGCTGCCACCCCCCTGCCCGAGCGCGAGACGGGGCATCATGGCCGTGGCACCCAGGGCAAGTGTGCTGCCCAAGAACGCTCGGCGGGTCCAGGGGCTGGCCGAATGATCAGGCGACTGGGGTGACGATCCGTCTGAGTTCATGGCGGTCTCCGGGCGAGCGGGAAGCGGGAATGGCGGGTGATAGTGGTGGCTGGAACGGCTAAGTGTGATTCGGGAAGTACTCAAGAATGAACTACCCAAACAACTATACCACAGAAAAACAAATTTATAGACCCAAATAATCTCTATTTAAAATGGTTTATTGGGGCGTGTGTTCTGGCTCAGGCAAGATCGGCCTGCTATCGAGCCCGGCCCGGAGTTCGGCGGGTACCGCGCAGCGGTCTGCCCAGGCGGCCCACTCTGCCCGCATCCCCTGAACCACTGCTTGGTAAAGATGCCGATCCGCGTGATCGCCGATGAGGTTCGTCATCTCGTGTGGGTCGTCGTCGAGTTGATAAAGCCCGTCGATGCCAAGCCCCGCGGCGTCGTTCCGGGCGATGTACTTCCATGGGCCTTGGCGGACCATGTAGTTCGGCTGGGTCGGGCCGTGGAAGTGCCACTCCGTGACGACCGCGGCATCGGGGTCTTCCTGCCCGTTGATGAGCGGTTGCCAGGGCCGGCCGTGGTTGGGCGGGGCCGGCGTGCCGAGGTAGTCCAGCAGCGTGGCGAAGACGTCGATCGTCGAGACAGGCGTCTCGACCACGCGTCCAGCAGGGATCTGGCCGGGCAGCCGCAGCATCATGGGGACCCGGGCCGACTCCTCGTAGAACACGTTCTTCTCGCGGAGGCCGTGGGCGCCGAGCATCTCGCCGTGGTCGGAGCAGAAGACCACAAGCGTGTTGTCGGCCAGGCCGAGCGTATCGAGTTGATCGAGGATGGCCCCGATCCAGTGGTCGAGCTCAGTCACGGTGCCGAGGTAGTTGCTGATGAAGTGGGCGAGCTTCGCCGGGTCGCGGTACTGCGGGAGCCAGGAGCCGCCGTTCTGCTCGGGTTTGTAGGGCGAGTCGAACAGCGGGTCGTTGATCGACACTGGGATCGGCACGTCGCCGGTCGGGTACAGCCTGTGGTAGGGCTCGGTCACGACGTGCGGGGCGTGCGGGACGAAGAAGTCGAAGTGCACCCCAAACGGCTTGTCTTGTTCGGCCAATCGGTCCAGCGCCGCGACCGCAGTCCGGCCCTCGTACGCCGTCCGCGAATGCTGCGGGTCGATCAGCATCAGCCCGTGGTTGTCCGGCTGTGTCGGCTTGACCGGGCCGGGCGGTCGGCCGGCCACGGTGGGTGACGGGGGCTGACCGAACCGGCTGTCGATGGGGTCCATCCGGTACGGCCGGCCGTAGAGCGCGTCGAGCTGTTCGCCGGGCATCGGGTCGGCCGCCGGGACGTGCTCGTCGATGTATTGCTTGAAGGCCTTTTCAAGCGGGACCCCGAAGCCCTCGTCGGCACGATCGAGTCCGGCGACGTGAACGGTGTTGCGATACACCCGGGCATGGTGGATCGGGCAGTGCCACTTGCCGTAGTACTCGACGTGGTAGCCGGCCCGGTCCAGCACCTCGTCGTGTGTCGGCTGCGGCATCAGGCGGTCCGCGTTTTCCCCGTAGATGCAAGGGTGATCCAGCACCCCGGTGGCCGCGACGCTGTGCCCAGTGAGCATCGACGATCGGCCCGGCCCGCAGACCGCACACTGGGCGTAGCACCGACGCATCCGCGTGCCCTCCCGTGCGATGCGGTCGATGTGGGGCGTCTGGATGACCGGGTGGCCCGCACAGCCGAGCGTGTCGTGCCGGAGCTGGTCGGCGAGGATGAAGACGAGGTTGGGGCGATCGCTGGGCATGCGTCTGAGGGTTCACCATTCCAGGGGCTGGCGGTCTTTAAAGAATCCCCCGGTGGGGCCGTCGTCACCGAGCGTGGCGAGCCAGACCGCGGTGTCGGCCCCCTGCTCGACCGTCCGCGGCGCGGTCACTCCCCCCATCTCGCCCATGCGTGTGGCGATATGCCCAGGGCACGTGGCGTTGATCTTCACGCACGGATCGACTGTCCGGGCAAGATTGACCGTCATCGCGTTAAGCGCGGCCTTCGACACGCTATAAGCCGCGTGGATCGGCCCCGCCCCGTGGTGCATCGAACCGGCCTGCGAAGAGATGTTCACTACCCGGCCGTACCCCCGCTCCACCATGCCCGGGACCAGCGCCCGGCAGAGCTGCCACGGCCCCACGACATTGACCCGATACGTCCGTTCGATCATCTCCGGCCCCGAATCCATCGCCCCCTCGATCCAGCGGACACCGGCGTTGTTGATCAGTACATCGATCTGCAGGCCACGCTCGGCGAGTTTGTCGTTGAGATCGGCAAGCGAGCCCGCGTCTTCAAGGTCGATCGGTATGCAAGCCGCATCGGTTGCGCCCAGCTGGCCGGTCGCTTCGTGTGCTGCCGCTTCGCTCCGGCAAGCCAGGACGAGCTTTAGCCCCTCGGCGTGCAGGCGTCTGGCAATCTCAAACCCCAGGCCCCGGTTAGCGCCCGTGATCAGGGCAGTGCAGGGACGATCGGTAGGCCTAGTCATATGTTGGGCCGGGCAGGTCGGCGAGCCAGGCCGTCGGCAAGCAAGTGTTGGAGCCGCGGAAAGGGATGGCCCAGTCTCACGCGACGCGGGTACGCAGCCCGAGCAGGTTACGGGTTACTCGTAGTCGGTAGCTGAGTCTGGTTATTGGCCCGGACCACCATCATCGAGCTGTGCGTCGTGTTGATGCCACCCGTGAAGGCTTGCTCCGTACCAGGCGTGCCAAAGATGTTGTCCGCATTCGTGTTTGTCGCGTCGTTCATCCTCACGCCATTGGGGTCGAGCTCGGATGTGGTGGCACGCTCGATGTGCCCGTCCGCGAAACCGATCGCGCCCGACCACGCGCCGCGTTCGTCGGCTTGATCCCAGATGCTGTTGTGCGTCGTTGGCGTGTTGCCCTCAACATCCGCGTAGTTCGTGAGGCGGTCGCTCACGATCGGAACAGTCGAATTGGCGTTATCTCGCCACTCTGCGACCCGGCCGGTTGCCACCGCGGCGCCCGCGTTGTTGCCGGTACGCAGCGAGCTGATGGCAAAGGAAGACAGGGGTGCTTGGCGACCAAGAGCCGCCCCGCCGGTTTGGGCGTCAGTGATGAGTGTGACCGGATCAACGGTCGGGTTTTGCTCGCCGGGTGACAGCAGATACTCCGGCGTGACGAAGTTGCCGTTCACGATTACCCACCACCGGGAGTACACCTCGGAGCCGGTCTGCTGGGCGCTGGCTCCGGCCTGGATCTCGGCGTTTGGTGCCAGGTCACTCTGGTCAGCGAAAGTCGCATCGGCGTCACCGTCAACGAGCCCGGATGAGGCCACGCCCGCAAACCAGGTCTTGTTTTCTTGGGCCTGCGTAAAGAAGGCCTGGGCCAGCCCACGCACCTGCGAGTCGCTCTGGATCTGTCGAGCAGACTGGCGGGCCGCACCCAGCGCGGGAAGCAGGATCGCGATCAGCAACGCGATGATGCTGATGACAACCAATAACTCGATGAGGGTGAAACCGCTTGGTCTGCTGAGGCGAGATGGCATTGTTGAACTCCGAGTGATGGGACAGCAGGGATATGAACCGTTTCCAAGGCTACAGGAAAATCTTGTTTTTGGCAACTAAAAATCTAAGTTATATCAAAATATATTCTAAAATATAATGGTTTAAAAGATGGCATATCAGGCCTAGCTGCAATTAGGCCTGCCATTGTGCGGCGTGGCCTTGTCTCAGCCAGCGTGAAGCCGTGCCCGTAGTGCTTCCCAGGCGGCACCAGGTGTCGCTTTGTAAAACCGGTCGATATACCCCCGTAAGCGGCTCAGGTGCTCTTGGCAGGACGCGTCCGCGATGAGGTTGGTTGTCTCCAGCGGGTCAGCCTCCCGATCGAAGCAGAGGTCGTCGTTGTGGCGGAGGTCCCAGGCGGGGTTCAGTGGCTCGGCCCACTGCCCGAGCTTGTACCTGGGTTCGATCACGGTGGTCTGGGAGCCGTTCTCGCTGATCACGAACTCCCGGCCCAGCGGGTTGCGGTCACGGATACACCCGGCAAGCGATCGGCCTTGGAGTGGCTGTGCGTCGGGGTGCGGCACACCCGCGAGGTCGCAAAGCGTCGGGTACAGATCGACGAGCTCGACCAGGTCATCCCGGACACCGGAGATGGTCTGGCCCGGCGCGTGGATGATCAGCGGGACACGCAGCGTGTCTTCGTAGACGTTGTGCCCGATGGCCGCCTTCTCGATCATGCCGTGCGCTCCGACGAAGTCGCCGTGGTCCGCGGTGTAGACCACGATGGTGTTGTCCGCGATGCCCAGCTCGTCGAGCAGCTCCAGCAGCCGACCGACGTGGTGATCGATTTCGGCCACCAGCGCAAGGTAGCAGTGGATGTAGAACCGGTAGAGCTCGGGCTCGCGCGCGGCCCGGCCACAACACCACGGCTTGCTCTCACGGCCGCGGATATCGCGCAGCCATGACGGGAGCTGATTCACGGGCTGCGTCAGTGAGGCGGGCATCTCGATCCGGCTGGGGTCGATCCGGTCGTACCAGCTGCGTGTCGGGGTGTACGGCTGATGCGGCCGGTAGAACGAGCTCTGGGCGAAGAACGGCCTGCCCGCGTCTGTGCTGGCACGGATGAAATCGGCGGTGCGGTCGGCGGTCCACGCCTCCATCGTGGCGTGGTCGGGCAGCGCCGAGATCTGGCAGGCCATGGGGTCGGCGTTGGACTTGCCGTGCTCGGACTGCCAGTCGCGGTCGGCGGCTTCGCGGAGCCCGAGCCCATCGATCCAGGACCACCAGTTGGGCTGGCTGGAGGCCTCCTTCTGGAGTGTGGTGGCGGTGGTGTTCCATCCGCTGTCGGCGGGGGTGTCGAGGTGGCGTTTGCCGAAGCCGCCGGTGGCGTAGCCGTGCTGCTGCATGCAGGCCTGGAGCGGGATCAGCCGGCCGCGGTAGGTGATGGGCTCGAAGGTGGCGACGCCCAGGGTGCGTGGGAGTATGCCGGTCTGCAGCGAACAACGCGAAGCGCCACAGATCGCGTTGTTGCAGTAAGCCCGGGTGAAGTGCGCCCCACGCTGGGCCAGCGCGTCGAGGTGTGGCGTCTCGAGATCAGTCCGGCCTTCGGCACTCAGCACATCGGCGCGATGCTGGTCGGACATGATCAGCAGGATGTTGGGCGGGGTGCTCACGGCGACGCGTCGGCGGGAGACCGGGTCGGCATCTGTTCATCGAACGGGATCTCGCCGCGGATCAGTCTGCCGATCTCGCCCGCGAGCCAGAGGTAGTGGTCGCTTGGGACATCGTCGCCGTAGGAGATGAACCGCTCGCCCTGGGCCCCGTTGACCGGGGGGTCATTGGTGACCTTAAAGATCGCGGTCGCTTCGTCGACCTCGTCGAACATGGCGATGTAGATCATCTCCGCCCCGGCCCGCTTGGCGGAGGCAGCCTGTGCCCAGAGAAACTGGCCGCCAAGCCGAGGCACCACGTTGTACTCGGGCAGCTCCAGCCCGCGTGAACGGTGGAGGTTGACCCAGCTGAAGCCGGAGTAGATCACGGGCAGGTAGTCGGGACCGTTGACCTTAGACCAGGCGATGTCTGGGGCCAACGCCTGCTCATACCGCTCTTCGACATCCTCGAGGTCACGCACCCGGCCGATCGACCAGGGGCTGATGATGTCGGCCCGTCGCAGAAGGCTCAGGAACTGCGGGTCGTTGGTCGCGTCTCGGAACTGGCCCCGCCACCAGTACGGGATCCCGAGCATCACGGCGCTTCCGCCGATCTCCGGATCGTTCTGGAGCATGTCGACGAGCTCGATGCACTCATTGATGGTGTAGCCACGGTCCTTGATCCGGCCGGAGAAGCCGACCCCCCAGACCGCGATGAGCGGCTTGCCGTTGTGGTGCAGGTAGTACGGGTCTTCGAGGATTTTCTCTTCGAGGATGAGCCGACGGATGTCCTTGTGGAGCAGCGTCTCGAATTCGCCGGGCTTGAGGCCGGTCAGGTCGTACATGAGGGCCCAGGGCACGCCGGTCTTGCGGGACGCCGCTCGCGTGTTCGCCAAGACCACGTCGAGCGAGGCGGCCAGGGGCGGATTGTCCATGTTGTGGATGAAGCGTTGCTGCATCGCGCCGCCGATCCCGTAGTCGCGCATCCACTCGAAGTGGCGGAGGACGGTGCGGGGGTGGGTCGAGCTGAACACGTGGGCGACCGAGCCGTCGGCGTGGCGGTAGGGCGTGGGGAACTTCTCCTCTTCTGTGTACTCGGACATGTCCGGCCAAAGGTCGATGGTCGAGAGGCGCTGGTCAAACTTCTCGCCCGTGCCCCAGTGCACCCAGCCCAGGCCAGAGCCGTCGCCGGGCGCTCGGAACCAGCCCTGGTATCCGGTGACCACCCGGCCACGGATCTCGGGTTTGGCGGGCTCTGCCTCGGCGCCGGGCGTCGATGACGGGTCGGCGTCCGCTGAGGTCGAGATGCACCCAACGGTCAGGAGGGCAAACAAGCCCGCGACAACGGAGCAGGTGGTGTGGAGTGGCATGGTGGGATTCTCTTGGAGTTTGGAGTCAGGACAGGGCTGTGGCAAGCGTGGTTAGCGGACCGCACGCCGCCGTGGCATCCGTTCGCGGGTCGGGGTCTCACCCCGCAACATCCGGCTGATCTCGCCGGTCAGCCAGAGGTAGTGGTCGCTCGGTACATTGTCGCCGTAGGAGATGAAGCGTTCGCCATCGGTGCCATTCACCGGCGGGTCGTTGGTGACCTTGAAGATGCAGGTCGCCTCATCGACCTCATCGAACATGGCGACGTAGATCATCTCGGCACCTGCCTGTTTTGCGGCCACGGCTTGTGACCAGAGGAATGCGCCATCCAATCGTGGGATCGCCTCGTAAGCCGGCAGATCGGCCACGCCCCGCGAACGCTGGAGGTTGACCCAGCTGAACCCTGGCGAGATCACCGGCAGATACGCGTTGCCGGCCCGGCGGGTCCACGCGAGGTCCGGGCGGAGCACCTGATCCACCCGCGACGCCGCCGTCCGGGGGTCGCGTACTCGGCCGACCGACCAGGGGCTGACAATCTCGACCCGCCGCAGCAGTTCGTGGAACCGTTCGTGGCCCTCGGCGTCCCGGACGTTCTCCCGCCACCAATACGGCACGCCCAGCATCACCGCGTTGCCACCCAGATCGCGGTCGTTCTGCAACAGCTCCACCAGCTCGATGGACTCCTCGACCGAGTAATTCCGATTCACGCGGAACCCGACCCCCCAGACCGCGATCAAGGGCTTGCCGTCGTGGTGGAGGTAGTACGGGTCTTGAAGGATCTTTTCTTCGACGATGAGCCGCCGGATGTCCTTGAAGAGCAGTGTGCGGATCTCCCCGGCTTTGAGGCCTGAGAGGTCGTACATCAAGGCCCATGGCGTGCCGGTCGCGCGTGACGCCGCGCGGGTGTTAGCGAGCACCCGGTCCAGGGAAGCCCGCCGAGCGGCGCTGCGTGTGCCGGTGACAAACCGCTGCTGCATGGCCCCGCCGATGCCGTAATCGCGCATCCACTCGAAGTGGCGGCGGACGGTCCGCGGGTGTGCCGAGCTGAACACATGGGCGACCGAACCGTCGGCGTGGCGGTAGGGCGTAGGGAACTTCTCCGCCGAGGTGTACTCCGACATGTCCGGCCACATGTCCACCGTCGAACGCCTCTGCGGGAACTGCCGCCGGCCACCCCAGTGCACCCAGCCTTGATCGGTCCCGTCGCCGGGCGCCCGGAACCAGCCCTGATACCCCGTGACAACCCGCCCGCGGATCTCCGGCTTCTCGGCCGCACCGCTCTGCTGCCCGGCTCTCGGCTGGGCAATGATGGGTGTCATCGGGGCTGCTAGGCCGGTCACGAGGGCCAAGAAAAGCACTCCAGGAGCAATGAATCGAGAAATCTTCACGAAAAAACTCCATAATACTATGAAATGACACGGCGAATCATATCATATCATAGGTTTTTCAGAGAACCAAGGCATGGCTGGTATTTTTTTGAAATTATGACTAGATAAACCATAAGAAGTGGTATATACCATGGACTTCATGTCACAGACACGCTCTCAGCCTAAGTACGTCCAGATCGCCGAGTCTCTCGCCCGGGCCATTCAGACCGGCCGGCTCAACCCTGGAGACCGGCTCGCGTCCGACGACGAGCTCGCCGAGGAATTCAACGCCTCCCGCAACACGGTTGTCCGCGCACTCGGGCAGCTCCGGGACAACGGCCTGATCGAACGGATTCAGGGCGCGGGCACCTACGTCGCCGAACTCTCCAAGAAGACCGGCCAACGCTACCTGTTCATCGGCGATGGTCATTTCCATATCGACGCACGCGACACCGTCTTCGGCCGTCTGGAAGCCTCCATAGACATGCTGCTCCGCTCGCAGTACGACGGCCTGCTCGAGTTGGACCGGCCGCTCGACGAGATGGCGGCGGAACACAAGGCCAAAGCGGTCGATCTTGCGATCGAGAACAAATACGACGGCTGCTTCTTTATGCCCATCGAAGCACGCGCCGACTCGATGGCTCTCAACCAGGAGATGCTGAGCAAGCTCACCGAGGCGGGCATCCACGTCGTGCTCATCGACCAGGACTTCGTCCCTCACCCCGACCGAAGCCGGTATGACCTGGTTTCGCTTGATCACGTCCACGCGGGACTCACGGTCGGCCGACACCTGGCCGCGAAGTCAGCGAAGAAGATGCTGATGCTCGTTCCCAAGGTCACGCCGTTTTCGGTGGCCCGCCGATGTGACGGGCTCCGCACCGCGATCGGCGACGATGCCCAGCTGGAGGTCGTCCCGATTGAGGGATACAACGAACAGTCCATCTACAAGGCGATTGAAGCCAACAAGCCCGATGCAATTATCGGCAAGGACGACCGGATGGCCGCGACCGCGATGCGCGTGCTCTACCAGCAGCAGCGTCGGGTTCCGGATGAAGTGATGATCTGTGGCTTCGACGACGCCACCATCGCCAGCAGCCTGCCCGTGCCGCTTACCAGCTATCGGCAACCCGTTTCTGAAATCGCGCAGATGGCGATCAATCTCATGATCGACCGGCTGTCGAACCCGCAACGCCCTACTCGGCAGATCATCGTCTCTGGCGAGTTGGTTGAACGCGAATCCACCGATCGCAAGGCCTGAGCCACCGCGGCACGCCCGGGCCTCAGCCTTTTACAGCCCCGAGCTGGATCCCCGCGATGAGCTGCTTCTGAAGCAGGATGAAGATCACGATCATCGGGACGACCCCCATCGTCACCGCGGCCATCAAGAGGTTGGTCTCCTGGCCTGCGGTGGTCTCAAAGCTCAGCAGCCCGATCGGTAGCGTGAGCTTGTGCTCGCTCCGCAGCATGACCAGCGGCCAGAAGAAGGCGTTGTAGTTCCCCATAAACGTGAAGATCGAAAGCGTCACGAGCCCGGGCCGAGACAGTGGGAGGATGATGTCCACAAACGTCCGGAGCTTCGAGGCCCCGTCGATCGCCGCGGCCTCGTCCAGCGAAGACGGGATGGTCATCATGAACTGGCGGAGCAGGAACGTGCCGAACGCACTGAACGCCGCCGGCAGGATCAGCCCCGCCAGTGTGTCGACTAGCCCGAGGTAGATCATGACCTGGAAGTTCGGGACCATCAGCACCAGGCCCGGGAGCATCATGGTCGCCAGATACATCAGGAATACCGTTTCTCGCCCTCGCCAACGCAGCCGGCTAAACGCGAACGCGGCCATCGCGCTCGTCGCCACCTGCAGGAACGTGACACAGAACGCGACGTAAAACGAGTTCCAGTAGAACCGCAGATAGGGGATCCGCTCGAACACCTCGGTGTAGTTCGACCAACGCCATCCCTCCGCGGGGATCCAGTGATCCGCGCCGACCTCCGCCAGCGTCTTGAAGCTGGTGAGCACCATCCAGATGAACGGCAGCATCAGCAGCGTGCCCAGGACCGCCAGGGCGAGATTCAGTGCGATGGTGGATGTCGGCCGGCGTTTCATATCAGTCGCTCACGTCCTTCTTGCCGAACTTCCAGTTGATGAGGGTGATCCCGAAGATCAGCGCAAAGAGTCCCCACGCGACCGCCGCGGCGAAGCCGAGCCGGCCGGTTTGGAAGCCCTCGATGAACACGAAGTAGCTGAGTGTGGTGGTGGCTCCTGCCGGGCCGCCGCCGGTCATCACGCGGGCCTGCTCGAAGCCGCCCTGCAGCCCGCCGATGGTTGACATGACGAGGATGAAGAACGTGGTCGGGGCCAGCTGCGGCCAGGTCACGTTCCAGAACCGTTGGAGTCGGCTGGCCCCGTCGATGTCGGCGGCTTCGTACAGCTCGGGCGAGACATTGGTTAGCGCCGCCAGATACAGCAGCATGTTGTTGCTGCCGATCGCGCCCCAGAACCCCATGATCATTAGCGCCGGCTTGGCCCACCCGATACTCGTTAACCAGCGTGGTGGCTCGAGTCCCTCTGCCGCTATCGCGGGCAGGCCCGACATCACTGCGGTCATGCCTAGGGCGATGAAGATGCCCACCATCGTCAAAACCGCGACAAACATCGCGCCGCCGAAACCTTCGGTTGCCTGAGTCTTGAAACGGTCTTTCGCTCGTGCTGTAGCAGCGATCTGAACGATCCAGACCACCGCCAGTAATCCAAGCAGCACGCCGGACCATCCACGCGTCGCGGTCCAGATCAGTGCGACGGCCCAGGGCAAGTGCAACATCGCCACGGGCATCAACCCGGCGAACCAGCCGAGTTCTCCGTCCGCCCAGCGCCGCCGCAACCGGTCGAGCCCGAGCAGTGTGAGCCCCGCCATGCCGAGCATCATCACCCAGGGCAGGAGCCCGACGAGCCAGCCGGGCAGCGTGTTGGCGGTGCTTTCGACAACACCCAGCACGGGGCGCAGCCCGGCGTTGATCGGGCCGTCTTGCGGGTTATAGAGCTTCTTCCAGAGGATGAAGGTGGAGACGCCGGCTACGAAGTGTGGGGTGTAGAAGAGCGTCCGGTACAGGGTCCGCCCGCCGAGGAGCCCGAAGCCCAGCACGGTGCAGAACACCCCGCCGATGAGGATCGTCACCCCCGCCGACGGTGCGCCTGCGAGCACCATGCACACCACCCCCAGCACGAGGCCGATCCCCGCGAGCACGAACGCCAGGCTTCTCCGTCCCGGCCTTGCGTCGTGCGTGAGCAGCATCGCCGCGCCCAGCGACCCGGCGATCCCCACCGGGATCCCCATCATGATGAAGAGCGTGTTGCCCAGGAAACGCAGGAACTGTCCCTCGCTCACCAGGTCTACGAAGTTATCGAGGCCCACAAACCGGACCGAGTTCTCCGAAAACTGGTTGTGCTGGGTCAGGTCCCAGTTCGTGAAAGCCATCGCTAACGAGAACACGACGGGGAACACCACAAAGATGGCAACCCCAATAAGGTTGGGCATCAAGAATCCCAGGGCGATCTTCTCATCGCCGAGCAGCAGGCCGCCTCGTCGCTTCTTCACGGGTCACCGCCCTGCCCGGATGGGCCGCCTGTTGGACCATCCTCTTTGAGCAGAAGCCCCTGCGCTGCGTAGTACCTGCGGAAGAACGGGTTGTTAATCCACGACTCGGGGATCGGCTGGCCTGCCGCAAGTCGCTCCTCGATCTTCTGCTGGGTCGCCACACGGGAGTCGTATTCCGCGCGTGTCTCGGGGAACTCTTCGAGGTTCCGCTGGATCCGCAGTTCGATCAGCTCCGCGGTCCGTCGCGCGGCCGTCTGGGCATCGATCAGGCCGGCGTCAAACTCGGCTTTGAAGCGGTCCCGGATCCGCTCGGCATCGCTGGTCAGGATGAACGGGCTGTAGCTGCCGCCGATCGCTGTCGTTTCCATCGCATCGACAAAGGGCTGGTGGCAGCCCCACTCATTCGGCCAGTCCGGCGGGTGCGTGAACGACCGGCTCTGGACAAACTTGGGGTTGGGTGGCAAGGCATCGGCGCTATCAATGATCAGCTGGTTGTATAGCTTGCTCGCCAGGTAGCGCGGGAAGATCTCCGCGAGGGCCTGGTTCTTGCCGCCCCGGTAAATCGCTGCACCTCGCACGGTGGTCCGCGTATTGCGGAAACCGCCGTGTGGGGGCTCGACCACGCCAAGCTGTAACGGTTCGGCCCCGTCATTCACGAACTGCCTGAACTGGATCAGGATGTAACGGCCCGAATACAGCAGCCCAAGCCGGCCCTCGTTGAACAGCCTGGGGCTTGACCCACCCCAACCGCTGGTCACTTGCAACGCGCTGATGTCTTCCGGCGACGGCATCAGGTGCAGGTCGTAGACCCAGCTCTTGTGCCGCTGTAAAACCTCGGCGTAAAGCTCATTATTCAGTGCCGACGCCGTGCCCGTTTCATTGAAGATGCTTAGTCCCACGCCGCGGTACATGTTCTCGATCGGCAGCTGATCGAAGAAGAAGTGGGTCTGTCGATCCGGGTTGGTGTTCGCCCGTTTCGTGAACTCCAGGCCGATCCGCTCGAACGTATCGAAGTCCCATACGGCAGGTGGTTGTTCGAGTCCCAACTTGTCGAAGACGGCCTGGTTGACCCAGAACAGTCGGACCGCCACATTGCAGGGGTACATGTATTGCCGTCCGTCTACGGCAATCTCCGACTCGATGGCATCCCACGTGTCCGCCACGGAGAACCCCCCTTCCCGCGCGATACTGGTTATGTCCTTGATGATCCCGACGCGGCTGAACAGCCGGACCTGTCGGCCCCACCGGGTGTCGATGATGTCCGCTCCGACGCCACCGACGCCTTGGATGACGATCTTGTCCTGGTCCCCGTTGTTCGGATCGACCTTGACCTTAGCCAGTGGCTTGCCCTGATCGTCGATCAGGCCCTGCTCAAGCTGCCATCGAGTAAAGCCGTCGACGTGCTCTATCCGGACCGGCGAGAGGTCGGTCACCCAGAAAAGCTGGGTTGAGCCCTCCTCCTCGCCGGGGGCGGTCCACGCGGTCGCTAGGCCACCGACGATCATGAACGCGATGCAGAGCAGGATGATCAGACGCATGATGGGGAGTGAGGGGGCGAAGGGTGAATCTAAACCGTTGCTGGCGCCCAGATCGCGCCATCGAACGTAGCGACGACAAATATACCATAAATAAACCGATTTAAAATAGCCTATATATGATAATTTTTATATCATAATTAAGGCTTAGCGTCGATATTGACGCTCCGCAGCTGGTAAGGCGAGATGTCCGTGTCAGCATCGAGGGCCGCCTCACCCCGCAGATCAACGCCACGGGAGCCTCGGCCTTCGGCAAGCTGAACCCTTAAAGATCCTCGGCTGCCCAGCGTTTCGTGCATGCGGAGCGTCCAGCCGCCTGCGTGCTCCGGGACTGCCCATGCAGGGATCAGTGACTCGGGGCCGTCGACTGATAAGAGCCCTGCGGAGATGGGCTGGCCCGTGTATCGCACGCAGGGCGTGTATAGCAGGTCTGCGAGCGCTGCTGGCTGCTCTGCCCGCGGGGCTTGAGCACTGAATCGGCCGATCGCCAGCTTGATGTGGTGGTGCCCGAGGTCGCAGAAGTCGCCGCTCTTTCCGCTTTCCAGCTCGGTAGTGTTGCCGTGTGCGTTGACGGGCGTGTACTTGGCTGAGCGGGCCAGCGACACATGCAGCAGCCCGTCCGCCGCCCCGAAGCCGTACTTCGCTTCGGTGATCAGCATCAATCCTTCGCGCTCGTCGTCGTCGGCAACGCACGCCCACCGGCTGCCGGGGTTCTCGAACATCGCGTCGTTCGCCAACGGCCCCGACCACTGGGGCCGGCGCACGCTGCCGTACGGCCCGCCATACCGAGCCTCGCGTCCCGCGTATGCCGTCGGGAAGCCCAGCTTTATCAGGCACTGCGTCTTCTTAAGTTCCAGGTCGATCTCGATCCCGAGGACGGCGCTGCCCGGTTCGAGCGCGTAGGTCACTGTGATCTGGCCGATCTCTGACAGGTGCCGCGTGAACGACACCCGTCCGACGCCGTCTTCGGTGCGCACGTCGGCTTCAGCCGGGCCTGTCTGATGTTCGCCGAGGCTGAGGCTGTAGCGGTCAACGTCCCAGGCCTCGTAGATCGCCGGGACGTCGTCGAAAGTCAAGACCTGGGCGCCGGGCGCGGTCAGTGCCATGGCGTGGCCGTCAACAGACAGCGACGCGATCTCGCCAGACGCGGTGAACCGGGCGTCCACCCGCCCATTACTCATCGCCGTGCCTGATACCTGCACGGCCTCGGCCTCGACTGGCTGGGCCTGGGTGATCGCCAACCCCGTCAAGGGCGGCAGCTCGAATAGCCGGCCGTCGATCATCTCGCGGCGTGGCATCGGCAGTGGGTTGAACACGCACGCCTTGGAAACGCCTGGGTCATCCGAGCCCGTTGCTTCTAGTTCGGCCTGGGCACGGCTCATCACATCGGTTGCGATGCCTTCCAATTCCGGGATGTGCTCCTCATAAACCTCCCGGATGGAGCTGCCGGGGATGTAATCGTGGAACTGCGCGAAACACACGCGCTTCCAGGGCTGTTGATCGATCGGGCCGCCGCCGGTCGCACACCGCACCGCCTCGTGGACCTGTAGCGCCCGCTCGGCGGCACGGAACGCGGCCTTGAGCGGGCCGTTGGTGGTCTGCACGCCACGGTGATACTCGAGATACATCTCGCCGCGCCATCGCGGCAGCGCATCGCTCAACTCTGCCAAGCGGTCGAAGTAACCCTCGATCGTGCCCCACTCCGCTCGGGGCATGGACGAGAGATTGCTCAGCCGGCGGGCCCGTTCGCACATCGACTCGTTGAGCCCGCCGCCGCCGTCGCCGTAACCGCAGGGGAACAGGGCTTCGTCGTGGACGTGGCTCTGGCGGTGTCGGAAGACTGCATTTTTAAGCTCGCGAGGATTTACCCGCTGGTTGTAGTTGTGCCAGGAGATGTGCGAGACCGCTTCGCTGCCGTCCATACCGACCCAGCGGAAGCTGCTGTAGGGGAACCGCGTCGCCCCCGACCAGTGCATCTTCGTGGTGTAGAAGTACGGCACGCCGAAGCCGGCCATGATCGTGGGCATGCACGCGCTGTACCCGAAGACGTCCGGCAGCCAGACGCACCGGCTATCCCGGCCCTGCAGCTCGCGGAACCCCTGCTGCCCCAGCTCAAACGCCCGCACCAGTGCCTCGCCGCAAGGCAGCTGCACGTCCGACTCGACATACATCGCCCCCGTCGGTTCCCAACGGCCTTCCTTGATCCGGGCACCGACGCGCTCCATTAACGCCGGGCTCTTTCGCGAGACCGCCTCGTAGCTCGCGGGCTGCGAGTAGCCGAACGTCACCTCGGGGTACCGCTCCATCATGCTCAGCGCGTTGGCGAAGGAGTGCACCGCCTTGAACTCGCCCGCCCGCTCGGGCCAGAGCCAGACCAGGTCGATGTGGGCGTGCCCGGTGAGGATCGCCTTCATCGCGTCCGGTGCCGCGGGGAAGTCTTTGAAAATCGCCGCCGTGACCGCCCGGCAGGCCGCGACCCCCTCGGCATCCAATGCGTCCAGGGCTTGGTTGGTCCGGTGGATCAGACGGCGCAACAACGGGTCTGCCTCGGTTAGCTCGGGGCGGTACCCCCCCCTGCCCCACATCCCGTGCTGGTTCAGATACTCGGGCTTCTCGAGCAGCTCCATCACGTTCATCAGCACGTCCAGGTCGTGCCACGCGTGCCACGCGTCTTCGTTGCGTTCGGCGAGGAACGCCCCCTGGAAATGGCTGCCCTTGCTCGCGTCCAGGCCCTGCTTGCCACCTTCGACCCACACCCCGGTTCGGGCGCAGAGCGACTCGATCGTCAGCTCGGTCACGCCCGCAGGCAACGGGGCGTGCAGGTGGCCGGGGTCGATGCCGTAGACCGGCACGCCGTCGACGTACACCGTGGCCTCGCCATCATCCCGCCACCACAGGTACTTCCCCGTCGAGCCATCGGGGATGCGGACACGCCACCAGCACTGGTCAAACAGCCCGCCCCAATACAGCGGTATCTCGGCGACCGGCCCGAACTCTGCCTCAGCCACCTCCGCCAGCGTCCGGTGCGCCTGGGTCGGCTGCGTCCGCATCACCGGCAATGGCTCGGGCATCGGCCGCCAGATCATGGCCTCCAGGCGGGCTCGCCCCTGAACCAGACGCGGCAGAATGAACTGATGGAAGTGGGTATCGGGGAGCATGCAAATAATCCGGGCGAGTTGAGATGAGCCGTCCATTTCCACCCTTCAACACAGGACGGATGGCGAGCTAGACAAAGGCGACAGCCCAGCGAGGGGCACGAACGGTAAAATGCCATCGTAATGCTACAGCTTATTATTGTTTAATCCACACCGTCTTTGCGGCGAACCAAGTAATCCAAAGCATGCCGGACCCGCCACTGTACCCAGTCAGCAGCGATATCCAGCCAGGCCGGAACAGGCAATCTAAATGCCCTTCCAGTCCGCGTCTTGATCCAGCCATCCATACCGGGAAGCACCGCCAAGCCAGGTGTTTGGTTCAATATCAGACTGCGTAAAGATAATTTATGAAAAGGTTTAAATCGCTGCTGGCTTAGCGCAAACCAGAGCCCTGCCTGACAGGCACGCCCGCAGGCTTGTCTTTCCGGTGGCCGCCCCACCCCGGTTGTGTGACACTCGACTCTTACAGTTGGTTTTTTTGAATCAATTATGCCAACTAATCGGTTGACATATCTCCTCCTTGAGGTTAACTTCTTATCACGGAGGCGACTTCAACCACCTTTCACGGCTCTGACGTTCACATCTCACAGGAGGATCCACTTCATGCCCATCGCAACCCACAAACACCTGCTAACTGCCGCCGTGGCCTGTGTCGTTGGAACGGCGACAAGCCACGCCGCCACGATCGTCGATTTCACGACGGTTGGTGGTACCGGCACGATCAACCTCAGCAACTCGACTACGCTCACCATTGATGTGGATGCCCTCGGCAACGCGGCGCTTGACTACACCTCGGCGGCTTCGCCGTTCCTCGCGGACGAGGTGGACAATGCAACCGCCGGTACGCTCGCGGCCACCGGATCGCCCTATACCATCACGATCACAATGACCGGCACAGCCAATGATGGCACTGCGGGTGGCCCCCGCGGCACCAACGGGCTTGGCGTCGGCATTCAGGGCAATGGCGCGGATGTCATCACGTTTACCGGCGCGGTAAGCCAGGCCCTGAACTTTGAAGTCGATCTGTCGGGCCTTGATCCCAGCCTCGTTTTCACACTCACGTCGGTCGATACCAACAGCAGTGCGAACACCCCTGCTCCGCAGCTTCTCGACTTTACCGCTTCGGCTATCGCACTGACTGCAGACACGGATTCCGCGGTCGCCGGGGCTGGCGTCAGCCTCGCGGGCGGCACCGTTGGCTCCTTCACGATCAATAGCGCGACCGCAGGCAACAAGGCGGAGATCGGCTTCGCGCTCGGTGGTTTCACCTTTGACGTAACCCCGATCCCCGAGCCTGGCTCGCTGGCCCTGCTCACTGCTGGCGTCGGCCTCATTGCCCTTCGTCGCCGCGGTGCCTGACCGACGCGACCACCGCCGACCACTAGACGGTAAATTACAAATCTATCGCAGGTGCCCGTGATCCATCACGGGCATCTTTTTTTTGCTCATAGCTTGCGCCCCATCGCCTTCGCTCGGTAGACGCAACAGCGCGGCCCCCTAACGGAGCCCAACACCCAAGCGATCGGTACGGATCAGTCCAGCAGCCTGTATGAGCGGGCGCTCTATGTAAACTCGCCGAAAGGCCGGTTCTCAAAGCCGCCCAGATGCTTAGCCAGCCGGGCCTTCATCGCTTCGATCACCTCTGGATGATCGGCGGCGATGTTGCGCTCTTCCCGCGGGTCGGCGTCGAGGTCGTAGAGCTGATCAAGATCGAAGTAGTTGGGGTTGACCTTGGCCGCGTGGAAACCGAGGTGCTGATTTCGGGTCAGGTACGGGTTGGGGACCTCGCTGCCCTGCCAGCCCGCGAACGGCTCGCCGCGGGCGATCTGGGCCTGGACCCGCTCGGGGTAGCGGATCGCGATGTACTTCCACCGCTTGGTCTTTACGCCACGCGAGAAGCCCAGCTCAAAGAACAGGTCGTCGTGGTGCGCGGCCTTGCTGTCGCCCAGGACGTGGCTGAAACTCGCCCCGTCGTGGTCCGCGTCGTCCTTGGGCACGCCGGCCAGGTCGAGGACGGTCGGGGCGAAGTCGATGTTCTGGACCAGTTCGTCGCAGGTGGATCCGGGCTTGATGAGCCGGGGGTAGCGGGCGAACATCGGGACCTTGACGCCGTTGTCGTAGCAGGTGGTCTTGCCGTGCCGGCGTGAGCCGTGGTCGGCGAGAAACAGGAAGAGCGTGTCGTCGGCGATGCCCAGGGACTCGAGCTTGTTGAGCATCGCGCCGGCAGCGTCGTCCATCCAGGTCGCGTGGTGGCGTCGGCGGACGTCGAGCCCGGCGGCGGCGACCCGGTCTTTCACGCTCTGCCGCGTGGGCATGACGCCGAGGTGCTCGTCGCCGTAGCCGGCGCCGGTGATCTTGGGGTCGGCGTCGAGCGAGTAGGGGTGCTTGCCGTTCTGTTGAATCCAGGGGTAAGGCCCGTGCGGCATCGTCGTGGCGACATACAGGAAGAACGGCTGTTCTTTGTTCCGTTCCATGAACTGGCAGGCGGCGTGGGTGGTCCACTCGAGGTTGTGGACGTTGGCGTGCTCGTTGTAGAGCTCGCGGAGGTTGCCGGCGTAGACGGCGTTGGCCTCGTCGAAGCCGTGCTCCTGCATGCGCTGTGCCCACCAGCCGTGGTTGTGCCGCATCTTGGCGGAGACCGCGGGGTCGCGGGGGTCGGCATCACGGGCGTAGGTCTCGAGGCCGTGGTCGGGCCAATCTTGTGGGCGGTTGAGCACGCCGTGGTGGGTGATGTGGCTCTTGCCGACGAAGCCTGTGCGGTAGCCGGCCTGCTGGAGCATGCGGGGCAGGTTGCCGCGGTCGGGCTCGAGCTCGACGTTATTCTCGACGCGGGTCATCGTGCCGGGGCGGTGGGTCCGGACAAAGCTCTCGCTGGTGCAGCTGCCGCCGTATCGGCCGGTCAGCAGTGCGTACCGCGACGGGGAGCAGACGCTGCTGCTGACGTGGGCGTTGGTGAAGGTCATGCCTTGGGCGGCGAGCCGGTCGAAGTTCGGGGTCAGGGCGTTGCCCCCGAGGCAGCCGAAGTCTTCCTCGGACTGGTCATCGCTGATAAACACGACCACGTTGGGGCGTCGGGCGGGCGTGAGGGCGGCAGACGCCATGCGAGGCAGGGCCGCGGTCGCGAGTCCGGCTAAACCCATGCCCACGAACTCACGGCGGTTAGGGTGCTCAAGGTCAACCATCACAGGCAGGGCTCCAGATGAGAAAAGGCAGCGCGAAGCGAAAAAGCAAATGGTCAGAATGGACTCAAATAGTCTAGTTTAAAATAGTCTTTTTGAGTAGTTTATTTGGGCTATAGCATGGTATTGTTGTTCATCCTGTCCGATGGCCGGCTATCTCCGCTAAATCCGCTATCCCGGCCAACCTTCTCCGCACTCGCTGCTGTCCCTGATCCCGCACCCCTCAAGCTCTGCCGCTCGCTATGCGCATCCTCTATCTCGACCTCGACGCCCTGAACCCGACCCACCTGTCCTGCTATGGATACTGCCGGCCGACCTCACCCCACATCGATCAGATCGCGGCGCGTGGCCTGCGGGCGACCAACGTCTACGCCACGGACGCCCCCTGCCTGCCCTCCCGCACCGCGTTTTACTCCGGACGCTTCGGCATCCAGACCGGCGTCGTCGGCCACGGCCAGACCGCCGCCGATCCCAAGGTCCAGGGGCCCGGCCGCGACTTCATGGACCAGTACACCCACCAGGGCCTCGCCGGGCAGCTGGTCAAACGCGGCTACCACACCGCCATGATCTCGCCCTTCGGCAACCGCCACTCGGCCCACCACTTCTACGCCGGGTTCCATGAGATCCACAACACCGGGAAGAACGGCCACGAGATCGTCGAAGAGGTCGAACCCACGCTCAACCGCTGGCTCGACGCCCACGCCCAGGACGACGACTGGTACCTGCACCTGAACTTCTGGGACATCCACACGCCCTACCGCACGCCCGAGTCGTTCGGCGACCCGTTCGCCGATGCCCCCCTGCCCGACTGGTACACGCCCGAGCTCTTGGAGACCCAGCAGCCGCGCGGGGGCCCGCACTCCTCGAAGGACCTTGGCATGTACGTCGGCGCGGCTGGCGAGGACTTCCGGGATTCGGAGAAGCACGGCAGCAAGCGCTACCCCGACCAGATCAACACGATGGACGACGTCCGCACCTGGATCAACGGGTACGACACCGCGATCCGCTACGTCGATGATGCGGTCGGTCGGTTGATGGATCGGCTCGATCAGGCCGACGTGCTCGACGACACGCTGGTCATCGTCTGTGCCGATCACGGCGAGAACCAGGGCGACCTCGGGATCTGGGGCGACCACTCCGTCGCGGACCACGGCACCTGCCACATCCCTTTCATCGTCGCCGGCCCAGGCATCACGTCCGGCCGCGTGGACGATGAACTGCACTACCACCTCGACACGGCGCCGTCCCTACTCGAGGTCCTCGACGGCCACCCCGACGGCTGCCCAGAGATCTGGGACGGCCAGTCCTGGGCGGCGACCTGGCGGGACGGCACCCCGGCCGGGCAGGATGATCTGGTCATCTCCCAGTGCTGCCACGTCGCGCAGCGCAGCGTCCGCTTCGACGAAGCCGGTCACCGCTGGCTCTACATGAGGACCTATCACGACGGCTACCACGGCTTCCCGCAGGAGATGCTCTACGACCTCGCGGTGGACCCGCACGAGCTCAACGACCTCGCGGAATCTGAGCCCGAGGTGTGTGCACGCGGCGCCCGCCGGCTGGGCCTGTGGCACGACGCGAACATGCAGAAGATGGTGCGGTTCGGCTCAGACGTGATCGACCCGCTCTGGACGGTCATGCGTGAGGGCGGCCCGCACCACGCGAACCTGATCGAGGGGCGCGGGCAGCCCCAGGCCCGGTTTGGCGGAATGCCCGGCTACCTCAAGCGGCTCCGCGAGACCGGCCGCGCCGAGCATGCCGAGGGCATCATCGCCAAGCACGGCCAGCGCTACGCCGAGCTCAATCCCGGTTTCGCTCCGTTGTCATGAGCCGCGGCGAATCAGCCCTGCGCCAAACGATTCTTCAGGACGCCCTGCTGGACCGCTGGCTCGACGAAGCGCTCAAGCTGCTTCGTTCGGGCGCGACCGCCGGAAGTCACTACCCCGAGGTCTGGATCCGTGACCTCGCGTCGTTCATCGGCCCGGCTCTGATGGTGGCTGAACCGGCTGAGCTCCGTCTTGCCCTGGAGACTTTCATGGGCTTTCAGCAAGACAACGGGGAGATCTTGGATGGCTACACGCAGCGGGGCCGCAGCCGAGAGGACTACGACTTCCACACCCAGCCGCTCTGGCCGGGCCTTGTCGCGCACAAGAACAGCATCGAAGCCGATCAGGAATCGTCGTTGGTGATCGCCACGCTGGCCTACCTGGAGCACACGGGCGATGTGGGCTTCCTGACTCGGCCGGTTGCCGGGAGACGGGTGTTCGACCGGCTGATCTCCGCCATGGGTTTCATCAAGACGCATCGCTGGTCAGATACCTACGGTTTGGTGTGGAACGGCGTTACCATCGACTGGGGAGATGTCGAGCCCGGCTTCGAGAAGGGCCGAAACCTCCGCCCCCAGTCCCCGCGGGCGATCGGCATCTACACCAACGCGCTCTACAGCCTCGCCCTGGACGGGATGGCAAAACTCGCAGCGATGATCGATCGTGACGCGGCGGCGTTCACGCTCACCCGGCAAGAGCTGCACCGCAGTGTTCGCCAGCACCTTTGGGATGAGCCGCGTCAGAAATTTATTGCACACCTCTACCTCACCGAGTCACCTTTCCGCGCCGACTTCGATGAAGCCAAGGTCTACGTTCATGGCGGAACGGGGTGTGCTGCCATGGCGGGGCTTTTGACCCACGAGGAGGTGTTGGCGGCCTATCACCGCATGCAGGCCAACCGGCGTGAAGCCGGGGCCCGCTCGATCGGGATCACGGTTTGGCCGCCCTATGACGAGCCCGACTCGCCTAACCCGACGTACCGGGAGCCGTTCTTCTACCAGAACGCCGGCGACTGGCCGTGGTTCGGGTCCAGGATGGTGTTGGCTTTGATCAAGCACGGCTACTTCGCGGAGGCTTACGAGGCCTGCCTGGAGATTGTGGAGATGATCGATCGCTCGGGGGCGTTCTATGAGTGGTATACGCCAAGCGGTGACGGGCGTGGCGCGTCAGCCTTTCGCGCGTCTGCGGGTGTAATCGCCGAGTGCGTCACGGCTCTGAAGGGTTGGGCTGGGCAGGCCGGCGACTTATGACGACACAGTCGGGTGTCGCACCGGCTGCACCGGGGCGCCCCCGTGTTCAGCTGATTTATAGATCGCATCGATCAAGGTCATGGTGTGGAGGGCGTCCGTTCCTGCCGCGGGGTTTGGCGTGCTTCCCAGGATCCCCTCGTGGAAAGCCTCGAGCTGGGCGATCCACTCGCCGGGGTGTTCGGGGGTATGGCGGACAAAGGTCCGGCCCGGGGTGTGCAAGTCGTAGTTGCGCCAGCCGGACGCGCGCACGGTGCCACGCTCGCCGAGGATCAGGAGCTCTTCGGGCTGCCAGCGATCGGCGCGGGCCTTGTAGCAGCCGAAGACGCTGGCGATCGCGCCGTTATCGAACCGCAGCGTGATTGCGGCGGTCCATTCGAAAGCGCGGGGGTTGGCCGAAGCGTCCGGCGACGTGTCGCATGTCGCAGAGACCGACGCCACTTCGCCGAGCAGGTAACGCAGCAGGTCGAGCTTATGAACACAGACGCTCATCACGACACCGCCCCCAGCCTTCTCCGGGTCGTAGAGCCAGTGGGTCCGATCGGCACCGGCGTAGTCGGGCAGATACTGCAGTGCCGTGGCTTGTGCGGCGAAGACGGTGCCGATGTCTTGGCGGTCTAGCAGAGCCTTGATCCCCGCGGCGGCAGGGCTGAAGCGTTGGCAGTGCCCCACCGCCAGGTGCAAGCCGTACTTGTCGGCGAGCATGCAGAGCCGCAAGGCTTCTTCCGCGTTGTGGGTAAACGGCTTTTCGACCAAGACGTGCTTCCCTTGGTTCAGCAGGTCGTCGACCACCGAGAGATGCAGGTGGTGTGGCAGCACGACCAATGCGGCATCGACCGATGGGTTCTCTAAGACTTCTGCCAGGTCTTGAGTGGTTGGCGGGCTCTGCGTTTTGAGCGCAGCGATCGTCCGCTGAACCGCATCGGGGTCTTGGTCGACAACGGCGACCACTTCGAAACGCTCGGCAAGGCGCGCTAGAGCCGGAGCGTGATGGGTTTGCGTGGTCACCCCACAACCGATCAGTGCCAGGCGGAGGCGTTGCATGTGAGGAGGCTGCGGGATCAGGGAAGGGATCAACGGAATGCATTGGCCCAGACTCGGTCGCCGTCGTCGGGCGTCCAGTGCCCATCATGAACCCAAATGCTGTAGCTCAGAGTCAGAGGCTGGCCTGGCTCTAGCCTGTATGGGTCGTGAGCGAGCAGGGATGCGGAGACCAGCACGAAAGGCGTTGGCGGGTGGCTGCGACAGACCCATGGCGTGGGATGCCGGGGGTTGCCAGGCGCATCGCCAATCCAAACGCCAACAGGGGCGTGGCTGCCGTCAAGGCAGCCGGCGTACTCGTGCCAAGGGGCGGTGCGACCGGGGTCGGGAGGTCCCTGAATCCGGCCTTGGGGCGTCAGGTGATGACCGCCCCAGTCGAGCGACCGGTCGAAGCGGTACCCCAGCCCGTGGTAGGTCACCTCGGCGTGCGGCGTCTGGCCGGTTAACGCTCGATCTTGTCCGACCGCATGGAGTTGCGATGTCCAGTCACAACGCACCGCCGACTCATCAGGCTCGATCCACACGGTCAGGGTCCGCTGCTCTTCGAGGTACACCTCCGCACCCTTCTGCCAGACCAATCGCTCGTCGACCGTAAGCCGGCTTGCCTCAAGCTCGAGCCGGGGGAATGCTGCATGCAAGATTGATCCGGTTTGCGGGATCTGATCTGTCTGGGTCTCTTCCCAGAAGTTCACGTCATCGACGGTGAACCCGAGCATCAGCCCGCGGTGGTGGACATGGTCGTGTGGGGACACCAGCGCGGTGTTGTGGCCCGCGGGCGTGGCGAACCAGGCCACGTGCGGCTTGGGTGTATTCAGGTATCTGTACCGCCAGAGCGGAACGCCATCGGCAGCCACTTCCAGCAGCCCAAGGCGGTGGTTCTGGATCACATCAAGCATCAGGTTTACCGCGGCGGCGGATGGCGTGGCGGTTAGGTCGTGGGCGGGCGTCTACCAGCGTTCGCCGTTCTCTTTGCGCCATTCGAGAAAGGACGCATCGCGGTACTTGGTCATGAGCGGTGCTCGACGGCGGTGGTGAAGCTCGTCTGCCAGCGGGGCGCCCATGCCCGATTCCCACGAGCGGAATAGCGCTTCAAGCTCCCGGGCTCGGTCGGCCTGTGAGTCGACCAGGTTGCTGGATTCACCGATGTCCTGGCTGAGGTTGAACAGCCCAGGCGTGCCTCGGTTGATGAGCTTCTTCGTGTTACCCATGCGGACGGCCCAGTGCTCGCGCTTGTTCTGTGGCTGAGACCAGAAGATCGCGTCGTGCAGTTGATCCACCTCTTTACGCACCGCGGGGAGCAGGTTTTTGCCATCGATCGGCCGGTCCTGCGGGACGTCTACCCCGGCGACGGCTGCGGCGGTTGAGAAGATGTCAAAGCAGACGACGGGCACGTCCGAGGTGGTGCCCGCTTCGAGTTGTGCGGGCCAGGTCACGACAAACGGCACGCGGAGCCCGCCTTCATACATCAGCTGCTTGTAGCCGTTCAGCGGTGCGTTGTTGGCTTTGACGGCCCGAGCACCGCCGTTGTCGCTGAGGAAAAAGATCAGGGTGTTGTCGTAGTCGCCCTGGGCTTTGAGAGCGTCGATGATCTCGCCGATGCCTTCGTCCATGATCTCGACCATGGCGAGGTAGGTGTCGCGGTCTTTGTCGCCGGTGTTGTGGCGTTTGATGTATTCCTCGGGGGCTTGGAGCGGCGAGTGCGGAGCGTTGTAGGCGACATAGGCAAAGAACGGCTTGTCCTCATGACGCTTGATGAAATCGATCGCCTCTTCGGTGATCCGCCTCGTCAGGTACCCCTCGTCGTCGATGACCCTGTGGCCGCGCCGGATGGCCTGGTAAACGGGCTCGCCCTCGGCGGGAGCGGCCAGCTTGAAGTAGTCGTGACCACCATGCCCCAGGAAGCCATAGAACTCATCGAAGCCGCGTTCTACGGGGTTGTCTTCGGGCGCGAACCCGAGGTGCCACTTGCCGAAGATGCCGCTGGTGTAGCCGGCCTTGCCGATCACGGCGGGGAGCAGAACCTCTTCGACGGGGATGCCGGCCCGTGAGTGCGACGGACTGTAGAGCCCGAAACGCTGCTGGTAACGTCCTGTCATCAGGGCCGCCCTTGCTGGGGCACAGTTGGGCGCGGTCACATAGCCGTTGGTCATGACCACGCCATCCTTCGCCAGGCGATCGATATTCGGCGTGCTGGCGTCGGCGGCGTGTTGCGGGTTGAACGAGACGTCGCCGTAGCCGAGGTCATCGGCGAGGATGATGACGATATTGGGGTGGTGGTCCGCAGCGGCCGGGAACGGCGTAACCGCGAGGCTGAACCCGAGAGCGAGTATGAGCAGAGCGGTGAATCGAGACTGGTGTGAGAAATGTTGCATGATGATTTAAGAGGGAGGAGGGTTGTAGGAAACCAGGCGGATGCAGGTCGATGCGTCTGCAGCACTACTCGCTTGCGGCACCGGCGGGACTGGGGATGGCCTGCACGTCTTCGAGCGTGGCGTAGCGAGCGTTCTCGAGCAGCTGCTTGAGATAAGCGTGAATCGCGCTGTAGGCGGGGTCCTGCGTGAGGTCGACGGCCTCGGCCGTGTCATCGGCGGCAAACATCACGTCCTCGCCGTTGTAGTACTGGATATAGGAGTATTCACGCGTACGGATCGAGCGGACCCGGGCGCGGTCCTCGCCGGGTGTGAAGCCGAAGACGGTGTAGGCCAGCCCGTCCGTGAGCCCGTCGGGGTTTTCGAGCAGCGGTACGACGCTATCGCCCTCGAGCTTGTGGGGCGGCTGGATCCCGCACATCTCCATCAGGGTCGGGTAGAGGTCCACCAGTTCCACGGGGGCGTAGGAGACGCCAGGCTTGACGCCGGGTGCGACGACGATGAATGGGATGCGTGCGGTCGATTCCCACTGATTGAACTTGGACCATTGATCGTGTTCCCCCAGCGAGAAGCCGTGATCGGAGTAGAGGATGACCAGGGTGTTGTCCCACATCTCAGCCTCGTCCATCGCGCTAAGGATCTTGCCGATCTGAGCGTCCATGAAGCTGGTCGCGGCCGCGTAGATGCTGATCATCATGCGCTCGTCGTCGTCGTTCAGGACGCCGACCTGCCGCTTGCCTTCGAGCGGGCCCCGCGTGCCATCGCCGGCGATCACCCCCTGGGGCATGAGCGGCATCGACTCAGGCGGGTGGGCGTCAAAGAACCGCTTGGGGGCGATCCAGTCCCGGTGCGGCTTGTGAAACCCGGCATGCAGGAACAGCGGTTCGTCACCGTTCGCCTTCTCTTGGATCAGCTGGACGATCCGCTCCGCGATTCGGCCATCGCTGAACTGGTTGTCCGGGGCATCGACCATCTGCCAAGGGCCCCAGTCGACGACCCGGCCCTGCTTCACGATCGCGGAACGCGGGAAGTTGTTCTGAGGGTTAGCGAACTCGTCCACATCCATGGTGTCTTGGTGTGACCGGTGCTCGACCTTGCCGATATTGGCGGTGAAGTACCCGGCGTCTTGAAACGCTTCGGGGAAGAAGCGCATGTCTTTGAGTGCCGGGATGCTGCGTGGGGCGATCGGGTTGCGTAGGACCGTGGTCGTCTCGGGGTACCAGCCGGACAGGAACGAGGCCCGAGAGGGGTTGCAGATGGAGATGTTGGTGTAGGCCCGCTCGAATCGCACCCCCATCGCCGAGAGCCGGTCCATGTTTGGCGTCTGTGTCCAGTCAGCGCCGTACGCTCCCAGATTGGTCCGGAGGTCGTCGACACCGATCAGGACGACATTCCGGACCGGGCTGTCGGCCGTGGCCGGGCACGCCATAAGGCAGGTCATCGCGGAGAGCAGCAGGGCAGCAGATCGCTTCATGGGGTGGGATTCCGTTCGGGCAAAGGCGGGTTTGAGGATTGGAGCCGGTCAGAGACGGTCGAGATTGGGTGCAGCTGGAGAACCAAGAAGCTCGTCATCAGGTCATGGCAACGCGGTAGTAGAACGCGTTGGCGAGCGAATAATTGCAAACTATACCCATATTGAAAGAATATTCATATGGTTTTTAATTGGTTTATCTTCAAGCGGGTTCACGACTCGAGAATCGTCTCGATCTTCTCCAGCTCTTCCGGCTCAAGAGAACCGGCCGCCAAACAGTCGGCACACTGTGCGATCTGGCTCGGTCGCGATGCCCCGATCAGCGCTGAGGTCACGCGTCCCCCTGCGGGCTGGTCTCTTAGAACCCAGGCCAAAGCGAGCTGTGCCAGGGTCTGTCCGCGGTCGTTAGCGACGGATTGAAGCCGGGCAGCGATCTGACGCGACCGCTCCACGCGGTCAGACGACAGGCTGGGCGGTCCGAGCTTGTTTGAGAGGCGGGAGTCATCGGGCACACCGTTGGCATACTTGTCGGTGAGCTGGCCCTGCGCAAGCGGGGAGAAGACGATGCTGCCCATGCCGGTCTCGTAGAGGACTGAGGTGAGGCCGTGCTCGATCCAGCGGTCGAGCATGGCGTAGTTGGGTTGGTGGATGATGGGTTTGGTCAGGCCGTGGGCCTCGCAGCTGCGGATGGCCTCGGCGGTGGGTCCGGGGCGATAGCTCGAGATGCCGGTGTAGAGCGCTTTGCCTTGTTTTACAAGGGTATCGAGCGCTCCAAGCGATTCTTCGAGCGGGGTCTCGGGGTCTGGCCGGTGGTGGTAGAAGATGTCGACATAGTCGAGCCCAAGCCGTTGAAGGGACTGGTCGCAAGACGCGATGAGGTGTTTCCGTGAACCCCAGTTGCCGTACGGGCCGTCCCACATGCCGTGACCAGCTTTGCTCGAGATGATGAGCTCGTCCCGGTGGGCGGCCAGGTCCTCACGGAGGATCCGGCCGACCCGTCGCTCGGCGGAACCACCCTTGGGCCCGTAGTTGTTTGCCAGGTCGATGTGCGTCATGCCGTGGTCGAAAGCGGTGAAGATCATCGCCTGGCAGTTCGCGTGCATCGAGGCCTCGTCCGGCGAACCCATGGCGTCGGTGCCTGCGTCCCCGAAGTTATGCCAACAGCCCAGCGATACCGCTGGCAGCATCAGTCCCGAACGGCCACACCGCCGGAACCAGTCGTCGTGCCGTGCGCTGTATCGATCTTCGCTAACCCGATTTGGCATCTTGAACTCCATCCCCTCGACTCGCTTGAATGGGCTGAGGTGCCCGCATCTGGCTGATGCGTGAACGGCATCACAGAAGGCCATTCGCGCTACTATACCATAGTTGTGCTGGTGTATCGGTGTGCGGATAGTGGCATATCTGGGGGTGTCAGAATCAATGCTGAGGTCAGCCACCTTCGTTAACCCTCTTAGACGTTCGCGGGCTTCGCCAGCGGGCCACACTCGCCCAATCCGCCCGCCCGCCTCCTCCGCAGGCCGACGCTAAACCGCGCCGGCGCATGCCGCACTCATCCGTTGGGTTGGTCGTCTCGCATCCGCCTGCTAACGACCCCCCTCCCAATCCGTCCCCACGGAGCTTTCTCGTGCCTCGAATCCCACGCCGCGTTTCAGCCCTCCTCGCTCTGCTGCTCGCCGGCGTCACCCTTGCCCTAGGCCCGGCACACGCGCAGCCCGCTGCATCGGCTCCCAACCAGTCCCTTGCGCTGCAGGTCACTGCGTCCGCATTCGTCGGCACCGCCCCGCTTACCGTTCGCTTTGATGCCCTCGCCCCCGATCAGCCGCACGCCGATCTGCCGGCTGATGCGTTCCGGTGGACCGTGAACCGCAAACCCGTTGGTCATGGCGCACGCTTTTCGCATGACTTTACTACCCCGGGCACGCACCATGTCCGCGTTTACCTCACCGTACCGAGCCACCCCCCCGCCACGCAGTCGATCACCATCACGATCGCCGAAAAGCCTTGGCAATCTGGCGGCAGCATCACCGAGGCAGAGGCCCGACGCTTTCTCTGGCAGGCGGCGTTTGGGCCAACCGCTGATGATGTGCAGTACGTCAGGCAGCACGGTTACGCCGCGTGGATCGACCGACAGCTAGAACTCCCCGCCTCGCTCTTGACCGAACGCCTCGCCCGCAGCCGGGGGCGGGATGAGGACGGCTACTTCTTCACGCCGGGGCTAGTCGACGACCTGTTTGTGGGTGCCCCCGACCAGCTCCGGCAGCGTACAGCGTGGGCGTTGTCGCAGGTCATCCCGATCAACGCCGAGGTCGCGATCGACAACGAGGAGCTCTACAACCGCGGCACGCGCGACCTCTTCAACATCTTCCTCCGCCACGCGCTGCCCAGCTCGCGTCACCGCACCAGAGGCAGCTACGAAGACCTTTTGGTCGACCTGACCTTCAACAGCGCGATGGCGACCTGGCTCACCTACAAGAACAGCACCAAAGCGAGCCGCGAGTTCAACACCAAGCCGGACGAGAACTACGCCCGGGAGGTCATGCAGCTGTTTACGATCGGCATGGTCCGGCTAAACCCGGACGGCTCGCTGGTGCTCGACGCTGAAGGCCGGACGATCCCCAATTACAGCAACCGTGACGTCAAAAACTTTGCTCGCGTCTTCACCGGCATGATCGACGGGAGGGCCTCGCGTGAAGAGCCTTTTGAGGCCTCGGCCGAGCCGGTCAACTGGCTGCTCGAAGACCACGATTTCGGAGCCAAGCAGCTGCTTGTTTATCCGGGGGTCTACCCCAAACGAGGCGTCATCCCCGCGGCCCCCCGTGCCCGTCAGTCTCAGCGCCGCGCGGAGGCTGAGGTCCAGGCCGCAATCCGCAATCTCATCTTTCATCCGAGCCATCCGCCTTTTCTGGCTCACCGCATGATCCAGCGGTTCACGACCAGCAACCCATCCCCCGGTTATGTCCGCCGGGTTGCTGAGGCGTACCAGGGGAAGGGCCCTTTTGGTGACGGGAGGCGTGGCGACCTGGCCGCGATGATCAGAGCCATCCTGCTCGACGACGAGGCCCGCAACCCCGTCTACCGCAGCAATCCACACCACGGCGTGGTTCTTGAGCCCATGCGGCTGATGGTGGGCGTCGCCCGGGCCCACAGCCTGCATCAGCCCGCGCCCCTCCTGCCAACCACCGACATGGAACTTGTCTGGGAGATGACCGAGATCACCGGCCAAGGCTTTCTCGATACCACCTCTGTGTTCAACTTCTATCTGCCCGACTTCAGCCCGCCGGGCACCCGGCTACGAGCCACGGGCATGGCCGCGCCCGAACTCCAGATCCTCGACGACTACCGCGTCATGGCCGGTCTGGGTTACATGTGCGATACCGCCGTCCATCTCATCCACGAGTTCAATGAGCCGCTCACGGAGCGTGCCTACACCCAAGCCCACAACCCTCGACAGCTTGTCGAGACCCTTGTCCGGCCGCTGGACCACGGCTGGCTTACACCTCGCCAGGCCAACGCGCTGGCTCGTGCTCTGCGCCGCATCCGCAACCCCGAAATGCGGGTCTACGCCCTGGTCTACCTCACACTCGGCAACCCCGAGTTCCGTGTCCTCCGCTGATCGCATCCGCCTGTCCCCATGAGGCAACCCGCTATGGACGACAACCTTGACCGCCTGATCTCCCGTCGCTCACTGCTCCGTCGTGGTTCCTGTGCCACGCTCGGGCTCGCCGGCCTCGGCTCCCAGCTGCTGACCAGCCGGACCCTCGCCGCCGTCCTCGATCAGCAATCTTTCACCGACTACAAGGCCCTGGTCTGTGTCTTCCTCTTCGGCGGGAACGACAACGGCAACACCGTGATTCCGGTCTCCGGTAGGCAGTCCTACCGTGACTACACGGCGGGCCGTGGGAATCTCGCCATACCCGCACGCTACCTCAAGCCCACAGTGGTGACGCCCGACAACAAACCCGGTGAAAGATACGCGCTGCACCCCGCCCTCAAGGGCGTTCACCAGCTTTTCCAGCAGGGCGACGCCGCGGTCGTAGCCAACGTCGGCACGCTCCTCGAACCGACGACCCTCAAGAGTTACCGAAACGGGTCGGTCCAGCTGCCCGGCAGGCTCTTCGCCCACGACGCCCAGGCTGAGCAGTGGCAGCTCTCTCGTCCGGACGCCCGCGACGGCCTCGGTTGGGGCGGCCGGCTGGCCGACGTCCTTCACACTGCAGCCACCTCTCGCAGCCCCGGCGTGTCCATGAACATCTCGATCGCTGGCGTGAGCCAATTCCTTTCCGGAACCGAGGTCACGCCGTACGTCCTCGGGCCCGAAGGGGCGGCCACTGTCGGCGAGGACCATCTCAGCGGCCGCGACCGCGCAGACCTTCAACGGGCCTACATGGACATGCTCGCCGCCGGGCAGGACCCGCATCAGCCCAACCGGCACGCCATGGTCGAGGCGGTACGCGATGTCACCCGTCGAGCCGTGGTCAACGGGGAAAAGATCAACGCGATGCTCGGCGCCGACTCGCGGATCAAGCCGCCACCGGACCCGGGCGAGAACCCTCTCGCCGATCAGCTCCACGCGGTCGCCCGCCTGATCGAAAACGCGGAATCCAAGCTGGGGCACCAGCGGCAGGTCTTCTTCGTCGCCCTCGGTGGGTTCGACAACCACGACGGCCTCACCGCCGACGAAGACTTTCACGACTACATGGGGCCCCACGGCGAGCTGCTCCGACAGGTCGACGCCGCACTCATGTACTTCTGGGACGCCCTGGGTGCACTGAACAAGCGTGACGCCGTGACCACGTTCACCGCCTCCGACTTCGGCCGAACCTTCGCCACTAACGGCCGCGGCTCCGACCATGGCTGGGGCGGGCACCACCTCGTCCTCGGCGGCTCACAACTCAGGGGCAACCGGCTTTACGGCTCGTTACCCAGCCTCCGGATCAATGGCCCAGATGACACCGGTGAAGGCCGATTTATCCCGACCACGTCCGTCGATGCCTACGGCTTCGAGTTCGCCCGATGGATGGGCGTGCCCCTCTCTGAGATGCCTACCGTCTTCCCCAACCTCACCCGGTTTCTTGATCCCAACAATCCGGGCACCCACCTTGGCATGCTGGCGTAGGCCCACCGAGTCAGGACGCCTTGGCAATCCTTGGCTTCTTCAAGCTCATCGGGCTGGGCACACCACGCCGTACCGCCACCAACTCCGCCGCGATACTCACAGCGATCTCCTCAGGCGAGACCGCCCCGATCGCCAGCCCGATCGGGGCGTGTACCCGCGACAGGTCACCCTCGGTTGCCCCATCCTCCCCCAGGCCTTTGAGGATCTGGTGGATCTTCCGCCGTGACCCGATTAGCCCGACGTACTTCGCAGCCGACCCCACCACGGCACCGAGCGCTTCCGCGTCGTGCTGATGCCCCCGTGTCACAATGACGACGTAGCTGTTGTCGCCCCAGGTGATCCGAGACAGTTCACCCGCGATGTCGCCCACCACGGTTTTGGCCGTCGGGAATCGCTCGGTCGAGGCGTAGTCCGCCCGGTCGTCCACCACCACAACTTCAAACCCCATCGGCCCCGCTACATTCGCCAAAGCCAGGCCGACATGCCCGCCCCCGGCTATCACCAGCGTCGGCGCGGCCTCGACTTGGTGCTCAAACGTGACGAGTTCTCCGGCTTCATCCTCGACCTCAATCGCAAGACGTCCGTGCCGCCCCGCGTCCAACGCCGACAAAGCATCAACCCAGGGCTCAAGATCCGCAGCCGTCCGCAGCGTCTTCACGGCGATGTCCATCACCCCGCCGCACACCAGCCCGTCGTCCCAGCCGTAGTCACGATCCAGACTGAACCGGAGCAGCCGGCTCTCGCCGTCCAGCATCAGCCTCATGGCCCGGGTCCGCACTTCGGCCTCGACGCAGCCTCCGCCGAGTGTGCCCAGCGTCTTGCCCGTCCCCAAAACCAGCATCAATGCCCCAGCCTTCTGCGGCGTGCTGCCCTTGGTCGATACCACCATGCACGCCGACACCGTCGCCCCGCTTTCCACCCGCGTCACGACCTCGCGCAATAACTCGATCATTCGAAACCGCCTCGATACAGGCCGGGCCTGGCACGCCGAGCCATCAAAACCGAACAGAGCAGTATACTCAGGCCGCCTGTAACGACCGCAGAAAACCAAAGCTTGATGCATCCCCTTAGCCCGCTGCTCGCCACCGCCCGTGGCGACGAACCCGCCACCCTCGTCCTCCAGAACGCTCGGCTCGTCAACGTCTTCACCGGACACGTTCAGCCGCCCGCCGACCTTGCCCTCTACCACGACCGCGTGGCAGGCCTGGGCGCCGACTACACGACCGATCACACGATCGACCTCGCCGGCGCCTACGTCAGCCCCGGATTCATCGACGCCCACGTCCACATCGAGTCGTCCCTTTGCACGCCGGCCCAGTTTGCTGCAGCCGTCCTGCCCCGTGGCGTCACCACCGTCATCGCCGACCCGCACGAGCTAGCCAATGTCGTTGGCATCGACGCGGTCACCTGGATGGCTGCCGCGTCAAAAGACCTCCCGCTCAACGTCGTGCTCATGGGCCCCAGTTGCGTCCCCGCCACGCCCATGGCTACCGCCGGCGCTGCCCTCGACGCTCAGCACCTTCAAGCCCTGTATCAATCCGACACCATCCACGGCCTCGCCGAAGTCATGAATTACCCCGGCGTGATCAACGGCCAAACCGAAGTCCTCGCCAAGCTCGACGCCCTGCGTGGTCAACCCATCGACGGGCATTCCCCCGGCGCATCTGGCAAAGCCCTCGACGCCTACGCCGCTGCCGGCGTCGGCTCCGATCACGAGTGTGTTACCCCTGATGAGGCCCGTGACCGCCTTGAACGCGGCCTCTACCTGCTGATCCGCGAAGCCACCAACGCCCGCAACCTCGACGCCCTCCTCCCCGTCGTCACCCCCCAGAACAGCCGACGCGTCTGTTTCTGTACCGACGACCGAACCCCCGGCGACCTCCTCAACTTCGGAACCATTGACCACATGGTCCGCCGTGCAATCAGCCACCATGGTGTAGACCCGCTGGACGCGCTGCGGATGGCTACCCTCAACCCCGCAGAGTGGTTCGGACTGCGCGATGCTGGCGCGATCGCACCCGGCCGAACCGCAGACCTCCTTGTTTTCGAAGACCTGGATAACCCCACACCCAAGATGGTCTTCGCCAAGGGCAAGCTCGTCGCCGAGAACGGGAAAATCCTGGACGGTGCCATCCCCGCCGTCAGCCCTGGCCTTGGTATTCCCGGCGGCCGTTGCACAGTCGATGCGGCAAACGCCGACCTTGCCATCCCCGCAACCGGCGAAAAGATCCGTGTCATCGGCCACCTCGCCGACCAGCTCCTCACCGAAGCCCACACCCTTGAAGCCACGATCCAAGACGGTCACGCCATGGCCGATCCCACGCGCGACCTATTGAAGATGGCCGTCTTCGAGCGCCACCACAACACCGGAAACGTCGGCCTCGGCTTCATCCAGGGCATCGGTCTCCAACGTGGCGCGATTGCCGGGACCGTCGCCCACGACCACCACAACCTCGTCGCCATTGGCGCCGACGACACCTCGATCCGCACCGCCGCCGCCGCGATCGCTGAGGACGGCGGCGGACTCGCGGTCGCCCATGGAAACGAAGTCCTTGCGCGTTTGCCCCTACCCATTGGCGGCCTGATGTCCACTCAGCCGGTTCAGGATGTCGCGGATGCCTACGCTCAAGCCGTCGAACAAGCCAAGGCCCTGGGCTCCCCGCTCGCCGACCCATTCATGGCGATGTCCTTCATGGCGCTGGAAGTGATCCCTTCGCTGAAGCTGACCGACCTCGGGCTCGTCGATGTCGAACGCTTCGAACTTGTTGACCTCTTCGTTTAATATCGCCCGATGCGACCCATCACCGATCTCGTCCACGCTCGCACCCGCGTCACGCCGCACTACGCTGTCATGCCCCTCGAAGGGTTCCCGCCGTCTCGGCTGCCGGGCTGGCCCGACGCCGAGGCCTATATCCTCGCGTCCCCCGCGATCGGCGCCAACTTCGTTCAGATCCTCATCGATCTTCCCGCAGGCTCCACCGGTTCCTTCCCCGCCGACAGCGAACTTCAAACCTTCCACTTCGTGTTGTCAGGCACGGGTCGATACACCGATGGCCGCGACGCCCAGCAAGCCCTCTCCCCCGAAGCGTTTGGCCTTACACCACCCGGGCACTCCTGCACCCTCACCGCTGAAACCCACCTACGTGTCCTCCTGCTCCGCAAGCGCTACGAGCCCACCGCCGAGCACCCCGACGCCACCGCCCTGCTCGGCCACACCGAAGACATCGAGAAGACCGTCTGGGCCGACAACCCCGACTCGCTGCTCCAGACGCTTATCCCCGACGAGCCTGCCTTTGATATGGCAATGAACATCTTCACCTTCTCGCCCGGCCACGGCCTGCCCATCGTCGAAACCCACGTCATGGAGCACGGCCTCTGGTTCCTCGACGGCAAAGGCCTCTACCACCTCGCCGGTGAGTGGATGGAAACCGAAAAAGACGACTTTATCTGGATGGCCCCCTTCTGCCCCCAGAGCTATTACGCCACCGGCCCCACCCCGACCCGCTACCTCTACTACAAAAACGTCAACCGTGACATCCCGCTGTAACCCATAACTTTTAAACAACCCATGAACGAAAAGATCTACCGCGACGAAGACGTCGATCAGTCCATCCTCGAAGGCAAGACCCTCGCCGTCCTCGGCTACGGCATCCAGGGCAAGGCCCAGGCTGCCAACGCCCGAGACTCCGGCTGCACCGTCATCATCGGCTGCCGTGGCAAAAACGACGGCAGCTCCTCCCGTGACCAAGCCATCGCCGACGGCTTCGAGGCCATGTCCGTCGGTGAAGCCACAGCTAAAGCCGATGTGATCCTCAACGAGCTCGCCGACCCAGTGCAGCCCGCCGTTTACGAAGCCGAGATCGAACCCAACCTCAAGCCCGGGCAAACCCTCGTCTTCTGCCACGGCTTCTCCGTCCTCTACGGGCAGATTACCCCGCCCAAGGACATCAACACCACGCTCTTCGTCCCCAACGCACCCGGCGCATTCGTCCGCGAGAAATACCTCAAGGGCGAGGGTATCTACGGCTGCGTCGCCGTCGACCACGACGCCACCGGCGACGCGATGGAGATCGTCCTCGCCGTCAGCAAAGCCGTCGGCAGCACCCGCGCTGGCGTCGTCGCCATGACCTTCCAACAGGAAACCGAAGGCGACAACTTCGAAGAACAGATCCTCTACGGCGGCACCATCGCCCTCATGCGGGCCTGCTTCGAGACCATGGTCGCCGGCGGCTACCCCCCCAGCTTCGCCTACGCCAAAGCCATCCGCTCCCTCCGCTCCGTCATCGACGTCATGGACGAGGTCGGCATCGAGGAATACATCTCCAACCGAAGCTCCCGCACCTGCGAGTTCGCCGTCCGCACCCGCGGCCCCCGCGTCATCAACCGCGACGAAATCCAGAAGATCTTCAACGAAACCGAAGCCGGCATCTTCGCCCGAGACTGGATGCAGGAGTGGGCCCTGGGCATGCCCCAGCTCCACCGCCTCCGCCGCACCGGCCAGGCCAGCGACATGGAACAGACCGGCCAAGCCTGGCGCGAACAATTCGGCAAATAACCAACACACAAACCTATCAATCCACCACTCCAGAAGCCCACGGTCTGTGACCGTGGGTCCCTCCGCCAGAAACAACCCAAAAGACCACCCTCTCCTTTATAGCCGCGATGCGACGCATCGCCGGCCCACGCACTAGCAACCTTCCCCTATGCTCAACCTCGACCGCCTCACCGACGACTTCCAAACCATCGCCGGCTTCACCGAAACCCCCGGCCAAGGCGCAACCCGCCCCACCTTCTCCAACGCTTGGTCCCAAGCCGTCAACTACGTCCTCCAGCAAGCCGAGGCCGCCGGCTGCACCACCCGCCGCGACCCCGCCGGCAACGCCTTCGCCCGCCCATCCGCACTCCCCCCCGACCAGCCCGTCTGGCTCATCGGCTCCCACCTCGACTCCGTCCCCCACGGCGGCGACTACGACGGCGTCGCCGGCGTCCTCACCGCCCTCGAACTCCTCCGCTCCGCCCACGACGACGGCATCACCCTCCCCGTCGAACTCGTCAACTTCGCCGAAGAGGAAGGCCCCACCTTCGGCCTCGGCATGCTCGGCTCCCGCGCCATGGCCGGCACCCTCAACGCCCCACAACTCCAAGCCCTCACCAACGCCCAGGGCCAAACCTTCTTCGAAGCCGGCCAACCCCACGGCACCAACCCCGACCGCCTCCACGAAGCCCGCCTCAACCCCAACCACTACCTCGGCCTCATCGAGCTCCACGCCGAGCAAGGCCCCGGCATGTGGAAACGCGACCAACGCCTCGCCGTCGTCCGCAGCATCGCCGGCCGCCGCCAGTACACCGTCACCCTAACCGGCGAAGCCAACCACGCCGGCGCCACCGCCATGACCGACCGCCGCGACGCCCTCGCCGCCGCCGCCCACTGCCTCACCCAACTCGAACAACTCGCTCCCACCCTCAGCCCCGACACTGTCCTCACTATCGGCCGCCTCATCGTCACCCCCAACGCCATCAACGTGATTCCCGACCGTGTCACCTTCACCATAGATTTCCGCGCCCCAGACGACGAAACCCTCGACGCCGGCAACACCCAACTCCGCCAAATCATCACCGACACCACCACCCAGCGCGACATCGAAGCCCACATCGAACAAACCGAATCCCTCCCCGCCCAACCCATGGACGCCGAGCTGGTGGACCGCCTCACCCAACTCATCGACACCACCCTAAAGCCCGGGGGTAGCACCCCCGGGCCCGCCCAACCAAATACTCCCGCTCCCACCACCCCCCATCACCCGCCCGCGTTTGGCTAAGCCTACCGCGCGGCCCCCCACCCACAAACCCCCGCCCCCACCCAACCCC
>JBCDIM010000032.1:0-41812 GCA_038749105.1 Planctomycetota bacterium
CCGCCCCCGGTACACTGCCCGTTCCCGGCCGGCCCGCGTGGGCTCGGCCTTTTTCGTGTAACCCCCATCAGGGAGATCGTTTCCATGGCAGAAGGTGATACCACCGTCGTCGGCGCTGACTCGCACTTCGAGGGCAAGCTGACTTTCGAATCCACCGCCCGCATCAACGGCAAGTTCGACGGCGAAATCATGGGCAAGGGCGAGCTACAGGTCTCGCAGAACGCGCTGTGCAAGGCCAACGTCGCCGCCGGCGCTGTGGCCGTCGACGGCCGCGTCGAGGGTGATGTCTCGGCCAACGACACCGTTCGGCTCAACGGCTCCGGGGCCGTCAAGGGCAACATCACGGCGGCCAAGATGGTCATGGCCGAGGGCGCCGCGTTCTACGGCATGTGCGCCGTCGGCCCCGACGCCGGCCGCTCCGGCGGCAGCGCCAGCCCGCCGCCCGCCGCCCCGCCCAAGCAGGAACCGCCCAAGAAGGGCTGACCCACCAACCCCCGCGACCCCACCCGCCTCACACCCGTTCAGCCCCACGCTGAAACCGGCGGGCGCGGTGACGTCCCCCCACCCGGAACCCACCCCGGTGTCGCGGTCATGGCGTGATCGAGCCCCAGCGCGCCCCGCGCAAACCGACCACGCCGCGTGTGTGTTGTTGTTCCTTCCTGTCCTCCTGCTGGGAGCGTGATGGCGCGGCCGACCGGCCCAAGACGTGTGCAGTGCTACCACTGCGGCCACCGACTCGAGGTGTCCGCCCGCGCCCAGTCCACGTCCTGCCCCGGCTGCAACAAAGCCATCTACGTCGCCGACCTGGTCCTCTCCAAATACGACGCGGTCAAATCCAAGCAGACCTGCGGCAAGATCATCGTCAAGAAGAAGGGCCGGCTCATCGCCGACCTCGTCGAAGCCAACGAGGGCATCGAGGTCGAGGGCGTGCTCGAGGCCAAGCAGGTCATCTCGGGTCAGCCCGTGGTGATCAAGAAAAAGGCGGTCTTCCAGGGCCACCTCCAGGCCCCGTCGTGCATCATGGAGGAGGGTGCCACCATCAAGCCCTCGCTCTTCGATGTCCCCAGCGACCCCAAAAACCTCGCCGACCTCCACGACCCGCCGGAACCCCCGGAAGAAAAACCATCGGAGTAACCAAGATGCCTGCAACCTTCTGCCACGATGAGCACCGGATGGCAACCCGGTGCCCCGCATCACCACCCGCTTGGCTCATGGTGCTCCTGTGCTTGGTCACGCTGCCTCTCGGCCACACCGCCGCTCAAGCCACGCAGCCCGCCGAACTCGCGAACGAGGTCGCCCGCCTCCGGGCCGAGAACGCCGAGCTGCGCCGCCAACTCGAGGCCTTGCAAGCCGAGCTCGACGCCCTCCGCCAGGGCCAGCAAGCGCTCACGCAGGAGGCCGAGAAGCTCGAGGCCGAGACCCGCCAGCTCGCCGAGGAAGCCGAGAAGCTCACCGAGCAGAAGCAGCAGCTGACCGAGGAGAAAGAGCAGCTGGCTGAAGAGAAGCAAGAGCTCCAGGAGCTCGCCGGCGTCGCGACCGACGGCCGCATCGCCGAGGACACCGCCGCCCGCATCAAGTCGTCCTACGACGCTGACGCCGACCGCACCGCCCACTGGATCGAATTCGAAGAGGTCAAGGACACCGAGCGCACCCGCGATGCCTACTTCATCGCCGTCCGCGCCGAACACCCCGGCGAGGTGCCCAACGCCGACACCCCGCCCACCGTCCGCCTCACCGTCTTCGCCCAGTTCTCCGGCCGGACCCACCGCAGCAAGCTGCCCCTGCAGGTCCTCATCGACGGCGAGCCCGCCACGGATGCAGACGTCGGCGTCCCCGTCATCGCCTACGACCGCAACCCCCGCAGCAACCGCATCGGCGGCAAACGCCAGGACACCTCCGACGAACGCCTGTCCTTCGACCTTCCCCCTGAGCTATTCGAGCAGCTCCAGACCGCCCGCGAGATCACCCTGAGCCTTGGGCGCATCCGCCTGAACCTCGACCGCGATCAGGTCGCGGTGTTCCGTGCCCTGGGGAAGCGCGTTGAGGCCCAATAGCCGGCTCGCTACGCGACGCGGCTCTGGGCGCCGCTGATGTCCTGTGGTAAATCCAGTCGTGGTCATCCCACGACCCGCCCCGCGTAGCGGGCAGGCTATTGCACCGCCTCAGGCACGACCCACGCCCGCTCCGCCACCGACCGCAGGTCCGCCGCAAACGCCGCGGTCATCTCGTCGCGCCGCTGCCCCTCCGCCCGTAGCAACGCCGAGGGATGGAACGTCGCCAGCGTCTCGGCGCAGTACGGCGAATCGATCCATCGACCCCGCTCCGCAGTGATCGAGAAGTCGCTGCGGATCACCGCCCGGGCCGCGGTCCCACCCAGGCACACCAGCAGCCGGGGCTGGAGCGTCCGCAGCTCCGCCCGCAGCCAGGGGGCGCACGCCCGCACGTGCTGCGTCGTGGGCTTGCGGTGCATCCGCGACAACCCCATCCGCTTGAACCGGAAGTGTTTTACTGCGTTCGTGACGTAGATCGCCGAGCGTGGCAGCCCCGCCGCTTGCAGGTGCTCATCCAAGAGCTGCCCGGCCGGCCCCACGAACGGCCGGCCCTGGCGGTCTTCGTGATCGCCAGGTTGTTCGCCGACGAACACGATCTCGGCATCGCTCGGGCCTTCGCCGAAGACGGTCTGTGTCGCGTCGTCGCACAGATCGCACGCCCCGCAGTTCGCCGCGGCCCGCTGCAACACCGGCAGCGCCATCGACGGGATCAGCTCGCCCACATCCGGCACACAGGCCGCAGCGGTGCGGTCTTCCTGCGGCTCGTCATTCATGCGCTTCACCCGCACGTCAGCGGTTTGCAACAAATCAGGAATGATCCGGGTCTCGGGCATGGTCGACCAGTACTTGCGGGCCATCTCGTTCTCCATCGCCTGCAGCTTGATGCGGGCGGGGTTGAAGATCGCGGCGTAGTACGCCAGCCACTGGTCGGTAGTCGAGTCTTCCGGCGGCGCCTGATCCGCATCGACGCCGGGGGAGGTGTGGAGCTGTTTCGTGTCCCAATGAATACAGCCGTGCGGCGTGAGGATGGACCAGTGGAACGCGGGGAAGCGTTTGATGAAGAAGCCGGCCTCGCGCTGCGCGATGCGGTGCTCGGGCTTGTGGAAGGCGACGAAGCGGGTCTCCGGTCTGTTAGTCCGAGATTCAGGAATTCCGGGGGCTTGCAAGCTGTCGAACGGCACTTCGTGGAAGCGGACGAAGGCGTGCATCTTGTGGGCGTCACGGCGGACGCTGTGGTCCATGCGCAGCAGCTCGGCGGTGTCCGGGTCGGTCGCGATCGAGAGGAGGCGCGGCTCGCCGTGGGTCAGGCGGAACGCGAGTCGGTAGAGCAGGTGCCACTTCCGGGGGTCGCGGTGGTGGGCGACGGTGGTAGCCAGTTGGATGAAGCGCTTGGGGATCGGCGGGGTCCGATGTGCGATGTCCGATGAGCGATGGGGCGGCGGGTCTGGCTGGCTTTGGCTGGCGAAGAGCGAGTCGGTCGCTTCGAGCGAGGTGTCATGGAACTGGACGGTGTCGGGGGCGGTGCCCTGCGCGAGCAGGCCGCGGGCTTGGGTACGCCAGTCGTCGAAGGTGCCGGTGAGGGTGAGGAGCATGGGAAGACGGCGGGTTAAAACCCGCCGCTAAACGGAGTCGATGGAGCTACACCTCGCCGGTGAGGGCGGAGGTGGCGGCGGCGACGACGCGCTGCCGGTTGGCGAAGAGGTCGAGCTGCGGGTCGACGCGGGACTTTTTCGGCTCGGTTTTGGGGGCGAGGCGTTGGCGGAGGTCGAGGCGGTCGAGGAGGTGGGCGTCGGGGTTGGGGCTGCCCGTGGTTTTGAGGAAGGGCTTAGCACGGTTGAGGGCGCAGCCGAGGCGTTTGAGGTCGTTGATGGCGAGGGTGCGGTGGCGGCGGGCGCTGAGGATGCGGTGGACGGTGCGGACGCCGAGGCCGGGGACGCGGAGCAGGGCCTCGCGGGGGGCGCGGTTGAGGTCGAGAGGGAAGAACGCGCGGTGGGCAAGGGCCCAGGCGAGCTTGGGGTCGATCTCGAGATCGAGGTTGCGGTCAGGGAGTGCAGCGGACGTGAGTTCGGGGAGGGTGAAGCCATAGAACCGCAGGAGCCAGTCGGCCTGGTAGAGGCGGTGTTCGCGGAGCAGCGGCGGGCGTTCGTGCGGGAGGTTGGAGGCCGCGAACGGGATGGGGGAGTAGGCGGTGTAGTAGACGCGTTTGAGGCAGTGGGTGGAATAGAGGCTGGTAGCGGTGCCGAGGATGTCGGCATCGGGGGTGGGAGTCGCGCCGACGATCATCTGGGTGGATTGGCCGGCGGGGGCGAAGCGCGGGGGGTGGGAGCGTTTGGGCGAGCGTGGGGGCATCCGGGTCGCCGCGTGCCCCCCGGCAGAGCCGGGGGCTAAAGACGAGCCACCGCGGGATTCGTCCAGGCGGGTCTTGATAGCGGCCATCGTTTGGTGGGTTTGGCGGTGGGATTTTTCGGGGGCGAGCTGGTTGAGGTCGGGCTGTGTGGGGAGCTCGATGTTGGCGGACAAGCGGTCGGCGTAGCGGCCGGCGTCGGCGACGGCTTCGGGGGTCGCGCCGACGACAGCCTTGAGGTGGATGTAGCCGTTGAACTGGTGGTCTTCACGGAGCCGGCGGGCGACCTCGGTGAGGAGGTCCATGGTGTAGTCGCCGTTGCGGATGACGCCGGAGGAGAGGAACAGGCCCTCGATGTAGTTGCGTTTGTAGAGGTTGACGGTGAGGTCGACGACCTCGTCGATGGTGAACTGGGCTCTTGGGGTGTCGGAGGAGACGCGGTTGATGCAGTATTGGCAGTCGTAGACGCAGTGGTTGGTGAAAAGGATTTTGAGGAGGGAGATGCATCGGCCGTCGGGGGTGTAGGAGTGGCAGATGCCGGTGCCGTTGACGTTGCCGAGGCCGGTCTTGGAGTTGGTGCGTTTGGAGCCGGAGGAGGAGCAGGAGGCGTCGTATTTGGCGGCGTCGGCGAGGATGGTGAGCTTGACGGTGGTGTCCATGGAGTGAGGTTGTAGGTGGTAGGTGGTAGGCCGATACGTTTTGTGTTTGTTTGGATTCTGAAATATACGAACGCCAACCGAACTTGTCGAGGGCGTTTGTGGGTTTTGTTGGGGTTATGGGGCCGGGCTGGCGGTCAGGCGGGGAAGTGTTGGGCGAGGGCGGCGGCGGCGTGTTCGCGGTCGTCGAAGTGGTGCTTGGTGGTGCCGAGGATCTGGTAGTCCTCGTGGCCCTTGCCGGCGATGAGGACGGTGTCGCCGGGCTGGGCGGTGCGGATGGCTTGATCGATGGCGGCGGCGCGGTCGGGCTCGGTGGTGACGTCTTCTGCAACAGTAGGCACCCCGGCTTCGATGTCTTTGAGGATCGCGAGCGGATCTTCGGTGCGGGGGTTGTCGGAGGTGATGACGACACGGTCGGCGTGGCGGCAGGCGACGGCGGCCATCTTGGGACGCTTGGTGGTGTCGCGGTCGCCGCCGCAGCCGAAGACGATGACCAGCTTGTTGGGCGTCAGCGGTTTGAGGGCGGCGGCGACGTTGTCGAGGGCGTCGTGGGTGTGCGCGTAATCGACCAGGACCGTGGGAGCAGAGGAGCCCGCGGGCGGGGCAACGCGTTGGAGGCGGCCGGGGACAGGCGGGGCGGCTTCGAGGGCGGTTTTGGCCTGCTCGGCGGTCATGGGGTGGAGGCGATCGACCAGGGCGAGGGCTTGCAGGGCGTTGGAGACGTTGAAGCGGCCGACGAGGGGGAGCTGGAGACGGAACGTGGCGTGCGGCGTACGGAATGTGGTGTCGGTGCCCGCGGGCGTGAGTTCGTGGATCTCGGCGCGGTAGTCGGCGGCGGCGTTGGCGGGGTCGAGGGAGGTGAGGGTGATCGGGGCGGCGCAGTCGCGGGCCATGCGGGTGTGGTAGGGGTCGTCGGCATTGAGGACGGCGTGGCTGGTCTCGGCGAGCTGGTCGAAGAGGATGGCCTTGGCGTCGGCGTAGGCGTCCATGGAGCCGTGGTAGTCGAGGTGGTCGCCGGTGAGGTTCGTGAAGGCGGCGGAGGCGAAGGGCAGTTGGTGGGTCCGGCCCTGGTGGAGGGCATGGGAGGAGGTCTCGAGGACGGCGTGGGTGAGCTGGTTCTGGACCATGTCGGCGAGGAGCTCGGTGAGCTGGATGGCGCCGGGGGTGGTGAGTTCGGCGGGCTGAGGGCCGGCGGGTTGGCCGGTGTCGGTGACGATGGTGCCGAGGAGGCCAGCGGCGTGTTGGAGTCGGGCGAGGAGGTGTTGGGCGAGCCAGGCGACGGTGGTCTTGCCGTTGGTCCCGGTGACGGCGAGGAGCTTGAGGCGTTGGGCGGGGTGGCTGTACAGAGCTTCGGCGAGCCGGCCAGCGAGGGCCTGATCGACGCGCGGAGCCTGGAGGACCGGGGGCAAATGCTTGTCGGGCCCGACTTCAGTACGCACTTGTTCGGGGGAAAACTCGCAGAGCACGGCGGCCGCGCCGGCATCGACGGCGCTCCGGATATAGCCCACGGTCTGGGGCTGGCTGCCTCGTGCGACAAACAGCACGCCGGGCCCGGCTCTCCGTGAGTCATCGGTGAGGCTTTTGAGCGTGGGGTCGGGACATCCCTTTGGCAGCGGGAGGCCGAGTGTCTGGAGGAGCACGGAGAGGTTGATTTCGGGCATGGGTCCAATAATCGCGGTGCCTGGGGGCTGTTGGAGGGTAGGGGCTAAGCGGGCTTGGGCGGAACGAAGACGCGGGCGTTTGGGCTGGAGTGGGTGGCCTGAGAGGAGGCCAAATGCAGACTTCGGCCTGAAAAGTCATGCAGAGATTAGTCCGATGACATCCCAAGACACATCGCTGATTTTCATCGGAGATGCTGATTCCAGAGATGGAATTAGACCAGCCCAACCGGGGGGCCGGGAAGGATCACAGGGGGAAACCGGCTAAGACTCTGCGAGGCACCGCATGCAACCCACCGACAACCGGCCCATCGAAACGATCCGGTTGAGTGAGAAAGACAAGGCCAAGCTGGTGAATCAGCTGGAGCAGGCCGCTGCGCAGCAGGTCTCGGCGGAGCGTCGGTCCCTGCGGGTGAAGTTCACGGCCCCGGGGACGGTGGTGCGTCTGCAGCAGCCCAACGGGGCGTCGAGCCGGCTCTCGGTGTTGCCCCGAAACCTCTCGAAGCAGGGGATGGCGTTTATCCACGGCCGGTTTGTGTATCCCGGTGTGCAGGCGTTGGTGACACTGCCGACGATCGATGGGGAGCTGATGACGGTGGAGGGTCGGATCCGCGACTGCCGTCATGTGAGCGGGATTGTGCACGAGGTGTCGGTGGTCTTCGATGACCTGATCGACCTGGCGATGTTCGTGGAGATGACACGCGACGAAGAAGTCCGTTACCGACAGGAGCGGGCGGAGGACTTGGGGGCGGACGCGGTGGCGGAGCTGGCTGAGTCGGAGAAGCCGAGGGTTCTGCTGCTGGAATCGGCGGATACGGACCGGAAGCTGTATGCGTTGTGGCTGAAGAAGGCAGGCCTGGACGTGACGGAAGCGGCCACGTCGACCGAGGCGGGGCGGGCGGCGTCTTCGGGCTCGTTTGACCTGGCGTTGGTGTCTGTGGCTTCGGCCGAGGAGGCCGAGGCGATCGAGCAGCTGCAGGGCCTGGGGCTGACCTCACCGATGATCGCGTTGACGATGGACTCGTCGGGCGGGGCCGCCGACGCGGCGATGCAGGCGGGGTGCAGCTCGGTGCTGGCTAAGCCGTTCCAGGCCGAGGAGCTCAAGCAAGCGGTTGAGCAGCTGGTGGACGTGGCGGGCGGGCAGGCGGTGGACCCGTTGGTCTCGACCGCGGCGGACGACGAGGACATGGCCCCGCTGCTGATGGAATATGTCGACGGGCTGGCCGCACAGGTTCAGCAGCTCCGTGGCTGCCTGACCGCCAAAGACTGGGACACGATGCGTCAGCTCGGCTCGGGACTCAAGGGCAGCGGCGGGGGATATGGCTTTGCACCGATCTCCGAAGCGGCCGGGCAGCTCTTAGACAGCCTCGACGCCAGCGAGACGCCGAACGTGGATGACGTGCGGAAGGATGTGGAAGAATTGGTGGGTCTGCTGCGGCGGGCGCGAGCGACGTAATTCGCCGGGGTGTGGATCAGGTGGACCGAGCCACTCAGGCGGCACGGGTGGGCACACGGGTCGAGACCGCGGGGCATTGGCCCTGTCGGACCCAAACACTGCCCCGGCCACGACGCCCGAGCACGGTCGTCAATCGTTCGAGGTAGTCCCGCAACGCCTCGTCATCAAACCGGGCCAGGAATTCCGGCCGGGCACTCCGGTTCCGCTTGCAGATCGCGTCGATCACCTGTTGCTTGCTCATGGGGTGGGCTCGGGGCTCAAACAAAAAGAATCACCGTTCGCGTCGCGGGATGGGCGGCACCGAAGCTCGGCGCAGATCACCGTTGACCGGTTGCGATCGTCGCGGCAGGCCAGCGTGCTTGAGGTGTAACTGGCGGGGACTCCGCGACGGCCCGATACAGGTGGGTTTTGCGGGTTACGATGCGGGTTAACGGACGACGCCCCGACAGACGCCGACCCCAGGGAGCCCCCGCGATGCCGCTGACCATCCATTCGCCGTATTCGGGTAAGCCGGTCAAGGTGCGGGACCAGGACGTCGGCCGGGCGATCCGCGATGAGGAGGGCCGGATCTTCTATGTGGTCCAGCGGACGTCCGGGCAGGGCGTCTATGCGGCGGTCACCCGGAAGGGGTCCGAGAAGGACGAGCAGCGGTACGACGCCCTGCTCACCAAGAGCGCGACAGCCCGAGCGGTCGGACAGGAACGGTCGCGGCAACAGGTGCTCGATGCGACCGGCAAACAGCGGGGGCGGCAGCGGAGACGGCTAGTCTTGGTCGTGCTTGTCTTGCTGGGCGCGATCGCAGGCGGGGCGTGGGCGGTGTGGTCGGGCTTGATCGACGCGCAGAGCGTGCCGCTGCTCCGGGAGGTCTGGCCCGGTGAGGCCCAGGAAGAGCCGACAGGGGCTTCGGTGCGCCCGCTTGGACTGGCTTACGCCCCCGCATCGCTCCGTTTCACCGCGCAGCCCACCACGCCGGGCGATCCCTACGCCGCCTACGCGACGACCCCCGACGGGTTTGGCCTGCTGACCACCCGCTTCACCGACGGGCCCACGCCCACCGCCGGCCAATTCGTCCGCGTCCACTTCGCCACCTATTCGCCCAACGGCACACTCCTCGACCAGTCACGCCCAGGCCCGCCGCTGGGCTTCGTCTTCTACGCCGGCCACGTCCCCCTGGCCTGGGAGCTCGCGCTCACCGGGCTCCGTCTCGGCGAAGCCCGCTCCGTGCTCGCCCCCAACCACCTCATCCAACCCAACGCCGAACCGCCCGCTCGACCGGCCCCGCGCCCCGATCCCGCCGCCTCTACGCCCCGCACCCCGCCATTCGCCCTCCGCTACGAGCTCGAACTCGTCGATATCCAGCCCGGCATCACCACCCACACCAACACCCCCGGCCAGCCCGATACAGACACCCCGCCTGCTCGAACCGGTGACACCCTCCACCTCCACTGGATGGCCTTCGTCAACGACCAGACGGCCCCCTTCCACGACACCCGGGCGGACGCCCAGCCCGTCACCCTGACCCTCGGCGTCAGCCCCCTGATCCCCGGCCTCGAGCTCGGGCTCCGCAGCCTCCAGCTCGGCGAGTCCCGAACCATCACTATCCCCCCCTACCTGGCCTACGGCTCACGCGGCGTCGGCTCGCTCATCCCCCCCGACGCCACCCTCACCTATCGCGTCAGCCGCGTCGCACCGCCCGCCCCAGCCACCAACCACACCGAAGCTGAGTGACACAAGCTGAAAGAGGGGGGCAGGCCTCAACCACCATCTTTCATCTCCGATCTTCCATCTTTGCCACCGCCCGTCTGTAACACCTGGGCAACCCCAACAGGCGGTTTTCTTCCCCCGCTTGCCCGGTCGCACGCGCCTGCCGTGCCCATTGACCGATAACCCAACAAGCCGCGTTGGCGGTCACCACCCCCACGAGGACCCCTCATGGCTGAGCCTTTCGAACTCGAACAGAGCGGCGGCGTGGTCACCGCGACCCTCCACCAGGCCGACGTCTCGCACCACGACATGCAGGAGTGCGTGCAGTCCTGCATCGACAAGCTCCGCTACGACAGCGCCCGCGACTTCGTCTTCGACCTGCAGTCCGTCGAGTTCTTGGCCTCGGCGTGCATCGGCAGCCTCGTTGAGCTGTTACAGGAAGCCGAGCACCACCGCGGCCGGATCTCGCTGGCCCACTGCTCGGAAAACGTCGCGTTCCTTTTCCGGGTGACCAAGCTCGACGCCGTCTTCTCGCTCTTCGACGACATCGACGAAGCCCTCGCAGCCCTGTAACCACCACACCACCGCCGCCGGGCTCAGAACAACGGCTCCTCCCCCAAGGGCAAATCTATCTCAGGGATCACTGCGCCCGCATCCCGCGGCGTCTGCTTTTCCTTCAGCCGCTCATCCATATCGAAGGTCATCCAGGCATCTTCGCGCCCAGCCCGCTCGAACAGGTGGTCCTTCGCGTTGGCCTCGCCGTCGCCGTAACGCGTGTCTTCCAACACCGGCGAACCCACAAACTCCAGCCGGTTGTCGTTCCAAACCACCCCGCCCCGCCACCGACCCCACGATCGCAATCACCACCAGCGTCACCACCGCACCCGGTAAGCCCCCAGCCCGATCGACGTGGACCATGACCCCCGCTAGCGCCCTACATGCCTGCCACACGCTTCATGGCTACTCCGCAAGCACCAGCCCGGCACCCGGGCCGCCGTCACGCTGCGCCCGCTCCTCTTCCAGCCGATCGTTCATGTAGAACGTCATCAGCGCGTCCGCGCCGCCCGCCGACTCGAACAGGTTGTCCCCGCGGTTGTTCTCGCCCTGGCCGTACTGCGTCATGTCCTTCTCGTGACTGATCTCAAACACCGTGTGGTTGTCGTTGTGCACCACCGTGCCCCGCCACTCGCCGCTGTCCCGCTCGGTCCACACCGAGCTCACTTGACGATCACGGTCCACCCCCGTGTTGCGGTCGCTGATCACCGCCGCCCGCGTGTTCAGCGTCTCCGACCACTCCCTGATCCGCTCGTTGGCCTGGCCCCGCACGTCGTTGATGTTCAGCGCGGCGTACGAGTGGTGGTCCGTCGTCAGCAGGTCGTCCAGCGCGGCCTTCGCCACCGCTTGATGCCCCATCCGGAACGGCTCCGCCCCGGCATCCGCGGGGTTCACGATGTACTCCGGCGTGAAGCTGTTTGCGTTGAGCATGATGGCGAACCGGCTCGCGGTGTGCCGACCGTCCCGACCCCGGTACAGGATCTCCTTCCCCGGCACCGGCGCGCCGACCCCATCGATCCCCGGGAAGTTGCTCTTGTTGCCCTGCGCGAAGATCACAGCCCCCTGATGGATCCCCCGCAGCTGCGTGCTATTCGTCGCCTGCCGCGCCGACCGCCGGTTGTTGGCAGTCGACGCCAGCGTCACCGAGCCCAGGACCACCAACACCCCCAACACCACCAGCAACTCCATGAGCCCAAACCCACGAACCGATCGACTTCGCATCGCAACCCCTTTCATCAACTATCCAACCGAACCCCCGCAGCTTAACGCGCCGACCCGCCAAGCCCTACCGCCCCTCCAACAAACGTTGCCCCAGAAAGTCTGACAGCTCGTTGATCTGCGCCACGTGAGCCACCACCGACTCCACGTCGTACTCCACCCGATGGAACACCACCTTCGCCCGTGGCCCGTCCACCTCGCTCGCCCCGCCTTCAGCCCCCGACGCTTCCGTGGTTTCTGCGTCCGGCTCGTCCAGGACCGCGTAGCTCGCCCGCGGGTCCCGGTCCCTCGGCTGCCCCACACTCCCGGGATTGATGATGCACTTCTCCCCCTCCAAGAACGTGTACGCCCCCCCCAAATCGCCCGGCGGATAGAAGTCCGGCTCGTCCGTAAACACCCCCGGCTGGTGCGTGTGCCCCACATAACACCGCGTCCGCACCCGATCAAAAATCTGGTGCATCTTGTTCGGGGCCGACACCACGTCATCCGGGAAGATGTACTCGTTGATCGGCCGACGCGGCGACGCGTGCACCCACAACGAACCGTGGTCCCACCGACGGATCAACAGGTTCCCCAGATACTCCCACCGCTCCCGACGCTTCGCCGGGTCCGGCTCCTGCTCGAACTGCTTCCGCGTCCAGAATGCCGCCTGCTCCGCTGAGGTGTTGAAGCTCGTCGGCTCGTACAGCACCGCGAAGTCGTGGTTCCCCATCAACGCGAACTCGCACCGCTCCCGCACCATATCCAGACAGGCCGTCGGCTCCGGGCCGTAACCGATGATGTCCCCCAGACACACGATCCGGTCCACCCCGCGCTCTTCGATATCCGCCAGCACCGCCTTGAGCGCCACCAGGTTCCCGTGGATGTCCGAAATCACCGCCGTCCGTGCCAAAGACCTGACCCTTCAAAGAACCAACGCAGACCAACCCAGACTCTACCCCAATCCCCCCTAACCTGTCGCCCAGCCCCTTGCCCCTTAAGCATGCCGCCTGTTACCGACGAACAACTCGTCGCCCGGATCAACGCCGGCCACCACCCCGCCGCCGGCCAGGCATTCGAGGCCCTCTACCGCCGGCACCGCGACTACGTCCTCCACGTCACCACCCGCTTCGCCCACGGCGACACCCACCTCGCCCTCGACGCCATGCAGGACACCTTTACCACCCTGCTCCGACAGTTCCCCGGCTTCACCCTGACCGCCAAACTCACCACTTACCTCTACCCCGTGGCTAAGAACGCCACCCACGCCGCCGCCCGACAACGCCGACGCACCCCCACCAACGCCGACGCGCCACTCCCCTCCGTCCCCGCTCCCCAAGCACCCGACAACCCCGCCGCCGACCCCACCCAGCTCGACCACCTCCTCGCCCCCCTCTCCCCCGAGCACCGCGAGGTCGTGCTCCTCCGCTTCGTCGACGACATGCCGCTGGCCGACATCGCCACCGCCCTCGACCTGCCCCTCGGCACCGTCAAGTCGCGCCTCCACCACGCGCTAACCAAGCTCCGCGAACACCCCGCGACCAAAAACTTTTTCTAACCCGTGAACCTTTCACCCCGCAGGCGTCTTCCATGAACGTGCCCCCACCCAACGACCAACCCGAGCCCAAGCTCCCCCCCGTACTCCAAGCCGCCCTCCGCGACGCCCAGCCAACCCTCCCCGAGGTCCCCCCCACCCTTGACCAGGCCATCGTCAACGACAGCCGGCGTTACCTCCGCCTCAAGTTTGCCCCACGCAACTACGCCTTGAAGATCGGCCTGCCCCTTGCTGCTGCCGCCGCTATCGCTTTCGCGTTCGTGCTCTATCTGGTCAACGACTACGCGGAGCAGCTCTCTGGCCTGAGTCCCGCGAGTCCTGCAGCGAAACAGACACCCGCTCACCCCCACCCCCACGACCTCAACGCCGACGGCACCCGCGACATCCTCGACGCCTTCGCCCTCGCCCAACACCTGAAAAACCCCACCCAACACCCCCACCTCGCCAACGCCGACCCCAACGCCGACGGCCAAACCAACGCCGACGACGTCGACTTCCTCGCCCAACACGCCGTCGCCCTCCGATGACCCCACCACCCGCCACCCAAGACAAGTCCAGAAGCCCGCGGCGTCTCGCCGTGGGCCACGCCGCCATCACCCTGCTCGTACTCCTCACCGCCGCGCCGCTGTCCGGGAACGGCCCCGCAACCCCCGACACGACTCAACCCATACGCCTAGCCACCCCCCCCCAGGGCCACTTCCTCGCCCTCCCCATCACCCTCGACCCCCAGGGCCAACCCCTCGCCGCCTACCAACTCGAGCTCACCGCCACCCACGGCACCTTCCAAATCGTCGGCATCGAGAACGCCCCCAACCTCCCCGCTTTTCCCAACCCCGCCCGCTACGACCGCACCACCGCCCAACCCGATCACCCGATCGACCGACTCATCCTCGCCGACTTCTCCCTCGCCCCCCCGGAAGACCTCCCCCGTAAGCCCACCGTCATCGCCACCGTCCACGCCTACGTCACCCCACCCAACCCGCTCGCCAACCGCACGCCCGAACAACTCATCAAAACCCTCGGCCTCACCGCCACCCTCACCCAAGCCGCCAACCCCCAAGGCCAGCCCATCCCCGCCACCGTCACCCTGAGTAACCCCACGCCATGACCCGACGCCGATCCCTCACCGCCGCCGCCCTCACCCTCCTCACCTGCGCGAGCCTCGTCATCATCGCCGCGTGCACTACAACCCAATCGCCCTCGACCTTCAGCGACGGATACCTCGGCGGCGAGCCCGGCGCCCGCAGCAACCTCGGAGACCGCCTAGGCGAGAGCGCCCGCCGACCCGTCGATGTCGCAGGCTTTGCGGCTATCCCCCCCGATGGTGCCCCGCCATGGACCGGCACCACCCAACGCCGCCTCAGTGAAACCGAAGCATCAACCGACCACGAAAACGCCCCCGATCCTCAGCCCCTCGCCTCCGCCGCCCCCGGCGAGGAACTCTGGATCATCTCCACCCCCGCTCGGGGCAACGCTTCTCCAGCCACATCGGAGACCGAACCCACCCCCGCGTCCGGCGCCCTCCTCGCCCTCCGTCCAACAGACAAGATCGAACCCCGCACCTCCGACACCGCAACCACCGAAACCATCCCCCTCCCCCTCAAGCACACCGACGTCCGCGCCGCCATCACCGGCTACCTCGCAACCGTCGACGTCACCCAACAATTCCACAACCCTTTTGATACCAAGATCGAGGCCGTCTACGTCTTCCCCCTGCCGCAGGACGCCGCCGTCTCCGAGTTCGTGATGACCATCGGCGACCGCAAGATCCGCGGCCTCATCCGCGAGAAGGAAGAAGCCGAGAAGCTCTACGCCCGGGCCAAGGCCCAGGGCTACCGCGCCGCCCTGCTCACCCAGCAGCGCCCCAACATCTTCACCCAGAAGGTCGCCAACCTCGAGCCCGGCAAGGCCATCGACATCTCCATCCGCTACTTCAACACCCTCGCCTACTCCAAGGGCCAATACCACTTCGTCTTCCCCATGGTCGTCGGCCCCCGCTTCAACCCACCCCACACCGCCGACCCGATCACCCCCGTCGCCCACGGCTCCAAACCCACCACCCCACCCACCACCTCGGGCACCACCACCCCCTACCTCAAACCCCACCAACGCCCCGGCCACGACATCGCCCTCTCCGTCAACCTCAACCCCGGCGTCGCCGTCCAGTCCACCACCTCCCGCTCCCACCCCGTCACCACCCAACCCCAGGACGACGGCTCCCTCAACATCACCCTCGCCAACGAAGCCGCCCTCCCCAACAAGGACTTCGTCCTCTCCTTCAAAGTCACCGGCGACCGCATCAACTCCGGACTCGTCACCCACCAAGACGACCAGGGCAACGGCTACTTCTCCCTCATGCTCTTCCCCCCCGACGACCTCCAAGGCCTCACCCGCCAGGACATGGAGATGGTCTTCGTCCTCGACTGCTCCGGCTCCATGAACGGCAAGCCCATCGCTCAGGCCAAGGCCGCCATCAAGCACGCCCTCCAACAGCTCCGGCCCACCGACACCTTCCAGGTCATCCGCTTCTCCCAAGACGCCTCCGCCTTCGGCCCCGACCCCGTCCCCGCCACCCCCGGAAACATCACCCGCGCGATCGAGTACGTCGATGGCCTCCGCGGCTCCGGCGGCACCCACATGCTCGAGGGCATCCGCGCCGCCCTCCAATTCCCCCACGACCCCGACCGCTACCGCACCGTCACCTTCCTCACCGACGGCTACATCGGCAACGAACGCCAGATCTTCGCCGCCATCCACAAGTACCTCGGCGAAGCCCGCGTCTTCTCCTTCGGCGTCGGCCAAGCCCCCAACCGCTACCTCCTCAACCGCATGGCAAAGGCGGGCCGCGGGGCCGCCGCCTACCTGTCCCTCGACGACGACGCGGCCGCCATCATGGATTTCTACTTCCAACGCATCGCCCACCCCGCGATGACCGACCTCAAGATCGACTGGGGGGCCATGAACGTCGCCAACGTCTACCCCCAAAACCTCCCCGACCTCTTCGTCGATCGCCCCGTCATCCTCACCGGCACCTTCACCGGCAAGCCCTCCACCGTCCAAGTCACCGGCCAAGCCGGCCGCTACGACCTGCTCATCAACCCCGTCACCGCCGACTCCCCGCCCACCACCGCCGGCCCCGAGCTCGCCCAGGTCTGGGCCCGCCGAAAGATCGCCGACCTCCACGACCAGCTCGCCCACTCCAACGACCCCGCCGACCTCCAACACCAGATCAAGACCACCGCCCTGTCCTACTCCCTTATGTCCGACTACACCGCCTTCCTCGCCGTCGACACCACGCAGCCCACCTCCGGCACCCACGGCGTCACTGTCCCCGTCGGCCTCCCCGTCCCCGACGGCGTCCGTTACGACACCACCGTCCCCGACTAAACACCCACCTCCCCAAAGAAGCCCACGGCGCCCCACCACACGAGCCATACCCCTGATGCCTATCCCGCGCGCCCACTCCGCCGCCCTTCTCGCTCTCGCCCTGCTCTGCATCACCTGCTCGGGCTGCCGCATCCCCTACACCCAAAGCCCCCCGCTTGCCGACCTCCAACCCTTCGGCCTCGACGCCCCCACCCGCACCCGCATCCTCCATCCCACCCACCAACCAACCACCGCTGCATCCTCAACCCTCACCCTCCGCCCCGGACTCCGACTCGCCCTCGTCGAAATCCAGCCCCACGTCTGGGACCAAACGCACGGCTACCACTTCTTCCAACCCCCTACCCCCAGCACCAACGACCGCTACCTCCAGATGCTCCCGCACGGCCAACAACACCACCTCCAAACCCAAGACCTCCAACGCCTCGTCCAACGCTCACCCCTCGCCGCCGCCGAACCCCTCGCCAACCCAAACACCAAGCCGCTCACAAAAACCGTCCTCGGCTCCGGCTACGCCGCCGCCTTCAACGCACCCGAACACCTCTTCGCCCAGGCCCGTCAACAGAACGCCGACCTCCTCGCCGTCTACACCCTGACCAGCTCCGCCGACTACCACGACCGCTTCCCGCCCCTGTCCATCCTCACCCTCGGCATGCTCCCCACCTACGTCTACGAAGCCAACGCCACCGCCGAACTCGCCCTCTTCGAAACCCACTCCCAGCAACCCATCGCCCTCTACACCCGAGCCGGCCACACCTTCAAGCTCACCAACTTCTGGGACAGCTCCGAACCCCTCGAACACACCCACAACCGCGCCCGCCGAAAAGCCCTGCTCCGCACCCTCGACGACCTCCAAAACCACTGGCCCACCAAGCCACAACCCCCCACCTGAACCCACCCACCACACGCACACAACCCCAAACAACCCCTTGCATCCCCTCCCAACCCTTGGCACGATGGCGTCTCGGCCCATCACCCCCGACCGGAACCCATCATGCCCCGCCTCACCTCCGCCTTCGCCCTGCTGACCGCCCTCACCCTCACCCTCAGCCCCGCCCACGCCGGCGACCTCTCCGACGCCCAGGCCGAGGTGCTCCGCCAAGCCAACGCCCAGATCCGCTCCGCCGACAGCAACATCAGCAGCGCAGCCTCCGCCGCCGGCACCGCCGCCAACCCCGCCAAGGGCTCTCGCAAGAAGCTCGCCCTCTCTCGGCTCAACCAGGGCATCGGGCAGCTCGACCAGGCCAAGGCCCGGCTCGCCCAGCTCCCCGCCGACGGCACCGGCGTCGCCGATGCCAAAGCCAAGTACAACGCCGCCCGCCAGCTCGCCAACCAGACCCTCCGCATCCTCGACCCCACCAACGCCCCGCCACCGCCACCCGCCGCCGACGGCCAACCCGCCCAGCCCGCCGCCCCCGCCAAGCCCCCCCTCAACCGCGAACAGGTCAAGCTCAAAAAAGACCTCGCCTGGACCACCCGCCAGACCGACTACTGGACCAAGCAGCTCAAGGCCCGGCTCGACCCGCTCGAAAAGGCCAACACCCCCGTCCAGTACCCCGCCGCCATGGCCGCCCTCCAGAACCTCAACCAGGCCCGCGCCGAAGCCCAAAAAGCCGCCACCAACATCCAGGCCCTCCCCGCCGACCACCCCGAACTGGCCCAAGAAACCCAGGCCTTCATCACCGCCGCCAAGGGCCTCGAAGCCGAACTGCTCCGCTTCCAGAAACTCACCGCCCCGCTCCAGAAAGCCGGCCCCCTCACCAAAGACCCCGAACTCAAGCCCGACACCGACAAGGTCTCCAACCTCACCGACCGCTACCGCTTCTTCTCCCTGGACGCCAGCCACTTCGCCCGCTTCACCCAGACCCTCACCGACGACCAAGCGACCCTCGCCGAGGCCCAACGCATCGCCACCAAATACGGCCCGCTGATCACCCACAGCTTCCCCGAGGGCGTCGTCCTCGGCCGAGCCCTCAAGGGCTTCCAGCAACGCCGTGCCGAGTTCCTCAACAAAGCCCGCGCCTATCAGCCCCAGATCCCCGCCGCCATCGCCGAAGACCTCGCCAACGTCCGCAAGTTCGCCCAGCAGGGCGTCGACAAGAAAGCCCCCGCCTTCTTCGGGCCCAACGGCGGCGTCCAGCAGCAGCTCGGCTTCGCCCGCGACCGTGCCAACCTCCTCGCCGCCCTCGACCCCGCGGCCGGCAAGACCCAGGTCGACCGCGTCAACCAGGCCGAAGCCGACGTCAAGAAACTCGCCGCCTCCCTCCGCGACCAGATCATCCAGTCCAACACCCTCCCGGCCGACGCCTTCGGCGAGCCCGACCGCGACGCCGTCATCGCCGCCGCCGTCGCCCGCCTCCAGGAACAACACCCCGGCATCGAAGTCCTCGCCGTCCGCATCCCCATGCCCAAGTGGAAACGCACCACCGAATGGCGGCTCCAAAACACCACCTGGTACAAGTACGACTCATCCCGTGTTCAGCCCCAGGTCGTCGTCAAGCACTCCGACACCCTCGCCGCCATCCGCCCCGTCAATGTCTACAAGCGCCACCTCGAGGGCGACCGACTCAATGCCGTGATGTTCGACGGCAAGGACGACGAGATCCCCCCCGCCCGCCTCCTCCCCCTCGCAAAGGTGAAGTAAACCCACGACACCAAAGCGAGCCGGGCCGTGTCGGCCCGGCAGCCCCACGGCACCCTCACGCCGACGCAACGCCTAACCTCCCCCATGCCCAAGAACATCCTCGGCTCCGATCTCCTGCCCTGCTCCACCGACCCCCTCACCGGCTTCTACCGCGACGGCTGCTGCAACACCGGCACCGGCGACACCGGCGTCCACGTCGTCTGCGCCGAAATGACCGCCGCCTTCCTCGAATTCAGCCAGTCCCGCGGCAACGACCTCTCCACCCCCCGGCCCGAATACCGCTTCCCCGGCCTCAAGCCCGGCGACCACTGGTGCCTCTGCGCCCAACGCTGGCAAGAAGCCCTCGACGCCGGCGTCGCCCCCAAAGTCCACCTCGAAGCCACCCACACCGCCGCTTTGGAGTTCGTCGATCTGATCGACCTACAGGAACACGCGCTCACAAAGCCGGCGTAGCACAGAGAGCGATCGCGTTGATCAGCTGGCGTCCTGTTCGCGTTCCTCCTTCTCCCATACCCCGCCACCGGACTTATCTTCAATCCAGTGCCACATGTCAAAGCCGAAACAGACCGCATGTTGGTAATAGGGTCCGCGTATGATCGTCGAGTAGGGCCAAGGATTCGCCAACGTCCCGAGGTAATGCACCACGTCGGCCGTCCGTCCCCGAAAACCATTGACTTCCGCGTGCCAAACCGCCTCTTCGAGATTATCCGCCACGACAAGACAACACGTATCCGGCCCGTTACCGCCATCAGGCGAGTGGTCTGAACCGTAACTGACTACTTCGTACAGGTCCGTGATTGACCGGGCCTCTTCTTTCATTTCACTCCCCCAAACCCAGCACCTCCGCCTCCACCATCTCCCCGTCCGCCGCCACCGCGACCTTCACGCCCTTGCGGTGCTTGCCCCACTTCATCATCGCAATACCGACCGCCTTCTGGCCCCGCAGCGGCGCGTTGGTTGAACTCGTCAACGCGCCGATCACCCCGCCCCGCGGCGCCTTCGCCCGCTTCTCCGGGTCGGCCTCAAACACCTGCGCACCGGCGATCGGTAGCCGTTCGTCCGCCATCTCCAACGCCACCAGCACCCGCTTCGGATGCGACAGATTGTGCATCCGCGCCACCGCCTCCTGCCCGACGTAACACCCCTTCGTCAAACTCACTGCAGACTCGAACTTCATCTTGCCCAGCTCCGCCGGCTGCGCGTCCGGGCCGAAGTCCACGTGCGGCCAGACCACCCCCTCCTCGATCCGCACCGTGTTCACCGCCGACCACCCGACCGGCCGACCCCGCAGGCCTTCCCGCCGCCGCGCCGCCCACGCCGCCGCCGCCTCGGTGTCCATCCCCCCGTCCCCCGGCTCCAGCTCATACCCCACCGCGCCCAAGAGCTTCCCATACACCGCGGCCGCATCTTCCCGCTTCACCCACACCCGCACGCCCAGCACCCGCCCGACGCGCCCCAGGTCCCACCGATACACCGTCGCCAACGGCCCACCCTCCAACGCCACCACATGGTGTGTCCCGGCCGTGCCCCCCACCCGCTCGACGACCTCCGCCCCACTCATCCCCGCGTGCCCTGCCGACGACTGGTCCGCCGCCGCCACCGCCGACAACGCCTTCACCGCCGCCGGCCCCACCAGCCAAAAACACCGCCGCCCCCGGAAGGTCTCCACCTCGGCGAGTTCCACATCCTCCGCAAACAACCGCCGATCCAACGCCTCCCGCACCCCCGGCAGATCAAACACGTCCCCCTCCAGCCACGTCGACTCGTCCCCGTGGTGCACCACCAGGTCCGCCAAGACCTTCCCGTCGTCGCTCAGCAGCATCCCCCCGAACGACTCGCCGCCCGACCGGCCATTCATCTCGCAACTCAGCAGCCGGTGCAAGAAGTCCTTCACCTCGCCGCCACTCAGCTCCAGCACCCCCCGCATCGGCAGGTCCATCAAGCCCACCCGCTGCCGGATCGCGCCGTACTCCGCCTCATACGCGCCGAACGACTCGGCCAGCTCCACCACCCCCGTGTCGTCCGGCGGCCCCCACGGGATGAACGCCGCGCCCAACGACGCCAACACCCCACGCACTGGATCCGTTCCCGTCTGCATCCCCCCACTCTAGCCCACCCGCCCTACCCACCCCACCCGCCCCGACCCGTCGCACCGGCCCCGCCACAGCCGCATCTCACCAACGCACCGCGTGCCAGCCGATCGCCACCGCCATCACCAGGTACGCCACCGACCACGCCAACGACGCGATCCCCTGCAGCACGCTCGCGATGTTCGCCACCGTCGGCAGCGCGAACAACACGACCCCCATCACAAAGCCCACCGCCACCAGCGTGAACAACGCCTTCCGCAGCGTCAGCGCCAACGCCGACAGCCCCGGCCGACCGATGTACGACGCCAGGTCCGCGAAGTACTGCATGAAGAACACGAAGATCATCACATACAGCACCACGATCCCCAGGATCCCCACCAGGGTCAGGAACGGCCCGGCCCCGATCGCCCCCAGGCCCACCGCCACCGCGATGATCCCCGCGAAGCTCGCCAGGCACCCGATGATCGAGTTCCGCCCCGCCTGAGCCGGCGCCGCCAGCCCCAGCAACGGGCCCAGCACCATCCCCAACGCGCCAAGCCCGTACAGCCAAAGCGACTCCGTGGCCGTCTGCTGCAGGTCCGCCGGCGTCGTCGCGCCCGCCACCGCGAACACCAGCCCCGCCATCCCCAGCACCATCGCCCCCATCCCCAGCACATGCCCCAGCAACCCCACCCCCGCGATATTCACCCCCACACGCCACACCCTCTCCGACTCGTCGCCGGCCGGCGACAGCCGGCTCTCCAGCGTGCGCATCGTCGTCGCCGCTGAGCCCGCCCCCGCGTCCTCATCGCTCTCCCACGAGATCCCCGCCGCCTCGTCCGACTTCTTCCGCTTCCGCTTGCCGCTCGCCTTGCCGACCGAACCGCCCGCCGCCGCCCCGGTCGACTCGTACGCCACCGGCTTCACGGCACCGCCCCCGTCCACCGCGTCCAGGGCCGCAAGCCAGTCCTCCCCCTTCGGCTTCGACACACGCCGACCCCCACCACTCGCCCCTCCCGCCCCGCCCGCACCGGACGACCGTTTCCGCCCCGATACCAGCGGCGCACCCACCCCCGCCTCGCCCTCACCGACCCGGCCCCCGCCTCGCTGACCCAACGGCGCATCCGGCACCCTGAACCGCTCCCCACACGGACACTTCACCCGACGCCCCACCACCGCCTCGCTCCACTTGAACCGCCGCGCACACGCAGGGCACTCGAACCGACCCGTCTCTGCCGTTGAACTCGCCATCACTCCACTTCCCGAAATCACAACACACAGGCTTTACCACCCCGCTTATAGACCCAATCCCGCCGCAATACAACGGCCCGGACGCCACTTTCGCCAGATCCACACGCCTCCCGATCCAACTCGTTCAAACCGCTCAGCCGCCTGGCTTCTCCATCTTCACCACACCTTGATCCTAACTCGACTGCCCCTTCTCTCTCCACAGCGTCCACTTCGCCGCCACCCCGTCCACCGCTTTCTCAAACCCCTTCGCCGCCCAACTCCCCTCTTTTGCCAGCCACGCACCCGCCACCGTCCCCACCAGCATCAACCCCATCATGATCAACACAAAGCCCACGAACCAATCCCCCACAAACGGCCGCATCGCCCACGCCAACCCCTCCACACCCGACACCGCCGCCACATGCCCCAACTGCCGGAGCACGATCATCAATAGCAAAAACCCCGCCACCCCATACAGCCCCCCTGACAGCCACGCCGACGCCCGCACCTCAAACGCCGCCACCGCATACCTCGCCTTCTGCCCCTCCTCGATCGCGATCCGCTTCCGGTCCGCCGCGTCCACCTCCTGCCCCAACGCCTTCACCTTCTTCATCGGCACCCAATCCTCCGCCGCCCCCTCCGGCCTCGGCTCGTCCACCTCTGCATCCCTGAAATGCTCCTCCACGTTGTTCGGGATCCACACCGTCCGCGACCCCCGCTCCACGAACCACGCGTTGTGCCGGTGCGGCATTTTCGCCGCCGCCGTGTGCAGGTAGTCCACCGCCTGCCGCAGCCGCTCATCACTGATCCCGTTGTCCTGCCGGTTGATCTCGTTCGCGGCATCCACTAGATCGTCCACGCTGCTCTCCCGGATCAGCTCCGGCACCCGCACCTGATAAATCAACTGCGCTACTGCCACCCAAAACGCCGCCAGAAACGCCAGCAGCCACCCCACCGGCAACGCCTCCGGCAGCGTCACGTCCACCATGCTCCGCGCCGCCTCCAGCGTCTCCCGCAACACCGCCGGCTCCGCCGGCGACTTCTCCACCAACTCCCCCAACCGCCCCTCGACCCGCTCGAACGCCGTGTTCTGCCGCGCAATCCACGCCCGCGCCGGTGCCCACAGCCCCGCCAACAACGGCACACCGAGCAACGCCAGATACGACACCCGCGTCAATGCCGTCAGTTCCCCAGCCTTACGGACCCGTTCCCAATCCAACCAACCACTGACCGCTAAACGTACGCTTCGACCAAGACGATAACGCTGCCGAAAATTGCCCGCATCAGACACCTTTCCTAGACGCAGGTCCGCATCACGGAACAACGCACGGCCGGCAAACACTGTGTCGCAAGCGGACAAATGACCGCCGAATTCCGTGCTGTAAAATTCCACATCCCCATTGAACCTCGCCGCATCAAACTCTGTTCGCCCATTTATGCTGGAGAATCTCACCCCAGTAAATTCGGAATAAGCTCCAAATTGGGCTTTTCTAAAGAATGCTGAGTACTGGAATACGGTGGCCCCAAAGAAAGCAACGACATCAAAAGAGGCTGATGTAAAGTCGGCTATCCCATTGTGCTTTGCCGCAAACCACATTGCGTGATCCGCAAATTTGGCACGTCGGAATGTAGCACTCCCATAAAATGTTGCCTGCCTAAATTCTGCACTACCTGTAAATCGCGCCAAACTCAAATTGATATCACCATCGAATGTAGATGATCGAAAATCTACATAACTTTCAAATCGGCACGCATACCCAACCAGATGGGCGTGCAGGGCTAGGTCTCCGGCCTGCAAACGATGAATCCGACAACCAATCAGTGCTGCAACCATACGAGGCACAACCCTCTTGGCTTGGGCTGAATCGCTGGGTTCTTCGGATGTTTGCCTACCATCGCCCTCAGACTCCACCGCCAAACGTCTAGCCAAAGGCCGCAGCAGATCCTCACCCAAGTCGATCGGTTCTGCACCCGGATTGTCATCTCGAATATCGAGCCGCACGAGTACAGCGGGGTGCTGCTCAAAAGCCATCTGTCCGGACCGACAGCGCCGCAATTTCTCTAGGCAAGTCGTGCGTTTGATTCGCCCACCGCTCTACCACTTCGTCAAGGATGGGCTGCCGGTCTGCTCCCGCGGGCACCAAGGGCTCCAGCCCCTCAAAGTCGGCATCGGTCAGGTTTTCATAATCCTCACGCGGCACGGCGTCCCCGGGTTCGATGGACACCGTTATACCCCATCCCATTCCACGCGCTAACGCCCTACTTCACCCGCAGCGTCACCAGCGTTGTGTCGTCCGTCCCCCGCCGCGGGCCCGTGTGACGCCGCATCTGCCAGAGGATGTGGTTGAGCGCGTCCTGCGCCGACTTGTCCGCACACTCCCGCAAAACCTCGTCGATGCGGTCTCGGCCAAACCGCTGGTCGTCGCCGTTCATCGCGTCACCTAACCCGTCGGTGTAGAGCAGCAGCAGGTCGCCGGGCTCGAAGTCCCAGATGCCCTTCTCGTATTCCGTGTTGGGGTCGACGCCCACGATCATGCCGCCCAGGTCCAGGGGGATCGGGTCCGGCTCGCCCGGGCGCAGCAGCAGCGGCGGCTCGTGCCCGGCGTTGCAGTAGGTCAGCCGCATCGTGAGCGGGTCCAACGTGCCGTACCACAGCGTCGCAAACTCGTTGTCCCGCGTGTCTCGGCACAGGGCGGTATTCACCCGGCTGATCACTTCGTCGAGGTCGTAGAGGTCCTGGGCGTAGGCCCGCAGCGCCGCCCGCGTGGACGCCATGAGCAGCGACGCCGCCACGCCCTTGCCCACCACGTCGCCGATCGCCAGGCCCAGCGAGTAGTCCAGCCGGATGAAGTCGTAGAAGTCGCCGCCCAGGTCCAGCGAAGGCACATACCGCGCTGCGACCTCGACGCCCGGCAGGTTCGGCATCCGCGACGGCAGCATCCGCCGCTGCACGTCCGCCGCCAGGTGCAGCTGCCGCACCATGTCCCGCGACGCCGCCCGCTGTGCGTCCAGCCGGGCGTTCTCGATCGCTGTCGCCAGCAGCTGCGCGATCGCCCGGAGCAGGTCCTGTTCGGACCGCGTGAACACCCGCGGCTCCTCGGTAAACAGCTGCACCGTCCCGATCGGCTGGTCGTTCGCCACCATGCCCGCGGCCACGAACGACGCCAGCCCCTCCTCCGCCGCCGCCTGCGGGAACACCACCCGGTCGTCGTGCTGCATGTCGCCGACGTAGACCATCTCGCCCCGCAGCGCCCGCTGGGCCAGCTTCGACTGCGCGAGCATCACGTCGCCCTTGTCCCGGTAGCCCTGCGAGAGCCCGAACGACGCGGCGAGCTTCAGCTGCTGGTCCGGCGGCCGGCCCTCGAGCAGCCGGATCGACGTCGCCCGCACCTTCATCACCTCCGCCGCCGACCGCGCCGCCGTATCAAGCACCGCCTGCAGGTTCCCCCGCGTCGAGAGGATCGTCGAGAGCTTGTAGAGGACCGACAGCTCGTCGAGCCGCTGCTCCGCGGTGTGCTGCTGGTAGCACAGCCGGGCGATCGCGTTGGCAATGAGCACCAGCAGCTGCGCCGATGCCGCCGTCTTCGCCCCGTACACCGCCGAGGCCGCCGCACTCAGCTCCGCCCGCGCCTCCTCGTCCAGACCCAGCCGGGTCAACACCGACGCAAACCGCGCCTCCGCTTCCCGGTCCAGCTCACCGGCTTCCAGGGCCCGGCTCTGCACGCGGATCGACCCCAGCGTCCGGCCCTCCACCACAATCGGTGCCGTCAGCCTACCGTCCGTCGCCTCCACCTCCGGCGTGATCAGCTGGTCCAGCACCGAGTCCGACGCCGCCCGAGACACCGCGTCGGTCGGCAGCGTCAACGGCTGACCCGCAGCATCCAAGACCGAGGTGTCCAGCCGCGTCACCGCCGTGAACGAGTCCTGCACGTCCTGCAGGGTCGCCAAGTCCAAGAAGTCCGTAAGGGACAGCCCAGAAGACGGGGCCGAGCTCACCGGCTCGTCCACCGCCCGGCCCGTGGAGGACAACGCCTTAGCCCCGTCCGTCACCGGCAGCCCGGTCGATCCACCCCGTCCGTCCGCCGCACGACTGGCGCGCGGCTTCGCCGGCGTCGTCTTGCTGTCTGTTGGTATCGGGGGGGTTGCCATCTCTGTCAAACCTGCGTCGCCACGGCCGTCTGCACGAACCGCTCAACCTGTCTGTCATTCACGCGAATGCCCATCTGTCCATCCCGCACCGGCCGATCCCGCTCGACCCCGCTCAGCCACGTCCACCGCTGCGATCCTGACACCCAGCAGTTATCGGCCGTTTCCACCGTGCCCATCCAGCCCCAAACACCGCGGGCCGTTACACCACAACGATCATCCTTTCCAGGCCCCATGCTAACCCGCACCGCGCCTCGATCCGTCAACCTTCCGCCAAGATGGAGATTTTCGCGCAGAACCTCCCCGAGACCCGGACTAGACCCGGACTAGGCCCGGGCCAGACCCCGCCGCCCGTCCTACTTCGCGTTGTCGTCCACGCCTCCCGCGGCATCCTCCGCCGCCGGCTCCGGGGCCGCTTCGCCGTCCAGCCAGATCCGCTTGAGCAGCGGCAGCAGCGGGTCGTTCGGCAGCGTGCTGGTCGCCAGCCCCAGCCCGAACTTCACCAAGTTCGGGGCCTCGGTCTGGTACCCGAGATACGCCATCATCAGCCCGGGCTCGCCGGCGTAGTTGTTGCTCGCGATCATCCGCTGAAGCTCCTTCTGCAGCCAGGTCAGCCGCTCGGGGGTCGGCAGCAGCGACTTCTCGTAGCGCATCGCGATCAGCTCCGGGTGGTCCTCGAACAGACGACGCAGGTTCAACGCCGCCGAGCGGATCATCCCCGCGCCCAGCTGGCTGTGGACCAGGCCCACCCGGGCCAACGGCTCACGCGGCGCGTCCACCGTCACCTGACGGAACAGCGCCTCGGCCTCCATGAACCGGCCGGCCGCCAACGCCTGCTCCGCACGCTTGGTGAACGACGCGACCCGGTCCTTCCGCTCCCCCGCCAGCGACTCGAGCCGTGGCAAGTCATAGTCCAGACGCTCGATCAGCGAGCCGATCGCCGTGTCTCCTTCCACGGCCGCAGCCGGGTCTTCCTGAACCGGTGCGCCGCCACCGACGAGCTGACGCAGCCGTTCCTGTTCGGCTTCGAGCTGATCACCGTCCAGGTCTTGCACGGCCCGCATCCAGTCCGCCCGATCCGCCACGGCTTCTTCCGCGGGCTCGTCACCGACCTGCCCGTCGCGGATCCGCTTCAGCAGCGCCAGGTGCGGGTTGTCCTCGATGATCCGGTCTTCCAGCCCCTGCAAGGGCCGGAGGATGTCCTGCTCGGCGGCTTCCGCCGCGCGGTCCTGGCGGGTCAGCCGGTTGGCCGCCTCCTCTTCCGCTGCCGCCAACGCCGCCCCCGGGTCCGTGTCGGGGGCGTCTGCTGCCGGGTCTTCCGCCTCCCGCGGGCTGCCGTCCGGTGCCAGTTGCTGCGCTTCACGCTGCACACGCAGTGCTTCCTGCAACTCACTGCCCAGCCGCAGCGACGGGCTTGCCAGCCCCACCACCCGGTCCTCCGCCAGCTCGCCCGACCCGTTGGGCGCCAGACCCACCAACGCCGTCGGCCCCGCTTCTTCACCCGGCACGCTCAGGTCCAGCCGGTTCTCCACCCGCTCGCCCAGCGGTCGCGTCAGCCCATCGCCCGGGCCAACCTGCTCCTCGGCTTCCAGATCCCCGTCCCGACGCACCCGAGGCAACCCGTCCGAAGCACTCCGTTCGATCGACAGCCCGCCCACTTCCAACGACTGCGCACGCAGACCCAGCAACGGCGACGCCGTGACGGAAAACGCCCCACCGTCCTCGCCCGTCACCAGCCCCAGCGTCGCCGTACCCGGCGCCGCCCCCGCCACCAGCGGGCTCGTCACCAGCAAGCCGGATGGCTGATCAATCAACCCCCCCGGCTGACGCGTCACCAGCTGCCGATTGGCCGCACCCAGCCCGCCCGACGGCAGTGCCGTGAACTCGTTAAACACCGAGATCCGACCCGCCCCCCCCACAAAACCCTGCCCCGCGGTGTTCCGACGCGTCGAGACAATCGGTGCCGAACCCAACGAATCGGCCCGGAACCGGAACAGCGTGTCGCTCGACGTGCCCGTGTTCAGCTGACCCGGCGCGACATAGCCCACATCGCCCTGGAAAGCCCGGCCGCCCGCCACGTTCCCCGTGATCAGGTTGTTCCGTGCCCGGTAGTCCGGCTGCTGCGCCGCCGAATTCACACCCCCGCTACCCGCCTGCGGGTTGGCATCCAGAGCCCGGCCATCACCCCCGGCCGCCTGCTGTGCTGCCGCTGGCCCTCCCAACAGCCCCACCCCCACGCTCAACGCCGCCGTCAAACCCAAGCCCATACCGGTCCTGCCGCGCTGCATCATCTTGCGTGCTCCATTCTCTGGCATCATCTCATCCAAAGCCTGTCGGCCAGGCGCGGCCGATCGCTTAATACCGCCCAACCCCCAGTATAGATCGGCAAATCCCTGGGGCTATTCCTTTCTCTTGCGACGGCCCAGACGTTTACCCGGTTCCCCAGGCCCTCTGGTATCCCCCTTAGGCCCCTTTAGGCCTTCAACCGCCGACAATCTCGAGGACCTCAAACCGCTTCACGCCCCGCGGCAGGTCCGCCTTGACCGTGTCCCCAACCCGCGACTTCATCAACGCCTCACCCAGCGGGCTCGCCGCGGTCACCTCAATCTCGTCCGCATCAAAGTTCCCCGAGGCGTCCCCCACCAGCTTGTAGAGGTCCTCGCTGTCGTCGTCCGTGTCCCGCAACCGCACCACACTGCCCAGAAACACCATGTCGTCCGGCTTCTCCACATCATCGGCAACCTGTGAATTCGCCAGCTTCTCCTCGAGACGACGGATCTCCGCCTCCTCCATCGCTTGGTCTTCCCGGGCCGCGTGGTAGTCCGCGTTCTCCTTGAGGTCGCCCTGCGCCCGGGCCTCGCCGATCCGCTTCGACAACACCGGCCGATTGGCCTTGAGCTCGTCCAGGCGGCCCTCCAAACGCTCCTTGTCTTCGCGGGTCAAAAACTCCATCGCAGCATCCCTTTTCAACAGCAGTTCGGGTTCCCCGGATCGCGCACCGGATGCGCAAACTCGGACCCCGGACCTTAGCACAACGCTCACACCCCAGCCATCACCCGCCCGACGCCCCACGCCTCGACCACCCACCCCAGACCCCCAGCCACACCCACCCCCGCACCCCCGCGCTCATCGGCACCACCCAGACGCCCCAGCCCTCCACCCCGCCTTGGCTAAACCCCCCCGACGTCAGCCCCCAGACCCCCGACCACACCCCCCCTTCAAGCAGCCCCCCCAGCGAGCCGCCCAGACCCAAGCCCACAGCACCACCCCCCAGCGCCAACCACACCAACGGCCCGATCACCAGCACCAGCACCGCCACCATCGCTATCCCCCGACGCCAGCCCCCACCAGGCTCGGCCGTTGCGTCCTCCATGCCCCAAGGGACTTGCCGATCCCAACGCCCCCACGCCACCAACGCCCCCACCACTAGGCCCCAACCCCCCAACACCCCCACCAACGCCCCGCACGTCCCCCAACTCCACCCCGCCAACGCCCGCATCGGCCACACCACCGCCTGTAATAGCCCCATCAGCCCCACCCAATCCACCAGCACCACACCCACACCCATCAACCAGCCGCTCGGTTCCACCACCCGCTGCCCCGATGCCTGCTCCGCCACCACCGGGCCACCCGCCACCACCTCCACCCCCGCCCACGCCTCCAGCGCCGCCGCCTCACCCGGTTCCAGTTCAAGCCCACCGTCCACCGGCTCCACCCGCACCGGCTGCTCCACCGCCCTCGCCCTCCGCCGCCGCCACACCCGACGCTCACTGAGCCGAGCCATCGGCCAGACCAGCACCAGCCCGATCGCCGCCGACACCATCAAGAACCTTGCCTCCCACCCGCCAACCCCGCCGAAAGACGACCACCACGACCCGCCATTCCCGTCCCCAGCCCCCTGTGACCCCGGCGAACCCAGGACCACCGCCCACGATCCCAACAGCCACAGACACCCCGCGAGCACCACCACCCTCACCCCCGTCGGATCTTGTAGCCACCCTCGTCGTCGACGCATCAACGCAGTTTAAACCCACCAACCGGTTACATCCCGCTTGCCACAACAAGTCCATGCCTTACGATCCGCGTTATGCCCACTCCGCCGGCTCACGCGACACCCGCCTTTCCGCCACTCACTCTTGCACTGCTGTCTTGCCTCATCCTGTTCCTCACGCTGCCTGGCTGTGGCAGCCCAGAACCCCAGGCGCCCCCCGCACCTGCCGTCGCGGTCGATACCCCCAAGACCCTCGCGGTCACCGAGTACTACCGCTACACCGGCACCCTGGCCGCCACCGAAATGGTCGAACTCCGTGCCCGCGTCGCCGGCTTCATCGAAGACATCGACTTCAAGCCCAGCACAGACGTCGACAAGAACGACCCGCTCTTCATCATCGAGCCCGGCCCCTACGCCGCCGCCACCGCCGCCGCCAAGGCCCAGCTCACCGCTTCCCAGAAGTCTCTCGAAGAAGCCCAGATCACGCTCCAACGCACCGAAGAGAGCTTCCGCAACGGCGGAGCCAACCAACAAGAGTTCACCCTCGCCGAGACCGAGGTCGCCATCCGCCAGGCCCAGGTCGATCTCGCCCAGGCCCAGCTCGATACCGCCAAGATCGAAGAGGGCTACACCCGAGTCCTCGCCCCCATCTCCGGACGCATCGACCGCAACCGCGTCGACATCGGCGACCTCGTCGGCACCGGCGAGCCGACCCTCCTGGCGACCATCGCCAACATCGATCCGATCTGGGCCTACTTCGACGTCTCCGAGCGCATCGTCCTGGAGTACCTCGAGCGCGGCCGAAACGGCGAGCTGCCGCAAGACCGCGACGACCGCGACCGCGACGCCGTCGAGCTCGCCCTCGCCAACACGCCCGCCGGCCAATTCCCCTTCAAGGGCAAGATCGACTTCGTCGATAACGCCGTCGATGAGGCGACCGGCACCATCCGCGTCCGAGCTATCTTCCCCAACGAGGACGCGCTGCTGTTCCCCGGCCTCTTCGTCCGGGCCCGCGTCCCCTACGCCCACAACCCCACCGCCCTGGTCATCGAAGAGAACGCCATCGGCACCGACCTCGTCGGCAAGTTCGTCTGGGTGATCGGTGCGGACAACACCGCGGTCAAGCGCTACCTCCCCGCACTCGGCGGGCAACGCGGCGCGTTCCGGGTCGTCCTCGACGGGCTCTCCCCCGAGGATCGCTACGTCGTCTCCGGCATCCAGAACGTCCGCCCCAAGCAGCCCGTCCGCCTCATCGACCGCCCCGCCGGCTCCGCCCCCGAGCTCCCCCCCGGCGACGCCCCGCCCCCCGCCGCCCCACCCACCCCACCCACCTCACCCGCCAACGAACCCGCCACACAACCCGAAGCGGGAGACCCCGCCGGATGATCTCCCGCTTCTTCATCTTCCGGCCCGTCTTCGCCACCGTCATCGCGGTGGTCACCGTCCTCGCCGGAGCCATCTCCCTGCCCCTGCTCCCCGTCGAGCAGTACCCCGAGATCACCCCGCCCACCGTCCGCGTCACCGCCCGCTACCCCGGTGCCGACGCCAAGACCCTGGTCGACACCGTCACCGCCCCGCTCGAGCAGGCCATCAACGGCGTCGAGGGCTCCATCTACATCAAGTCCGCCTCGTCCGCGGACGGCAGCGTCGCCATCGACGTCAGCTTCGCCCTCGGCGAAGACCCGGACCTGGCCGCCATCCTCGTCCAGAACCGCGTCAACACCGCGCTGTCTCGGCTCCCCGAAGAGGTCACCCGACAGGGCGTCAACGTCACCAAACGCTCGCCCTCCCTGCTCATGGTCGCCTCCCTGGTCAGCGACCTCGAGAAAGACCCCGAGACCGGCGAAGAAGCGCCGATCTACGACTACGCCTTCCTCTCCAACTACGCCACCCTCTACGTCCTCGACACCATCCGCCGGGTCGACGGCGTCGGCGAGTCCAGCCTCTTCGGCGCCCGCGACTACGCCATGCGCATCTGGCTCGACCCCGACAAGCTCCAGGCCCGAAACCTCACCACCGTCGACATCCTCAGCGCGCTGCGCGCCCAGAACGTCCAGGTCGCCGCCGGCGAGCTCGACGGCCAGCCCACCGACTCCGACGTCGGGTTCACCTACACCCTCCTCACCCAGGGCCGGCTCGTCGACCCCGAGCAGTTCGAGAACATCATCCTCCGCATCGGTGAAGAGCAGCAGTCGCTCAGCCTCGGCGACGTCGCGCGTGTTGAGCTCGGGGCCGAGACCTACTCCGGCATCGCCCGACGCAACCAGCTGCCCGGCGCCCAGATCGCCGTGTACCAGCTGCCCGGCTCCAACGCCGTCAGCACCGTCGATGGCGTCCGCAGCGCACTCGAACAGGCCTCCGCCAACTTCCCCGACGGGCTCCGCTACGAACTCACCTTCGACTCCACCATGTTCGTCCGCGCCTCGATCGAAGAGGTGATCATCACCCTCATCGTCGCGGCGATCCTCGTCATCGCCACCGTCTTCCTCTTCCTCCAGGACTGGCGCGCGACGCTCGTCCCGGCTGTGACCATCCCCGTCTCGCTGGTCGGGACCTTCGCCATCCTGCTGGTCTTCGGCTACTCGCTCAACCTGCTCACCCTCTTCGGGCTCGTCCTCGCCATCGGCATCGTCGTCGACGACGCGATCGTCGTGGTCGAGAACGTCGCCCGCCTCATCAAGGAGCGCTCCTGCGACGCCGCCAAGGCCGCCACCGACGCGATGCAGGAGATCACCGGGCCCATCATCGCCACCACCCTCGTCGTCCTCGCGGTGTTCATCCCCGCCGCGATGCTCCCGGGCATGACCGGGCAGCTCTACCGCCAGTTCGCGGTCACCCTCTCCGTCGCCACCGTCATCTCCTCCATCAACGCGCTGACCCTCGCACCGGCGCTCTGCGCCCTGCTGCTCAAGCCCGTCCCCGAAAGCGGAGGCAGCAGCCAATCCAAGCTCGCCCGCCTCGTCTTCGCCCCGTTCAACAAGGCCTTCGACTTCACCACCGGCAAGTACACCTGGGTCGTCCGCAAGTTCATCGCGCTGCCCGTCGTCGTCGTCATCTTCTACGCCGGGCTCTCCGTCGCCACCGGCTGGTCCATCCTCCGCACGCCGACCGGCTTCCTCCCCGATGAAGACCAGGGCTACCTCTTCGTCAACATCCAGCTCCCCGACGCCGCCAAGCTCGGGCGCACCGACCACGTCCTCCAGAACGTCGAGCAGATCCTCGAGAAGCAGCCCGGCGTCAAGGACGTCATCGCCGTCAATGGCTTCTCCCTGCTGGCCGGCGGCGCCGCCCCGAACTACGCCCTCGCCGTCGCCGTCCTCGAGAGCTGGGATGACCGCCCCGAACACCCCGCCCCCCGTGTCCTCGGCGAGATCATGCCCCAGTTCTTCGGGCTCACCGACGGCCAGGTCATCGCCTTCAACCCGCCATCGATCCCGGGCCTCGGGACCTCCGGCGGCTTCGACTATCAGCTCCTCGACCAGTCCGCCCAGGGCCTCGACGTCCTCCAGAGCGCCGCCAACGATCTGATCTTCGCCGCCAACCAGCACCCCGGTATCGAACGACCCTTCACCGGCTTCCGCACCACCGTCCCCCAACGCTACGTCGACATCGACCGCACCCAACTGCTCAAGCGCGGCGTCCCGATCCAGTCGGTCTTCGACACCCTCCAGACCGCGCTCGGCTCCGCCTACGTCAACGACTTCAACTACTTCGGCCGGGTCTACCGCGTCTACGCCCAGGCCGACACCCAGTTCCGCCAGTCCATCGACGACCTCCGCCGGCTCACCGTCCGCAACAACGACGGCGACATGGTCCCGCTCGACTCCTTCGTGAAAATCGACGAATCGTCCGGGCCGCAGTCCGTCACCCGGTACAACCTCTTCCCCGCCGTCAGCATCACCGGGCAGGGCGCGCCCGGCGTCTCGTCCGGCCAGGCCATCAACATCATGGCCGACCTCTCCGACCAGACCCTGCCCGACGGGATGTCGTTCGAGTGGTCCGGCGTGACCTACCAGCAGCTCGAAGCCGGGGCCGCCGCACCCATCGCCTTCGGGCTCGGCATCCTCGTGGTCTTCCTCGTTCTCGCCGCCCAGTACGAGTCCTGGACCATCCCGTTCGCGATCCTGCTGGCCGTCCCGCTCGGGCTGCTCGGGGCCATGCTCGGCTTGAACTTCCGGGGGATGGCGAACGACATCTACGCCCAGATCGGGCTCGTGCTGCTCATCGCGCTGGTCGCCAAGAACGCCATCCTCATCGTCGAGTTCTCCAAGCAGCAACGCGACGCCGGCAAACCCGCCCCCGAGGCCGCCCTCGAGGCCGCCCGCCTCCGGTTCCGGCCCATCCTCATGACCGCCTTCTCCTTCGTCCTCGGCACCGCTCCGCTCATGTTCGCCTCCGGCGCCGGTGCCAACGCCCGCCAGGTCCTCGGCACCACCGTCGTCGTCGGCATGGGCCTCGCCACCTGCGTCGGCATCCTCCTCATCCCCTCCTTCGACGTCATCATCCACTCCCTCGGCAGCAAGCTCCGCGGCAGGAATAACCACAGAGACACTGAGGCACAGAGCAGTCCTCCCGAGTCCACACCCGATTCCGCCACACCATCCGCATCACCCAAGCCCGAAGATTGATCACCTGAGCCATGCACGGCTCAGCCGCGTGTGGGGACCGGGCACCTCTCTGTGCCTCCGTGCCTCTGTGGTTCCCCCCGCTAAACTGCGGGTTTGATTCAAGGAGACCCCCATGGCCGGACACAGCAAGTGGGCCAACATCAAGCACCGCAAAGGCCGACAGGACGCCAAGCGTTCCAAGGAGTGGTCCAAGTGCTCCCGCGCCATTATCGTCGCGGCCAAGAACGGCGGCGGCGACCCGGCGATGAACCTCACCCTCCGCTACGCCATCGACGAGGCCAAAGCCGCCAATATGCCCAAGGACACGATCGAAAAAGCGGTCGCCAAGGGTGCCGGGGCCGGCGAGGGCGACAGCTACGAGGAGGTCCTCTACGAGGGCTACGGACCCGCCGGCGTCGCCGTCCTCGTCGAAGCCCTCACCGACAACCGAAACCGAACCGCCCCCGAGATGCGCAAGCTCTTCGAGAAATACAACGGCAACCTCGGCGCGTCCAACTCCGTCGCCTTCAACTTCCAACGCAAAGGCGAGTTCTATATCGACGCCGAGAAAGTCAGCGAAGACGACCTGATGGAGATCGTCCTAGAGGCCGGGGCCGAAGACATCGAATCCGCCGACGGCGCCCACCGCATCCTCACCGAACCCGCCGACTACCAACCGGTCCGCGACGCCCTCGAAGCCGCCGGCCTCGAGCCCGACTCCGCCGTTCTCGCCATGATCCCGATGCAGACCGTCGCCCTCCAAGGCAAGGACGCCCAGAAGGCGCTGAACTTCCTCGACGCCCTCGAAGACCACGACGACGTGCAGAAGGTGCACCACAACGCCGACCTGCCCGAAGAAGCCCTGGCCTGAACCGATTCCCGCAATCGTCTACTTGCCGGCTCACATCACAGTCAACCGCAACCAGAGGGCCAGAAATCTAACAAACCGGCGCTTGTGTTCCGGCCAAAGCTGCTCTAGGTTTTGCTTGGGTTGCGGCAACTCACTCAGGAAAGCGGATTTCGTCGTAGCCTGCCAACGATGTCCAGGAGAGGATCAGGGCTTATGTTTCTGCGCTCCCGAAAGGTCTTGAAGCATTGGCTTCTTTCATGCTTGTCGGTATTGATTGCACCGAGTTTACTCGCCGAGCCTTCCTTCCAGACCGTTGCTCTCTCGGGCCAGCCGATCCTCGACCCCTCGGGTTTGGGAGCGAACCCCGCGACGTTCGACGCCATCAACGGGTTCTCGATCTTTGAGGGGGGCGTATGGCTTGTCGATGCGCAGATCACGACTGGCTCCGGGACTGCAGACGTCCAGACTCTGCTGCGGGCCTTGCCCAGCGGGTTCAGCACCGAACTGCAGGCCGGGCAGACGGTCTCCGGCCTAGCGACAGGCCAGACCCTCGACTCCTTCGATCTGGTCGATGCCAACCGCTTCGGCGATCTGGCGGTCCGGGGTGTCGTCGGCTTCGACACTGTGGGGCTCACCCGGATCAACGGCGTCACCGAGCTGCTGGCCCGTGAAGGCGACGCGGCCCCCGGTTTAACCGCAAGGTTCTTCGACGATAACTGGTCGGCCATCCTGATCAACGATCGACGCGACCTGGCGTTTCGCGCAGAGTTCTCCACCTCGCCCTTTGGCGGAGGTACCCGCCCAGGATCGGAGAACGAGGTCGTCTATTTTGCCGGAGATGGTCAAAGCCTCTCGCCCTTGCTCCGTGACAAAGTCGCCGGGCCACCCGGACTGGGCGGGGCCTTGAGCAAGATTTCTGGGCCACAAAGCCTCACGGAAAACGGAGACGTTCTGGTCTGGGTCGAGAGTCAGGTCCAGGTCGCCCCCGCTTTGGGTGAGGTACGGCAGGCGATCCTGCTCATTACGCCTCAGGGCGTGAGCACAGTCTGGGCCGAGGGCGGGCCAAGCCCCGTGTCCGGCTCGACGTTTGCCGGGATCGGGACACCCCGGTTCAACCGGCAAGGCGAGACCGCATTCGTCGGCGATCTTCTCGACGGTCAAACGACGATCCAGGCGTTCTTCGCTCCGGGGCCTGGCGGTCTGATCCCGATCGGGATACAGGGGGACGATGCCCCCGGCCTCCCCGGAATCGAGTACGAAGCATTCTCGCCGGCTTTTGCCCTCAACGCCCGTGGTCAAGCCGCGTTCCGCGCGGAGCTCAGCGGCCCGTCTGCCCTGGTCGACCTCACCAGCAACGAGGCGCTCTTCGGGCCTGTCGGAGACGAGATTAGGCTGATCGCACGCGAGGGTGATCCCGCCCCAGGGGCCGGCGGCGACCGGTTTGCTCGGCTCGTCAACAGCCTGCCCCTGCTCACCGGTGCCGGCAGCACGATTTTTAGCGCATCGTTGCAGGCAAGCGATGGTTCAGACCTGCCCAGCGACGTCGATCAGGCGTTGTTCTTCCATTCCGGAGATCCCGACGACGAGCTCATGCTTCTTCTGCGGGAGGGCCAGTTATTCGATGTCGATGATGACCCCGGCGAAGAGGACTTCCGCCAGATCATCTCATGGAATGTGGTTCCGGTCGACGCGGTGTCCGGCCCCGAAGCCAACCAGCTCGCCCTCCGCCTCGTGTTCGCTGACGGTTCAACAGGGGCTTTCGCGGTCAGCATCCCCGAGCCTACCACACTCGCTTCGGCCGCCTGGCTCATGCTCATGATGACGGCCCGACGGCGACGGACCGCCCCGTGTACGCCGTGCGTCGTTGATCGGCCTCACCGCAAGGACACGCCGAGATGCGCCCGCACCAGTGGACATACCCAGAACCAAGGCCATCACTGCGAGATCACCCGGCCTGTTCGCTAGCTCAATAGCGCGGCCTTCTCTCGCACGGCTCGGGACTCAGAACCGCACCTCGCCGCCGCTCGCCTCGCTGCGGTACAGCCCATCGAGGATCCGCATCACCGCCAGCGACTGCTCCGCCGGCACGGGGCTGTCGCCGCCGGTCACCAAAGCCTCCGCGAAGTCCATGCAGCACAGGGCGTGATCGCCGAGCGCGTTCTTGCCGGGCTTGAGGTTCACGTCGTAGATCATCTTCGCCTCGTTGTCGGACTTGTAGACCGTCCCGTCCGGGTAGGTCACGCCGCCCTCGGAGCCGTAGAACCAGGCGCGGACCTCTTCCTGGGGGTGGTGCATCAGCCAGGAGACTTCGAGGATCAGGGTCGAGCCGTCGTCGAGCCGAACGAAGCCCGCGGCGAAGTCTTCGACGTCCATGTCCGGCGGCACGTCACCACCCCAGGACGACCAAGCGCCGGGCACTGCGGCGACCTCCTTGCGGGCTGTGCCGCTGACCGCCACCGGCTTGCGGTTACCCATGAGCCACAGCGCGAGGTCGAGGATGTGGACGCCGATGTCGATGCAAGGCCCACCGCCGGAGTTCTTCTTGTAGACGAAGCCGGGGCGGGCGGGCAGCTGGGTGCGGCGCAGCCACCAGAGCCGGGCGTGATAGACGTTGCCGAGGTCACCCGCGTGGAAGCGGCGACGCAGGGCCTTGGACTCCGGCGTGTACCGCTGGTTCTGCATCGTGCAGGTCATCTTCCCCGACTTGTCGCGGGCTTCGATGATCTGTTCGATCTCCTTCGGCGTCGGCGCGAGCGGCTTCTCGCAGAACACATGCTTGCCCGCCTCGAGCGCTTGGATCGTCATCGGCGCATGGAAGGCGGTCGGCACCGCCAGGTCGATCACATCGATCGAGTCGTCGGCCAGCAGCTTCTCGTAGTCGGTGTAGACCGTCTCGATCTCACGCTTCTTGGCGAAGCCGGTCGCAGCCTCTTCCCGGACATCACAGCACGCGGCGACCGTGGTGTGAGGCGACGCCTCCCAGCCCGGCATGTGTGTTCCGAGGATGCCGCCGACGCCGACGACGCCGACACGTAACGGGGATTCGGTTGAGGGCTCAGCCATGGCAAGTGCTCCGGTTCGGGGTCAAGGCCACAGACCATAGACCAATGCAGCCCCGCGTGGGCAAGCTACCCTCGACCCATGCCCCGCGAAACCCTCCACTTCACCGGCCGCGTCCAGGGCGTCGGCTTCCGCTACACCACCGCCCGCCTCGCCCAACGCGACCTCCGCCTCGCCGGCACCGTCGAAAACCTGCCCGACGGCCGCGTCCGCCTGGTCATCGAAGGCCCCCAGAACGCGATCGACCAGCTCCTCGCCGACCTCCACCAAGCCTTCCCCCGCCACATCCAGCACACCGACCGCCACCCCGCCCCCACCCACAACCCGCTCCAAGGCTTCCACATCCTCCGTTGATCCCTCCATCGGCCGCCCCACCACCCGCCGCCCCTTGACACCCACGCCCCGCCTCTCCATCCTGCCCCTGGCCGAATCGGATTGACCGAACCACCCAGACAGGAGCAGCATGTCGGGGCCCAGCGACGACACCTCACCGACCCCCGCGTCCTATCCCGCGCTGATCGACCGCACCGCCGGGACGGCCACCGAGCTCGCCGGCCTCGACGAGCTGGTCATCGGCCGGTCCCAGCAAGCCGACCTCCGCGTCACCGATCCCGCCGTCTCCCGCCGGCAAGCCCGGCTCATCAAGACCCGCAAGGGCTTCGACCTCGAAGCCATCTCCAAGACCGTCCCCACCCGCGTCCAGAACGTCGAGGTCACCAAACGCACCCGCCTCCGCCACGGCGAACTCATCAGCTTCGGCTCCGGCGTCCAGCTCCAGTACGCCGAGTCCAACGCCCCCCTCCCCGCGACCAAGCCCGTCCCCAGCAGCCCGCCCGACACCGCCACCCCCACCGCTACCCCCAACGCCCCCGCCACCCCCACCTCGGCCACCGCCGAGGTCACCCTCGCCGCCTCCGGCACCGACCACCTCAACACCCTCACCAATGCCGACGGCCCCGGCTCCATCGCCGATCCCTCCGGCCGACGCGCCGCCGAGGCCCCGCCCCAGGCCCCCGACCCCGTCACCCTCACCGACCGCCTCCTGCTCGGGCGAGACGAAACCGCCGTCGATGTCCACCTCGACCACCCCACCATCTCCCGACGCCACGCGCTGATCGAAACCACCAAACGCGGCGTCACCCTCTCCGACCTCAACTCTGCCAACGGCACCTTCCTCAACGGCACCCGCGTCACCACCGCCACCCCGCTCCACGAAGGCGACCGCCTCGACCTCGGGCCCTTCGCCCTCACCTTCACCGGCAACGCCCTGGTCCCCCTGGCCGTCCGCGCCAACAACGTCGAGCTCCACTGCAAGGCCCTGTCCCGAATCGTCAAGGACCGCACCACCGGCAAGCCCCTCACCCTCCTTGACAACGTCTCGGTCGCCCTCCAGCCCCGCGACTTCGCCTGCCTGCTCGGGCCCTCCGGCTCCGGCAAGTCCACCCTGCTCAACGCCATGGCCGCCCGCGTCCCCGCCGACGAGGGCCGGGTCACCCTCAACGGCGAAGACCTCTACGCCAACTTCGACGCCCTCAAAACCCAGATCGCCGTCGTCCCTCAGAAGGACGTGCTTCACGACGCCCTGCCCGTCGCCAAGGCCCTGCGCTACACCGCCGAGCTCCGCCTGCCCCCCGACACCACCGACGCCGACCTGGACCAGTCCGTCAACGAGATGCTCGACACCGTCGGGCTCACCCACCGCAAGACCACCAACATCGCCGACCTCTCCGGCGGCCAGATCAAACGCGCCAGCCTCGCCAACGAGATCATCTCCAAGCCTTCGCTCCTGTTCCTCGATGAGGTCACCTCCGGCCTCGACGAGCAGACCGACCGCGAGATGATGCAGCTCTTCCGCCAGATCGCCGACCAGGGCAAGACCGTCGTCTGCATCACCCACTCCCTCGCCAACGTCGAAGAAAACTGCACCCTCGTCGTCATCCTCACGCCCGGCGGCAAGCTCGCCTTCGTCGGGCCGCCCGACGACGCCCTGTCCTACTTCAAGATCGACCGGCTCGGCGACGTCTACCAACGCCTCGCCGAACGCGACGCCGCGGAATGGCGCGACGCGTTCCTGTCCCACCCGCTCTACGACCAGTACGTCACGCAGCGTCTCCCCGACAACTCCGCCGAGGAGACCGCCCCGCCGCCGCGCAAGCCGCCCCGCTTCTCCGAGTACCTCCGCACCGGGCAACGCCAGCTGCCCATCATGCTCCGCCGCTACGTCGACATCTTCGCCAAGGACCGCCGCACCCTCGCGTTCATCGCCGCCCAGTCGCTGCTCGTCGCCGTGCTGCTCTGCGTCCTCTACGCCAACGTCAACGACCGCAGCTCCATCGCCGACGACTTCGACCCCGAGGCCTTCCAGAAACAGGCCGGCCTCGAAGACGCCGAGAACATCACCGTCGATGACTTCACCATCGGCCGGGAGATCCAAGGCTGGATGAAACCGGCGATCAACCGCGAGCTCCAAGCCAACGCAAAGGAGCAGGTCGACAAGGTCACCGACACCGCCGAAGACCGCTTCATCGACCGCGTCTCCGCCGGCAAGACCGGCCAGCTCCTGTTCCTCCTCTCGGTCACCTGCTTCTGGTTCGGCGTCAACAACGCCGCCAAGGAGATCGTCAAGGAACGCCTCATCATCGACCGCGAACGCGA
>JBCDIM010000033.1:0-38880 GCA_038749105.1 Planctomycetota bacterium
ATCTCAGACACAAGACGGCGGTCGGCAGCCTGCTTGTGACCCAGCCTCAATGAGGTTTAACCCGCGGGCGTTGAGACGCCGCCGTTGGGCGAGCCTACTGAGGTGTCGCCCCCCCGCAGCCGTAGGCAAACGGCGGGGGGACGTTGCTGTCCCGTTTAATTAGGCAGCGAGACGGGCCGGCGCGAAGCCGATCCGACCAGCGATATCATCGTTGGCATTTGTAGTGTTGCACGTGGTTTTACGAGGCCAACGTGCACCTCGGCACGCAACCACGAGCCGAACCTGTCCGGTCGATACCAGTCGGCCCCAGTTGTCAAAGAACTTAGTCATTCTAACATTCGGTTGACGCCGGGGCGAGTGTGAATCGCCATGTCCGGCCGGTGTCTTCCCACGACGGCCTGAAGACCCGCTCGGCGGGCACCGTCCAGCTCATCCCACACGAAGGAGTTCAATGATGGCGATCGCGATACCCCACAACCGCATCTCTTGGCCGACCGCCTTTGCCCTGGTGCTCTCGGGCGCAGCACTGACCGCGGCGTTGCTCGGCGGGTTCGGGAATGGCACGCCGGAGGCCCGTGCCCAGGCCGAGCCCGCAGCCCTACCCGCCCCGGTGCCGGCGCCCGCACCGCGGATGGTGACCACCATGGAGTACGTCCCCGCACCCTGGATCTACAACCGCAAGACCCAGCTCAACGACGACATCGACGTCCGCAAGGCCATCGACGGACTGGCGGAGTCCATCGACGACGCCGAGGCCCAGGGCTGGCAGCTGACGCACGTCACGCCGCTGGTGATGCCGGTGTACCGGTTCAAGACCGACGGCCTCTCGCAGTGGGGCTTCGGCGTCGGGGCGTCGATGACGCGGGGCTACTTCCTGTACTTCCAACGGCCCGCCGAGTGACTTTTTGGATCCCGTCGCGGTCGGCCCGGCTCCCGGATTTAGGCCCGTCGTCTTAACGCCGGGTTTCACTAGATTGCCCGGATCAACAAATGCGGGAAAGCCCGTTGAGCGGCGTCGTGGATGAGGTAGACTCGGGTCGTGAGGTATATGGACGCCTCGGCCTGCCCGGCGTCCGAAGGAGAAGGTCCAGGACATGGTTGGTTGGCTGTATATCGACGGGGCGGTGGTTGCGCCGCTGCACCGCTTCAAGCACGATCACCAGGCGGGCGTGATCCGGTTCGACTGCTCGGCCAAGCTGCTCGTTGACCGGACGCTGCTGCGTGGCGAGGTGGCGATCGAGACGTACAACGGCACCGCCCGCCAGCGGGTGCGCTGCCTCACCGCCCGGCGGATGGAGCGGGTCTACAGCATCGAGGCGGTCGAGCTGGGGCCGATCCCTGGCAACGACCGCAAGGCCGATCCCGGCGACGACTACCTCATCGTTGACGGCCGGAAGGTCTGTGCCCTCGAAGATGTCTGGCTCGGTGACGAACAGCCCGAGCGGGGCGTCCGCAGCGTCGCGCTCGGCATCCCGAGCCGCGTCTGGCGGATCGAACGCGGCACGCGTGATGGCCTGCTGGCCCGCCTGCCCGACCCGTCCTATAGCCCGCTCCAGGCCGTCTCGGGTGTCCAGGACCTCACCCCCCCACTACTGACCGAATCGCTGACGGACGACGAACGCCCGGCCATCGAGGTCGTCCGCCTCGGACAGCGGCAGCGTCTGCGGGTGGAGCTGTTCGCCGCCGACTGGCAGCCAGACATGGCGCTGGTGCTGGGGCACGTCACGCAGACCACCCCGATCGGTCGCCGGGTCGAGCCGGTTACGGTCGCTGCTGCAGCTGTGACGGCCTGCTGACCGCACCCGCCGGTTACCCCCGCGGGTCTGATCAGCATCCGGATCGATGTGTCTATCGCACTCAGGCCGTCACGGCCGCTAGCGTCTTGCCCACTGCGTGGAGGTCTTCGCAGGCTTCCTTGACCCGGTCGGCCATCGCTTCTTCTGCCTTCTTGAGGTAGGACCGGGGGTCGTAGGTCTTCTTGTTGCCGACTTCGCCATCGATCTTGAGGACGCCGTCGTAGTTCTGGAACATGTGCTCCGCGACCGGGCGGGTGAAGGCGTACTGGCAGTCGGTGTCGACGTTCATTTTGATCACGCCGTAGCCGAGGGTCTCTTCGATCTCGTGCTTCTCGGAGCCGGAGCCGCCGTGGAAGACGAGGTAGAACTTGGCTTCGTCGCCGAACTTGGCCTTGATCGCGTCCTGGCCTTCCTTGAGCAGCTTGGGGCGGAGCTTGACGGCCCCGGGCTTGTAGGCGCCGTGCACGTTGCCGAACGTCGCGGCGAACATATACGTGCCGTCGACCTTGGACATCGCTTCGTAGACCCGGACCATGTCGTCGGGGGTGGTGTACAACTCGGCGTCGGGGGTGTCTTCCGACCCGGCAGCCCCGTCTTCCTCGCCGCCGACGACGCCGGCCTCGATCTCGATGACCTGGCCGATCTTGGCCATGCGTTCGAAGATGGGCACGGACAGGGCGAGGTTCTCTTCCAGCGGCAGGCCCGACGCGTCGAGCATGTGCGAGTTGTAGAGCGGCAGCTTGCCCTCGGCCACGCGACGCTCGGACTCTTCAATGAGCGGGACCATGAAGGTCTCGACCGCGTTGGGCGGGCAGTGGTCGGTGTGCAGCACGACGTTGATGTCGAGCTTCTCCGCGACCCGGTGGATGTGCTCGGCGATCGAGATCGCCCCGACGACCATGTCGCCCACGACGAGTCCGGAGGCGAACTTCCCGCCGCCGGTGCTGACCTGGATCATGCCGTCGCACTTGAGGTCGGCGAAGGCCTTGAGGGCGGCGTTGGCGGTCACCATCGAGCTGACGTTGATCGCGGGGTAGGCGAACTTGTTCTCGAAGGCGTTCTCGAGCATCTGCTTGTAGGTGGCGTAATCGGCGACGGGCATGGCAACAACTCCGTGTGCGGGGTTTGGGTTGAGGGACACCCCCGGAAGGCAAGCCTCCGGAAGTCAAACCTCCGGAAGACCCGCATGATACCGCCTGGCGTTTTCGGGCGTAACCCGATCGGATCGGGGATTACACTCACGCCCATGAGCAACCCGACCGGATCGATCACACAGCCCAAGGGCTTCCGCACCGCGGGCGGGACCTGTGGCGTCAAGGCCAGCGGCAAGCCGGACCTGACGCTGATTGTCGCCGACGGGATGTGCAGCGCCGCGGCCGTCTTCACGACCAACAGCTTCAAGGGCGGGCCCGTGCTGGTGGGGATGCAGCACCTGCCCGAGGGGCGCGGCCGGGCCCAGGCGATTGTGTGCCAGAGCGGGAACGCCAACGTCGCCACGATGGGGCGCAACGGCCAGGACGACGCCCTGCGGATGTGCGAAGCCGCCGCCGCCGTCGCGGGGTGCCGGCCCCAGGAAGTCCTCCCCGCGTCCACCGGCGTGATCGGTCGGCCGCTGCCGATCGACAAGATCGTCGCGGGCATCGCCGACCTCGGCAGCGGGCTCGGCATCGGCGCCGCCTTCGATCAGGACGCCGCCGAGGGCATCCTCACCACCGATCTGGTCATCAAGCACACCGTCCAGCGGTTCAGCCTCACGGGCCATCCGCACCCGCACGCCTGCACGATCGGCGGCATCGGCAAGGGCTCGGGCATGATCGCCCCGTCCATGGCCACGATGCTCATCTTCCTGACCACCGACGCCGCCATCTCCCCCGACGCCCTGCACGCCGCCCTCCAGCAGGCCAACGCCGCCTCCTTCAACCGCATGTCCGTCGACAGCGACACCAGCACCAGCGACACGGCCTACGTCCTAGCCAGTGGTGCGGCCGGGAACCCGATCATCAAGAGCGAAGCGGACCCGAACTTCAGGGGGTTCACCGACGCGTTAACCGCCGCCTGCCGCGACCTGGCGGATCAGGTCGTCCGCGACGGCGAGGGGGCGACCCGCACGTTCGAGGTCCACGTCAAGGGCGCCGCCAGTGTCGAGGACGCCGACCGCATCGGCCGGGCCGTGACCGACAGCCCGCTGGTCAAGTGTGCCATCCACGGCCTCGATCCCAACTGGGGCCGGCTGGTCATGGCCGCTGGCAAGTCCGGGGCGACCCTCGACCCCAACCGCTTCGTCGTGACGATCGAGGGTACCACCGTCTTCGCCAACGGCCTGCCCGCCGTCACCGACCCGGAGGCCCTCGACCAACTCGCTACTCAGATGGACACCGACCGCGTCCACATCACGCTCGACGCCCAGCTCGGCGATGCCGAGGCGATCTGGCTCGGCTGTGACCTGTCCCGTCAGTACATCGCTATCAATGCCGACTACACGACCTGATGCACCAGGCCCCCCATGTGCCCCGGGCAGAGCCAGGGGCTAAATAGCTGAGCATCCTCAAAAAGTGCTAGAGACAACACATCCGAAACGATATCTTTAAACATGAGTTCGTTGGCGTTCTGCGAGTCGTGTTGGTCGGGCCTGAATCTCTTGCCATTTTCATCCGCTTATCCCTCAGCCCCCCTGCCCTGACATCTGCATGACGCCGGCCCGGTGAGTGTTTCGCCGGGTTTCTGCCGCTCCAATGGGCGTCCGCGATCGCTGTGTCGCGCTGGCCTGGTCGGCGGTGGTTCTGGATTGCGGCGTCCCGGCCGATGCGCGGTCGGTGCGCCCTCACCGAAAGGTAGGCTGCTATGTCGGATGCGGTGTTACGGCAGGTTTCGGGCGGTTGGCGGTTCCCGCGGGTGCCCCAGTGGTTGATGGATCGCAACCCGTTCTTTTTGCTGTCGGGCGTAATGCTGCTGTTCGGATGCTTCGCGGTGACGCGGGGGATCGACACGATGGACGGCAAGTACTGGCGGCTGGTCGGTCTGATCGCGGCGGTGAACGTCTATGAAGGGCTGGCGATCGGGGTGGGGTTGTGGCTGTCGCGGAGTCGAGCGTTGGTGCGGGATGCGCGTTGGCTGCTGGGGCTGGCGGTGTTGTTGGCGGTGGACGTGACGCTGCTGGGGAACGCGGTGGCGACGGACGAGCCGATGTGGGGCGGAGTGGTGGCGGCGGTGCTGGCGTTGTTGGCGTGTGTGAAGGTGAAGCTGCTGCTGCACGGGCTGGGCGTGTATGTCCGGCCGGCGGCGTGGCTGCCGATCGTGTTCGGGATCGGGCTGAGCTACGCGATGCCAGTGCTGCTCTGGGCGGTCAAGCGGGCGACTTGGTCGGACTGGTCGGTGTACTTGGCGTACTGGTGGCTGGCGATCGGGGTGGGCCTGTTGGCGGTGCCGCCGCGGCGGTGGTTCGGATACGGCAGGGCGTGGAGCGCCGACTACCGGGCGTTGCAGCACCTGGTGGCGCGGATGATCGCGGTGGTCCCGATCGGGTCGGCGGCGCTGCACCTGCTGATCGGGCACCGGGTGTACGACGCGTGGGAGATGATGCTCCCGGGGGTGGTTCCTCTCGCACTAGCGGCTGTGGTGGTATGGGCCAGGCGCGGTGAAGCGAAGCCACTCGCCAAGCGTGTAGTCGCTGTCCTCACTTCGTTGGGTGCCATGGCGTTGACGCTGCCCATGCTTGGGAGTGTCCGCCCTATCTACAGCGAATGGCCTTACGGCTACTTCCCCGAACTGCCGGCCCAACTGGTCGCGGTGACGGTGGCCGTCATGCTGTTGGCGGTCTGGCTGACGCCGGCACGGCGTTGGTGGCTGCTGCCATTCGCGGGGTTCTGGGCGGTGCTGGGATTCTTCCCGCGAGCGGTCGGCGAAGTAATTGAGTGGGTCGTCGAAGACGTGATCCCCTGGTTGGCCAACTTGGGTTGGGCAGGGTGGGGCGTCTCGGCCGTCGTGGCGGCGTTCGGGATGCTGGGGTTGGGCGTGTGGATTGCGTGGCTCGGGCAGCGGCCGCGTGGAGACGAAGACGGCTTTGGTAGCGGTGGCATCGAAGTCGCGGGCCAGATCGGCGTCGCCGGGACCGGTCGCGAGCGACGGAGTTCAAGCAGTTGGTCTTAGCCGGTATCGGGGATGTGCTCCACGTCGATACCGGGGTGTTGTTCGGAGAGAAACTCGGCGAGTCTTGCGCCATCAAACGGAATTTTCACTCGGTGCTTGGAACCGTCGTAGGATTCGAGAACCAGCTTGGACGATGAACACTCGATGTTGATCTTGCGCACCGCCGTAAGGCTTAGCTCACCCGACGACCTGGGCAATCTAGGGGAATGCCACCGGAGCCGGTCACCTTGGATTTCGAGCGACCAGGAATGCCCCAAGACATCGCTGTAAAGGCCGCTGGCGAACACGAGCGTGAAAACCACTCCTATGAGTATTGCGATGCCGTTCTGCCAGGTGAAGAAGCCGAAGAAGAGGAAGCAAGCGGCAAGTATGCCCACCCCGATGGTGCAGTAGATACCGAGCAATCCTCGCGCCCTATGTATGTATCTGTAATCCGGGCTTTGCTCCATGCGACAGGGTCCGAGGCGATCGAGTGGCAGGGTCACTGACTATACACGCTTCAAAAAAACAACCCGGCCGTCTTAGGGCCGGGCTGCAGGTGATGGCTTGGATATTGGAGGTGTCGATCATGCCGGCTGTGGCTCGGTCACGCCGACGGGTTTGCGGCCGACGGAGAGGTAGGTGAAGCCGGCGGCTTCCATGGCGTCGGGGTCGTAGAGGTTGCGGCCGTCGAAGATGACGGGGTGGTTCAGGCGGGTGCGGACCTCGTCGAGGTTGGGGTGCTTGAACTCGTTCCAGTCGGTGCAGATCACCAGGGCGTCGGCGTCGGAGCATGCGTCGTAGGGCGTGTCGGTGTAGGTGACCGAATCGCCCAGGACCTGCTCGGCGGCCTCGTGGGCGACGGGGTCGTGGGCCTTGACGGTGGCGCCGCGTTCGAGGAGCCATTTGATCAGCGTGATTGAGGGGGCTTCGCGGATGTCGTCGGTGCCGGGCTTGAAGGCGATGCCCCAGACGCCGACGGTCTTGCCGTTGAGCCCGTTCGCGCCATCGCCCTGACCGAAGTAGCCGTCGAGCTTCTTCATGAAGGCGGTGCGCTGGGCCTGGTTGACGGCGTGGACCGAGTCGAGCAGGTCGGTGGGGGTCTTGGTCTCAAGGCCCATGGAGATGCAGGCGAGGACGTCCTTGGGGAAGCAGGAGCCGCCGTAGCCGAGCCCGGGGTAGAGGAACTTGTTGCCGATGCGGGCGTCGGAGGTCATGCCCTTCCAGACCTCGTCGACGTTGGAGCCGTAGGCCTCGCAGAGGTTGGCGATCTCGTTGATGAAGGAGATCTTGGTGGCGAGCATGGCGTTGGCGGCGTACTTGACCATCTCGGCGGAGGGGATGTCCATGACGAAGATGGGGTGTCCCTGGCGGACGAAGGGCTCGTAGAGCTTCTTCATGCGGCCACCGGCGCCCTCTTCGGAGACGCCGATGACGACGCGGTCGGGCTTCATGAAGTCGTTGATGGCCGCGCCCTCTTTGAGGAACTCGGGGTTGGAGGCCATGCAGAAACGCTTGCTGGTCTGCTCGCCGATGGCTTTCTCGACCTTGGCGTTGGTGCCGACCGGGACGGTGGACTTGACGACGATGATCTTGGCGCGGCGTTCTTCGGGGTCGCCGCCGGTCGCGCCCTCGGCCTCTTCGATGGCCTTGCCGATGTCGGACGACGCGGCGAGGACGTACTTGAGGTCGGCGCGGCCCATGTCATCGGAGGGGGTGCCGACGCAGATGAAGATGACCTCGGCGGACTGGTAGGCGGCCTTCTTGTCGGTGGTGAAGTGGAGCCGGCCGGCCTTGACGTTGCGGGTGATCAGCTCGTCGAGCCCGGGCTCGTAAATGGGGGAGATGCCCTGGTGGAGCTTGTCGATCTTGGCCTGGTCGATGTCGAGGCAGGTGACGTCGTTACCGATTTCGGCGAAGCAGGTGCCGGTGACGAGGCCGACGTAGCCGGTGCCAACCATGGTGATGCGCATCGTTGAGGGTCCCTGATCGAGTGGGGTGGTGTTGGGGGGCTTGGCCGGACTATCGGACCGAGCGGACGCAGTGTACCGGGAGCGGACCCGGTGTCACGGCAGCTAACGGGCTATTCGGTCAGCGGCGGGGCTGACTTAACGGCGTGGCGTGGGATGGGCTCGCACTTCAGCGGATCGAGATCGCCGCGGGCCCGAGAAGCAGGACGGGCTCTCGCTGGAGCTGGGTGATGGCGGTCAGCTGGCGGCGGAGGGCGGCCCAGGCGTGGGGCCCGAGCAGGCGTTGGGCGGCGACGAGCTCCGCGGGGGCGGCGGCTCGGGTGGGCAGGAACGCGGCGGGGGCCGGGGATTGCACGCCGAAGATCGATTCGAGGTACTGATCAAGCTCCATGGCCCGCGGGAGGTGGAAGACGCCGTAGTCGTCGCCGAGGTCGAGCTGCTCGGCGAGAGCGGCCTGGGCTTCAAGGATGCCGCCCTCGGCGTCGGCGAGCCCGTTCGCTACGGACTGGGTGCCGGTGAAGATCCGGCCCTGGGTGACGGCGTCGAGGTCTTGGATGGTGTCGCCGCGGCCGGCGCGGACGCGGTCGAGGAACTGTTCGTAGATCACGGTCATGGACTTGCGGACCATGGCCTGCTGCTCGTCGCTGAAGGGGGCGACGGAGTTGAAGAGGTCGGCGTTGGGGCCGCGGGATCGGCCGTGGATGCCGATGCCGAGCATGTCGTAGAGGCCGCCCATGGCGAGCTTGCCGCCGACGACCCCGATGGAGCCGAGGATGGAGGCGGGCTGGGCGTAGATCTTCTCGGTAGCGGAGGCGATGTAGTAGCCGCCGGAGGCCGCCATCCCGCCAACGGACGTGTAAACGGGCTTCTCTTCGGCGAGGTCTCGGACGCCCTGCCAGATCAGCTCGGAGGCGAGTGCGGAGCCGCCGGGGGAGTCGAGGCGGAGGATCACCCCTTTGATGTTGTCGTCGTCGCGGGCCTCTTCGAGGGCTTCGAGGATGGTGCGGGAGCCGATGGAGTCGGAGGAGAGGAAGCCGTCGCCGATAGAGGAGTCGCCGGTCATGATGGGGCCGGTCATGTGGATGACGGCGAGGGTGGGCCCACGGGTGGCGGCGGGCTTCGCATTCATGATCGCCCCGAGCAGCGCGAACGGGTTGGTGGGCAGCTCCCGGGCCGAACGCTTGCCCATCGTGAAGTCGTAGTCAAACTCGTGACCAAAGGTCTCAATGAGCAAGTCGAGGGCGTCGCGCGGCACGATCTGATCCACCAGCCCGGCGGCCTTGAGCTCTTCGTCGGTCAGGGTCCAGGCGGAGGCCATGGCGGCGTCGAGCTGCTCGGCGGTCATGCCGCGGTTCGCCATGAGGCGTTCGGTGATGGTGGCGTAGAGCCCGTCGAGGAGGTTGTCCATGTTGGCGGACCACTCGGGGGAGGGCCCGGTGCGGGTGAACTGCTCGTCGGCGCCCTTGAACTTGCCGACCTGCACGAAGCTGGCCTCGATGCCGATCTTCTCGAGCAGGCCCTTGAGGTACATCTCTTCGAGGCTGAGCCCGATTAGCGCGAGGCCGCCCTTCTTCTGGAGGAGGATCTTGTCGGCGGCGGAGGCCAGGAGGTAGGTGCGCAGGTCGTAGGTGTCGGCGAAGACGAGGACCTTTTTGCCGGCGGCGGAGGCGTCGGCGATCGCGTCGCTCAGGGCCTGGACCTGGGTGAGCGAGAGGTTGGGCTCGTCGAGGAAGATGAACAGCCCGGCGTGGTCTTCGCTGGTGGCGACGTGGTTGATCTGGTTGAGGACGATGCGGAGCGAATCGGGGGGCTCGGTGACCCAGGCGAAGGGCGGCGGGGCGTCGGCGAGGCCGCCGGAGAGGGTGAGGTAGCCGACTTTGCTGGGAGCGGGGGGCTCGGGCTCGGGCTCGGCATCGGCGTCGGGCTGGGTCGCGGGCGCGGCCTCGGGTTGGGTGGCCGGCACGGCGGTAACCAGTGCATCGACCGACTGTGCCTGGGCAAGATGGCCCGGTACGGCCAGCATGGCGAGGACGGCAAGAAGGGTGACGAATGGGGCCAAACGCATGAGGGACTCCGTTAGGTGCTGCGTGGTAGCGGCGGTTTCTGGCCGCGTCGGGGGCGGACCCCCCACCGCATCTTATGCGCGAGCATGTTCCAATAGGACAACTCGGGGTTGTGGATCAGCTCCACACTGCTGCGGTGCTTTGTAATCCTTAGTTGCTGACCGGCCTCGAGGTTCGTGGCGAGTTGCCCATCGAGCACGAGCGCGGTGCCCTCGTTGGCCTGATGGAGCAGCAGCCAGGTCTCGTTGTCGGCGTCGTAGACAATCGGGCGGAAGGCGAGGGTCTGGGGGTTGAGGGCCGAGACGCAGAGGCCGTCGATGCCGGGGGACATGATGGGGCCGCCGGCGGACAGGTTGTAGGCGGTGGAGCCAGAGGGGGTGGAGATGACGACGCCGTCGCCGGCGAAGGTGGTCGCGGAGGGGTGCCCGTAGTGCGGGTCGATGGCGAGCTCGAGCTCGAGCATGCGGAACGGGGCCCCGGCGTTGACCACGGCATCGTTCATCGCAATGCCGGAGAAGACGGGTTCGGGCAGGTCGGCTCGGCGGTGCTCGGCGCTTTGGGGTTCGACACCGGGTGTCGGGTCCCCGTTGAACCGCCCCCACTTGGGCATGTCGGCGGGGAACACGTCGATGTCGATCATGATGCGTCGGCTCCGCCGGCAGCTGCCGCAGATGATGTGGTCCCAGTGCTTCTGCACGTCCTCCATGAAGAACTCGGCGAGGAACCCGAGCTTCCCGAAGTTGATCCCGAGCAGCGGCATGTTGTGGTCGACCAGCACGCGGGCCTGGGACAAGAGCGTCCCGTCGCCGCCGAGCACGATCGCCAGGTCGGCGGCGGGGATCTCGGCGGGGGCGAGGTCGGCGGTCGCGAGGGTGTCGAACTCCGCCACGATCTCGGCCCGCTCACGCAGCCAAGGGACAAAGTCGGTCAGCGCTTCGACCACCAGGGACTTGTGGCGGTTGGGCAGCAGCAGGACGCGGGGCCGATCGGGCATCGCACGCAGTTTAATCGGTGGCGTGGGTCGAGTGGATCGCCGATGCTGGAGGCATGCGAGCGTTGCGTGTGACGGATGGCGGGCTGGAGCTGGACCGCGGGGCGGCCGAGCCCAAGGCCCCGGCGGGTGAGGTGGTGATCCGGCCGACCTGCATGGGCGTGTGCTCGACCGACCTGGAGCTCTGTCGGGGCTACATGGATTTCAGTGGCACGCTCGGGCACGAGTTTGTCGGGGTGGTCGAGTCGGCGAAGGACGTGACGGACCGCGTATGGGTGGGCAAGCGGGTGGTGGGCCGGATCAATTGCGTGTGCGGGGAGTGCGACATGTGTCGGCGGGGGCTGCCCGAGCACTGCCGGAACCGGACGGTGTTGGGGATCGCCGGTCGGGACGGGTGCTTTGCAGACCGGTTTGCATTGCCCGCCGCAAACCTGCTGGCGGTGCCGGACGGGGTGAGTGACGAGCAGGCGGTGTTTGCCGAGCCGTTGGCGGCGGCCTTTCAGGTGCTGCGTCAGCTGGTGGTGGAGGGCCGGCCGTACATCACGGTGTTGGGGGATGGCCGATTGGGGCTGTTGTGCACACAGGTGATGGCCCGGCTCAACGCGACGGTGCGGTGTGTCGGGAAGCACCCGGAGAAGCTCGCGCTCTGCGAGCGCTGGGGGATCAAGTCCCGGCCGCTCGACGAGGTAGGGCTGCGGCAGGATCAGGACATCGTGGTCGACTGCACGGGCTCGCCATCGGGGCTGGCTACCGCGGTGCAGATGGTTCGGCCCCGCGGGACGATCGTGCTCAAGACCACGGTGGCGGGCGAGAGCGGGTTGGCTGCGGCGACCGCGGAAACGCTTGCAGCGCTGGTGGTCAACGAGATCACGGTGCTGGGCAGCCGGTGCGGGCCGTTCGAGGACGCGTTGGCGGCCTTGGCCGCGGACGAGATCGACGTGACAAGCCTCATTAGCCGGCGCGTGCGGCTGGACGACGGGGCAAAGGCGTTGAAGCTTGCGGACCAGCCCGGGGTCGTGAAGGTGCTGGTGACCCCGTAGAGCGGTTTTAGCCGCTGCTTTGACACAATCCTCATCAGTTTCAAACCATTACCGAACCTGGGTAGCCGACGTTATCAGTGAGATGCCGTGCACCCGTTGCGCAGGGATGCGCTCATGTGACGGCCCCTGCTTACACCTTGGCCCTGCCCTCTCACTCCCTCCTCCCGACTACGCCCCGCGAAGGACCGCAGCCATGGCCCACCCCCACTTCCATTACCGCACTGTCTTTCTTTCCGACGCCCACCTGGGCAGTCGAGCCTGTGAAGGCCGAGCCCTGTCGGACTTCATCAAGCATCTGCGGTGTGAACGGCTCTACCTCGTCGGCGACATCGTCGATATGTGGCGGCTTAAGCAGCGCTGGTACTGGCCGGCCGAGCACAACATGGTCGTCCGCCGGATCCTGAAGCAGGCCAAGCACTGCGAGAACGTGTTCCTGATCCCCGGCAACCACGACGAGGGGGCCCGCCAGTTCTACAACATGGACTTCGGCGGGATCCGCGTGCTGCCCTATGCCGTGCACGTCACCGCCGACGGGCGGAAGCTGCTGGTGACACACGGCGACCAGTTCGACCTGGTCGTCCGCCACTCGAAGCTGGTCTCGATGCTCGGGTCGCGGGCCTACGACACGCTGGTCGTGGCGAACCGCTGGTACAACCGCTGGCGGCAGAAGACGGGTCGGCCGTATGTCTCGCTGTCTAAGGCGATCAAGGGGAAGGTCAAGTCGGCGTGCATGTTCATCAGCCGGTTTGAAGAGACGCTGATGAAGGAGGCCGAGCGGCGGGAGGCCGACGGCGTGGTGTGCGGGCACATCCACCAGCCGGAGCTGCGGGAGGACGGCCCGATCGCGTACTACAACTGTGGCGACTGGGTCGAGAACTGCACCGCGGTGGTCGAACACGTCGACGGCCGGATGGAGGTGATCAACGGCACCGACAAGGTCGCCGAGCTCTTGGCCCGGCACGAGCCCCAGCCCGAGACGATCGACGAGGACGAGCTCGAATCCATCGACGTGGCAGAGCTGATCCGCTGGTCTCCCGAGGACATGTCGATGCACGACTCGGCCCAGCTGACCTTCGGCGAGCGTGAAACCGCCGATCGGTCAACGGCCAATGGGCACGCCGACGAAGCCCAGCCCGCTCAGCCGGTAGACTACCGCCTGTGAAGATCACCCTCGCCACCGATGCCTGGGCCCCCCAGGTCAACGGCGTGGTCCGCACCTGGCAGCAGGTCATCCACGCCTCCACCGAAATGGGTCACGCCTGGGACGTGATCCACCCCGGCCTGTTCAAGACTTTCGGCGCTCCGCGCTACCCCGAGATCAAGCTCGCGATCGCGCCCGGCGGCGGCACCCGCAAGCGCCTCGACGACTTCGCCCCCGATGCGATCCACATCGCCACCGAAGGGCCTATCGGACGGGCCGCCCGCAAATACTGCCTCAAGCGAAACCTCCCCTTCACCACCTCCTACCACACCCAGTTCCCTTACTACCTCAAGTCCTATTTCGGCGTCCCCCGCAAGTGGACCTACCGCTTCATCCGCTGGTTCCACGGCAAGGCCCAGACCACCCTCGTTCCCACCAAGACCATCGGCGACGAGCTGAACACCAACGGCCTGAACAACATCACCGTCTGGTCCCGCGGCGTCGATACCGACCTGTTCAAGCCCTACGAGAAGACGCTCTACGCCGACCTGCCCCGCCCGATCTTCCTCTACGCCGGCCGCGTCGCGCTCGAGAAGAACATCGAGGCCTTCATCGCCCTCGATCTGCCGGGGAGCAAGGTCATTGTCGGTGACGGCCCGGTCCGGAAGTCGCTGGAGTCCAAGTACCCCGGCAACCACTGGGCGGGCTACCAGCACGGCGAAGACCTCGCCCGGCACTACGCCTCCGCCGACGTCTTCGTGTTCCCTTCACGCACCGACACGTTCGGCGTCGTCCTCCTCGAAGCCAATGCCTGCGGCCTCCCCACCGCCGCCTACCCCGTGACCGGCCCGATCGATGTCGTCCAAAACGGCACGACCGGCGTCCTCGACGAAGACCTCGGCAAGGCCGCCACCGCCTGCCTCGAGCTCAACCCCGAGGACTGCCTCGACTACGCCCGGTCTAATTCCTGGGAACGCTGCGCCCAGACCGTGCTCGACAGTGTGGCCCCGATCAAGCGTGACGGGTCGCCATAAGCGTTGCTGCAGGTGTTTTTTATCCGTGTCGGGGGCTGTTCAAGACGCGGGTCTTGCATTAATTTCGAGACACGCCGGTAATCCGGAGCGAGCGGGAGACGTCTCCTCCATCCGCTGCGCTGAGCACCGGCAGGCCCGACCTGTTCTTTTCCCAGATGGTCACTACGACCCCGGAGTTCGCCATGCGTTTGCCTTCTTGCCTTCGTCGTCTCAACGCCGCCGCCGCTCACTTTGCGGTTTGTGCTCTCGCGGTCGTCGCCCTCCACGGCCCGGCCGCTTCCGCCTCCGCGACCCCCCTGAACCTCCCCGAATGGGTCAAGCCCGGGGCTCAGCTGGTCTTCTATCAGGCCAAGACCGGCACCGGTGGGGCCGGGAGTAATTTCCTGATCGTTGACGTGCTGCAGGTCTTGCCCGAGGGCGTCCTCGTGGCCGAGAGCGGGCTCGGGGAGGTCACCACCCCCGGCATGCAAGGCCTCTACCTTTCCGGCGGCAGCGCCAAGCTCCTCGAACCGCTGACCATCCAGTCCGGCATGGGCTACTTCCTGCCCCTCGAGCAGATGGCCGCCTCCCGCTCCGGCGGGGGCGTCTTCGTCAGCCTCGGCCCCTGGCGGACCGACGACGGCCGAACCTACAACGCCTTCCTCCGCACCATCGTCAACGGCAGCCGCACCACCTACCGCAACGAAGCCGACCCTAAACAGATCCTGTTCCGCGAAGACGCCCGCAGCATCACCCAGCAGGCCTACGACACCCAGACCGGCATCCTGCTCAACGACCTGGGTCGGCAGTACGAAGACGCCACCGGCTTCAACAAACACAACGAGCCCACCAACAACCACACCCGCCTCGCCGTCGGCCAACGCACCGCCTTCCGCAACCTCCGCCAGTTCAACGGCCCCTGGCTCAACCAGCAGTGGCCCGCGTGGACCCAGACCGTCCGGCAACTCCACTACACCGGCACCCAGAGCGTCTTCACCCCCGGCACCTTCGGCGGCAACAACCGCTGGGACATGCCCGCCCAGATGACCTTCGACGTCAAGGACCGCGGCAACGGATGGGTCGGCGGCATAAGCACCTTCAGCGTCCAGAACCCCCGCACCGGCCAGGTCCAACAAGCCCCCGGCCCCAACGTCGAGAGTGTCAACAGCCTCGGCGGACTCTGGATGAGCCCCGACGCCCTCCGTGCGATCGCCGACCGGGCCGCCCGCAACAACGGCGTCGTCGATGTCGAGCCCATCACCCGCACCGTCACCGCTGCCCAACGCCAGGGCGACACCGTCCTCATCACCGTCACCAGCACAGGCGGCGACCGCACCACCTCCTACTACGACCTCCAGCGTGGCGTCATGCAGCGTGTCGTGATGGAAAAGAAGATCCAGCGGCAGGTGATCGACCTGCGGCTGCAGAACATGCAGTGACCGCACCGGTCGTCCCCCGGCTGGCCTTGATCTTGTTCCCGCCTTCCCAACCGTTCCCGTAAGCGAATAACCCGCTATGAACTGCATCACCCCACGAACTGTCCTGCCCCTTCTCGTCCTCGCCTGGCTCACCGGGCCCGTCCTGGGCAACCGGGCCGTCGCCGAGCCCACGCCGCTGGGTTTGCCCGACTGGGTCAAGCCCGGAGCGCAGGTCGTGTACAAGGGCTGGAAGACCGGGACCGGCGGCCAAGGCGCTAACTACACCGTCTTGACCGTCCTGCACGTCGGGCCCGAAGGCGTGCTCGGCCAAGAGCAGGGCATCGGCGACATCCTCCAGCCAAACGGCCGGCGTGAACTTCACCTCTTCGGCGGCGGCCCCTACTTCGCAGACCCCGGCCTCATCCGTGCCGGGATGGCGTTCGTGATGCCCCCGCAGGACATCGCCGCCGCCCGCTGGGGGGGCAACGTCGTCGTCACCCATGAGCCTTACAACGCGACCGACGGCACCGTTCGGCAAGGCATGTTCCGCACCGTTGTCAACGGTTCACGCACCACCTACACCAAGGCCAGCGACCCAAGCCGCATCCTGTTTCAGGAGAACGACCGGAGCATGCTGATGCACGCCTTCGACACGCAAAACGGGATCATGCTCCACGAACTCAGCCGGCAATACGACGCTGCCACCGGCTTCGATAAGGACAACAAGCCCACCAACATCCACACCAAGCTGGCCCTGGGCACCGGCAAGCAGTTTCAGAACCTCCGTCAGGTCGACGGCCCCTGGATCGGCCAGACCTGGCCCGCCTGGACCCACACCGTCTCCGAGCTCGTCTATGCCGGCCAGAACACCCAGATGTCGCCGCTCGGCCCGTTCAACATCCCCGTCCAACTGACCATGCAGGTCAAGGCCCGGGAACTCCAAGAAGGCGTCATCACCGGCACCACCACTCTCGCCAGCCAGAACCCCAACAACGGGCAGGTCAGCCGCAACACCACGCCCTTCCTGGAATCCGCCAACGCGCTCGGCGGCACCTGGATGAGCCCCGACGCCCTTCGGGCGATCGCCCAGCGGGCCGCCGCCAACAACGGCATCGTCGATGTCGAGCCCGTCACCCGCACGACCGTTTCCGCGCAGCAGCAGGGCGAGACCGTCATCCTCCACACCCAAAGCCAGGGCGGCTCGACCAGCACCACCTACTACAGCCTCGCCAACGGCCTGGCCCAACGCATGGTCATCGACGACCGCGTTCAGCGGCAGGTGACCGACCTCCGCCTGCAACACATGCGTTAAACGCGAACCGCCCGCCCTGCCCCAGCCGCTTCATCCCGCGCTCAGCACCCCGCCCAGCAGCAACCCCCCCACCACGACCGCGAGCCCGATCCGGTAGTACCCGAAGATCTCCATCCCGTGCTTCTTCAGGAACGAAACCATCCAGGTCACCGCCACTACCGCCGACGCCCAAGCCGCCAGCGAACCGATCAGCATCGTCCCCCACCCGTACGCCTCCAGCATCACCGGCCCCTTGTCGATCGATTCGTAGACCGTCGCTGCCAACAGCGTGACCACCCCGAGCAGGAAGCTGAACTCCACCGCGGCCGCCAGCGACAGCCCCAGCAGTACGCCACCCACAATCGTCACCAGCGACCGGCTCGTCCCCGGCCACATCGCGGCGCACTGGATCATCCCGATCCCCAAAGCCATCACCCAGGTCATGTCTTCCAGCCCACGCCCCTTGCCGGACTCCTGCTCGCGCCGCTTCCGCCACCACGCTGTCGCCAGGATCGCCACCCCCCCCACCAGCCACGCCCACACCACCGGCCTTAACCCGAACAGGTTCGCCTTGATCCAGTCATTCAGCAGCAGCCCCACCACCGCCGCCGGCATAAACGCGATCAGCATGTTCAGCCCCAGCTTGAACCCCACCTCGTCCCCCGACCCCAGCCCCGCCTTGCCCAGCCAGCCCGCGGAGACCTGCTTCACGCGCTTCCGGTACAACCCCAGCACCGCGAGGATCGCCCCCGCCTGGATACAGATTGCGTAAGCGTTCGCGGCCTCCCCGGTCAGCCCCATCGCCCGCTGCGCCAGGATCAGGTGCCCTGTCGAGCTCACCGGCAGGTACTCGGTCAGCCCTTCCACCACGCCCAGCACAATCGCCTGCCACCAGTCCAAGCCCGATCCTTCCGAGGGTTGTTTCGCGGTACCGTACCGCTATCGGCCGAAGGCAGATAAACCTCTTGTAATTCGAGATTTTCCGTGCCTAGTGTGAAGCCCTTGCCATCGGGAAAGGCCAAAAGCTATACTTCTCCATCCGTTCATCCGAATATACGGATAGATCAAGCCGCCAGCCCCAACCCTCCCCCATGAGCCTCTTCGCCCAGCAAGCCGCCAAACGCGTCCTCTTCTTCGACGGGGCGATGGGCACCTCCATCCACAACCTCGACGACCTCGAACTCGAACGCGACTACCTCGGCCGCGAGAACTGCACCGAGGTCCTCCTGCTCACCCGCCCCGAAGTGATCCAGGGCATTCACGAGTCCTTCCTTGAGGCCGGGGCCGATGGCGTCGAGACTGACTCCTTCAACGCCCAGGTCCACACCATGGAGGACCAGGACCTCCAGGACCGCGTCTACGAGCTCAACAAGACCGCCGCCGAGGTAGCCCGCAAGGCCTGCGACAACCACTCCACCCCCGACAAGCCCCGCTTTGTCGTCGGCTCCATGGGACCCGGCACCCGCCTAATCACCCTCGGCAACATCGACTGGGAGACGATGTACCACGGCTACGCCGAGCAGGTCCGCGGCCTCCTCGACGGCGGGTCCGACGTCCTGCTCATTGAAACCGCTCAAGACATCCTCCAGATCAAGTGCACCCTCTCCGCGATCTTCGACATCCTCGAAGAACGCGGCCTCACCCCGGAAACCGGCGACGGCAACGGCGACATCCCCGTGATGGTCCAAGTCACCATCGAGCAGTTCGGCACGACGCTCGTCGGCACCGACATCGCCGGCTGCGTCGCCGCCCTCCGCGACTACCCCATCTACTCCCTTGGCATGAACTGCGCGACCGGCCCCGTCGAGATGGCCGAGCACGTCCGCTACCTCGGGCAGAACTGGGACCGCCAGATCTCGCTGCTCCCCAACGCCGGCCTACCCACCCTCGTCGAGGGCCGCACCGTCTTCCCGCTCCAGCCGAAGCCCTTCGCCGAGAAGGTCGCCGAGTTCGTCAAGACCGACGGGCTCAACATCGTCGGCGGCTGCTGCGGCTCCACCCCCGCCCACATCGCCGCTCTGGTTGAACACATCGGCGCCGAGACCCCGCCGACCGCTGTCAAGAAGAAGCCCTGGAAGCCCGCGATCGCCTCACTCATGGGGGCCGTCGATTACCGCCAGGACAATTCCATCCTCAACGTCGGCGAACGCACCAACGCCTCCGGCTCCCGCAAGTTCAAACGCCTCCTCGAAGAAGAAGACTGGGACGAGATCATCTCGCTGGCCCGTGAGATGGTGAAGGAAGGCTCGCACGTTATCGACGTCAACGTTGACTACGCCGGCCGCGACAACGCCGCCGACATGACCACCATCGTGTCCAAGCTCGTCCAGCAGGTCAACGCCCCGCTGATGCTCGACTCCACCCAGCCCGCCACCATCGAGGCGGGCCTCAAGGTCGCCGGCGGCAAGTGCCTGATCAACTCCGGCAACCTCGAAGACGGCGAAGAGAAGTTCGCCGTCATGTGCAACCTCGCCAAGCGCTACTCCGCCGGGCTGGTCCTGGGCACCATCGACGAAGACCCCGAAGAAGCGATGGCCCGGACGCGGGAACGCAAGCTCGCGATCGCCGAGCGCATGCATAAATTGGCGACCGAGAAATACGGCCTCGCCGAAGAAGACCTCATGTTCGACCCGCTGGTCCTGCCCGTCTCCACCGGTATGGAGAAGGACAAGCGGTCCGGCCTCGAAACGATCGAGGGCACCCGCCTCATCTCTGAGCGGTTCCCCCGGTGCCAGATCACCTGCGGGCTCTCCAACATCAGCTTCGGGCTCAAGCCCGCCGCCCGCCAGGTCTTGAACTCGGTGTTCCTCTATGAGCTCGTCCAGGCCGGGATGACCTCCGCCATCCTGCACGTCTCCAAGATCCTGCCCAAGAACCGCATCCCCGACGAGCAGTGGGACGCCGCCCTCGACGTGCTCTACGACCGCCCCGCCGAAACTCCCGTCACGCTCGAAGACGGCAGCGAGACCACCGACCCGCTCCAGATCTTCATCAACCACTACCCCGACGGGGCCGAGGTCCAGTCCACCAAGGTCGATCTCGCCGAGCTGCCGCTCGAAGACCGCATGCGCCGCCACATCATCGACGGCGAGAAGAAGGGCATCGACACGACCCTCGACGAGGCGATGCGGACCTACGCCCCGCTCGACATCATCAACGATCATCTTCTGGACGGCATGCGCGTTGTCGGCGACCTCTTCGGCTCCGGGCAGATGCAGCTGCCGTTCGTGCTGCAGTCCGCCCAGACCATGAAGGCCGCCGTCGCCCACCTCGAACCGCACATGGAAAAGGTTGAGGGCCAGACCAAGGGCACCATGGTCCTCGCGACCGTCCGCGGCGACGTCCACGACATCGGCAAGAACCTCGTCGACATCATCCTGACCAACAACGGTTACACCGTCCACAACATCGGGATCAAGGTCCCCATCAACGTCATCGTCGAGCAGATCCGCGAGCACAAGCCCGACGCCGTGGGCCTCTCCGGATTGCTGGTGAAGTCCGTCAACGTGATGGAGGAGAACCTCAAGGAGCTCAACGACCTCCAGATCGACGTCCCGATGATCCTCGGCGGGGCCGCGCTTGCCAGGCAGTACTGCGAGACCCACCTCCGCGACACCTACAAGGGCGATGTCTTCCACGGCACCGACGCCTTCGAGGGCCTGCGCCTGATGGACTATCTCACCACGGGCCGGACCGCCGAGCTCAACGCCGAGATCGAAGACCGCCACACCAAGCGGGTCTCCGGCGATGAAAAGAAGGCCGAGCTCCTCGCCAAGACCGAAGCGCGTAAGGAAGAAGAGGCCGCGGTCGCTGAGGCTGAGCCCGACGCCGAACTGGTGGCCCTCGGCGACCCGGATGACAAGGGCCCCGCCGGCTACCTCATCGGGGATGCCGCCGAGCTCTCCGTCGATCGGAACAACGGCCGTCACGGCCGCGCCGCCGCCGCGCTCAAGTCCCCCGACACCCGTCGCTCCGACTCGGTCAAAGACGTCGAAATCCCCACGCCCCCCTTCTGGGGCTCCCGCGTGGTCACCGATGTCACCCTCGACACGATCTACCCGTTCATCAACGAGTCCGCCCTGTTCAAGACGCAGTGGCAGTTCACCCGCGGTAGCAAAGACTCCAAGTCCTACAACGCGCAGCTCGAAGAAGAAGTCCGCCCCATCTTCGACCGGCTCAAACAATCACTCCGCGACGACAACATCCTCCACCCCAAGCTCACCTACGGCTACTTCCCCTGCAATTCCCAGGGCAACAGCACCATCATCTTTGATCCCGAAGATCACGACCGTGAGATCGCCCGCTTCACCTGGCCCCGCCAGACCGGCCGGAAGCGCCTCTGTGTCTCCGACTTCTTCCGCCCTCTCGATAACTCCGGTACCCGCGACGTCATCGCCATGCAGTGCGTCACCATGGGCAACGAAGTCTCGGTGCTCGCCAAGGAACTCTTCGACGCCGACAACTACAGCGAATACCTCTACGTCCACGGCATGGGCGTCGAGTGTGCCGAGGCCCTGGCCGAGCTCTGGCACAAGCAGGTCCGCGCCGAGCTGGGCATCGGCAACGACGACTCCCCCAAGATCCGCCAGCTCTTCACCCAGAAGTACCGCGGCAGCCGCTACTCCTTCGGCTACCCCTCGGTGCCCGACATGTCGGACCAGGACATCCTCTTCGACCTGATCAAGCCCCAGCGCATCGGCTGCGAGCTCACCGAGAACTGGCAGATCGACCCCGAGCAGTCCACCTCGGCCATCATTGTGCATCATCCCGAGGCGAAGTACTTTAACCTCTAGTTCTCCGCGTTCTGTCCTGTCTCACCCCGTCCCCGCCCCTGCCCGGGCGTAATCGCTCCGACCCGCAAAATCGGTGTCAAAAAAAATTTGCCCGCCAGATTTTGTGGATTACGGTTGGATTGGAAATCTCTGCTGCTTGATCCAGGAAAGGCTGAAAGATGAAGCGTTTGGCGTTGCTCTGCACATCGGGTGTGGCGATCACCGGGGCCACCGGCTTGTCCCACACCGACCCCGTGACCTTCCAGTACGTCGGGGAGGTCACCGACGTGTCGAATGCCCCGGCTCCGTTCTCGAACGCCCAGGTGGGCGATGCGTTCAGCTTCATCTACACGTTCGACTCGGACGTCCCTAACACCTCCCTGCCGGACAGCCCCGAGGTGCTCCGCGGGGGCTTTATCGACCCGGTCCAGGCGGCCCGCCTGACGGTCGGGGGCACCTCCTTCGACCTTGATGTGCGTGAGAGCGAGGTCGCGACCGTCTTCTTCCCCTTGGGCGGCAATGACTTCTACCAGGTCCTGGTGGAGACGCCGAACGACACGTTCTTCATCCTCGAACTCGAGCGTGGGCCGGGCCTGTCTTCAGAAGACCAGCCGGTGACACCCCCCCAGGTCGGCGACTTCGGGCCCACCTCCGGCGCGATCTTCGAGCAGCTCGACGGCAGCTTCAACTCCCTGGGTTCCATCGAGTTCTCGCTGCAGGACCAGAACCTGCTCGATCCCAACTTCTTGATCGGCGGCACGCCCGATCCCGACCCGGACCCCGATCCGATCCTGCCCGACCCGCCCGTCGATCCCCCCGCCGACAACACCGGCGGCGGCGGCGACCCGACCCCGCCCGACTCGCCCACCGCCCCGGGCGTCCCGACCACCGTGATCCCGACGCCCGCCACGGCCGTCCTCGGTATCCCGGTTCTGCTCGGCCTCGCCATGCGTCGCCGTCACCGCGGCTCCATCGACTGATGGACTCGGTCGCCCGTGATTGGGTGCTCCGCGAAACGCCTCAATCGGACGCCGCGGGCATCAGCACGATGTAGCAGTCGAAATCCAGCGTGTGGTTTTGTGGTCCCGGCCCAGGCGGGGCGTCAGAAATATTGAACGGGTCCTTGAGGTCCAGCTTCCACGAGCCGGAGATCGATAGGCGGGGCTTGCCGTCTTCGCCGACGAATGCGTCGAGCGTGGCGGGCACGGTCAGGGGGATGACCTGCCCCTTCATCGCGAACGACCCGCTCATGGTGATCGGCACGGTCCTGCCAAACGCGGGGACGGCATCACCGGCTTCAATCGACTCGATCGTGAAGACCGACTCGGGGTGCTGCCCGCCGAGCAGGATGCCGGACTTGAGGTAGGCGTCGAGGTCGGGCTCGCCCATGGTCAGCGAATCGATCGGCACGGTGAACGAGCCGGAGGCTCCGGTGATCGCCAGGTCGTCGCCGAGCGTGAACTCACCTTCGAGGGTCTGGGCTTCGCCGGCGTAGCCGCGGATGGGGGGCGGGAACCGGAAGCTCACGACGGGCCGGTCGTTCTGGGATTTCAGGTCGGCGACCCACTCCCGGCCGAGCTTGACGCTGCTCAGATCGACCTCGGCGGCCTCGGGCTTCGGCGGCAGCGTGAGCCCGAGTTCGTCGAACGACTTGGGCGTGGCCGAGGTGATCGGGTCGAAGCCGTCGCCGAACGTCGTCGAGGCGATCTGGGTCTCGATCTCTTGCTGAAGCCGTGTGGCGGCCTCGGTGAAGAGCCGGTCACGCTCGCCCCAGGGCCCGGCGATCGGCTCGTCGCCCGAGGTCCACACGGGTTCGTGGCAGTGGAACTGCGAGAACAGCCCGAGGCTGATGAACAGCCGGCCGTCGTTGCTGCGGTGCGGGTAGAAATCGACGTAGAACAGCCGGTCGGAGGGTGTCATATCGATCTCCGCGCCGCCCATCGTCGCCCGCGGTGCTTCTGACCCGGACAGCACGGCCGCGATGGCCGACTTCGCCTCAAGGTCGAACGCCTCGGCGTCGAACCCCTCGGGCAGCGTCCCGTTCAGCGGCGTGACCTTGATCGGCATGCCCAGCGTCATCCGGCCCATCCGCACGGTCGGCTCGCCGTTGTGGGGCGAGGCCGCGTCGAGCGGCGGGCTGCTGAACCGGCCGGTCCGCATGTGGTTCTTCAGCCGGTCCAGCGTCTTGGTCCGGCCGAGGTAGACCGAACGCCCGCGGTGGTTCTGGTAGACGAACAACGGCGTGAGCCGAACGACCTCGGGAGCGCCTTGCGACGCGTCGATCACACGGACCGCGACTCCCATGGCCTCCGCCATTTCGGTGGCCTTGGGCAGGATGCGGCGTTCGAAGTCGCGGGCCACATCCGACTCCGTCGGCTGCACGAAGACCAGCAGCTCCTGCGTGGGTGGGTCTTCCGCCTGGGCTTGGGTCAGTGCCAGGGGGCTCAAGGCGAGCAGACATACCGATAGCCGGCAGCGCAGAATCCGAGCAAAGGGGTTCATCACGGGGTTCCTTGGTCAGCGGTCAATCGCGTGGACGGCCGGTCGCGGCACGTCGGATAAAGCTCACTCCTCGGCGGCGTCTTCGGCGGCCACCTTCTCGTAGCCGACGATACCGACGGAGATCTCGATGATGTCGGCGACGACGCGGTCGCCCATTTCGGGCTTGATGCCGAGCTCTTCACGGGTGACGTCGAAGACGCAGCCGAGGCGGAGGATGTCGCCGGACTCTGCGGCCCCGCGTTCCTTGGCGCCGTCTTCGTAGTGGTTGACCACGATCTCGAGCTCCTTCTTGAGGGTTTTGCCCATCGCTTCGAGGGTGGCGTTGACCATGATGAAGAAGTCGCCGTCTTCCTCTTCGACGCCGGTAACCTCATTGAAGGTCACAGTGATGGTGCCGAAGGCCTCGGCGTTGATCCAGCCGGCGCCACGCATGACCTGGGTCATCCGCTCGTTGCTGAGCTGGATCGACTGGACGTCGAGATCGATGGAGCCGCTGAGGCTTTCGGGCTTCGCGGGGTCGTAGCTGACTTCGCCGCTGATGCCGTTCGCCATGCCGACGATCGGCTCGAGGTCCGAGTCCATGATGATCAGCAGGGCGTTGACGCCCTTGGGGTCCTTGAAGTCGTAGACCGAGGCGTCGCTGTGTGCGTCGGCCCAGACGGCGGGGGTAAGGGTCAGGGCCACGGCAGTGGCGATCACGGCAGACAGACGGCGGGCAAAACGGGTCATGGACGGCTCCTTGCGGGTGGTTCGGACGGCAGGTCCTGCTGATGGGCACACGGCACGGCGTGGCCCTGGCTGATATAGTCGTTATACCAACTATCTCGGGGGAGTATTCCCGGCGATCGCAGGATAGGCTCTCAGCCTTACGCCGCCCACGACCGGGCGTTCGGAGATACGATGTTTTCTCGGCTAGGATGCTGGCCGTCGAAACGGGGCGTTAGCTCAGTTGGGAGAGCGACGCGTTTGCAACGCGTAGGTCATCGGTTCGAGCCCGATACGCTCCATTACCCGTTCGTTGTCTCCGGCCACATCTGGCCCGAAGAAAGCTCTTCAATCAGCCCGCACTACAAGTCGCCCCTGGCGGACGGGCTGTTTTGTGCTTTGTGCTCCTGCGGTTTGGAACCAGGCGTCCCCGCGTAATGGTCAGCTCCGGTGATGGTCATAGCCCCCGATCTGGGCTGTTCGACGGCCTGCGGCGCGTGTGGTAGGGGCATGGAGGGCTCTGGGGGGCATTTTTTCGAACTATTTGACGACGCCATCAAATGCAGTTACCATTTGATGGCGTCGTCAAGTAATCCGTGTCTTTTGGTCACCCATGAGCCAGGTCATCCGTCGGAGCGTCGTAGATCGAATCGCCCACGAAGTGGGGGTCTCCCCCATTACGGTGACCCGGGCACTCAACGGTGAAGCCAACTACCGTCGCCCGACCTACGCCAAACGGGCCGAGCGCATCAAAGCGTTGGCCCGGAAGCACGGGTATCGCGCGAATACCGCGGCTCAAGCGATGTCGACCGGGCGGTTCAACGCCATAGGTTTCCTTCACTCGAACATCCCCAATCGCAGTTACACCAACGCGCCCCTTCTCCAAGGTGTGTACGGCGAGCTTGCACGCCACAACCTTCATATGACTTCGGCGGCGCTGCCCGACGAAGACCTCGCCGACCCCGAGCGGATGCCCAAGCTGTTGCGTGAGCTCACCGCCGATGGCCTGCTGATCGATTATATGAGTGAGGTCCCGCAACCCATGAGCCGGCTGTTGACTCAGCACCGGATTCCCGCGGTCTGGCTGAACACGAAGCGGCAGGTGGACTGCGTGTATCCCGACGACATCGCAGCGGGGCGTTTGGCGACCGAGCACCTGCTTGAGCGCGGCCATCGCGGGGTCACGTTCCTGTCCGTGACGAACTCCAACCACTACAGCGTGGATGACCGGATCGAGGGCTACAAGCAGGTGATGCGTGAGGCCGGTTTGGAGCCGCGTATCGTTAAGCGACCCGATGTGCCTTGGGAGGATCGGTTCGAGTACTGCCAACACCTGCTTGAGGAGGAGGCAGATACGGGTTTGGCTTACGTCTGTTACGGATCGGAGAGCTCCACGCCGATTGCTGCGGCGGGCCTGAGGCGTGGCATGGCTCTTGGCCGAGACATGTCGATCGTTTCGTTTGCCGAGACGCCGGACGTTGCGCTGGGCGTGCTGATGTCGACGGTCATCCTTCCGTTCGATGACGTGGGGCGGGCCGCGGTGGCGGCCCTGATCCAAAAGATTCAGGACCCCAGCCAACCACTGCCTCCCCGGACGTGTGCCCCTTGGCTTGAGACGGGTGCAACCACTTGACACTTCAGAGATCCGCGTCTGGTCGCGGTGAGACGACTTCTTCTAATTCTTGTTTCTGACGGTAAGGAGAAAATCACATGAATAAGGCCACCCACTGCATCGCATCGACCCTGGCACTCGCGGTCACTTCCACGGGGCACGCCGCTATTTTCGCCGGTTTCGACGACCAGACCGACATCGGTACCACCTACGGCACGGCCAACGACACCGGTCAGCAGACCGCGGTCGATCAATACGGCGGGATTGCTGGTGATGGTTGGACGGGCGGCTGGAACACCTGGACCGGCAGCGGTGATCCCAACTACACCCGTGAAAAGACGGTGCTCAACGCGGACCCGCTGGTCGGTGGCAGCGGCAACTACCTCCGGATCGCCTCGACTTCCACCTCGACCAGCCCGCGCTGGGCGGTGTACCGCGATCTAACCTCGACCAGCTCAATCGATCTGACGCAGCCGGGGACGGTCTCGTTCCTCTACCGTCTCGATGACGCCAGCCTTTTTCAGACCGGCGGATCGAGCTTTATTCAGATCCTGGGCGGGGCCCGCTGGGGCTTCAATCGGGATGAGGCCACTTGGGCAATCGCCAGTGTGGGCGGCGCGTCAAGAACCTGGGGGGTCAATGACGGGAACGGGCTCGGAGGAGGAACGGTGACGGACACCGGGCTTGAGATCATCGAGGGAGACACCTTCTCCTTCGTGATTGATGCGGATCCGATCGCGAGCACTTATGAGATCTCAATCACCAACCTCGATACCGGTGATTCCTTCACATCGACCTCCCCGCTCGGCTTCGCCGAATCCCAGGCCGGGAATAATGCTCAGGGCGATCCGCTCGGCAACACGTTCGGCGAGAGCATCTGGTTCGTGCAGCAGGCCTTTCGGGCTGGCACCGAGGCGGAACCTATCGCGAACACGTTCGCGGCTTCCATCGACTCGATCTCCATCACGCCGATCCCCGAGCCCGCATCAGTTGTGCTGATTGGAATGGGTGCGTTCACACTGCTTAGCCGAAGGCGTCGGCGGTTCACTTTCGATGGGTGACAGCCCTGACGCGGTATGTCAGTCGGGTTGACTGATCGGCTCCGCGTTGGGCGTCTGTCGATCGGCCGGGCCCACAGCTTTACCGAGGAAATCGGCAAGCACACTTTGATAGACGCCGGGGCCGGCCTCATCGATGAACGTGTTGTGGCTTCCCGGCAGGCGGACCAGTGTGGCCTGCGGAGCCAGCTCAGCCAGCCGTTCGCTGTGGTGCAGCGGGAACACCTCGTCCTGCTCCGCGGCGATCACCAGTATCGGCATCTCCAGCCCCGGCAGCACCTGGTCGCTGCGGAACGGGTGCCGGACCAGGAACGGCGGTAGGCCAAACCGCCAGGCCATCCCCGCGACGCTCGGCGTGCTGGTCTCCAGCACCAGCGCGGCGGGCGCCTGGATCCGCTCAACGAGTCGGCCCGCAACCTGGACCGCGACCGACCCCCCGATGCTCCGGCCGTGCACGACCAGCCTGTCCCAGTCGATCCACTCCCGCAGCACCATCTGCTCGAGGAAGTGCATGGCGTCGGTCACAATCGCCGTCTGGCTTGGCTTGCCCGCCGACCGTCCGTAGCCGCGGTACTCGACCAGTAGCACCGAATAGCCCATCTCTCGATACAGGCCGGCGTGGAAGGCCTGGTAGTCGATTAACTCCGCGTTGCCATGGAAGTACACCACCAGCGGCCGGGGGGATTCGGCCGTCGCGTCGGGGTGTTTCCAGAGCCACGCCTCGACCCTGCCGTTGCCCTCTTCCGCCGGCGACAGTTCCCGTGTGAGTACCTCGATGTCCGCGGCGAACGCCCCCGTCCCGCTCCCCGCCACCCCCGCCGGGAACACCAGCCTGTCCTGCATCACGACCAGCAGCAGGGCCCAAGCGGCGTACGTCACTCCGGCCGTGATACACGCGGTCTTCAGTATCCGTTTGGCTCGGCGTGGCATGCCTCGATGATAAACCTCCAGCGGCTGATCCCACGGGAAAATCCCGGTCTTGCACCGCGGCACGGTTCTGCTAAAACTCCCGCGCCATGAGCCGCTCCCACTCCCGGGCCCCCGGGATCAACCCGTCCGATCTGCCCTTGACCAACGGCCAGGCCGAGTCGGCGTCGCTCCGCCGAGACCTGCGGAAGATCACCTTCGCGTGGTCGCTGGGGTGCGTCTGGCTTTGGATCGCCAGCGGGGCGGTGATCAACCGGTTTGCGGTCGAGGTGGGCACGCCGGGCTGGGCGTTCGGGCTGCTTGCCGGGCTGCCGTTTATCGCGGCGCTCAGCCAGCTGCCGGTGACGTGGTATCTGAGCCGACACCGGGGGCGACGCCGGCTGTTCCTGTGGTGCTGCACGACCGGCCGGGTGTTGTTCATCGTGGTGGGGCTGGTGCCGTGGGTGCTGCCACAGGACGGCGTGATGCCCTGGTGGATCGCGGCGGTGTTCACCCTCCTGATCGCGCACGCGCTCAACAACGCCACGGGTCCGGCCTGGCTCAACTGGATGAGCGATCTGATCCCACGTCGGGTGCGTGGACGCTACTTCGCCCGGCGGGAGCAAGTCGTTACTCCGGTGGCGATTGTCGCGTCGCTGGGGGCTGCGCTGCTGCTCGATGTTGCCGATCAGCACACGTCCGCCGATGCCATGCTGGTGGTGACGTCGCTGCTGCTGATCGTCGCGGGGGTCTTCGGGGCCGGTGACATCCTCGTCTTCCTTGCGGTGCGTGACGACAAGGAGCCCGATCCACAGACGCCGGACCCGGACCCGGCCACGCACACCGACGACTCCACCGGGTTACGCAGCATGCTCAGGCCGCTCCGCGACCCGGGCTTCCGCTGCTTCCTCGGCTTCAACTTCGCCCTGACCCTTGCCATCGGTTTCATCGGGCAGTACCTCTGGCTCTATCTGCTCGACAACCTGAGCTGGTCCAACCTGCAGGCCAACGCGCTGGTCCTGGCGATCCCGATGTTCGGGCACATGTTCGTCCGCCCTGCTTGGGGCCGTGCGTGCGACCGGCTTGGCAAACGCCCGACGCTGATCATCTCGTCGGGCTGCATCTGCTTCGGGGCCGTGGGCTGGATGGCGATGACCCCGACGCTGTGGTGGCCGGGCTACCTGCTGGTGTTCCTGGTGACGCTCGCCTGGCCGGGGCTGAACCTGGCGAACCTGAACTTCCTGCTCGATTTTTCGAAGTCGGCCACGCAGTCCCGGCAGGACGAACGCGGGGCCGGCGCGCCCGCCGCCGCCCTGTTCGCCGTGTGCATCGCGGTGTCCGGAGGCCTCTCCGGACTGATCGGGGGCAGCATCGCCGGGCTGCTCGAAGCTCGCTCGTACACCCCCCTGCCCGAGTCGGCCCCGGGCTTGACGCTCAACTACTTCCACGCCCTGTTCCTGGTCTCGACGTTGATCCGGTTCGTTGCGCTCGCGTTTGCTCTACGTCTCGACGAGCCCAAGGCTGCCGGCACCCGCGACGCCATCCGCTACATGACCACCGGGCTCTACAGCAACCTCCGCGGTGCCGCCCTGACCCCAACACGCTGGGCCGCCCCCGCCCGCCGCTGGGCCTACCGCATCGATCGGCGTCGGCCTCGCTGAGTCTCACGACGCCGTAGCACCCGCAAGCCGCTGCGCAACGCCGCGTGCCGCATTAGTGCCGAATGCCCGCCGCGACGACGCCGCTGCCTTCTTTGATTGTCACCTCGCCGGTCTCCGCGTTCAGCACAAACGGGCAGGTGTTGCACTGCACTCGCCGTTGGCTCGCCTCGACGCCTTCGAGCCGAGGGTCCGGTTCGCCGCTGGCGATCACCGGCTGATCGTCCGCGTCCAGCCGCTTCTTGAGCAGGTCCAGGATCAGGTCGTCAATCCCCAACGGCTCGGCGACTTGATACGTCGTCCCCGGGTGCTCAGCCGCCGCTTGAGCGGTCAGGCTCGGGATGTCGCGCGTCCAGTGCTTCCCGCGGGCCAGGAAGAACGGCAGGATCACGATGTGGTCCGCCCCCTGTTCGACACACCTAGCATAAGACGCCGCAATATCAGGCATCGCCAGCTCCATGTGGGCCGGCTCGACGATCGAGACCGCCGGGAACCGGGCTGCAAACAGCTTCGCGACCTCCTTCAGGCTGTCATTGCTCTGCTGCCGTCGGCTCCCGTGATCGCAGATGATCACGCCGGTCTGCTTGGATTGCATAATCATGCTTGGAGTCTAGGCTCGGCCACATCCACGCAGAGCCGCGACAGATCACGACGTCGAATCTGCGACTGGGATTCAAAGACCCGTCTGGGCTTTATGGCGTCCACATCTCCAGCATCGCCTCGGGCCAGAACCGGGCCGGCAGCGGCAGTGCCACGAACGGAGAGCACGGATTCACCACAATCGGCAGGCAGGGCAGCCGGATCTGGCCGTCTGGTAAGTGCTTCCGTGCGACATGCGTCGTCGAAAGCCGGCACCGCAGCGGACCCGAGATCGACGACGGCACCGTCATCCCCAGCACCCGGCTCATCTCGCCGGTCATGTGGGCTGTCAGTGGTCGCAGCTCGGGATCACTCGGGGTCTGCCCTTTGAGCTGGAAGATGGCACGGCCAACGTCCTGCAGCTCGACGGGCAACACATCGTCGTCCTCGAGCGAGTAGAGCAAGTCGGCAGGGAGGTCGTCGCTTCCCGGCTGCATCAGGAGGGAATTGGCCTGAACGAACATGCCCCAGACAACGGTCCCGTTCCTGAACACCTCATCCGCATGCCGGAACACGTTGATGAGCCCGTCACCGCTGTAATGCTGAATCCACTCGGGCCGGTGCAGCCACAGGTAACTCAGGCGTTCCATCAGACTGAAGCGGCGCGGTGCGCGTCCGAACCGTTCCCTGCATGCGTACAACAGATCATCCATGCCCCGGCCACGGTATCTCTTTATGGAGGTGACGCGGGCTGGTGATGGCTCTTCCGAGTCACGACGCAATCAGACGTGCTGGCATTTCGCCGACCTGCAGAGCAAGAAGTTTCGGCCGTGGGCCAAGACCAGCAGCAACCCGCCGAAGACGTTGATCATCGCGTTGGCGTTCATGATCGGCCGACCGGATGCTTCCGTCGTCTCGGGCTCCCCGTCGGCACCTATGACGACCTCCTGGATCACAGCGCTTCCGCACCCGGCACAACTGGGACAGCCTGTCGCTGCCGGGATGCTGCCCGCCGTATCACCCCCAACAGCTGTCGCTTGCTCGGTCTGGCCCGCCGCACTCGTGGCCGGCAACACCTCGGCCGCGTGTGCCGATGATTCGTATAGCGCCATGGCTGTAAGGACCGCCAGACCGGCCAGGCACAGCCCGACCACGGCCTTATCCTGGTGCTTCCGGCACCCCAGGAACACCGCCGCTGTCGAGGTGGGCAACACCAACCCCAGCATCCAAAGGTGGAAATTCGCGTCCACCCACACGGTCGTCGCGATCACGGGTAAAGCGACCAGCACTACCGGCGTGACCAGGCAGTGCACCGCACACACCACCGACGCACCGATCGCCAAGCTGTCTAGCCAGCCAAGCCGATGACATACTCCTGTTGGATGTGCGTCCATGAGCCGTTTCCCGTTGGAAGGTCGATAGTATTGCGGTGTAGCGGCCATATCTCAACCCGTCGTCCTGAGGTTCTGTATCTGCGGCCGATCCGTGTTAATCGAGAACCTTTTCATTTTTTAACCGCTAGTGTGAAGGGCTCTGGGCCATCAAGCCGGCACGATGCGGCGGCCCACAGCGAAGCGAGCGAACAAGCGTGGTCACCATGAATCAAAGCCGGCTGAGTCAGGCGAATCCAGGTGTTGAACTCATCGGCCCCTCAGCGGGTTCGATCGAGGATGAACAGGCAACGCGTCCGCAGCCGGCTAAGCCCGATGTCCAGCTCATTGTGGTCCTGCTTGGCTCGGCCATGCTGGTCAGTGCGCTGATCGCCTACCAGCTGTTCGAGACCCCTCAGCAACCCGTGCTTATGGCGATGCTCGCGGCCGTCTTGCTCGGGGCGCCGGTGACCATCAATACGATCCGTGGCCTGTTCGGGTCTAACCGCCAGGACCAGCACACCGAAGAGCTGGTGATGCTCGCGTTCCTGGCATCGTTCGCTTCGTCGCGGTATGTCGAAGCGGCGTCCATCGCGCTGTTCATGTATGTCGCCTCCCTGATCGTCAACCGGACCGCTGCCGGAGCCCGGAGCACGATCGAAGCCCTGATGCGCGTTTCCCCCAAGCGAGCCACCCGGCTCGTGGACGGGGTCGAAGAGGATGTGCTTGCCACTGAACTCCAAGCCGGCGATCACGTCATTGTTCGGCCGGGTGATCAGGTCCCCTGTGACGGACGGGTGATCTCCGGCTTCAGCTCGCTCGACGAGAAGTACATCACCGGCGAGTCGCACCCCGTCGATAAGACCGAAGACGACGGGGTCTTCGCTGGCAGCATCAACCTGACCGGCCTGCTCACCGTCGAGGTCGAGAAGCCGCTGGCCGAGAGCACCCTTGGCCGCGTCCAGGCCTTGATCCTCGATGCCGCCAATCAGAAAACCCCCGTGGCCCAGATGCTCGACCGGTTCTCGGGCTACTACACCCCGGTCATTCTCGGCCTGGCCGGGATCGTCCTGTTTATGTCCAAGGACATCTCGCTGGTCATCAGCCTGCTGCTGATCGCGTGCCCGATGGAGATCATCATCTCGGGCCCGCTTGCCACCGTCGCGGCGCTGACCGCCGCGGCCCGGCTGGGTGTGCTGATCAAGAACGTGCCCGACATCGAGGTCGCCCATAAGCTCAGCGCCATCGTCTTCGACAAGACCGGAACCCTCACCACCGGCAACCTCGCCGTCACCCGGCTCCACCCCGTCGAAGGCGTCGACCCCGCCGAACTCCTCCACCTCGCCGCCTCTCTCGAACAATACTCCCGACACCCCGTTGCCAAGGCCGTCACCGCCGTCGCCGAACGCGCCAAGGTCGGGCTCTCCGAGGTCCAGGACTTCGAGGAGGCCGCCGGCCGAGGCGTCCGCGGCACCCTCCACGGCCGCACCGTCCTCGCCGGACGCGAGGCCTGGGTCCGCGACGCCGGCATCGACCTGCCCCCGGACCTCCTCGACGAAGCCGGCTCCATGAGTGTCTTACTCTTGGCCGAAAACAACCGCTGCATCGGCTGGCTCGGGCTTGCAGACCAGACCCGCGACGGCGCCCCCGACGTCCTCGACGACCTCCATGATCTCGGCATCCACCAACGGATCATGGTCACCGGCGACCGACGCGGCCCCGCCGAACGCGTCGCCAGCCAGCTTGACCTCACCGGCATGGTCGCCGAGGCCCTGCCCGGCGACAAGCTCGACATCGTCCGCCAGCTCAAGCAACGCGGACACACCGTCGCGGTCATCGGCGACGGCGTCAACGACGGCCCCGCCCTCGCCGCCGCCGACCTCTCCATCGCCATGGGCGCCGCCGGCTCCGACGTCGCCATCAACGCCGCCTCCGTCGCCCTCATGAACTCCCAGCTCAACCGCCTGCCCTTCCTCGTCCGCCTCTCCAAGGCCACCAACCGCGTCATCCGTCAGAACATCGGCTTCGTCCTCTGCTACATCCTCACCATGGTCGCCCTGCTCACCTTCGGCTTCATCACCCCCCTCGTCGCCGCCATCGCCCACGGCGTCAGCTCCATCGTCGTCGTCTTCAACTCCGCCCGACTCATCCGCGAGGGCGAGGACCTCCCCCAGACTGAAAGCCTCGAACGCCTCCGCGCCGCCCAGTCCCCCCAGTCGGCCTCTCGCCTTGAACGCATCCCCGCCCTCGACCCCGCTCCCACCCGCGACAGCGACCCCGTCATCGGTCCCATCCCCGGCTGATGCCTCGCCTTCAGGCTTCAAATCGGCGCGACTCACCATGCCACCCCGGGCGGGGCCAGCATGAGCCAAACAACCTGCGACCCTCGCGCAACCGACAAGCCCGGTCCAGATCACCAACCCGGTGTCGGCCGTACGAATCCAGCCCTCATGCAGGCGGCTTAAACAACCCGACTCCCGACCTGCTTTCTCCGCCAACCCATTCCTCCGCCCGATGGTGTTGACATCCCCAACCCCACCGGCATCCGCCTTAATCCCTCGGCACCGCTTCACAACTCAGCGTCGTTTTACCCGACGCCCGGTCGTTGCTCCGGGTCACGGTGACATCCCACACCTCACCGCCCACTTCCGCCACGCCACGATACCTCCAGCCGTCCCCGCTCTTCCGGTTGGTCCGGTCGAACGTGAGCGTGTCTGGCTCCCGGCCAATCTTGTCGCGGAAGGTCTCACGCGTGAGCTCCTCCGCCTCGGCAATCCGTTCGCCCACGATCATCGGCATGAACGCCAGGATGAACACCAGCACGGCCAAGCCCACCGCCCCCACGCCGCCACCGAGCCAAAGCAGCGCCCCCTGTTTTCGGCGCGCTGAAGCGTCAGCAGCCCCGCCGCCGTCCTTCCAGAGGCCATAAGCGACGATAAACGCGATAAGCGCGCCAACCGCCAAGCCGATACAAACCAACAAAACGGCATATGTCATAGCGTCAAACTCACCTTTCCGCCGCCAGAGTAGCAGGCCGTCAATGGCCGCAATCACTCTATCGCCCGGGGCCGCGACCGTCTCGCTCGGGTTCGCGGACCAACCGACACCCCATCGGCCATCCGCTTGCGGTCAGCCCGATCCGATACAGCCCCAACCGCTGCCGCACCATCCACTCCCCCGACGCCCCACAACGCCGGCGGCTCAACCACACCCGCCAAGACGCAACACCACCCCGCAACCTATCCCGAGCCCACGCGACCGTCGGCAAACACAACCCGACAAGAGCGACAACGCCCTATCCACTACAGCTACGCTTCGTTTCACGCGTCATCTCCGCAGCATCCATCGCCGCTCTGGCCCTCATATTCTTAACATAAATCTCATATCCTGCTACACTCACGAATTGCGCCCGACCCCTCGTCCGACCGGGCACGGACCCCTCGCATGCTCTTACTCGTCCACATCGCCGGCGGCGTGGCCCTCATCCTGTTTGGCGTCCGCTTCCTCCGCAAGGCCCTCGACCGCCTCGTCGGCAAACGTCTCGGGCCCCTCCTCCAACGCTTCGCCCGGTCACGCACCCGCGCGTTCCTCGCTGGGCTTGGCGTGGCCGTCGTCGCGCCGTCCTCGACCACCATGTCCGTGCTTGCCGTGCAGACCGTCCGTGACGGACACCTCCCCGCACGACGCGTCCTGCCCCTTATGCTCGGGGCCGACGTCGGGCTCACCGTCATGGTCCTGCTCATCGCGCTCCGACTCGACCAGTCCGCCGCCGCCTTCATCGCCCTCGGCGTCGTCCTCTTCCAGTTCACCCGACGACAAACCCTCCGCGGCATCGGCCAACTCCTGCTCTCCCTCGGCTTCATCTTCCTCGGCATCGGCACCATCTCCGGCGCCGCCGGCTCCATCCCCCCCGACAGCGACCTCATCGACCTGCTCACCCTCGCCGCACGCTACCCCCTGCTGCTCGCGCTCATCGCCGTCGTCCTCGCCGTCGTCCTCCAGTCCTCCACCGCCACGATCGGCCTCGCCATCGGGCTCGCCGACGCTGACCTCGGCGGCCTCAACCCCCTGGCCCTCGCCCTACCCATCGTCATCGGAGCCAACATCGGCACCGGCATCACCCTCCTTCTCGTCGCCGCCTCCACCCTCGACGCCCGCCGGCTCGCCCTCGGCAACCTCCTCTGCAAACTCACCACCGCTGCCCTCCTGCTCACCCTCACCACGCCCATCCTCCTCGGCGTCGACCACACCCCCCTCACCGTCGACGGCCGCATCGCCCTCTTCCACAGCGGCTTCAACCTCGCCATGGCCCTGCTGTTCCTCCCCATCATCGGGCTGGTCTATCGCCTGGTCATCTACTTCCTCCCCACGCCCCCCGAAGACGACGCGCCCACCCCCTTCGGCCCCCGATACATCAACAACGCCCACATCGACGGCCTCGTCCTCGCCACCGGACAATCCCGCCAGGAAGTCCTCCGCGTCTCCGCCATCGTCCGCTCCATGCTCGACGACCTCTGGCAGGCCATGCTCCACCGCGACCCCGACCTCGCCCGCTCCGTCCAGCAGCGCGACGACCACGTCGACCTCCTCGACACCGAAGTCAAACGCTACCTCGCCCGTATCGTCGGCGAAGACACCGACGAGCCGACCTCCACCGAGGTCATGGCCCAGCTCCGCTACCTCAACGAACTCGAAACCATCGGCGACATTATCGACAAAAACCTCGCCGACCTCGTCGTCAAACGCGCCCGCACCGAGGTCTGGTTCTCCGACGAGGGCTGGGCCGATCTCGACGGCTTCTATAAGAAGGTTGCTGAAAACTTACTCATCGCCGAGACCGCCTTCGCCACCCGCAGCCCCGAACTCGCCGAGCAGCTGCTCCGCCATAAGCACGCCCTCAACGAAGCCGCCCGCGACCTCCGCGACCACCACTTCAATCGCATGCGCCAAGGCGAGCCCCAGTCTCACGAAGCCAGCGCCGTCTACCTCGATGTCCTGACACACCTCCGCCTGATCAACAGCAGCGTTACCCACGTCGCCTACGCCGTAGCCGAGCAGAACTCGAGCCCTTGATGCCACGCGACCTCTGTCGCTTGATCCGAGGGCTAGCCGCGACGATCTCACCACAAAGTCCCCTTCAAGCGCCCCTGGCCTACTCTTCTTTTGCCGGGGCCATCTTGATTTCTTCGATCAGCCACTTGGTCATCCCGAGGACGGAATGGGGATCGGTTTCAGGGCCGAGTGGGCGTCCCCGGCCGTGTGCATGCGGAAACGTATTGAGGTAGTAGTGCATCCGCGGGTGGTGTTTGGGTAACCCGGCTTCCCAAAACTTATAGAGCCAGTCCCGCTCGATGAACTCGTAGTAGTCTTCAGACTTCCAGATCACGGGGCCGTAATAGAAGATGTATTCCTTGCCCTGGGCCAGCGTCCACTTTGCCCCACGGACCACCTTCTCCGGCTTCGACCACCCGGTCTCGAGGGGCCAGTGCCTGTTGAACTGGTGGGCCTCGTAGGCGATGCCTTCCATCTTGTCGATGATCGGGTGCACACGCGAGTCCTCGGCAAAGAACGAAGGCTCTTCGACCATCAGAATCAGCTTGTAATTGTCGTGCTTGATCAGCCCCTTCTCGTGGGCATGACGGAACAGCAAGCGGATGTCCTCGACGTCCTCAACGGAGAGGATCCGGGTGTCCTCCTTGAATGGCCCCGGCGCGGCGTCCGGGTAACCCAGGTCGATCGCAAGCCGGTACTCCCGACAGATGAGGATGTGCTCCACGACAGCGCCCTTGGCTTCCCAACCGGCAATCACCTCCACCAGCAGGTTCTTCTCAGGATCAAGGTCATCACGGGCTTCGTTGAGGCCCCAGTAGTGCTCGAAGAACAGACGGTTGGTCTTGAAATCACCGTTCCGCCACCCCTTGATCACATCGACGTGTTCCGCCACGAAGGGGTACCGCCCCGCCAGCGTGTCGAACGTCGGAAGCCCCGCCCACGGCCCGCCGTGGGTCGACTTGAGGTCCGCGACAGTACGGGGCAGAGGCCGAAGCCCGACGAGGCCGTGTGTTCGGCTCATCTCTTCCGAGACCGCGTGGGTGCTCATCAAGACAAGCAAGACGATGGAGACTGCCGCGGTGACGCTTGGTTTGGGGTAGGGATGCATGTGATGGTCTCGGTCCTCATGGCGGTGTTAGAACGTGAAACACTCGGGTGCCGATCGCCCGCCAAACAAGCCAGAGAAGCCATCCGACTCACACCGATCGTCATTGGATTATCCATTGCGAGGCTTGGAGGTCAACCGGAAAAGTGAGGCAGCCAGCCGGTTGGCCCGCGGCCCTGTCGAGCCCAACGGTAACCCACAGCGCTTGGCCTGAATCGTCCGTGATGAACGACGGATCCCCTGTGCACCGTGACCACCACTTCACCCGCATGCGCCAAGGCGAGCCCCAGTCCCACGAAGCCAGCGCCGTCTACCTCGACGTCCTGACCCACCTCCGCCTCATCAACAGCAGCGTCACCCACGTCGCGTATGCTATCGCTGAACCCCAAGGCACGCCCTGACGCCACCATGACGTCCACCCCCCTCGCCTGGCTCACCCTAAACCTCTGTTTCCCCTTCCGCCGCTCCCGCCTGTAGTGCTAACGCCCAACCAGTCGGATGCAGTTTGGGCTGAAAAGTAGTACTTACGCCGAATTGATCGGATGGGAATAGAAAAATCGACTCCCGACCCTTCCTATGAAGCCGGGCCTGTCAAGTGACTGCAGATGGCGATGATTCCAGCCTCCTATCCGGGCTCTCAAGCCGGTTGGCTTGGGCCCAATCAACACGGCTACGAAGACGACACCCATTCTTTTCTCCGGGCTCGGAGCCCG
>JBCDIM010000034.1:0-38107 GCA_038749105.1 Planctomycetota bacterium
CCCGCATCCTCTTCTACGACGAGCCCTCCGCCGGCCTCGACCCCATCGCCACCTCCCGCCTCGACGGCCTCATCAACCAGCTCCGCGACACCATGGGCATGACCTCCGTCGTCGTCACCCACGTCATGGAGTCCGTCCGACGCATCGCCGACCACATCGTCATGCTCGACAAGGGCAAGGTCATCCTCGACGGCACCCTCGACGACCTCGACGCCTCCGACGACCCGCGCATCGTCCAGTTCCGCACCGGCGAAACCGCCGGCCCCAACACCGGCACCACCTCCAACGAGCAATTCCTTCAAGACCTCCTGCAGTAGTCTGTCGATGTCTAACGCGGTCGACCACGACCGTCCCCGCGAGACCCCATCATGCCCCCCTACAGCAAGAGCGAAATCATCTCCGGCCTCTTCGTCGTCCTTGCCGTGACGATCTTCGCCATGTTTGCCTTCAACGTCATCCAGATCGACCTGCCCTTCACCGGCGAAAAATCGATCCCCTTCACCGCCGACCTCGACTACGCCGCCACCCTCGCCCCCGGCGACAAGGTCATCTTCGCCGGCAAGGACGTCGGCTCGGTCACCGACATCCAGATCAAGTCCATCGCCGACCCCGACAACCCCGGCCGACAGAAACAGGTCATCGCCGCGTCCTTCGAAATCACCGACCCCACCCTCCGCCTCGACCCCGCCCTCGCCACCGTCAGCGTCGGACAAGTCGGGCTCCTCTCCCGACACCACATCGAGCTCGACCCCGGCACCTCCGCCCCCGACACCCCGCCCATCCTCGAGTCCGCCGACCCCGACGGCCCGCCCATCGTCCTCCAGGCCGGCATGGGCTCCTCCATCGACGCCGTCATCGCCCAGGCCGCCCCCGCCTTCGAACGCATCACCAGCGTCCTGAACAAGATCGACGACGGCATCCTCTCCGACCGCAACCTCGACGAGGTCGACAAGACCCTCGCCAACCTCGAAGACGCCACCGCTCTGGTCAACGCCTACCTCGAACAGACCAACCCCGACGGCGTCAGCGCCCAGGTCTTCCAGCCCGCTCAGCAACTCCTGACCCGCGCCAACACCGCGATCGACGAGCTCCAGAAGCGGGTCACCGAGGTCACGCTCACCGAGGCCGAAACGCTGCTCAAAGAGTCGACCACCACGGTTCGGCAGATCCGCGACTTCACCGAACGGATCGACGCCGAGATCAAGGAACGCACCCCCGAGTTCCGCCGCACGCTGGCCCGCCTCGCCAGCGCCGCCGAGAGCATCGACGACCAGATCAAGGTCCTCGGCACCGACGCGTCCGAAGTCCTCCGCCTGTCTCAGAACATGCTCGCCGAAAACCGCCCCGAACTCGCCGAGTCGCTCCGTCGGCTCCGCCGAAGCATGACCGAAGCCGAGCTGCTGCTCCGCAAGGTCCGCGCCAACCCGTCCCGCCTGATCTTCGGCGACGACGAGAAACTCTTCGATGTCGACCAGACCGATGAAGGCTGGCTCATCCGCACCGGCCGCGCCCAACCCTTCGAGCAACGCGATGAGCAGTAGGCCCACCCACCCCCGCATTGAACACACCCCAATAGCCGGGCCGCTACGCGGCCCCGGTCGCCGCGCGACGCACCGGACGGGCGTAGCCCGCCGGCTCCTTCCCATCATCGCATCAGTCTCATCGATGCTGGCACTCCCTGCGTGCGTCTCCAAGCCCGGCGTCACCCCCATCCGCTCCTCCTTCAACCAGGGCGTCTACCACTTCCAGCAGGGCGACTACACCGCCGCCGCTGCCGCCTACCGCCAAGCCCTCCGGAACGACCCCGACGACACCCGCGCCCGCTTCAACCTCGCCGTCGTCCTCGAAGCCCAGGCCCGCCGGACCGCCATGGGCAGCGAACGCCTCGCCCTGCAAGACCAGGCCGCCGAGCTCTACGAACAGCTCGCCGCCGAGGACGCCACCAACACCCGCGCTGCGGTCAGCCGGGCCGTCATCGCCCACGAAGCCGGGCAGACCGACGAGGCCATCGCCCAGCTCGAATCGCTCATCGACACCAACCCCAACGACCCGACCCCCGCCACCGCCCTCGCCGCCGTCCTGATCGACACCGGCAACGCCGACAGCGCCATCGACACCCTCACCGCCGCCCGCCGGCTCGACCCCGGCAGCGTCACCGTCAACGTCCTGCTCGGCGACGCCCAGATGCTCGCCAACAACCCCGCCGCCGCCGCCACCGCCTATCAGACTGCGCTGAACACCCAGCCCGAAAACCGCGCCGCCCTCCTCGCCCTCGCCCGCGCCCAACTCTCCCTTGGCGACACCGCCGACGCCCTCGCCACCGCCCGCCGCCTGCTCATCCTCGACCCCGACCACGCCGCCGCCCACGCCCTCGCCGCCGACGCCGCCGAGACCCTCGGCCAGCCCGAAGCCGCCGTCTTCCACCTCTGGCGTGTCCGCGACGCCACCACAGACGACCAGACCCGCGCCGCCATCAACCAACGCCTCGCCGAGCTCTACCAAAGCTTGCTGTCCGAACAGGATTGAACCACGAAGACATGAAGAACAGACCTGAATTGAATGACGGGTATACCCACCCGCTCAGTCCATACGTTCGCCCTTCAGGCGTGCATAGCGGTTACGGGCACGAGCCACGCGACGGAACTCAAGCACGATACGCCACATGAGCCAGCTGCAAAGGAGCGTCATCACGCCACACGTCACCCATGCCCCGATGATTGACCATGAGCGGCGATCGTAGCGCATCACAAAGAAAGCAGTATCAAGACCAAACCAGAACAAGAGCAGGACGCCCGGGGTTGCATACCAAGCAGCAAAGCGACGCCGAATAATCACGCGACCGATGCGGAATGCCTTGGTTCGTCTTTGTGCCATTCAAAGGCCTTCGTGAACTTCGTGTCCTTTGTGATTCACTCATCTTCCCGTGCGTCAATCAGCCGCGCATCCGGGAACACGTCTAGCGCGTCCTTCACCAACGGTAAATCCAGCACCTTCCGCCGGATCGACGCGTTGCCGGTGGGCGTGCTGGGTCCGTTCTCCGCAGTATTTGCCGAAGCCGGTGCCACGATGACCAGCTCCAGCCGCCGGTCGGTCACCGCCGCGAACTCAGCCTTGAGCCGTTCGAGCTGTCGGCCAACCGCAAACTTCGCCAGGTCCGCATGACCCGGGCGTGGCCGAAGCTCGGCCTTGCTCCGTCCCGCATCCAGACTCATCAACTCCAAGTGCTGCACCCACGACAACGACGGCACCACCCCCACCCGCTCCATCAACGCCCGCCAGACCGCACTCAAGTCCGTGACATCTACCTTCGGTTTTTCATTGAGCCGGCGGTCAGTGACCGTCGGCGGACTCGCCGAAGAGGCCGGCTCCGATGACGGCCTTGTAGGACGTGCCTCAACCGCTACTTTTTTTTTTGCGCCCCACCCGCCGCACCGCCTCCCGCCAATAGCGCCGTGACGTCCGCCATCTTCTCCGACAACGCCAGCCGCACCAGCGTCGCGTCCAGCAGCGCACGCGGGTTCGCCGAGGCCTTCGCGTGACGCGCGAGGTTCTCGCACAGCGCGATCATGTGCGACAGCCCGACCGCATCGAACGCCTTGCTCTGCTCGACCGCCTTGGCCTTCGCCGCGTCGCCCAGCTCGACCAGATCCGTCCCGCCGCCACACGCCGCGATCAGCATCAGGTTCCGCAGGTGCAGCGTCAGCACCTCGATCAGCTGGTCCTGACCGATCCCCGTCCGCAGCACCTCGTCGGCACCCTTGAGCGTCCCCGCCAGGTCACCCGCCGCCATCGCGTCGGTCAGCTCAAACACCCGCTCGGCGGGCGGCAGCCCCAGCATCTCGCTCACGACCTCCGGCGTGATCGGGTCGGCCCCCGTCGCGATCACCCGGTCCAGCAGCGACAACGCGTCCCGCATCGACCCCGCCCCCAGCGACGCGACCTGATACAGCACCTCGTCGTCCGCCCCGATCCCCTCCGACTTCACGACCTCCGCCAGGTGCTCCTTGATCTGGGCCGTCGGGATGTTCCGGAAGTCGAACCGCTGACACCGCGACTGGATGGTCGGCGGCACCTTGTGCGGCTCGGTCGTGCACAGGATGAACTTCACATGGCTCGGCGGCTCCTCCATCGTCTTGAGCAGCGCATTGAACGCGGCCGTCGAGAGCATGTGGACCTCATCGATGATGTAGACCTTGAAACGGGCGTTCGCGGTGGGCGCGAGCCCGGCGTTGGCGATCAGCTCACGGGCCTGGTCCACCGAGTTGTTCGACGCCCCGTCGATCTCGATGACGTTGAGGTCGTCGCCCCGCATGATCGCCTCGGCCATCCGCTGCTGGACGTCCTCCTCGGGGTACGGCTCGTCACCCGGGATCTCCGGCGCATCCTCGATCGTGGCGGGCGCGTTGAGCGCCCGGGCAAAGATGCGGGCCATCGACGTCTTGCCCACGCCCCGCGTCCCCGTGAACAGGTACGCATGGGCCACCCGGTTCGCCTCGATGGCGTTCCGCAGCGTCGTCGCGATGGGCGACTGGCCCACGACGTCCCCGAAGGACTGCGAGCGGTATCGGCGGGCGAGGACGGTGTAGGCCATGGTCAGTAGAGGGGGGATTGCAACGCCGCAGACACCCCGGGGACAGGCGGCCAGGACACCGGCGGCGCCGGGCCGACGACGCTTAGGGCTGCTCCGATCAAGGCCTGACCCGGTTCGCGAGCCGACCCACGCACCGGGCCCGGCCGCCTGTCTCCGGGGCGTTCTGCGGGCGAACCGCCCAGCCTATCCCGCCGCGAATCCCGTGGCAAACCCCCCAAAACCGACACGATCGGGCGACTCCCGCTCGCCACGCCGCCGCCAGCGACTAAGCTTGTTCATGGCCCCACTGTCCGGGCCGGAATGGTGTTCCCATGGTGCTCTTCATCCTCCGCGGCGCGTTCCTGCTCCTGGCCGCCGCCGTCTCCACGCTCTACCTGCTGACCAACCAGGACTCGGCCCGGCTGAGCTTCGAGCAGTTCGTGCTCATGCTCGCCATCGTGCTCGGCGTGGCCCTTACCGTCATCGCCGTCGATGTCGGCACCGCCCGCAAGCGCCTCTCCGCCATCTCGGGCGTCTTTCTCGGGCTTATCGCAGGCCTCATCGCCGCCTACGCCCTGTCCATCGTGGTCGACCTCATCGGCGTCCTCACGGCCCCCGAGGTCACCGCCAACATCGAACCCGACCGCCAGGCCCAGATCGACCGGCGGGACGCGTATCTCAACCTCCTGCTCGGGGTCAAGGTCCTCATCGGGATCGTCACCTGCTACATCGGGATCTCTCTGGTCATGCAGACGAAGGACGACTTCCGGTTTGTGATCCCCTACGTCGAATTCGCCAAAGAAGTGCGCGGCCAACGCCCACTGATGCTCGACACGTCGGCCGTGATCGACGGCCGGGTGCTCGATGTGGTGGATACCGGGCTGATCAGGGGAACGATCATCGCCCCCGAATTCGTCATCGAAGAGCTCCAGACACTCGCCGACTCGGCGGACAAGCTCAAGCGCGCCCGGGGCCGGCGGGGCCTGGATGTGCTGCAAAAGCTCGAAGACCACCCGCAGCTGCAGACCGTCATCGACGAGACCGAAGTGCCGGGCCACGGGGTGGATCAAAAGCTGATCACGCTGGCGGAGATGCAGCAGGCCCGGATCATGACCAACGATTTCAACCTCAACAAGATCGCGGGGCTGCGTCATGTCGAGGTGGTCAACCTCAACGACCTGGCAAAAGCGATGAAGCCGGTCGTCCTCCCGGGCGAGTCCATGACCGTGCGGATCGTCAAGCCCGGCGAGTCGGGCGAGCAGGGCGTGGGCTATCTCGAAGACGGCACGATGGTGGTGGTCGAAGCGGCCCGGGCCTACCTGCAGAAGCGCGTCGAGTTGACTGTGACGAGCACGCTGCAGACCTCTGCGGGCCGGATGATCTTCGGCCGATTCAGCCAGGCCGCACCCGACCCGGAACACCCCAGCGGGCTGACCGCTCCGGCCTCGCCCGCGGATACGCTCGACACGACGGGCCAGAACAAGCCCGAGCGTGTGGCGACCGGCGGGAAGCGATCCCCAGCCTCACGCCGCAACCCGCGCCGCGGCTGACGCCTACCCCATCAGATCGAAGAAGGCATTCCGGGGATCACCCTCGGCCGTCATCCGCTGCGCTCGGTCCCGCAGCACGTCCGCATGCTCCGCCGCCGGAACCACCAGATAGAGCCGACAAGGACCGTGCCGGAAGACCAACGCGAAACACGACCGCCTGGGCCGACCGACCGCCTCCGCCAGCCGGCACAGCGCCACGTCCGCCTGCTCCGCGAGCGTGCCCCGACGCGTCGCGTGCTGGTACACCATCAGGCTCCGGCACCCGCCACCGGTAAACGCACCGCACTCCTCCGGCGTCGCATACTTCACGCCACGCACACTCCACGGCGAGACACTCTTGACCGACAGCCCGTTATCCGGATCCAGTACCACCAGCCCGCAGCCCGCCACCCGCTCGGCCGAGGACCCCGCCCAAGCCTCGCGCGCCGCCCGCCGTTGGGCCGTCGTGCCCGGCCCCGACAGGTCCAGCCGCTGCTCCACATACACCACCGGCTCGCACGCCCCCAGCATCCGCCGACGCCGATACACCGAGACCTCGCGCCTCACCCGCCCGCGCTGCAGATCACCCCATAGCCGGCGCAGCCGGTCGTAACCATCGGGCCAGCACGCCCGGTATCGCTCCCGCTCAGTACCTACCGCCTCGAGATAACCCGTGTGGCTGCCGTCCTGGTTCGCCTCGCCAAGATCGACCCGGTACCACACCAGCCCCACCCGCAACCGAGGACCAACCGCCACGCCATCCTCCGCGTTGCCCCTCGCCAGGGCATCGATCACGATAAACTTGCTGTAGTCCCCCAAGTCGGGCAGGTAGCGGTCTTGCATCGCCCCAGCCTAGACGAGCAAGCGCGCGGCGACGCCTCCTGCCACGAATAAGACCGGAAGCCGGCGTCTTGATCCGCATCCACCGCATCGGCCCGCTTCACGCAGTTCAGGCCGTCGGCTCAATCACGCAACCCAGCGGGTACCGCACCGTCTGGCTGGCGTAGAAGTCCGGGCCGTAGCCGCGCACCTGATCCCGCTTGAGTTCCGCCACCTCTTTCGACCCCGACCACACCCGCGCCCGGCCGACGGTATCGACCCGCGCCGTCAGCTCGACCGCCTTGTCCACCGGGAGCCGAAACACACGCAGCAGCATCTCGATCACATACTCGTAGGTGTGGTCGTCGTCGTCTAGCAACACCACCTGGTACGGCGGCAGCAGCGCCGGCTTCTTCTTTTTCGCCGTCCCCTGTTTCTGCTTGCGCTCTACTTCAACCGCAACGGCCGCCCCGTCACCGTCGGGTTCGATCACCGCATTGTTCGGTCTCTGCTCGTCAGACATGCTAACTCCTGGGCTCGCACAACTTCTGCCACAGCCCTCAGTCTGACAGCCTGCCTCCCGCGATCAAGTAGATTCCCCGAAACCCTTATAAAACCGATACAAACGTCGGGTCTTCCCCTATGCGTAGGCCTACCCATCCGACCCCGATAGCGATCACACGCCCAACGCCTTCGCCATGGTCGAGCCCAGGTCCGCGGGCGACTCGGCGATGTGGCAGCCGGCGTCCTTCAGTGCCGCCAGCTTGGACTCCGCGGTGCCCTCACCCCCGGAGATAATCGCCCCGGCGTGGCCCATGCGTCGTCCGGGCGGCGCGGTCCGACCCGCGATGAAGGCCGTCACCGGCTTGGTGACATGCTCCTTGATGTACGCCGCGCCGGCTTCCTCGTCGGTCCCGCCGATCTCCCCGATCATCACGATCCCGTCCGTCTCGTCGTCGTTGTTGAACATCTCCAAAACCTCGACGAAGTTCAGCCCCCGCACCGGGTCGCCCCCGATGCCCACGCATGTGCTCTGCCCCAGCCCGTGGTTGGCGGTCTGCCAGACCGCCTCGTAGGTCAGCGTGCCCGACCGGCTGACGATGCCAACCCCCTTGCCGGTCTTCGATTCGCTCACCGGCACATGGATGTAGCCGGGCATGATCCCGATCTTGCACTGGCCCGGCGTGATCACGCCCGGGCAGTTGGGCCCGACCAGGATGATGTCTTTGCCCAGCCGGTGACGCAGGCTCGCCTTGACCTTCATCATGTCGAGCACCGGGATGTGCTCGGTGATCGCAATTACCAGCCGGATCCCCGCGTCGGCGGCCTCGAGAATCGCGTCACCCGCGAAAGGCGGCGGCACGAAGATCATTGTGGCGTCTGCACCGGTGGCCTTCACCGCCTCGTGGACGGTGTCAAACACCGGCAAGCCGTTCTCGTCCGTCTTGCCCCCCTTGCCCGGCGTGACCCCGCCGACCATCTGGGTGCCGTACTTCAGGCATTGCGTGGTGTGGAACTGACCCGCCGAGCCGGTAATGCCCTGGCAGATCACCTTCGTATCGCGGTTGACAAGAATGCTCATGGGGCGGGCAGCATAGCCCCAAACCACGCTCCGCGGAGCCGGGCTCTCAACAACACCGCGACCCGGCCCCAAAACCCCAAAACCCGGGCACCGACCGACGCCGTTCAACATCGCCGCCGCGGGCAGCCTCGCCGAATCCTCACTTAAACTACCTGCGTGTTGGTTTGCCGCACGATCCGCGAACTCCGCCGCGTCCGCCGCGACGACCCTCGGCCCCGCAGCCGCGTCGGCTTCGTGCCCACTATGGGTGCCCTCCATGCCGGCCACATGACCCACATCCCCCTGGTCCGCGAGGCGCTGCTCCAGCAAGACGCACAAGACCCCGGCCAAGAACCCGCGGTCTGGGTCTCCATCTTCGTCAACCCGACCCAGTTCGGGCCGAACGAGGACTTCGATCAATACCCTCGGCCCCTCGACGACGACCTCCAACGCTGCGCCGCGGCCGGCGTCACCGGCGTGTTCGCACCCGACCTGGGCGAGATCTATCCGCCCGGCCTGCCCGACGCCACGCTCGACGTGCCCCAGCTGACCAGCATCCTCGAGGGTGCCTCACGGCCCGGGCATTTCGCCGGCGTCTGCCGCGTGGTCTTGAAGCTCGTCCACCTGGTCCAACCGGGCCTGGTCACCCTTTCTCGCAAGGATTACCAGCAGCTCTTGGTCTGCTCCGCCCTGCTCCGAGACCTGTTCGTGCCCACCGAGCTCTGCGTCATCCCGACCCACCGTGAACCCGATGGCTTAGCCATGTCTTCACGCAATGCCTACCTCACTGCCGAGCAGCGGCCGGCCGCCCTCGGCCTGGCCAGAGCCCTCGCCGAGGCCCGCCACGCTCTCGAACAACGCCCGCTCACCCCCCAACAGCTCGAAGCCCTGCTTAACGACACCGCCGAAGCCCACGGTTTTGCCCTCGACTACGCCGCCGTCCGCGACCCCGACACGCTCGAACCCCTGCCGCCCAAGCCACTGATCGACCCGATCCGCAACGCCACGACCAACCCGGTCGCCCTACTCGCCGGCCGACTCCCCGGGCCCGCCAGCCCCCGACTCATCGACAACGCCCCCCTCTTCGGCCCCGATCCCCTCGACGGGTTCCCCAGCCTCCTGGACCGCGTCGCCGCCGATGCCATCCAACCGTAAATCGATCGGCACCATCAACACCCGCTCGGTCTGATCGCCTGAATCGTCTTGGAGCTGTCGCGCAGCCCTCGTCTCCCCACCGGCACGACCCGCCGTCACCACGCCATCCGCGACCCGGTGTTCAGCCCGCTCCGCCCGTACCCGCAGGTCGACCCGGTAGTCCACCATGCCCCGTGTCGCATCGACCTCCAAGGCCCGCCGCGCCCGCCGTGCACCCGGCTGGCCCACTACCCGCGACGGATCCAGATTGAAGACCGTGTCGGCGGGCAGCATCAGGATCCGCGCGTCGTCATGGATCGCCGCGACACTGCGGTCCAACCGGCCCTCGCGGTTCAGCACCAGGTAGTCCGGCGTCGACATAAACGCCTGCACGCCCGGCCGACGGAACACATAGTCCCGCGAGCCCAGGCCCGTCCCATCTATTCCTGGAGTACCCACACCCGTGCCCGGTGGGTCTGCCCACGGGTTCCGCACGATCGAGTAGCGATCAGGGAATGCCGAAAGCCCGGTGTCCAACCGACGCAGGCTCGTCGCGGTCGGGCCGCTGTCCCCCACGCCACGATCAACAGCCTCAACCGCGTTCCCCTCACGCACTTGGGTTTGCGCCCAGACGACCGAGCCAGGAATCACGAGGCAGGCAACAAGGCCAGCGGCGATCCGTCCAAGCCTGGGATGCTGTCCGGTCATGACACGCCTCGTTCGGTCCTGACTGCAACCCCCAAGGACAGATCCTTTGAGGGCTGGTTATGTCGTCACGCCGCAGAGCAATTACTCGCCCTGGGTCGCCGGCGCGGTCGTGGTCGTTGTGTGCGGCGCGTTGCGGAGCGTCGAAGAAGCCGCGACGGGGATATCCGGCTCGGGCATCACACCGATGGAAAGCCGACGGACCGGGTAGCCGGTGAGGGCGATTTCACCCTCGTCGACCACCTTGCCGTTCAGGTCGTTGACCAGCTTGAACCGGAACTTGGTGGCCGGCCCTTCGCCCGCCTTGAAGAGCTCGCCGCCCTTGTTGCGGTCCATGTCGGTCTTGAGCGTGTGCTCGACCGGGATCTCCATGCCCCAGAGCACGTTACCCGTGGTCTGGTCGATGATCTCGAGCGTCTTGGGGCTGTCGGTGCGCGACTTGTAGGTGTCGCTGTCCAGCGACGCACAGCCGACCAACAGGCCGCCGCTCACCACGCCCGCCGCAACCACTGCCGCCATCGGTCGCAGCGATCGGAAAGCGGAGCTCGCCCAGCCGGGGCGGGAAGACGTTTGAGCATTCGGGGTGCGGGTCCAACGCATCATGGATCAGGCCTTTCGGTTCCGCCGGGCTACGCCGGCAGCGGTCAAATTCAGGTCCGGGCAGCATACCAGCCACGGGCGGTCTGGCATCGCCCAAAACAACCCCCACCGCCCCCCCACCGCGGTCTTTCACCCACACTATCGGCCCTAACCGGCCTCCGGGCCAATCCATTTTGCCCCTTGATCGCTCTCTACCGCGAATCCGCCCCCCCAACCCTGACCACAGACCGACCCCGCGCCCGTCTTGCCCAGCCCTTCGCTCGACCCGTTTTAGCGCGTCCGCAGGTCCGATGGCTTGTCCCCCACCAGCTTCCTGAACGTGGCGGTGAAATGCCCGTGCGACGCGAAGCCCGTCTCTGTGGCGATCTGGCCGATCGGCAGACTCGTCGTCTGCAACAGGTGCTTGGCATCCCGGATCTGGCACCGCAGCAGGTAATGCTTCGGCGATACCCCCGCCAGCTTGCTGAATCGGCGGTGGAAGTGATACGGGCTCATCTCGACGTAAGCCGCCACGTCGTTCAGACTCGGGCTCTGACACGCCCGGTCGGCCAGGAACGCCGTCGCCCGGGCGATCCGGTCGTCTTCCATCACACCCAAGGCCGGCGGCCCGTCCGCGTCCGCCTCCCGAACCTCGAGGTAATAGGACCGGACGTCCCCGCAGTGCGAAGCCAGGTTCTCGCGCAGCAGGACCCACGCCGGCACCCCGCTGTATCCGGTCACCATGCTCATCTGCTCAGGCCAGTCCTCCCCGTAACGCTGCAACAGCACGGGCCACACTTCCGCCAACACGCCCTCTATCCCTCGCCCGGACAGCGCAAGCCGCAGCTCCATCCGCGCGTCGCTGACCAGCACCTTGCCCGCGCAGCTCGACTCCACCGCCACCAACGCCCGCGAAACCCCCGCCTCCTGGACAGACCCCTCGAACGCGCCCCGCATCAGCCGCAGCATCGCCAACGACGCCCGCGCCTCCTCAGCCCGGAACGGTGCCTCCCGACGCGTTAACGCCAAGGTCCACCTCGCCCCCATCGAACCCTCCGCCATCAACGCCACCCCCAACACATAACGACCCGCCCCGGACGGCAGCCCCGCGTCTCCATCCTCTTGCGCGTCCCACACCACCCAGCCCCGCTCCATCGAACGCTGCCAAAACCCCGCCGCCAGACGGACCGTCGTCTCCACCGAAGACCATTCCATCAGCGATGAAGCCTCATAGCCATGCGACGCCAACAGACCCGTCGACATCCCCCAAGGCTCGGGGCCACCCCAGAAACCGACCAGCATCTGATCGGCACGCACCCGTTCACGCACCCAGGCGCACGACGCCTCTGGACCCTCCACCCACGGCAACGCGATGTCCTCGAAGCGCAATGGCAGAACGCTATCCTCGTCAAGGAAACCTTGGCGAACTCGGTAGGTGACCCTCCGGACGGTCACACCAGACCCCCTCCCGCGTGATAGGTAGCTTAGCCTTCTCGGGCCAGAGCTTCAAAGTCCCCCCAGCGAACACCTTAAGGAATCTGTCCCATCGACCCCGCCAACCCCACCTTCGCTCATCCCGCACCGCCCGGATCGGGCGGCACCAAAGACCCCATGTCTTCCCGCCAAGGCCCGGCGTCCGCCGCCGGCTGCTCCAGCCGGCACTCCACCCCACCGCCCGCACAGTCGATGTGAGCCGCGAAGAATCCACCGCGATACCGCCAGAACAACGGCCAGATCACCCGACGGTCCGTCTCCGGGATCGCCAAGCCCCCCAGCGCATCAACCGTATGCCACTCCAGCCGGCCCTCTCCAAAAGTCGACTCCGCCACCTCTACGGGCCGTGTGACCTCGTAGAGAAAGATCAGCCAATGGCCCGAGTCTTCGAAGGCCGACTCCGAGATCATCCCCGTGAGGTGCAGGTCTTCCACCGACACGGTAATCCCTGCCTCTTCCTCGATCTCGCGCACCGCACACGCCGTCGGGCTCTCCCCGACCTCCCGCTCCAGCTTGCCGCCGATCGGCGAATACCGATCCAGGTTCGGCGGCTTCCGCCGGTGCAACAAGAGCACCCGGCCGTCCGCATCGAACAGGTAACACAACACCGCCAAGCGGTACGGCAACTCGGTCGTCTCACTCACACCCACAACCTAACCCACCCACCAACACCCCGCACCCCTTCAACCCAACCCCAGACGCCTCCGCCTCACGCCGCCTCACGCTCGTCGCTCGCTTCATCCAATGGCTCGGGCGCAACAAACCCCGGCGCATCCGCCGGCTCCTGCCAATCCTCCGCACCGGGGATCTCCAGCTGCGTCGCCTGCGTCTTCCGGTAGCCCAGCTTGCGAATCACTTCCAGCACTTCGGTCCATGTCGGGAACGGCGTCTGGTTCACCCGCTTGTACGCATCGATCGCCTTGATGAACAGGAACTGCTCCGGCGTCATCTCCCCTTCCTCGGCAGACTTCACAAAGTCGGACCGACGCCGACCCGGACCCCGCCGACGCTCCAGACCCGTCGCCGCGCGCTCCGCATCACTCCGTGTGTCCACCACGCTCCGCCGACGCTCCTCACCCCGGTACGTCTGGGGATTCACCTGCTCCCGACCGTTCTTCTCGCTCATCGATCCGCTCCAGCAGCTGTCCGCATCGGCCTTCACCCCTCGGCCAGCCATCGGCTCAAGGGGACACGCCCGACACACGCTGCCGGGCTCAATCATCATCGTCCTCGTCGAGGTCTAGCTCCTCTTCTTCGTCGTCGTAAAGCTCATCGTCGTCGTCGTCCAGCAGGTCGTCATCCTCGTCCTCGTCATCGTCGTCGTCATCGAAATAATCGTCGTCATCGTCATCGTCGTCATCATCGTCATCGAAGTCGTCGTCTTCGTCGTCCAGCAGCCCTTCATCCTCGTCGTCATCAAGGAAGTCGTCGTCGTCCAGATCGTCGTCATCCGCCAAAGACAACACCCCCGGGCGATCCGCCCCGCCCCAGCTGCTCGCGTCTTCCCCGCCCCAGCCCGCACCCGCCAACCCCAACACCGAGGTCTCGGCCACCGACTCGCTCAACCCGACCGAAACCCCCAAAACCGCTCGATCCGTCTCGCTGGTTGACATGACTCTTGCTCCTTCGTGCAAAACCAATCGACCCACGCAAGGCCCGTTCAACACCCCCGCCACCAGCAGGGACAGGCCGCTCGCCGGTTACACTACCGACCGCAAAAGCCCTGTCAACGGCCCCACCACCCCTTCCCCACGCCGCCCTCAAGTGACCCCTCCCCCGTCCCCGCCCACACCGTCCCCGCCCACACCGCAACCCCAACCAACCGCTCCGGCCCCCGCCCCTCAGACCGGCTGGTCCCCCGCCGCCGCACTCGCCGCCTGGGCCTTGCCCGGCCTAGGCCACTTCCTCCTCGGCTACCGCGCCCACGCCCTCATCCTCGCCACCGCGCTCACCACCCTCTATACCTCCGGGCTCCTCATCGGCGGCATCGGCGTCGTCAACCGGCAAGACCACCGCTGGCCCTTCGTCGGACAAGCCTTCCTCGCCCCCACCTTCCTCGTCGACCTCTACCGCAACCGCCTCGACCAACACGCCCCCGCCGTCCAAGACCCCGACCAGCCCCCGCCCTACACCCAGCCCCTCGGCAAACCCCAAACCGTCGGCACCCTCTACACCGCGCTCGCGGGCATGCTCAACGCCTTGGTCATCCTCGATCTCCTGCACCGAGACCCCAAACCACACGACGCCAAACCCCGCGCCTAACGCCGCCTCGCCATGCTCGCCCTCCGCCCCTTCCTCGACCCGCTCCCCATCGAGCCATACGCGACCCTCTTGGTCCTGCCCCTCGTCGTCGTCATCGCCGTCGTCTACAAGACCCTTAAAGGCCACTCCCCCCAGAAGCTCCCGCGCGAGGCGGGGCTGCTCACCCTCCAGATCCTCCTGTTCCTCGCCGCCGCCTACCTCCTCCTCGCCCTCATCGAGATCTTCGCCTAATCCCACCCACACCACATTTAACCCCGGGTCAATGACCCGGGGCCGCGCCGCCACCACCCCACGCTCAGCCCAACCACTCCCGCCCACATACCCACAACAGACTCCCATGCTCAAACCCCTCCTCCAGCAGCTCCTCGACGGCCAACCCCTCACCCCCGACCAGGCCACCCTCGCCTTCACCACCATCATGGAAGGCAACGCCGACCCCGCCCAGACCGGCGCCCTGCTCGGGCTGATCCAGTCCCGCGGCGCGACCATCGACGAGCTCGTCGGCGCCGCCAAGGTCATGCGCGCCAAAGCCGCTAAGGTCGACGCCCCCAGCCACCTCACCCTCATCGACACCTGCGGCACCGGCGGCGACCACGCCAGCACCTTCAACATCTCCACCGCCGCCGCAATCGTCGCCGCCGCCGTCGGTCGGCCCCACGACATCGCCGTTGCCAAGCACGGCAACAAGTCCGTCACCTCAAACTCCGGCTCCTCACAAGTCCTCGAAACCCTCGGGGTCAACCTCCACGCCAAACCCGAAACCCTCACCAAATGCCTCGGCGAGGCCGGCATCTGCTTCTGCTTCGCCCCCGCCCACCACCCCGCCATGAAGCACGCCGCGCCCGTCCGCGCCGCGCTCGGCTTCCGCACGATCTTCAACCTCGTCGGGCCCCTGACCAACCCCGCCGGCGCCAACCGCCAGCTCCTCGGCGTCTTCGCCCCCCACCTCACCGAAACCCTCGCCCAGGTCCTCAAGCAGCTCGGCGCCGACGCCGCCATGGTCGTCCACGGCACCATCCCCGACCCCGACGGCAAACACATCGACGCCCTCGACGAACTCTCCACCGCCGGCCCCTCACAGATCACCGAGCTCCACAACCACGCCCTCTCCACCACCTCCATCGACCCCAGCGATATCGGCCTGCCCTACTCCCACCCCGCCGCACTCCACGCCGACTCCCCCGAAGCCTCCGCCAAGATCATCACCGACATCCTCGCCGGCGAGCACGGCCCCCCCCGCGACATCGTCGCCCTCAACGCCGCCGCCGCCCTCACCGTCGCCGGCCTCACCGAAGACATCCCCGCCGCCCTCCCCCTCGTCTTCGAAGCCCTCGACTCCGGCGCCGCGCAAACCACCCTCGCCATCCTCGCCCAACTCTCCCACGACCAGTGACGACTCCCACCATTTAACCCCGGGTCAATGACCCGGGGCCGCGCCGCAAGCACCGCCCGTTCAGCCACACCACTCCCGCCCACATACCTGCGGCAACCCCACCCATGCTCGCCCTCGCCCTCGACGCCTCCACCCGCACCACCCACCTCGCCCTCCGTCGAGACAACAACCTCCTCGCCACCCAAGACCTGCCCCCGCAAGAACGCCACCAGCTCGACCTCCTCCCCGCCCTCGCCGACCTCTTCGCCGACCACGACCTCCAGCCCGCCGACCTCACCCACCTCGCCATCGTCACCGGCCCTGGCTCCTTCACCGGCCTCCGCGCCGCCTGCGCCGCCGCCCAGATGCTCGCCCTCACCCACCCCCACCTCACCCTCCACCCCATCCCCACCCTCCACGCCCTAGCACGAAGCCCACGGCTTCTAGCCGTGGGACCCACCGCCCTGCTCCTCGCCCGCAAACGCGACACCGCCTACGCCGCCCTCGCCCACCACGGCCGGCTCACCACCGAACCCGCCGTCCACCCCATCGAGTCCTTCCTCGCCAACACGCCCCGCCCGCTCCACATTCTCGCCGACACCGACCTCCAGCTCCAACTCCCCGGCGTCACACAGCTCCCGACCCACGACGTCGCCCCCGACCCCGCCGCCGTCCTCGACCTGATCCCCGAAACCGAACCGATCGCCCCCCACGAACTCCAGCCGGTCTACCCCCGCGAACCCGAGGCCCTCACCCTCTGGCAGCAACGCAAGCAGCACACCTAGCGTCGGCTTGGGCGACCTCTACAATCCCCCGATGTCCTCTCCGCCCCGCCCCCACCTCGTCCTCGTCGGACGCCCCAACGTCGGCAAGTCGTCGCTGCTCAACGCGCTGGCCCACCGGCGCATCGCCATCGTCGACCCCACCGCCGGCGTCACCCGCGACCGCCTCGCCACCGACATCGAGATCCCCGCTACGGATGACCACCCCCCACTCCCGGGGGTCCTCATCGATACCGGCGGCTACGGCATCGTCGACCGCGACGACCTCGCCGCCGATGTCGAGGCCCAGATCGCCTCGGGCGTCGCCGACGCCGACCTCGTCCTCTTCACCGTCGACCTCCAGGCCGGCATCACCGCCGGCGACCAGCTCGTCGCCGACACCCTCCGCCAGACCGTCGGCAACGCCAAGCCCGTTCTCCTGCTCGCCAACAAGGCCGACCACGAATCCCACGAGCCCGAGGCCTGGAACCTCATGCAGCTCGGCTTCGGCGACCCCGTCCCCGTCTCCGCCGTCACCAAGCACAACCTCTCCGCCCTGCACCGGGCCATCCACGAGAAACTCCCGCCGCCCGAGCAGTGGATCGAGAGCCAGCAAGGCGGCGGCGACCCTACCGACAGCGACAACAGCAACATCAAGGTCGCCCTGGTCGGCAAACGCAACGCCGGCAAGTCCACCCTCACCAACGCGCTGGCCGGCGAAGACCGCGTCATCGTCTCCGAGGTCGCCGGCACCACCCGCGACTCCGTCGACGTCAACCTCGAGGTCGACGGCCAGGGCATCACCCTCATCGACACCGCCGGCGTCCGCCGCACCAAATCGCTGGCCGGCGACATCGAGTACTACGCCCAGCACCGGTCGCTCCGCTCCGTCCGCCGAGCCGACGTCTGCCTCCTGCTCATCGACGCGGCCGTCCCCGTCTCGCAGGTCGACCACCAGCTCGTGGGCGAGATCCAGAAACACCACAAGCCGACCGTCATCGTCGTCAACAAGTGGGACCTGGCCCAGGCCAACTACACCCAGGAGCAGTACGCCGAGTACCTCACCGACGCGCTCCGCGGGCTCAGCTTCGCGCCGCTGGTCTTCATCTCCGCCCTCAAGGGCCAAGGGATGAAAGAGGCGATTGCCCTCGCGCTGAACCTGTATCAACAGGCCGGGCACCGCGTTGGCACCGGCGAGCTCAACCGCACCATCGAACGCATCCTCGCCGAGCGCGGCCCGTCCGCCTCCAAGGGCGGCAAGCGCGCCAAGGTCTACTACGCCACCCAACCTGAGACCCACCCCCCCACCATCACGCTCTTCGTCAACGACCCCGACCTCTTCGACCACAACTACCAGCGCTACCTCGACAACCGCTTCCGCGACGAACTGCCCTACGCCGAGGTCCCAATCCAACTCCTCATCAAGCCCCGCAAGTCGATGTCCCGCGAAGAACGCGCCCTGCTCAACACCGATTGAAAAAACTCACCACGGAGGCACGGAGAAACACGGAGAGTTAACCACGAAGTACACGAAGATTATCTTTCGAAGCTTCTTTGTTTTTCTTCGCGATCTTCGTGTTCTTTGTGGTTCAAAATGATCCCACTCCGTGTATCTCCGTGCCTCCGTGGTGAACATCCCACCGCCGAAAGCTCACACAGCCGGCCCCGCGCTCAGGTGCTCATGCACCACCCACCACCGACCGCCCTTCTCGACAAGCACCGACGTCCCCCGCCCCCCGCCCGACGCCGGCTGCCTGTCGATCACCCCCGACCACACATACCGGTACGTGCACACCGCGCTCGCCGCCGTCCGCACCCGCCACACCAGCTCCTCCAGCCGGTAATCCTCCGCCTCGATCACCGCGAAGTTCCTCGCGATCGCGTCCGCCACCGCGGCCTTCCCCGCGTGACACGCCCCAGTGCTGAACCAATACACCGCGTCTTCGTCGATGCAGTCCAAAACCGCCTCGAGATCGTGCGCCCGGCTGGCCCGTTCGTACGCCGCCATCAAGGCTTCGGGGGTCGCCGCCGACTCCATCAGTAACGGTCCAGGCTCTGCCCGCCGTCGTCGTGCATCGCGAACGCCAGGTCCCCCTCGCTCCGCACCGGGCCGTGCTCCTGAAGAGCCCGCGATCGGCTGATCTTCGGCGGGCCCATCAGTTCGCACGCCACCTCGCGATCTTCCAACCCACCCAGCACGGTGCGGATCGACCCGACCAGATTCTCGTCGATCGCGACGTGGGTGCCCAGACGCAGCGCCGCGGTCTGCCCCCGCTCGCACAGCTCGAGCACCACGCCCACGGTGGCCGCCCCGTCGCCGCCCCGCGACGCCTGCCGCAGCACCTCCCGCAGCTTGCTCATCTGCTCCCGATTGTGCCCGTTGCGGTCCGTACCGTTGAGTTCTTTGATGCGGATGCAGAGGGTCTCGGTCAGCTTCCGCGCCGCGTCCGTCACCGGGATCACCTGGTCCACAATCACGTTCGGCTCTTCCCGCCGGCGGTCGATCTTGCCCTTGAGCAGCACGACCTCGTCGAGTTCCAGGTGCGTGTAGCACGTCGCATAGGTGTCGGCGAAACAGACCGCATCGATCTTGTCCTTGCCGTCCTCCAGCGTCAGCATCGCCATCTTCTGGCCGGCGGATCGGCCGTTCTTCACAAAAGTGGGCCGGACCCGCGAGAGCATCCCGCCGACGATCACCTGCGTGTTGGCCGGCAGCCCGGCGCAGTCGCCCACGCTCACCGTGCTGAACCGCGTGATGCGGTCGCGGTGCTCCTCGAGCGGGTGGCTGGAGACGTAGAAGCCCAGCACGTCCTTCTCGTGCTTGAGCTGCTCGGCCGTGTCCCAAGGCTCCGTGCTCGGCAGCTGCACCTGCTCCTTCCCCAACCCGCCATTGGCCCCCGCTTCCCCGGAGCCCCCTTCCGGGGCGCCGAACATGGAGAACTGCCCCGACTGCCGGTCCGCCGCCGCCCGCTGCCCCGCCTTCATCGCCGCGTCCAAAGCCTCCACTAGCGCCGAGCGCTTGCTTGCCCCGTGCACCTCATCGAACGCGCCGCACTTGATCAACGCCTCGATCGTCGCCCGGTTCACGGCCCGCAGATCGACCCGCTCACAGAAGTCGTACAGCCCGACATACGGCCCGTCCTTCTCCCGGGCCTCGATCACCGCCCGGATGGCCTTCTCGCCCACGCCCTTCACCGCGGAGAGCCCGAACCGGATGTGCCCCGCCGTCGGCGTCCGCTCTTCATCCTTCCCGTAAACAACCGTGAACGCGATATCCGACAGGTTGATCTCCGGCGGACGCACCTCCACGCCCCGCTCCCCATTGGGCAGCATCAGCTTCTTGCACTCGTCGATGTACTCCACGACCTTGTCGGTGTTGACACTTTCGTAGGTCAGCACCGCGGCCATGTAGTGCAGCGGGAAGTGTGTCTTGAGGTATGCCGTCTGGTACGCCACGATCGCGTAGCCGGTCGAGTGCGATTTATTAAAACCGTAGCCGGCAAACTTGAGGATCAGGTCGAAGAGCTCTTCGGCGTCTTTCTTCGCCAGGCCCTGCTTGCCGGAGCCCTCGATAAACTCGGCGCGGTTGGCGTTGATGACCTTGGATTTCTTCTTCGAGATCGCCTTGATCAGGGTGTACGCCTGCCGCAGGGGAATGCCGCCCAGCTCGTGGACGATCTGCATCACCTGTTCCTGGTAGACCATGATGCCGTGGGTTTCGTCGGTGAACTTCTCGACGATGGCGTGCGACTTCGGGACTTGTTCCTTGCCGTGCTTGCGGTTGTTGTAGTTGGGGATCAGCTCCATCGGGCCGGGCCGATAGAGCGCGTTGGCGGCGATGAGGTCTTCGAGCCGGTCGGGCTTCATCGCCATGAGCAGGCTGCGCATGCCGCCCGATTCGAACTGGAACACCCCCGCCGTTTCACCCCTGGAAAACAGGGCCAGAACCCGCGGGTCGTCGTACTCGATCCGTTCGAGGTCCAGGGGGTCGTCGGTGAGCTCGCGCTCGGGCTGCTTCACCGCGGCCTTGATCGTCTCGGCACTCAACGACGCGGCGATGAGCTGCTTGGCCCGCTCGATGATCGAGAGGGTGCGTAGGCCGAGGAAGTCCATCTTTAGGAGGCCGACCTCTTCGCAGGTCGGACCGTCCCACTGGGTGACGACCGGGGCGTCGTTCCCAGGCGGCTTGTAGAGCGGGACGATGTTGTCCAGCGGTTGTGTCGCGACGATGACACCGGCGGCGTGGACCCCCGCGTGACGGGCGAGGCCCTCGAGCCGGCGGGCTGTATCGATCATGTTCCGGTGGGCCGGCAGGTCGTCGTAGACCTGCTTGAGGTCGGGCTCGACTTCTAAAGCTTTGTCCAGGGTCATCCCGAGGGTTTCCGGGACCAGCTTGCAGGTCTTGTCGACCTCGCCGAGCGGGATGTCCAGGACGCGCCCGACGTCACGGATCGCGGCACGCGCCTTCAAGGTTCCGAACGTGATGATCTGGGCGACGTGGCCGTATTTCTGGCGGACGTACTCGATGACCTGCTGCCGACCGTCCTGGCACATGTCGATATCGATATCGGGGTACTCGGCCCGGTCCGGGTCGGTGAAGCGTTCGAACAGCAACCCGTAGTGCACCGGGCAGGCGTTGGAAAGGCCGAGCACGTAACCGACCATCGTGCCGACGCCGGAGCCACGGGCAAGCGACGGGATGCCTTCTTGCCGGGCGTAGTTGACGAAGTCCCAGACGATCAGGAAGTAGGCGGAGATCGCCTTGTCCGCGAGGACTTTCAGTTCGCGGTCCAGCCGGGTGCGGATGTCGTCGTTGATGCCGCCCTCGCCGTACCGCCAGACGAGCCCAGCCTCGCAGAGCTCACGCAGCGCGACATCGCACTGCTCCGCCAGCTGTTCGGGCGAGTCCGTATCGTGCTCGCTGTCGAACGGCAGCAGGTCGTACTGTGCGCAGAAGGCCTTAAACCACTCGGTAGAGCCGGTGGCGTGCTGGTCAAGGGATGCCTCGCCCTTCTTGACGATCTTGACCACCGGCGCGTGGTTGGCGTCGAAGTCGAGCTCGACATTGCAGCGGTCGGCGATGCGTTTGGTGTTGAGCAGGGCTTCGGGGTGGTCGTCGCCGAAGGCGTCCCACATCTCCTGCGGGCTCTTCACATAAAGATCTTTGGGGTAGTGCAGCCGGGACTCGTCGTGCTTGACCTTGCCCATCGAGATGCAGCAGAGCGAGTCGTGGGCGTCCCAGTCGTCGGCGGTGAGGAAGTGGGCGTCGTTGTCGCAGACCAGCGGGATGTCGAGCTCGTTGGCGAGCGTCGCGATGTGCGGGTTGATCTCGTGCTGGAGCGACTCGCCGTGGCGCTGCAGTTCGAGATAGAACCGAGGCTCACCGCTTTCATTGGTGCCGAATAGGTCGCGGTGCCACTGGGCCTCGGCCTTCGCGGCCCGGTAGTGCGTCGGGTCTTTGGACTGGTGGTACTGGACCAAGTGGTGCGCGATCGACGAGCCGAGGTGCCCATTGATGGCGATCAAACCGTCGGACCAGTCGGCGAGCGTGGTCTTGTCCATCCGGGGCTTGAAGTAGAAGCCCTCGATGAATGCGTCGGACGAGAGTTTTAAAAGGTTGGACCAGCCGGTCTGGTTCTCGGCAAGCAGGACGAGGTGGAACCCGCCGTCGGACACGCCGGTGAAGGTGCGGTCCTTGCGGTCGGAGGCCCGGCCGTTGGTGTCGGGGGCGACGTAGGCCTCGATCCCGAGGATGGGCTTGATTTCGGCAGCCTTGGCCTTGCGGTAGAACTCGGCGGCACCGTGGAGGTTGCCGTGGTCGGTGACGGCGACGGCGTCCATGCCCAGCTCCTTGACCCGGGCGACGAGCTTGTCGAGCCGGTTGCCGCCGTCGAGCAGCGAGTACATGGAGTGCAGGTGCAGGTGGACGAACGGGCGTCCGGTCGCGGGATCAGCGTTTGAGACCATCCTTGGCGTTTCCTGTGCAATGCCCGACTCGATCTTACCCGCCCGGACGCCGTCATCACGCGTGACGATGCAGAGCCCGCCGGTTGTGGATAGCTTGTCGCTTGTGTCCTCAAACCGAACCCCCGGAGCCCGCCATGCCACTACCGATCGCCATCCAGATGTTCACCGTCCGCGACGCGATCCAGGCCCGGGGCCCGGCCAAGGTCTTCGACGAGCTGCGGACCATCGGGTACCAGACCGTCGAGCTCGCGGGGGACTACGGCCTGCCCGCCGCCGAGCTCAAGGCCATGCTCGACGACAACGGGCTCGCCGTCGTCGCCAGCCACGTCGCCTACGACGCGATCCGCACCAGCCTCTCGAAGGTCATCGACAACACCCACACGCTCGGGCACACCCATGTCGTCTGCCCCTACCTCGATGCCTCCTTACATGACGCCGACGGCTACCTCGGCGTCGCCCGCACCCTCGGCGAGGCGGAGTCGCACCCCGACGCCCAGGGCCTGACGTTCTGCTACCACAACCACGCGTTCGAGTTCGAGACGCTGGCGGACGGCCGACGCGGCCTCGACATCATCTTCAGCCAGCCCGGGCCCAGCAGCGAGCTCGACCTCTACTGGGTCGCCAAGGGCGGCGACGACCCGGCCGTCTGGATGGACCGCCTCAAGGGCCGGCTCCCGCTGGTCCACATGAAGGACATGGACGAGGACGGCGGCTTCGCGCCCGTCGGCACCGGCACGCTCGACCTGCAGAAGCTCGCCGACCTCGCGCCGTCCCTCGGCGTCCAGGCCCTCATCGTCGAACAGGACAGCGGCTGGCCCGACAACGACCCGATGCTCTCCGCCCGCATCAGCTACGAACACCTCGCCCAGTGGGTGGGCTAACCCCACCAAGCCCCACCCGCCCCACCGCGGCCCACTTCAGTCAGCCCCGTGCCGCCCGCTTCTTCCGGGGGCGGGGGCTCCGCTTGGGCTCGGCCTTCTTCTTCGGCTGGCCGCGAACGATCCCCTTGTCCCCCAGCGTCGTCTCCATCGTGTCGCCCGTCGCCAGCACGTGCTTCACCCGCTGCCGGGCCTTGCCCGCATACTCCGACGACAGCTCGCATCCCAGGTACCGCCGACCTAAGCGAGCCGCGACCGCCAGCGTCGTGCCCGAACCGACAAACGGGTCAAACACCAGGTCGCCCGCGTTCGAGCTCAGCCTGATCACCCGCTCGAGCATCGCCTCGGGCAGCTGGCACGGGTGCCAACCGACCCGCTCTTTGAACGTGCCGCAGAGGCGTGACATCGTCCAGGTGTCGCCGTCCTGGGCAAAGTAGTTGTTGCCGTCCAACACGGCACCGTTCACCGCCTCCTGCGGCCGGAGGTACCAGGTGTCGTCGGGCAGCTTGCCGGTCGGGTTGGCCCGGGCGTCGTTGTAGGTGGTCTGCCGCGCCGACTTCACCGCGATCTCGCCCTTGTTGAACGCGAACGGCGGGTCCTTCATCGTCCACCTCTCAAACGCCGCGGAACCCACGCAATAGAACAGGTGCGCGTGGCTGCGGTTGAACTTGCTCCGGCAGTTCTGCCCGAACGTGTAGTGCCAGACGATCCAGTTCCGGAACACGAGCTGGTGGTCTCGCTCCAGCTTCTTGAGGTGCACCCGGACCTCGGCGGCGTACTCGTCGCCGATCAAGACGTAGAACGACCCGCCTGGCGACAGCAGCCGGGCACAACCGTCGATCCACCGGTAGGTCCAGTCGAGGTACTCGTGGTCGTCCCGCTTGTCCTCGTACTTGTCGTACTGGTAGCCGATGTTGTACGGCGGGTCGGCGAAGATCAGGTCGATCGAGCCCGCGGGCCAGCCCGCCATGGTCTTGATGCAGTCCCCGACCACGATCTTGTTTTCGGGCACCGGCGCAGCCATCGCCGGAGTGTAAGCCAACCACCGCCGAAGCGCGAGCCCGCAGCTACATTGCGATCATGACCGAACCCCGCCGCCCCCGTGTCGTCATCACCGAGCACCTCGACGCCGCCTGCGCCGACTGGCTGGCCGAGCGGGCCGACGTGCTCTGGCACAAGCACGACGCTCCGGGCTTCTCGGACGCCCTCGCCGCTGCTCAGGGCCTGGTCGTCCGCACCTACACCGACGTCAACGACGCGCTGCTCGACCAGGCCCCGAACCTGCGGGTTGTCGGGCGGGCCGGCGTCGGGCTGGACAACATCGACATCCCCGCCTGCCGAGCCCGGGGCATTGAAGTCGTCTATACGCCGGACGCCAACACCCAGGCCGTCGTCGAGTACGCCCTCGGGCTCATGCTCGACCGCTTCCGCCCCCGCACGCCAATGACGGCCCACGATCGGCCCGCACCGTTCCACGCCCTCCGCAAAACCGAGGTCGGCACCCAGCTCGACACCCTCACCCTCGGCATCCTCGGCCTCGGCCGCATCGGCAAACGCCTCGGCAAGGCCGCACACGCCTTGGGCATCCCCGTCCTCGCCTGCGACCTGCTCCCTCCGGAAGAACTCCTCCCCCACCTGGACTACCCCCTCGAGCTCGTCGACCACGCCAGCCTCTACGCCCGCTCCGACATCCTCACGATCCACACCGACGGTCGCGCCGCCAACCATCACCTCCTCAACGCCCAGGCCCTCGCCCAGCTCAAGCCCACCGCCCTGCTGCTCAACGCCGCCCGCGGCATGCTCATCGACCGCCCCGCCCTCCGCGACTGGCTCACCCAGCACCCCGCCGCCCACGCCGTCCTCGACGTCCACGACCCTGAGCCCATCCCCCCCGACGACCCGCTGTGGGACCTCCCCAACGCCACGCTGCTGCCGCACCTGGCCTCCCGTACGGGCCCCGCGATGCAGAACATGAGCTGGGTCGTCCGCGATGTCTGGTCCGTTCTCGACAGCCAAGCCGCCGCTTACCCCGCGCCCGAGGCCCCCATCTGACGGCCAGTCCGGGCAATTTCGCCTATTCCGGCAGCACTGCCCCAAATTGGCCGCCTATTTCCTAAACACCGTGCCGAAACATGCCTCCGCGGGCAGCACCGAGTGTCTCTAAGCCCTGATCAAAAGGCGATTTAGTGATTTTTTTCTTGTCGGCAAGCCCCTGAATGGCGGGTAATCCGGGTAATCTATATGGACTTAACTGATCGCCCCCACCCTTCGCGTGCCGTCATGGCACGCGTCCCCTCTCTGAAGCGGCTGCTCTCCCCAAGCAGCCGCTTTTTCTTTTGGTCGAGCGCGTCATTGCCCACGAATACGCCCGCTAGCCCTGCCGAACGCGTACGTTCTCCCGCCCCGCGTCGGGCTCTACACCCGTGGGCTCGCCGGCCGAACGGCCCGCACCAGTGACCCAGCCCACGCCCTTTGCGAGCAGGTCCAACACGCAGAACACCACCATGCCCAGCAGGACCGCCACCAACAACGCCAACAGCAACGCTAGCAACGGCCCCACCATCACCAACATCACCACGAATGCCGTACCGCCGTACACCCACCTCGGCCGGCCTGCGCCCCGACGGATCGCCTCCTGAAAACCGCCGAACCGGCCAGCCTCGAAACGGAACCCCTGTGTGTTCTGCATCCCCCTATCGTACAGCCGGTCGGGGAGCCGCTAGGCCACACGCCGTCCCGGTCAGGTCTTGAATCGATCGACCATCACCTGCAGCTCTGTCGCTTTACGCGAGAGCTGCTCGGCCGCCACGGCTGCCTGCTGACTGCCGCTCAGCGATTCCTGGGTGACCGCCGAGATCGACTCGACCCCCTCGGCAACCTCCGTCGAGGCCGCCGACTGCTGCTCGGCCGCCGCCGCGATCGCCTGCACCTTGCCCGCCAACCCACGCGACGTCTCGACGATCTGCTCCAGGCTCTCGCCGGCACGCATCGCGGCCGACACGCCCTTCTCCACCTGCTCGCTGCCATCACCCATGCGATCGACCGCCTGGCTGGTCTCTTCCTGGATTGCGGTGATCGACTGGGCGATCTCGTTGGTCGCCTGCGTCGTCCGGTCCGCCAGCTTCCGCACCTCATCGGCGACCACCGCGAAGCCCTTGCCGTGCTCGCCGGCGCGGGCCGCCTCGATCGCGGCGTTCAACGCCAGGAGGTTCGTCTGGTCCGCGATGTCGTTGATCACCGCGATGATTTCGCCGATCTCGTCGCCCCGTTTGCCCAAACCCGTCACGACTTCCGACGACCGAGCCACCGCATCACGGATCGACTGCATGCCCTCGACCGTCTCCCGGACCACGCCCTGCCCCTCGGCGGCGGCCTGGCCCGCGCGGTCGGCATCCTCAGCGACATCCACCGCCTGCCTCGCCACCTCCGACACGCTCGACGAAATCTGTTCCACCGCCGCACTCATCGAGGTCGCCCGGCTTGTCTGCTCGCCGATCCCGACCGAGATCTCCTCGCTGCTTGCCGCAACCTCGGTCGCCGCTGCCGCCACCTCGTTGCTCGAGGTCCGGACCTCCGAGATGATCGCCCGCAGCTCGCCCACCAGGCTGTTGAAGCACTCGCCCAGACGAGCCAGCTCGTGCTTGCCCTTGAGTTCGACCTTCTGCGTCAGGTCTCGGCTCGACTGGATCGTCTCGATCCGCTCGGCCAGCACACCGATCGGCACCGTCACCGACCGCACCAACCGCCACGTCACCACCGGACACACAATCATGAACAGCAAGACAATCGGCCCGATCGTATAGATCGACTTGTTCGCCGATCCCGCCATCTCCGTCGCATGCGCCTTGAGGCCGTCCGACAGATGATTTTCCACCGCCTTGATCTGATCGATCTTGACCGTCACGGTCGAGAACCACTGCAGCGGGTCAGCCCCGAAGCCGCCGGTGTCTGCCTTGCTCAACGCCAAGTCGCGGTAACCGATCACCTCGCCGACCGCAGGGTGTGCCATCGCCTGGTTAAAAAACGCGAGGTCTTCAGGCATCGCTAAGAGCTTGAACTCCGCGAGGTAGGTCTCCTGCACCGTGACCAACGACACCAGCTTCGGGTACATGCCGGGCCCAAACTTGTCCTGCGCAAACGTGTTCGAAAGCACCGCCCGCTCCAGACCCGACCGCTCCTTGCCCTTGAGCAGCAGCTCGTACGCCTTGATCCGCCTGGACAGCGACGCGTCGGACGTCTCGTACGCCATGCTCCCGATCGCGTCCAGGAACCGGTTGTTGATCTTGGTGTAGTAGGCCAACGCATCCTTCAGCGGAACCCGCATGCCATCCGCCGCGCGGCGGTGCGCTTCAAGCCCTTCGAGATCCGCCATCGCCGCCTCGAAAAGTTCCGCGTACGGCCCGCGGTACAGCGACAGATCAAAACCCTCAAGAGAACCCCGCAGGTTCGCCAGCTTTTCGTCCACCAGCCGACGCTGATCCGCCAACTCCGACCCAAACTTCTCGCCCCTGCTGCCGTAGAACCCGGACGTTCGGCCGCGCTCTTTCTGGAGCTCATGCACCAACAGGCTCACCTGCACCGACACGTCCGTCAGCGCCGCCACCTGCTTCATCTCATACCCCAGCGCCCGCTCCTTCAGCAGCGCCTGTCCGCCAAACACACCCATGGCAACCAGCACAAACACCGGCACCAAACCTAAGCAGATCAGCCTCGTCTTGATTGTCACGGAGAGCTCCCTGGAAAAGACAGCACGAGTTGAGCCTCGGATCACCCGGAGATCGTGCAAAAACCCCGAAAGGGCCCTGGAACACTCCATAAATAGGAATGTCCCCAGTTAGGGCGTCCCCTTATAGAGCAAATATCGACCACCAAATCCTAAATCCTTAACGCCAAACTCGAAAATCGGCGTCGCCTTCGAGATTCTTACACGTCCGAACTGTAAAGCACCCGCCACACGAGACTAATCGAAGAATCAAGCCGTTTCGCACTTCCGCTGGTTTATTTGGGATATCAGAACAATGTGCCAAAAAACATGGCACGCCGCGTTGCCGATAACGCTTTTCCGCGGAAACGCCGCCCGTGAATCAGCAATATTTCGAGATTGCTGAATTACCCCTAGCCCACCGGCCACTCCCGCCGCCCACTACTCCTGGGCTGGCAACACCACATCCACCCAAACCAAACGATGATCCGACGCCGCGTTCAGGTACGCCAGCGGATGCCCCGGCCCAGGCCAAAACACCCCCGCACTCAAATGGCCCAGCGCCGCGCTCGTTAAGACGTAATCCACTCGTAAGTTCCCGGGACCGTCCTCATCCGGCCAATCCGTCGTGTCCAGCTCCGGCCGCGTCTGGTGCCCCGCATTCACCCCGTCCTGTACCGCTGCCCACTCCGCCCCACCCGCACTGCTCGGCTCAACATCATTCCAGAACATCCTGTTCGGCAGGCCACCCATCACATCCCAGCGAGAATCCCCGTCCTGCGGGTCCGCATTCAGATCGCCCATCAACACAAAACGTTCCGCGTTCTCACCACCCCGCTCACGCCATGCCCCAACCATCCGACACAGCATCCGGATCTCCGCCGCGTTCCGCCAACCGTTCCGATCCTCCGGCCCATCAAACACCGGCGGCGTCGGGTGCGCCACCAGCAACGCCAGGCTCAGCGTCTCACTCAAGTCCGTCCGGATCACCGCGTGCGTCTTCGACGACAGCCGCTGCCACGGCCGAATGATCCCCGCCGGCGGCACCCACTCCTCACGCGTCTCTTCCACCTCCGACCACAACCGCTCCCGCCAAGACACCACCTCCTCCAAGGGCCACCGGCTCAACACCACCATCCCGTAATGCCCCGGATAGTTCCCCCACCCATGGGCATCCCCCGGCCCACCGACCTCTCCATCCCCATCCACATCCATCAACTGCCCCGCACCGTCCCGCACCGGCACCCCCGTATTCACCTCCGGCATGTGGAAGTGGGCGTACCCAATCGGGCTGGCCCCGTTCTGCGACACGGCCAGATAGTTCGCCATGAAGTCCCGCACGCTCTGCCCCGACGCGTCGTAGTCGAACTCCTGCAACAACACCACATCCGGCTCGGTCCGCTGGATAACCTCCGCCACCAGCTTCGCCTTCTCGTCACCCCGACCCGCCAAAGCCAATGCCAACTCGCCCTCGCTCTCCCGAGACAACGCGCTGTTAAAAACAGCCACCCGCACGACATGCTGTCCGGGCATCACCACCGAAGGCCGCGATCCATACGAAGCGGTAGCCTCAGGGCCGTCATCAAACAGGCCTTTGCTGTCCTGAATGCCGTCAACTCTTTCAGACATCCCCTTCATAGGGACACGGGAAGGCGAATCCAAAAAGCCACGATCGTTGCGCTCGTCGGCTGCGCACCCCAGCAGACCAACCGACAGCAACAACGCCCCGACGATCCATCGCGTTCCACTCATCCCCGCAATGTATCAACCGCCCGGCCCCGAACTCAGGTCTTGAACTTGTCCACCAGGCTCCGAAGCTCCTCGGCCTTGTAAGACAGGTGTTCCGCGGCTTCGGCCGCCTGACGCGTACCGTTCAGCGACTCCTGCGTCAGTCCCGTGACCGACTCGATCCCGGTCGCGACCTCCTGGGCGGCCGCCGACTGTTCCTCGGCCGCTGCCGCGATCGACTGGACCTTCGACGCCAGCACCCGTGAGGTGCCCACGATCTCTTCCAGGCTCTCGCCGGCCCGGGTCGCCGAGGCAACACCCGACTCGACCTGCTCGTTGCCGGCGTCCATCCGCTCGACCGCTTGGGTCGTCTCTTCCTGGATCGCGGTGATCGACTCGGCTATCTCGTTGGTCGCCTGTGTGGTCCGGTCCGCCAGCTTCCGCACCTCATCGGCGACCACCGCGAAGCCCCGGCCGTGCTCGCCGGCCCGGGCCGCCTCGATCGCGGCGTTCAACGCCAGGAGGTTCGTCTGGTCCGCGATGTCATTGATCACTTCGATAATCGCGCCGATCTCTTCGCCGCGCTTGCCCAGACCCGTCACGACTTCCGACGACCGCGAGACCGCGTCACGGATCGCTTGCATCCCCTCGACCGTCTCGCCGACGACGCACTGGCCGTCCTGCGCGACCCGGCCGGCCTGATCCGCATCGCCCGAAACATCCGCCGCCTGCCGCGCAACCTCGATCACGCTCGACGACATCTGTTCAACCGCGGCGCTCATCGACGTCATCTTGCCGGACTGCTCGTCGATCCCCGCAGCCAGCTGGTCGCTGCTCGCGGAGACCTCGGTCGCGGCCGCGGCGACCTCGCCGCTCGAACCGCGCACCTCATCGATGATGTCCCGGAGCGTCCCGAGCATCTCGTTGAAGCAAGCACCCAGCTGAGCCACCTCGCCGTGCCCCTTGATCTCGACTGTCTGAGTGAGATCGTGGCTGGTCTGGATCTTGCGAATCCGCTTAGCCATGACCTGCATCGGACGCAGGGTCGATCGGATCATCCACCAGCTCACCACTAGGCAGACGCCCACCAACGCCACGACCAGGGCGATCACGGTGTAGACCCCGCGGGCTGCCTCATCCGCAGCCGAAGACGCCTGTTCCTGGAGCAACGCCGAGAAATGATCCTCGGTCGCCTTGAGCTTATTGATCTTCTTCGTAATCGTGCTGAACCACACGCCCGGATCGGTATCAAAACCACCCGTATCGGCCCGTGCAAACGCGAGGTCACGGTAAGACTGAACCTCTGCAAAAGACGGGTCCGCCGACGCCTGTTCGTAGAACGCCAACGCCTCCGGCGTCGCCAGAAGCGCAAACTCACCCAGATAGGTCTCCTGCTCGGTGACCAACGCGATGAACCGCCTGAACATGCCCGGGGCGAATGCGTCCTGCGCAAACGTGTTGGTCAGCACCGCCCGTTCGATCCCCGCCCGTTCTTTGCCCTTCAAGAACAGCACATACGCCCGCACCTTGCGCGTCAGGTCGCCGTCCGCACTCTGCTGTGACATCTCACCGATCGAGTCGAGGAACCGGCCGTTCATCGCGGTGTAATAACCCAGCGCCTCACCCAGCGGCAGCTGCATCCCGCTGATGGCCTGACGCTTGGCCTCGATCTGCTCCAGATCCGCCAACGCCGCGCTTAAGCCGTCCTGGAAACCGGCGTCGAACCGCGTGGCATCAAAGCCTTCCAAGAACGCCTTCAGCTCAGTGATCTTCGTGTCCGCGTTTTTCCGCTGTGCCGCCAGCTCCGGGCCAAACTCCTCACCCGCGCTGCCCAGGAACCCCGCCGTCCGGCCCCGCTCCTTCTGGGTCTCATGCACCAACGCGCTGACGTGCACCGCCAGCTCTGCCAGCGATGACACACGTTGCATCTCGACCGAAGCCCCCCACTCCGCTAGGAACTTCTTGCCGCCCACCAGGCCCAGCATCAAAAGGGGAAGGAGCGAGAAGCACAGCAGTTTTGTTTTGATGGTCACACCAAACCTCCGCCCGACGTTCAGCCGTCGGGAACACGAATTGCCCCGGAACGCAGCCCCAGGCCCCCTCGCATCCCGACCACGGGATGCTCACCTCGGGCGACGAACGGCCTATCGGCAAAATCTTGCCGCCCCCCAACGACACGCCCGACTTTTGACCAACGTCCGAGAATTCAGGCTTTCCCCAAAGCGGTCGCCCCAGCCACGGCCCCACCGCGTGTGCACCCGAACCATCGCCTGATCAGGCGTTAAGTCGCCCCTCGGCCAGACCGATCCCTAAATAGCTGAATGCCCAGCAGGCCCAGGAGTGATCCCCGTGAGCAGCCCCCAGACATCCGCCACCAACACCAGCGACGCCGCCCTCTCTCCCGAGACCGAGAAGATCGTGCAGGCCGCCATCGCCGAGATCTCCCACATCGCCACCCTCCCTGAGGTGACGATGAAGATCATCCAGCTCGTCGAAGACCCCGACTCCACCGCCGCCGACCTCAACCAGGTCATCTCCAACGACCCCGCCCTCGGGGCCCGCATCCTCAAGGTCGTCAACTCCGCGTTCTACGGCCTGCCCGGGCAGATCGGCTCCATCAACCGGGCCGTCGTCCTCCTGGGCCTCAACGCCGTCAAGAACATCGCCATCGCCGCGTCCCTCGCCAAGCTCTTCCGCGGCGGACGCATCTCCGAGGCCTTCGACGCCCGCGACCTCTGGTCGCACGCCATCGCCTCCGCCACCGCCACCCGTCTGCTCGCCGACAAGATCTCGCTGGGCCTGCCCGACGAGGCCTTCCTCGCCGGCCTCATCCACGACCTGGGCATGATGGTCGAGATCCAGGCCCGCCGCGCCGAGTTCGTCCAGGCCCTCGAGAGCTTCGTCGCCGGTGAGCACCCCTCCTTCACCGAAGCCGAGACCGCCCAGATCCAGGCCAACCATCAAGACTTCGGTGCCGCCCTTTGCAAGTCCTGGAAGTTCCCCACGTCGTTCCAGTATGTGACCGGCTACCACCACCGCCCCTGGGAACTGCCCCCCGCCAACCAGACCCTCACGTCCCTCGTGTACGTCGCCGACTGCCTCACCAAGAAGCTCGGCATCGGTTTCACCCTCCCCATCGAGTCCGAAACCCCCCGCGAAGACGTCCTCACGAACCTCAACCTCTCGGCCCAGGACCTCGAAGCCGTCGCCGAGCAGCTCCCCGAGGCCATCGAAGAAGCCAAGGCCATCTTCGCCGGCGTCTGATCGGTAAAGCCGACACCGGTCGTGTCGGCCGCCTCCGCCCACAACTCGATCCCGCCGGGGAACGCTCACACTTCGTGCCGCCCCCGCTCGCGCACCGCCGTCGGGCTCATCCCCAGCCCCCGCCGCACCGCCTTGTTGAACTGCTGCGCATCCAGCCCGATCGCCGCCGCGATCATCTTCATCGGTAGCGTCGTCTCGCACAGCATCCGCTCGGCCGCCGCCATCCGCTGCTCCTGCAGATACGCCACCACCGTCTGTCCGTATCGCGCCCGGAACAGCCGCGTCAGCTGATTGTGCGACAGCCCCACCTCCTCCGCGAGGTCCGCCACACGCAACGGCTCGTTCAGCCTCGTCCGGATCTGCAGCGCCGCGATCTCCGCCGGGCCCTTCGCCGCCACCCCCTCGGCGTGCCCCGCGTCGGTCAGCTGCCACAGCATCTCCCACAACGCCGCCTTCGCCCGACCCGGACGCGACACCCGGTCGTCCACCACCCGGTCGAACAGCCTGAAAAACGCCGGCGATAACTCCGCGCTGTCCGTAAAAAACGGGTACCGCGGCGCCTTCGGCCCGGTCGAGACCCCACCGCTCGGAAGGGTGAAGATGCAGTATTGGTGCCGACAACCCGGACGCGGGTAGTGGTAAACCAACCGCAGCTTCGGACGCAACAGACTCACCGTCCCCGGCTGCACCCGGTGCGCCCGGCCATCGATCTCCAGCGTGAATCGATACGCATAACGGTGCAGACACCACACATCATCCAGCAGGTAGCGCTCCACCGGCCGCTGCCCGTGCGTAGCCCGCCCCGCCGACACAATCCCCGGCGGGCGCGACAGCCCGATCGTCGAATAGGCCCTTTTTCGCATAGTGAAAATCTACCACCGATAGGGAACCGCGGCCATTGTCTCAGCGCAGCCCAACCGTATCTTTCTTCCCATGGAACTCCACACCCTCCAGCCCCACCCCGCACCCCAACAGGAGCCCGATTCATGCCCGCAGCCCTCGCCTCAGTCTCCCCCACCGACCTCGATTTCTACAAAGACCAAGGGTACGTGCTCCTGCGCGGGGTGCTCCCGACCGACCTGCTTGAAACGGCTCAAAGCCTCTGCGAACAGTGGGTCGACGACGAGGCCCGCGCCTGGCGCGACCGCGGCCTGATCACCGACCTCAAAGAAGACCTCCCCTTCGACCGCCGCTTCTACACCCTCTGGCAAGACGCCGGCGAACCCCATCACCACCGCAGCCCCCGGGGTGAGCTCGTCAAACTCGACCCCAAGACCACCTTCAAGATGCTCAGCCACCCGGCGCTCCTCGACGCGGCCTGCGCCCTGCTCGAAACCGACGAGCTCGTCACCCACGGCGTCTGGAACATGCGCCCCAAGTGCCCCGGTGCCAACTTCACCAACACCCCCCTCCACCAGGACGCCCAGTACTTCCCCCCCCAGGCCCGCACTCGCGTCATGTCCGCCTGGTTCCCCCTCCACGAGGTGGACGCCAGCCGCAGCTGCCTCGAGGTCGTCCCCGGCTTCAAGGCCGACCACCTCTTCGACGCCGACGAGTCCTCCGGCACCGGGTTCATCGGTATCCGCCCGAACGAATCCAAAGACATGAACCGCGTCCCCATCGCCATGCAGCCCGGCGACCTGCTCTGCTTCACCGATCTCACCCCGCACGGCGCCACCGGCAACGCCACCGACCTGATGCGCTGGTCCATCGACCTCCGCTTCGTCCCCGCCGAAACCGCCCACCCCGATGCCTACGCCCAGGGCCACCTGTCCCGCTCGCCCGACCCCGAGCGTATCGACAGCTACGACACCTGGGTCAAGAAGTGGCAGACCAAAGCCGAGTGGTAAACCAGCCACTACTCCCCACCAAAACCAAGCTCTACGCAACCCGCGGCTCACCCCGCGGGTTGTCTTTTTGACCCGGCGATAAACTCATCGGTCTACATGTCTGAACAGACCATCCTCCACAACATGCTCGATCGGCTCTACGCCGCCATCGCCCGCGGACCCGCCCTGAACTGCCGGCCCCACCGCTCCCGGCAACGCATCGATCTCGCCGACCTCGCCGCCTTCGACGACACCCCGCCCACCCAACTCCTCCAACAGCTCATCGACACCGGCTCCGCCGACCTCCGTGCCAACGCCACCCTCTCCCCCGAACTCGCCGACGCCCTCGCCCGCCCCCCCGGCTCCCTCGATGAGGACACCGCCAAGCGACTCCGCTCCGACCCCGACGCCCGCCAGTACCGCGCCCAGCACAACCTCCTCCGCAAGCTCCGACACCTCTCCGACGACGCCCGAACCTACCAGCAAGACACCGGCGTCCACGCCCTCGCCCTCGGCTACCCCCTCCTCTCACTCCCCCCCGGCACCGCGGGCGGCACCCGACGACTCCTCGCCCCCATCGCCCTGATCCCTGTCGACCTCACCGTCAACACCTCCGCCCGCCCCGGCCTCACCCTCGACACCCAGGCCACCGGCGCCGACCGGCTCCAACCCAACCACGCCCTCCTCGCCTGGATCGAACGCGAGACCGGCCAACCCCTCCCCGGACTCCCTGACCTCCCCGAGGAAGACGAAGCCGAGCACCCCTGGGAAGAGATCGCCGCCCTCCTCGAAGCCGTCACCCAAGCCCTCGACATCCCCTTCGACCTCAACAACTTCCTCGACCGAAGCCCACGGACTGAGTCCGTGGGTCCGACCAACGAAGACCCCGAACCAGACCAACCGCCCGACGAACAGACCGCCCCTCAACCAGGTGACGCGGCGTCACCCGCGCCGAGCCCAACCCCATCCCCCGACTGGTCCACCCCCCCACTGCTCCCCTGCCCCGCCACCGAAGACCTCCCCGACACCCCCGCCATCGTCCCCGCCGCCGTGCTCGGCCTCTTCCCCGCCGCCAACCAAGGCCTCCTCCGCGACACCCGCAGCCTCATCGAAAAACCCAACCTCCAAGCCCTCGCCGGCTCCTTCCTCCAACCCCAAGCCCTCGAACAACACAGCACGCCAACCGAGCGATCTGCCGCCACAGAAGCCGACGGTGTCTCACCGTCGGACCGCGCTGCCGAGATCGACTTCCCCGCCCGACGCTTCGTCACCCTCGCCGACCCCTTCCAGTCCCGCGCCGCCGAGCTCGCCGCCTCCGCACCCGCCCTGGTCATGCACGGCCCCCCCGGCACCGGCAAGTCCCAAACCATCACCAACATCGTCGCCGACCACCTCGCCCGCGGCCAACGCGTCCTCTTCGTCTGCGACAAACGCACCGCCCTCGACGTCGTCCACCACCGCCTCGACCACCTCGGCCTCGGCGACCTCTGCGCCCTCATCCACGACCCCCAACGCGACCAGCGCGACCTCTACATGGCCGTCCGCGCCCGACTCGAAGCCCTGCCCGAACAGAAGACCAAGCCCCGCGCCCAAGCCAAGGTCGAAAAGATCGACGCCGAGCTCACCGATACCCACGCCCGCCTGTCCGAAACCCACGCCGCCCTCCAGACCCCCGACCAGCAGGGCCGAACCTTCCACGACCTCGTCGGCCAATGGCTCGCCCTCCAATCCAAGGCCGACACCACCCAAGCCCTCGACCTCGCCCACCTCACCCTCGACCAACTCGACGACGCCGAGCCAAGCCTCCGCCTGCTGCTCGAACGCGGCCTCGCCATCGACTACCCCCACAACCCCTGGGTCACCGCCGTCGGCCTCTCCCTCGACGACCTGCTCGCCCGCCCCGTTGACCCCGACCGCGACGCCCTCGATCAGGCCGTCACCCTCGCCGAGCAGACCGACCAGACCCGCGACGACACCATCCCCCCCTTCGACCCCACCGCTGACCTCACCGAACAATCCCAGCGCCGCGCCGCCCTCCTCGCCGCCCTCGACGAACACGCCCCCCACCTCGACCCGACCACGTCTCAAGCGGCCGCCGCGCAGCCCCCCGCCGCCATCCGCGCCCATCGCCAACAGCTCACCGACAACCGCCCCTTCCTCGACCTTTTAGATGCCGGCCCCCTCGACCCCGAGCTCGCCCTCGCCGCCCGCGATCAATCCCTCTCGCCCACCACCATCAACCAGAAGCTCCGCGCCCTCGATCACTACCTGGTCAAAGCCAACAGCTGGCTCAGCTTCCTCGCCTTCGCCGCCAAGAAGCAGGCCCGCAAAGCCCTCCAACCCTTCGGGCTCCCCCTCTCCCCCGACCACGCGACCCGCCTCCGCACCTTCCTCCAACGCTTCCGCGCCCGCCTCGTCCTCTCCGCCACCCTCCGCACCCTCAACCACCCCCTCCCTGACACCAACCCCAACACGGTCCTCGACGACACCACCCTCCGCACCGGCTTCGACCAACAGTCCCGGCTCCTCACCCTCCTCCACCTCACCCTCGACGACGAACCCCTCGACGACGCCCTCCGCGCCGCCCTCCAACAACCCGACCCCCTCGACGCCCTCAACCGACTTTCCGGGGGGCTCCGCCAATCCCCCGCCCGCGCCCAAGCCCTCGCCACCCTCCGCCAACACCTCCAGTCCCTCGGCCTGCTCAACCCGACCGCCATCCAAAACGTCCACCACACCGGCTGCCTCAACCACCCCCTCACCCCCGGCATCACCGACCTCCGCGACCGATTCGACACCCTCGAACGCGTCCTCCGCATCGCCGAAGCCCTCGCCGACCTTCCTAAAGCCCTACAAAATCCAGCCCAGTCCATGCTCGAAGCCGGCACGCCACCCGACGCCGCCCTCGACGCCGCCCGCTACACCCTCCTGACCGAGCACCTCTCCACCCGCC
>JBCDIM010000035.1:0-37912 GCA_038749105.1 Planctomycetota bacterium
CCTGATCACCTGGATCGTCTACCTCATCGCCATCCACGCCCGCTTCGGCGTCAAGAACCGCGGCCTCACCACCGCCTGGCTCGGCGTCATCGGCTTCTTCGTCATGCTCTGGTGCTACTGGGGCGTCAACCTCTTCCTCGCGGGGTTGCATTCCTACGCGTGACACTACCCCTCACCGTTTAGCCTGGTCGCTTGCGACCGGAGGCGTCGCGCAGCGCGTGGTGGCCGCGCGGCCACGCTAAACCGAACCCGTGATTCCAAATAGGCGCTACTGAGGCGTTACCATCGCAGCATGCGACCGACCGATGAGTCCGTGTCCAGCGTGGTTGTGCTGCTCCGCGTAGCCGTTTCTGTAAATGCCATCGCTATTTTGAGCAGCGCCGTGGCGGTGCTGGTCTTGTTCCCCCTCAACAGCCCTCTGCCCTTCGCCGCGCTGTTCTTCCATCTCATCGGTATCGCGGCGTGCGCTTTGGCGTTCTCCGGCCGGGCGGACTTCATCAGCCTCGCCGCTGCCGTCCACATGCTGTTCGGGCTGGTGGTGACCTTTGCGTTGATGTTCTTCAGTGTGCTGGCATTTTTATTTGCCGGTCTGTTTGCAAACCAAGCCAACGTGCAGAGTGTGGTCTCTGTCACCTCGATGTATGCGGTATTCGCTCTCTACCAGTTCGCGATGTTTGTGGTATGCATCGTGGTGGCAATTATTGTGAACCGACAAAACCAAACCAAAGCAACGGCCCCGGTGGATGACCGGGGCCGTGTGGGGGAGCATTGGTTGTAGGGGGCGGGGCTACTTCAGCTGCTGCCAGTACTCGCGGGGCATGTCCATGGCGAGTTGCAGGGCGCCGTTGGCGCCGGCGAACATGGGCTCTTCGACGACGGTGACAGCGCCGCCGCCGACGCGTTCGAGGCCGTCTTCAACCGCCTTGTTGAGGCCGCGGAGGAGGCCGCCGCCGCCCGACAAGATCACGTTGTTGCGGATCTTCTCCTGGAACTCGGGGTCGAAGCTGGCGACCAGCTTGTGGATCGAATCGAGGATCGGCTTGACCAGGATCATGGCCGAGTCGTGGAGCTGCTTGGTGATGTCGTGCGGTTCGGGCTTGCCGTTGACCGGGATCATCACCTCGACCTTGTCGCGGGTGTCGCTGACGAAGCTGAACTTCTCCTTGAACTGCTTGCACATGTTCACGGTGATCTGGGCGTCGGGGTACTCGGCCTGGATCAGCTCGTGGAGCTTCTTGTCGACGGCGTCGCCGGCGATGTCGAGGGAGATCTGGTCTTCGGCCGAGGGCACGGTGCCGTGCATGCGGCAGAGGTCGGTGGTGCCGGCCCCGATGTCGACGACGAGCACGTCGCTGATGCGTTCGAGGGCGTAGGCGACGCAGAACGGCTCGGAGACGATCATGACCGAGTCGAGGATGCCCTGGGTGGCCTCGATGATGGCCTGCTTGTTCTCGGTGGAGGCTTCAGAGGGGACGCCGACGACGCCGTAGAGCACGTCGTCGCGGCCGGGCTCAACGAGGTTGACCAGGTGGGCGAGCAGGTCTCGGACGGCCTCCATGTTCTTCTTGCCGACCTCACCCTCGGTCTGGATGACGCCGTTGGCGAGGGGGCGGTAGAGGTCGACGGAGAGCTTGTTGTCGAGGGCGTGCTTGCCGTAGACGAGGTCGGCCTTGAGGTGCTTGCGGGAGATGGGGTCCTTGGCGTAGCCGACGTAGGACTCGATGGTCTTGCGGGCGCCGGTGAGCGAGGAGATGGAGGTGCGGGAGGTGCCGAGGTCGATGCCCAGGAGCAGGGCGTTCTCGGTGGCGCCGGTGTCGGCCTCGTCTCCGGAGAGGATGGGCTTGCCGGCGTTGGGGTCGGTGGCGGATGGGGCTGCGGTCATGGGGAGGTTTCCTCTGATCGTGTAGGGGTAAAGCGTGTAGGGGTTAAAGGGGTATCGGCCGGATCAGCCGGCGGTTTCGGCGGGGGTGGGTATGGAGGCGGGTGGGGTGGACTTGCCGTCGATCTGGTCGCGGAGGTCTTTGTTGGTCTGGAAGATCTCGAGGAGGACCTGGTTCTGCTCCTCGGAGCGTTTGCGTTGGTCGTAGCGGTAGTTCCCGCCGCCGCCCCCACCGCCGCCGGCCACGAGTCGGTTAACCGCCATCTCGATGCGGCGGGTCACCTTCATCAGCCGGGCGATCTGCTCTTCCATGGCGACCATAGAGGCGGGCTGTTCGGAGGTGAGGTTCTGGTTGTCCCCGAACATCTTGTCGAGGGCTTCGGCGACCTTGTCGAGGGTTTCCTGCTGGCCGTCGTTGCCCCCGTTCTTGCCGGCGGCGCTGATGGCGTTGCCGACGACGGTCTTGACGCGGTCCCGGATTTTGTCGCGGTCGACGACCCGGACTTTTTGCCCGCGGAACTTCTGGGCGAGCTTGTCGACGGAGACATCGGTTGCCGAGAGGTCGAAGGCCGAGTCGATGGCCTCGGTGAACTCGTCGCGGGGGGCGTCGGAGAGCGGGCCACCAGGAGGTCCGCCGGGGACAGGGTCGGGGCGGAGGGACGAGGTGACGATGCCGTTGTCGGCGAGGACGGCGAAGGCGGTGTCGGTCTCGGGCGCAGTGACATGGCCCTCGACGGGCTTGCCGGTGTCGCGGATTAGGCCTGAGACGCGGTAGCGCACGGGGGGAGTGGATCCGAGGGGGGATGAACGCCAGCACGGCCGGCCGTAGAAAGGTCGGCTGAGCAAAGTACCCCAGTTTAACGTCTGTGGGTGGGATTCTGCGGTTGTGGGGTGCGGTTACCGGGCGTTGCGGTCTGGGCCGGTTGTGGGGGATGTTGCAGCGGTGAGGCCGGCTACAGAGCGGGTGGAGCGGGTGCGGGGGCGGGCTGGATGAAGCCGGCAGGCCGGAGGACGTCGGTGCGGAGCCAGGCAGGGGGTTGATTATCGCCTTGTGGCGGGGGGTCGTACTCGAGGACAAGCCCGCCGGAGATGGAAAGCAGAGCTAGGCGGAACTGTTCGACGCTGTAGGTCTGGTCGGCGATGGCTACCCGGCGGTAGCGGGGCTCGGCGGCGGCATCAGGGTGCGGCTGAACGGAGAAGCGGAGGGCGGGCTGGCCGGGGGCAGTGCCGCGGGGGGCGGGTTGCTGGTCGTCCCAAAGCCGGTTGAAGGCGGCGCCGGCCCGGGCGAGTCGAAAGAGCTCCTGGAGCTGATCCGGGTCGGTCCACTTGGGGGTGTAGTCGGGGTGGACCGCGCCGCTGACGACCATGGTGAGATCGGTGCGGTAGGCCTCGCCGAAGTCGACGAGGGAGCCGTCGGCGAGCCGGCCCTGGGAAATGGCGTTGCGGAAGGCGCGGTACTGGGCGGGCGTGAGGCCTGGGGTGGTGGAGGCGAGCTCGAGGAACTCGGCGCGGAGGTCGCTGAAGTATTGGGACTGTTCGATCTCGGAGAGGCCGGCGGGGGCCTGGGAACGGGCGAGGATGTCGCGCGGGACGGGGTGGACGAGGACGGTGGCGTCGGGGCCGACGCCGGACCACTGGTGGGCGACGACCCAGCGTGGCGGGTCGCGGCGGTCGGTGAAGCGGTTGACGCCCATAAGGCGCTGCATGCGGGTGCGCTGCTGATCGATGCGGAGCCGGAGCTGATCGAGCTCGGTGGAGCGGGCGCTGGCGTCGCGGCGGAGGCGGGCGAGCTGGTCGGCCTGCTCGCGGAGCGTGTCGGCTTGTTGCAGGGCCTGGGCCTCGCGGTTGGCGATGCCCCGCTCGATCGTGGCGAGCTCGGCGCGACGCTCGGCGACCTCGGCCTCATCCACGGCCACCGCCTCGGCCTTCTCACCGAGGTTCAACGCCATCGCCATGACCACCACCAGGAACAGCACGAGCGTGCAGAACACCAGGTCGCTGAAGGACTCGAAGGTGTTGAAGGTCGAGCGTCGTCGGATCAGGCGGATCGCCATGGGTGGGCCTCCGTCTGCTTGGGTGTTTTTGAACGCCAAGACGCCAAGACGCCAAGACGCCAAGAGGGGAACCAGGCCAGACCAAAGCCGGACCACCCGACTGCCTGCCCCTGTACGGGAACAGAGGCAGCTCTTTGCCTAAAGAGACCTCTCGGTGTGGTGCTTAACGTCTTGGCGTCTGGGCATCTGGGCGTTGAAAGCATGGCTCGGCCGACCTCCGTCAATCCGTGATCGTTCTGCCTTCGGCGAGGGCGGTGTCGCGTTGGTGCTTCTGGTGTTCTTCGTTGATGCGGGCGGCGCGGCGGAGGATGGGAAGGATATAGACCTCGGTGAGCTCGGCGATGCGGGAGACGATGTGGTCGATCGCGGTGTCGACGAGCGAGGCGAGCAGGCGGAGGCAGACGCCGCCGAGGATCGCGCCCATGAGGGTGGTGTAGAAGGCGATGCCCATGCCGTTGAGGGTTTGACGCATGCCCTCGAGGATGCCGTCACCCTCACCCGATGCTGCCGTGGCGTCGGTGGCTTGCGCCGCGGCGTCGAAGACCTGGCCGAGCCCGCCGGCGGACGCGATGAGCCCGATGATCGTGCCGACGAGCCCGAGCGTGACCAGGACGCCCGAAGCGAACTCGACCACGCGGGTGCGGGAGAGCAGGCGGGTCTGCATCAGGGTGACGAGGTTGTCCTGCGAGATGTTGATGTCCCGGCGGAAGACCTCGTAGAGGTTAGCGATGTGGTCGCGGAAGAGTGACGGCTCCGAGTCCTTGAGGAACGCGGCGATGTTGTTCGTGTCCTGGAGCTGGCGGACCTGGGCCTCCGCGAGGGCGACCTGGCGGGCGATGAACCGCATGTCGAGGAAGTTCTTGGCGACGGCGGCGAGGAAAAGCACGCCGATGACGGCGGAGATGTGGGAGGTGTCAGCGGCGAGGGCTTGGCCGAGCAGGGGCCCGGCGAGGATGGCGACGCCTAGGGCCATGGCACCGGCGTAGATGGACCATTCCAGGAGGGGGCGTCGGGTGCCGAGGGCGTTGAGGTCGGTGCGGTGGGCGCCGAAAGGGCCAGACGCGGAGGGGGTCGGCGTCGGCGTGACGGCGGCCGGCGGATCGATGGGCGCGGGTTCGCCGTCCAGGGGTTCTGACATCACGGCCCCAGGGGGCATGGCCGAGGAGGTTTCGGTCGGGTCCGGCATGGCGGCGAGTATAGTCGGCGCGATGAACCAGCCCGTCCCACCCAGCCCCGATCCCGACGCCGGCCTCACGGTGTATGAGGCGATCGGTGAAGATGGTTTCGCCAGGCTGACCGCGGCGTTCTACCGACGGGTCCGGGCCGACGACCTGCTCGCCCCGATGTATCCGGACGACGACTGGGACGGCGCGGAGCAGCGGCTGCGCGACTTCCTGGTGTTCCGGTTCGGCGGGCCGCCGCGGTACATCGAGCAGCGCGGCCACCCCCGGCTCCGCATGCGTCACCTGCCGTTCCCGATCGACCGGGCGGCACGCGACCGCTGGATGCTGCTGATGACCAAAGCGATGCGGGACGCGGTGCTGCCGCAGGAAGTCAGCGTCGTGCTGGGCCGGTTCTTCGACGGCACGGCGACGTTCATGATGAACCGTGAGGACTGAGTGCCAGGACGCCCTGAGTCAGGCGACGTTGCCCGTGAGCTGCACCACATGCTTGCACAGCGACGGGTTCACGCCCAGCTCGCTATCGGGGTCTGCCGCGGCGACGGCCGACTCGATCTGCTCCTGCATCGCTGAACGCACCGCGGCCGGGTCATCGCCCACGACGCGCTTGTTCCACGCCGGGCAGTACGCGTAGTGCTTGCCCTCCGATTCCCACTCGACAAAGGCGATCTGCACCAGCTCACGCTGCACGGTCTTGAACGTCGGTGTCTCGATATGCCCGACCAGGTGCTCGCGCAGCTCGAGCATGTTCATCGGCTTCGCGAAGCACTCGTTCACCCCCGCCCGCATCGCCTCGTACTCCAGCTCGTTGTTCACCGACGAGCAATACAGCACGAGCGGCACGTCGGCGTAACGCTCGTCGGCTCGCAGCTCGCGTGCCAGCTCCAGCCCGTCGCCGTCCGGCAGCTCGTAGTCCAACACCACCAGGCTGTACACCGTCTCCGCCACCAACGCCCGCGCCCCTGCCAGGTCTTCCACACCCGTGAACTCGGCCACGGGTTCGATCACCCGCTCGAGCAGCTTCTGCGCGACCTTCGAGTCTTCGACGTAGAGCAGGCGGATCGGATCCATAGCGATAGTCAGATGCGCCTAGGACGCTTGCTGAAGCTATCGGCCGTTCAACCGCAGCCCATGAGCCACCCTGCCCACCCCACCCCACCCGGCCCGGCCAGGCTAAGCGTCCGCCATGGCCTGGAACGCCCGCCGCAGCCCTTCCATCGTGATCAAGGGCTTAGCCTTTACCCCGTCCCGGAACGCGACCAGGTCCGACCGCCGGACCATCCGGAACGCCCGCCCGTCCCCCGACCGGAACGTGCTCACCCTCAGCCGACCCGACTTGATCGCCGACGCCACCAGCATCGGCGGCATCCCCAGCAGCTTCGGCACCCGCTCCAGCTCCAACGCATCGCCCAGGCTCGCCCGCCACTGCCCGTACGTCATCCGCTGTGAAGCCATACCCGTTGCATCGGCCCGGCAGACCCCGAAGCCGCCGTGTCACATCTTCTCTCGCGGTGTTATCAGACGTCCGTGCCGCCACGCGTTTACCCTTCGCCCATGCCCGACGTGACCGCCACCACACCCGGACGCGGCCAAGCCAAGCCGCGGCACGCCCGACGCTGGCTCGGGCGCGGGGTCTACGCCCTGCTGGACCAGGGGCTCTACGCGGCGGGCAACTTCGCCGTCCAGGTCCTACTCGCCCGGCTCCTGCCCGAGGCCGACTACGGCGCGTTCGCCGCCGGCTACGCCCTGCTCATCCTCTTCGGGGCAGTCCACACCTCGTTCCTCACCGAGCCCATGCTCGTCTTCGGCTCCGGCCGATACCGCCCCCGCCTGCCCGCCTACCTCCACCAGCTGCTGCGCTCGCACCTCAAGCTCACCGCCGGCTTCGCCGCTGCCATGCTCGCCTGCGCCGCCCTCGCCTACTCCGCCCAACAGGCCGCCCTCGCCGAAGCCCTCGCCGCCTTCAGCGTCGCTCAGCTGCTCATCCTCCTGCCCTGGATGCTCCGCGACGCCGCCTATGTCGAGTCCAACCCCCGCTGCGCCGCCATCGCCTCGGGGCTCTACTGCCTCACCCTCTTCGCCGGCCTCACCGTCGTCCAGCTCACCGGCACGCTCCGCATCGCCTCCGCCGTCGCCGTCATGGCCGCCGCCTCCGCCGTCGCCTCCGCCTACCTCATCCCCGCCCTCCGCATCCCGCTAAAACCACCCCACGCCCTGCCCCACCGCTTCCGCCCCGCCCTCGCCCGCCACCGGCGCTACGGCAAGTGGGCCGCCCCCACCAACCTCATCCGCTTCCTCCCCGAGCACTTCCCCTTCCTCATCCTGCCCTACCTCCTGTCCTATGCCGACAACGGCGGCTACAAGGCGATGAACAACCTCACCGTCCCGTTCATCCTGCTCATCGCTTCCATGTCCGCCCTCACCCTGCCCGTTCTCGTCCGCAGGCTGCAAGAGCCCGGCTTCAACCGACTCCTCACCGGACTTACCCTCGGCGTAGCCCTCCCACCACTCATCTGCTGGCCCCTCATCGCCGGCCTCGCCGACTGGCACATCCCCCTGATCTACGGCGGCAAGTACCTCGACGACACCCACCTGCTCTGGATCCTCGGCATCATCCCCGCCGTCGCCGCCGTCCACACCCTCCTCCACGCCGCCTTCAAGGCCGCCGAGCAGCCCCGCCGCGTCTTCCCCTGCGCCGTCGCCGCCTGTCTCGTGCTGCTCACCGCCTGCTGGCCGATGACCCACACCTTCGGGCTCACCGGGATGGCCCTCACCGTCCTCGCCTCCCACCTCGCCCAGGCCATCGTCGCCCTGGTCCTGATCCGGAAGCTCCACCACCCGCCTGTAGCCAACGCCTAGTCCTCTACTCCACCTCTACGCCCACGCCCCGCCGCACCCGCCCCACCCGCCCTACCCGCCCTACCCGCTCCCGCACCGCCACCAGCTGCTCCAGCTCCTTCTCCAGCACCGCCCCCAACGCCGCGGTCGAGAACGACGCCTCGAACCGCTTTCGTCCCGCCGCCGCGATCGCCCCCCGCAACGCCGGATCTCCCGCAAGCCGCTCGATCTCGTCCGCTAGCCCGATGCCACTTCCGGGGGCGCACCCCGCCACCTCCACGCCCACCGCCAGCTCCCGACGCACCGCCGGCGTCGCCGCAGTCAGCACACACCGCCCCATCGCTAGGCCCTGAACGACCTTGTTCGGCACCACCCGCCGCGCCTTGGCCGTGTCCCCAAACACACCCAACACCACATCCGCCCCGACAATCTTCTCGACCAACTCACGCTCGGGCACATAGCCCGACCACCGCACGTTCGTGAGCCCCATCTCGGCCGTCCGCTGCTTCAGCCGCGCCGTCCAGGGGCCCTGATCCCCCACCATCTCCACCTCGACCGCCACCCCCCGCTCCGCCAGCCGCCTCGCCGCCTCCAGCACCCACTCTCCGCCGTGCAACGGCGTGTACTCCGCGTACTGCAACACCCGAAGCGGCGTCCCCGCACGAGGCGACGCAGCTTCCGCCGCTTTGTGCCCGATGGCAAACACCTTCTCATCCACGCCCACCGGCAGCGCCATCATCTTGCTCTTCCGCACATGGAACAGCCGCCGGAAAAACAGCTCGTGCTCCGGCGTGTCCACCACCACCCGGTCCGACAGCTTGCACGACCAGTAGTCCCAGAACCGCAGCAGCTTCGCCGTCCAGCTCTTCTTCGGGAACAGCTTCCGGTCCCGCACCGCCGAGTCGTACCAGGAAATGAACGCATCGAACACCACCGGCCGACCCGTCAGCTTCCCGATCAGCCCCGCCAACGGCACATCCGTATGCCCCGGGAACCCCACCCAGATCACATCGCACCGCCTCGCCTTCCACAACGCCTCCGGCACCAGCGACACCATCGCCCACAACAGCCGAACCCCCAGATACCCCCGCGCCCAGAACCCCACCCACGGCGACTCGTGCACCCGCAGCTTCTCCCACACCTTCCGGTGTGCCACCTCCACCTCGACCTCACCACCCCCCGCCGACCGCAGCGCCGCCGCCACCGAACGGTTCCGCGGATACCCTCGGTCATACAGTCCCAACATCAAGACACGCACCCGTTTATCGTAACCCCGCAGCCGCACCTCCGCGCCTCCTACCTCACTGACTCCTCGCTCCCCACGCCTCCAACATGAACGCCATCCTCCTCGTCTTCGACTCGCTCAACCGCCGGATGCTCCCGCCCTACAACCCCGACACCGAAGCGATCGCCCCCAACTTCGCCCGCCTCACCCGGAAGTCCGCCACCTTCGACAACAGCTACGTCTGCTCCATGCCCTGCATGCCCGCGCGGCGTGACATGCACACCGGCCGACCCAGCTTCCTCCACCGCGGCTGGGGGCCACTCGACCCCTACGACGATTCCGTCCCCGAAATCCTCTCGCAGCACGGCGTCTACACCCACCTCATCACCGACCACTACCACTATTTTGAAGACGGCGGCGCCAACTACCATGGCCGATTCGACTCCTGGGAAGCCTTCCGCGGCCAAGAAGGCGACCCCCACATCGGGCAGGTCGACGACCCCGTGATCCCCAACCACCTCAACGGCAAGGGCCGTCGCCAGGACTGGGTCAACCGAGAGTACCTCCACACCGAAGCCGACTACCCCCAGACCCAAACCTTCAACGCCGGGCTCCGCTTCCTCGAACGCAACGCCCACACCGATAAACCCTGGATGCTCCAGCTCGAGACCTTCGACCCCCACGAACCCTTTGTCTCGCCCGACACCTTCCTCGACCAATACCCCACCGACTACGACGGGCCCCTCTTCGACTGGCCCGGATACCGGGAAGTCACCGAAACCCCCGAGCAGGTCGCCGAGGCACGCCGCAAGTACCTCGCCCTGCTCACCCAGTGCGACCACTCCCTCGGCCGTGTCCTCGACCACATGGATCAGCACAACCGCTGGGACGACACCCTCCTGATCGTCATGACCGATCACGGCTACTTCCTCGGCGAACGCAACTTCTGGGCCAAGAACTGGATGCCCCTCTATAACGAAGTCGCCCACACCCCGCTGTTCATCCACGACCCCCGCGCCCCCCACGCCGACGGTCAACGCCGCGCCGCACTCACCCAGCCCGCCATCGACTGCGCCCCCACCCTGCTCAAGTTCTTCGGCCTCGAACCCACCCCCGACATGACCGCCCACGACCTCGGGCCCACCGTCGCCAACGACACCCCCGCACACGCCGAATGCCTCTTCGGCTACCACGACAGCTTCACCAACTACACCGACGGCCGATACGTCTACCTCCGCAGCCCAGTCCTCCAGAACCACTGCCCCGAGTACCTGCTCATGTGTTCGAGGATGCGCGGCTTTCGGAACATGGCCCAGGCCGAACTCGCCCCGCCATTCTCCTTCACCAAGAACATGCCCGTCCTGCGTACGGCCCCGATAGGTAAACCCACCCCGGTCCAACACACCCCCGAACACCTGCTGTTCGACCTCGAAGCCGACCCCGGCCAAGAGCGCCCCCTCAACGACCACGAACTCGAAGCACGACTCTGCAGCCGCATGGCACAACTCATGCACGACCTCGACGCGCCCCCCGAACAATTCGACCGCATGGGCCTCACCCCACCCAACTAACCCACCCGCCCTCGAAGCCCCCGGATTCCATCCGTGGGCTCCCCCCATCACAGCAGCGCAATCGGGTCCACATCCACCGCCGTATGCGCATCGCTCACCAACTCCCCCGCGTTCCGCAGCGCCGTCATCACCCGCTGCAACCCCGCAGCGCTCGGCCCCAGCAGCTCCACCTGCACCCGGAAGTGATCCGCCACCCGCGCGATCGGACACGGCATCGGCCCCCTGACCCGCACCTGCGCATCGCCTAAAGCCCGGGGGTCGCCACCCCTGGGCTCCTGCCCCGCAGGCGATATCGCTCCCGCCGCCTCCCGCAGCCCCGCCGCCAACCGCCCCGCACGCACGTTCGCCTTCGCCTGGTCCTTGTCCCGGCACACGATCCGAACCATGCGAGCGCTCGGCGGGAGCCCCGATGCCTCCCGCAACCGCATCTCCCGCTCCGCAAACCCCGCGTAATCGTGCGTCGCCGCCAACGCCACCGCCGGCTCGCTCGGCGAAAAGCTCTGCACCACCACTCTGCCCCCTGCCTCCGGCCCCGTCCCCCGACCCGCACGACCCGCCACCTGCGACACCAGCTGAAACGTCCGCTCCGCCGACCGGAAGTCCGGGAAATTCAAACTCGTGTCCGCGCTGATCACCCCAACCAACCGCACCCCGGGGAAGTCCAGCCCCTTCGCGATCATCTGCGTCCCCATCAGCACCTTCGTCTCCCCCCGCCCAAACGCTCCCAGCACCCGCTCGTAGTCCCCCGCCCGCTTCATCGTGTCCGAGTCCATCCGGCGATAACTCACCCCCGGGAACTTCGACTGGAACTCCTCCTCCACCCGCTGCGTGCCCAGCCCGAACACACTGATCTTCTTCCCGCACACCGGGCACGCGCTCGGCAGCACCGTCTCCGCCTCGCAGTGGTGACACCGAAGCAGCCCGCCCCTCGGCAGCTGCTTGTTCACGTGGTACACCATCGTCGCGTCGCAGTGGTCACACGCCATCTGCCAACCACAGGTGTGGTCCGGGCACGCAATGTAGTTCGCATACCCCCGCCGATTCAGCAGCAGCATCGCCTGCCCCCCGCTCTCCAGCACCGCCTCCAGCCGCTTCTCCATCGCCCGGCTCATCAGATGCACCCCTCGCCGCTCCCGCCGCTCCGCCACCATGTCCACCACCTCCACCTTCGGCAGCACCGCCCCCGGCACCCGCTCGGGCAGACTCAGATAACTCCACACTCCAGCATCTTTCATCTTCGATCTTGCATCTTTTTTCGCCCGCGCATAACTCTCCAACGCCGGCGTCGCACTCCCGAGCACCACCGGGATCCCCAAGCCCTGCGCCCGCTTGATCGCCACGTCCCGCGCGTGGTACCTCGGCAGCTGGTCCTGCTTGTACGACCCGTCGTGCTCCTCATCCACCACGATCAACCCCAACCGCGGCAGCGGCGCAAATACCGCCGACCGCGCCCCCACCACCACGTCCACCTCCCCCGCCCGCGCCCGCTGCCACTCCGCGTGCCGCTGCCCCGCCGTCAGCCCCGAGTGCAACACCGCCACCCGCTCGAACCGACCCACAAACCGCGACACCGTCTGCGGCGTCAACGCGATCTCCGGCACCAACACAATCACCCCACCACCCCCGGAAGCAAACCCCGCTTCTCCCACGCACTCTATAGCCCGGGGGTCGCCACCCCGGGGCTCCGCGCGACCGATGCCCTGCCCCTCCCCCAACAACTCCTCGATCAACCGCAGATACACCTCCGTCTTGCCCGACCCCGTCACCCCGTGCAACAGGTGCACCCCAAACCGGCCCAAGCCGCCCCGCAGCCGCTCGAGCGCCGACGCCTGCCCCGCCGACAACTCCACCCGAACACGTTCACGCCCGCCCTCTACCTCCTGACTCCTTACTCCGTACTCCTTACTCCTCAACTCCAACACCCCCATCTCCACCAGCCGCCGCACCGGCCCCACCGTCTTCGCCCCCGCCCGATCCGCCAGCTCTTTCTCCTCCACCCACCCCCCATCCGCCGCCGCTGCCACCTCCACCACCCGCCGCTGCAGCGCGGTGAGCTTCATCTCATCCTCTGTCCCTTCCACCTTCCACCTTCCATCTTCCATCTTGCCGCTCCGCACCCGCACCACCCGCTTCACCCCACCCGCACGCTGCCCCACCCCCCGCCGCACCCCCGCCGGCGTCATCGCCTGCAGCACCATCCCCAGCGGACAGACGTAGTACCCCGCGATCCACCGCGCAAGCTCCACCAACTCCCCCGGCAATCCACTCCGCGAAACCACCCGCTCCACACCCTTCACCTTCCCCACCGCCAACCCCGCCGGCGGCTGATCACACACCCCCACCACCACCCCCTCCACCCGCTTCCGGCCCAACGGCACCACCACCCGATCCCCCACCCCCGGAAGCCCGCGCTCATCGAGCGTGGGCCCTACCCCATACGTCAGCCCGCCGTACCCCCCGTCAAACCCTCGCTCCACCGCCACCGTGACATAACCCACCCAGTCGGCAGTCTCACCCTCGCGTCTATCTCCAAACAAAGCGCCCGACATCCGCGCATGCTAGCCCCCATCAAAAAGACGCGGCAGGCGTCAAGCCTGCCGCGTCCATCCTGTTTTCATCTGCAGCCACGCCGCCCGTTGTCACTCAACCCCAATCACGCCGCCCGACGCCGACGCCGAGCCGCGAGGCCCAACACCAGCACCAGACCGCCGCCGACCGCCGTCGGGCTCGGCACCAGGTTCGGCGCCACGCGGGCCAGCGTCGCCTGCTCGAAGTCGTAGGCGTAGCTCAGCAGCGCCCCGTCGCTGAACTGCGGCCCCGCGAACAGCACCCCGAACGGGCTGCCGTCGTCGAAGTACTCGAACGGCACCGTCACGCCGGAACCGCCGCCGAAGTCGGTTGGGGTGTAAACACCGCCGTAGCCCTGATTGCTGAATAACGGCGGCAGCGGCCCGCTGATCTGCGGGAACACCAGGCCATCGAGATCGTTAGCGAGCAGGAAGCCGGCGATCAGCGCATTCAGCTGAACCCGCACCGCCTCGACCGCGTCGACCACCGCGTTGTATTCGGATTCCGAAGCGATCGGGAGCAGATCAATCTCGAATCCGTCGTTGTCGCCGACGGTATCAACGCCGGCCAGATCGGCGTACTCCTGCGAGCTATCGAAGATTGCGCCAGGCCCGAGGTTCTCGAAGTATGCGTTGAGCTCGAACGCGTTGGTCAGCGCCCGGTTCGAAGGGTCGAGAGCCGCCAACCCGGAGCCCACGGCCGCAAGCACCAAGCCCGTGGCATCAACCACCTCGCCACCCTGCGATTCGATGACGCCCACGGCGTTGCTGAAGAACGCCTGAGCCTCAGGCGTCCGCGGCGGCCCGAAACCGATCGCACCGAGATCGAACGTGCCCAGGCGTGTGCCCACGAGCGACTGGTCGTCGAGAACGCTGGCGAATCCGCCGGTCGGGATGCCGCTGTCCGCACCAGCCGACTCAGGGTCACGCGGCGAAGGGCCCGCCAAGACATCCAACGCGATCGCGGCGTCGCGGACCGTCCGAGCCGTGGGACCCACCACATCGCGTGAGACATCCAGGGGCACGACACCGTCGGCCGGCACGAGGCCCTTGCTGGTGATCACGCCGACCAGGCCGTTGGCGGCGGAGGGGTTCTGGATCGATCCGGAGGTCTCGGTGCTCAGGCCGAGCACCGCGAAGCTGGCGTTGACCGCCACACCGGTGCCCGATGACGAGGCGCCCGGCGCCAGGTCCAGGTTGTACGGGTTGAAGGTCGGGCCGGCGAAGCTGGTCAGGTTTCGCGTGCCATCGGCGGCAAACGCCGGCAGGTTCGTCTTGCCCAGCACAATCGCCCCGGCGGCCTCCAGCCGCTCGACGACCGTCGCCGACTGCTGCGGCGTCACATCCACGCCGCCGGCCGCAGACGTGAAGCCCGCGAACCCGGCCGTCGTAATCTCGCCCGCCCGGTCGATGTTGTCCTTCACGACCACCGGCACGCCGTGCAGCACGCCGACCGGCCCGCCCGCTGCATACGCCGCGTCGAGTTCCGCCGCACGCTGCAACGCGTCCGGGCTCAACGAGATGAACGCGTTGTAGACCGGATCGAAGGCCCGGATGCGGTTGAGATAGGTCTGCGTAAGTTCCACCGCTGTAAATTCGCCAGCGGCGTAACCCTGCTGGACGTCGTCAACCGTCAGCTCAACGACCGACACCGCACCCGCGGTCGCGTGACCCGCGAAGCACACAGCGATCGCGCAAAGGGCTTTTTGAGCCTTACCGATAAAAGACATGGGATTGTTTCTCACTTCCTGGTCTTGGAGATTCTGGTCCATGAACCTGCTGAGTACCCGGTCGAGAGACAACAAGACTCGGCCGGCACAGCGCTTTTATTGCGGTTCATGCGGCAGGCAACCCGAACATAGCGTTCACACAGAAACAGTCAACGCATGACGTCTGATTTTAACATCGATACTTATCCGTCCTGATCCGACATTCCACAAGGCGGTGCCGTATCACGCAAGCGCTGCCCGACAAGCAGGCGTCGAATATCCTTGGCCCGCGCTGAGCACCATCGCTGCTTTCTCGCTCGCTTCCGCCTTGGAACGCTCGCCCCTCCCCGCACAGGCCGCCCCCGTGACCGACCCGACATTGCCCACCTCCGCCGTCTACCGCCAAACCCCCCAGGCCACACTCGAGCTCTACTTCGACTACCCCGAAGGCCACACCCCCGACGCCAACGCCCCCGCCATCCTCTTCTTCTTCGGCGGCGGCTGGGTCCGGGGCAGCCACACCCACTTCCAAGAACAGGCCCGCCACCTCGCCGACCGCGGCCTCGTCGCCGTCACCGCCGACTACCGCATCCAAGCCCAGCACGGCACCACGCCCTTCGACTGCCTCACCGACGCCATCAACGCGATGCGCTACCTCCGGCAACACGCCGACGCACTCGGCCTCGACCCCAAATGCATCGGTGCTGCGGGCGGCTCCGCCGGCGGCCACCTCGCCATCTCGCTCTCCACTGTCACCGCCCCCGACCTCATCCCCAATGAGCCTCAAGCCCTCGCCGACGCCCCCTTCCACCCCGACGCCCTGGTCCTCTTCAACCCCGTCTACGACAACGGGCCCACCGGCTACGCCCACAACCGCATCGGCGACCGCTACACCGACTTCTCCCCCGCCCACAATCTCCACGCCGACATGCCCCCCACCCTCGTCCTCCTCGGCGACCAGGACAACCTCATCCCCGTCGCCACCGCCGAGCGCGTCCGCGACCGCATGACCGAACTCGGCGTCCGCAGCGAACTCATCGTCTACCCCAACCAGGCCCACGGCTTCTTCAACCGCCGCGCTGACGACGACACCATGTTCCAGGCCACGCTCCAGGCCATGGACACTTTCCTCTTCTCCCTCGGCTGGCTGTCTCACTAAAAACAACCTTGTTCGTAAGGCCCAACCACACATCCCACTTCATCACGACCGCCCCGTCCACCCCCGCACCACCGCCGCCGACCACTCCGCCACGTCGCACAACGACTCCCCGACCGGCAAATGCAACAACGCCGTCAGCCCCCACACCACCAACACCAGCAGCGTCGCAGGAAAAGCAAAAAACCGTGCCACCACCCACGCCGCGCAAAACGATCGCTGGATCCGATTATGGTCCGGTGATAACAGTGTCCGCCGCGCCCACCCCCGCCCCGGCAGCGGCTGCAGCACAAACGCCCCGATCGCCAGCACGAAGTGCCCCGCCGTCGGCAGCAACGTCGTTACCAGCATCGCTGTCACCGCCAGCCCCGCCCCCAGCGGCGCCTCCCGCGCCGCATCCAGATACAGCCGGACATCCGTAGACGACTCCGCCGCACCCAACAGTGCATTCAGCAGTTCGACCGCTGCCGGCAACGCCACCGCCAGGCCCAGGAGCAGCCCCAGCGCCGCCAGCAAGTCCAACACCGCATCCCGCAGGCCCACCCAGCGCCCCGCCCCGGGACGCACAATCAAGCCCAGCAGCTTCCGGCTCACCCCCCACGACAGCCAGTCAAATAACCCGTTGAGCACAGGCAGAACGATCAACAATGCCGCGTATGACCACAGAATGGGTGAAGCTGCGACTCCGGCTTCGCCTGCGAATACGCCTCCGACTGTGAATACGAATACGACTGAAACCGCGACTGCGACTGTGATTGCGGCTGCGAATACGACTGCTGATGCGACTGCGCCTGCAACTGCGCCTATACCCGCGGTAGCGAATATTAATGACATGCCTGCAATCAAAAAACCCATTTGCAGGCAAAGACCAACCCACCACCGTCTACGTCGAAACCAGACATCCACCCCCGCCAACCCGATCCGTGCGAAAACGCGTCCCCTTGCCTCATTGTTCATTCCCAGAACAAGTAAGACAATGCCCAAGACCATCCCGAGAATTACCACCACACGCCATCCAAACGCGACCTCCGGCAGCACGGCCTCGCCGGCCATTTCTCCTGGGCCACCCAGCACCCAGCCCAGCATCAGCACCACCACCGGATACACCAACGCCACCAGCAGGCAATGTTCTAGTGCCCACCAGCCAAACGGCCGGTCCCCGTACCACGCCGCGACCCGGCCCAGCAGCCACCCCAGCATCCCCCGGTAATACCCCTCCGGCTTGCGGGCCAGCCACCCCGCCACCATCTTGCAGCCGCTGTCGCCTTCCGAGGCCGGCCTCAGCCCCGCTCTCAGGAACCCACGGCCCAACCCCGCGACAAACCACACCGCCAGCAGCAGGTGCCCCTGCCACGCCCACTCATGCACCCGCACAACGGTCCACAACACCTCCGGCATCGCCCCAATTTACCGACACGCCCAAACGCACGAAACTCACCCCGCCCCTCTCCGTGAACTCCGTGCCTCCGTGGTGAACGACCCGATCACCACGCTACCCTGTCAGCCATGCCCCAGAAGGCCAAGCAGGACACCCCCGCGATGCGGCAGTACCACCGCTTCAAGGAGCAGCACCCCGGCTGCCTCCTGCTCTTCCGCATGGGCGACTTCTACGAGCTGTTCTTCGACGACGCCGTCACCGCCCACCAGACCCTCGGCGTCACCCTCACGCAGCGCACCGAAGGCGTCCCCATGGCCGGCGTGCCCTACCACGCCGTCGAGACCTACCTCCGTCGGCTCATCGCCGCCGGCCACCGTGTCGCCGTCTGCGATCAGGTCGAAGACGCCAAACAAGCGAAAGGGGTGGTCAAGCGTGACGTCACCCGCGTGATCACCCCCGGCACCCTCACCGACGAGACCCTCCTCGACGCCGCCGCCGAGAACCCCCTCGCCGCCGTCGCCTTCCATTCCAACGACAACGACCCCGACGGCACCGCATCCCTCGCCTGGTGCGAACTCTCGACAGGCCGGTTCGCTTTGACGACGCTCCCAGCCGGGCGGGTGGGGGACGAGCTCGCCCGCATCACGCCCTCCGAACTCCTCTACTGCGACACCGCCACCGGTGACGCCCCACCCCGCGTCCAAACCCTCTCCGACCGCCTCGGCTACCCCCTCACCGGCCGACCCCCCTATACCTTCCGGCCCGCCGAATCCGCCCAAATCCTTAAACAGCAATACCGCGTCAAAACCCTCCAAGGCTTCGGCCTATCCGATACAGACCCCGCCATCCAACCCGCTGGTGCCGTCCTCCACTACCTCCGCGAGACGCAGCGCACCGACGACGCCGACCGCCTCGCCCACCTCCACCCCCCCAAGCGCTTCGACCCCGCCCAGCACCTGGTCGTCGATGCCACCTCGCTCGCCTCGCTCGAAGTCCTCCAGACCCTCCGCACCGGCCAAACCCAGGGCTCGCTCCTCGGCGTCTTCCTCCCCCGCTGCCACACCGCCATGGGCAAACGCCAGCTCAAGCACTGGCTCTGCTACCCCTTAATCAACCCCCAGCAGATCGAGCAGCGCCAACAGGTCGTCGAGTCCCTGGTTCACGACTCCCGCTTCGCCGACGACCTCGCCGCCGTCCTCAATCAACTCCACGACGTCCCACGCATCCTCGGCCGCCTCGCCGTCCGCCGCGCCACTCCCCGCGACCTCGTCGCCCTCGGCCAATCCGCCGCCCTCATCCAGCCCCTCCACCACGCCCTCGCCGACCGCCCCGCCCTGACCGATACCGCCAAGCTCGCCGGCGAACTCATCGATCCCCTCACCGATCTGGCCGACACCCTCACCACCGCCTGCGTCGAATCACCCCCCGGCCACCTCCGCGAGGGCGGCCTCATCGCCGACGGCTACGACACCCAGCTCGACCACTTCCGCTCCCTCCAGAACGATGCCCACACCTGGCTCGCCGACTACCAGAAACGCCTCATCGACGAGTGCGGCCTGAACTCCATCAAGGTCGGCTACAACAAGGTCTTCGGCTACTACATCGAGCTCTCCGCCGCCAACAAGGACAAAGCCCCCGAATCCTGGCACCGCAAGCAGACCCTCAAAAATGCTGAGCGCTTCATCACCGACGAACTGAAAAAGTTCGAGGGTGAAGTCCTCTCCGCCGAGTCCCGCGCGGTCGCCCGTGAGCAGCACCTCTTCGACCAACTGCAAGACTTGGCACGCCAGCAGACCGATCAGCTCCGCGCCTTCGCCGAGCTGACCGCCGACCTCGACGTCCTCTCCGCCTTCGCCGCCGTCGCGTCCCGCCACCGCTACGTCCGCCCCACCCTTGTCGACGAACCCGCCCTCCACCTCACCCAGGCCCGCCACCCCGTCCTTGATCAGACGCTTGCCGAGTCCTTCGTTCCCAACGACCTCACGCTTAGCGAACCCGACGACGATCAGGCCACCCTTGCGTTGATCACCGGCCCCAACATGGCCGGCAAGTCCACCTACATCCGTCAGACCGCCCTGCTCACCCTCCTCGCCCACACCGGCGCGTTCGTCCCCGCCGACGCCGCCACCATCGGCTTAACGGACCGCATATTCACCCGCGTCGGCTCCGCCGACGAGCTCCACGCCGGACAGTCCACCTTCATGGTCGAGATGACCGAGACCGCCAACCTCTGCCACCACGCCACCCCCCGATCCCTCGTCATTCTCGACGAGATCGGACGCGGCACCTCCACCCTCGACGGGCTGTCTCTCGCCTGGGCCATCGCCGAGCACCTCGCCGCCCGCAACACCCGCACCCTCTTCGCCACCCACTACCACGAGCTCACCCAGCTCGCCGACTCCCACGCCAACATCACCAACCTCCACGTCACCGTCCGCGAGTGGAAGGACGACATCGTGTTCCTCCACCAGATCGCCCCCGGCGCGACCGACCGGTCCTACGGCATCCACGTCGCCAAGATCGCCGGCCTCCCGCCCAATATCACCACCCGCGCCAACGACCTGCTCCAACAGCTCGCCGTCAACCACCACACCACACCCACCACACCCGCAGCACCCAAGCCGGCCACAGCCACAGACCCGATGCCGCTGTTCACCGAGATGCTCGAGCACCCCATCATCGATCAGCTCCGCCAGCTGGATCTGAACGAGCTCAACCCGATGCAGGCCTTTGACGCGCTCCGCCGGCTGCAACAAGACATCTGACCGCCCGTGCGTTGGGCGGCCACCCGGATAGGATGCAACCGCCGCACCGCGATGGACCCCCCATGGAAGACGACGCCCTCCGCCAGCAGCTCGCCGACGCCGCACGCCAGCTGTGGACCCGCGGCCTCCTCAACGGTGCCGCCGGGCTTGTCACCGTCGAAGCCCACCGCCGACGCTACCTCGTCCCACGGACTGGCGACCGCCGTGCCACCCTCAACCCGGTCCGGCTGATCCAGGTCGACCTCGACGGGCACGCCCCCGACGACCCCGCTCACGACCTGCCCCCCGCGTTGTGGCTGCCCCACAAACTCGTCTACCAGGCCTCGGCCAACCACCCGCCCTCCACTCCCGACAGCCGCGACCCCCGCATCACCTGTGCGACCGTACTGGTTCAACCCCCGAGCGTTCTCGCACTCGCCCGCCTCCGTGACGATGCCGCCCAACCCATCACGCTGCCCGGCCGAGCCCCGATCCCGGTCGTCGACCCCGAGAACCATACGGCTCTCGAAGCCGCCCTTGCCGAGGGGCGAGCCGTCGTGCTCTACGAGCAGGGGCTGTTCCTCGCAGGCCCCTCGCTCGACCGTGTCCTCGACCGGGCTGAGACGCTTGAAGCCGCCGCCCGCCTCGACCTGCTCACAAGTTAAAACACCCCCCCTTTAGCCCTGGGCTCCGCCCAAAGACACTCTGCTGACCGGATGCCCAAAGCCAAAGCCAAAGCCGCTCCTATCCCCAAAGCCCCCGAGCCCGCGCGTCGCCGCGCCGCCCGCATCTACAAGAAGCTCCACGAGCGTTACCCCGACGCCCACTGCGCCCTGATCCACTCCAACCCCTTCGAACTGCTCGTCGCCACCATCCTCTCGGCTCAGTGCACCGACAACCTCGTCAACCAGGTCACCCCCAGCCTCTTCCAGGCCCTGCCCACCCCCGAGGCCATGGCCGATGCCGAGCTCGCCACCATCGAATCCCTCATCAACCGCGTCAACTTCTGGCGCAACAAGTCCAAGTCCCTCCACGGCATGGCCCGCCGCCTGGTCGACGTCTACGACAGCCAAGTGCCCCAAACAATCGAGGACCTGATCACCCTCCCCGGCGCCGCCCGCAAGACCGCGAATGTTGTCCTCGGCAACGCGTTCAACATCAACCACGGCGTCGTCGTCGACACCCACGTCGCCCGCATCTCCAAACGCTTCGGCCTCACGCAGCACACCGACCCCAAAAAAATCGAGCCCGACCTCATGGCCCTGTTCCCCCGAAAGAACTGGACCATGCTCGCCCACCTGATGATCTACCACGGCCGAGCCGCCTGCAAAGCCCGCCACGGCCTCTGCCAAGACGACGCGATCTGCAAGGCCTACTGCTGCGATGCAAAACACTGAACTTCATATCTCACCATGGAGTCCCGACGATGACCGACTACGCCATGAAACATCCACCTGCGATCGGCCACGCCCGGACGTTCGTCACTGGACATAACCCGGGCCAGACGGGGCATTGCCTGCTCTACGGCCCCGATACCGCCGGGTCGCTTTCCGTCTCCGTGGCTAAGCTCAAAAAAGATTCTCAAGCACCGCTACACGAATACAGCCGCGAAGACGAAACGTTCTACGTCATCTCCGGCGAACTCGACGCCCGAGTCGGCGACAACCACCACACCCTCCGGGCCGGCGATGCGATCTTCCTGCCCCGCGGCCTCAGGCACCGACTCCGCTGCCTCAGCGATGAGGCCCAGGTTCTCATGCTGATCCACCGGCCAGGACTCGAGCATTTCTTCGACGAAGTGGACCAGGCCATTGCCAATGGCCCGGCCGACCCTACAAAGATGCAAGAAATCGCCCAACGCTACGGTGTCACGATTTTTCCCGACGACGAAGCTTAGCCATCAATCGCAGGGCGACTCTCGGTATACCAACCAACTCGTCAACCAAGCGGCGATCTCCCATCGCCGGCTAGACGCTTTAACGAAGCCCCAGCGTCTCATCCATCTCGAACACGGCATTCATGTTCTGCACCGCCTGGCCCGACGCGCCCTTGATCAGGTTGTCCTCGGCCGCGAAGACGACAATCCGCTGCGACTCACCGACCGCAACGAGGCGGACAGCGAGGTCCACATAGTTCGTCCCCGAAACATACCGCGTGTCCGGCAACCCGCCATCAGCCATCGGCTTGAACCGGACAAAGGGCTCCTCCCGATACGCATCTTCGAATGCTTCTTCTAGCTCGGCCTGCGTGACCTCGGGGTCGTGCGGTTCGAGGTAGACGGTGGCGAGGATGCCGACCTCGATCGGCAGCAGGTGTGGGACGAAGAGCGGCGTGATCGGGTGGCCCGCGACACGGGTGAGGGTCTGGCCGATCTCGGGCTGGTGGCGGTGGCCGCCGATGGAGCCGTAGGCCCGGTAGCTGCCCCACATCTCGGGGAAGTGTGAGGCGGCGGTGGCTTTTCGGCCGGCACCGCTGACGCCGGAAGCGGCGTTGATGGTGACGGGGTCGGGCTTGATCAGGCTGTGGCTGAGCAGGGGTGCGACGGCGAGGGCGGAGGCGGTGGGGTAGCAGCCGGGGTTGGCAACGAGCATGGCGCCCGGGAGGTCGGCGCGGAAGAGCTCGGGCAGGCCGTAGACCGCGTCCTTGAGGTTGGCCCGGTCGGTGTGTTCGACCTGGTAGACCGACTCGTAGAGGTCGGCGTCACTGATGCGGTAGTCGGCGGAGAGGTCGATCACCCGCACCCCCGCGTCGAGCAGCCCGGGCACCACCGCCATCGCCGCCCGGTGCGGCAGCGCGAGGAACGCCACGTCGGCCGCCGCTGCGATGGCCTCCACATCGATCGGCCGGCACTGGGCCACCTCGTCGGGCAGCCGGCCCGCCAGCTTCGGGAACTCGTCCCGCAGGTCCGGCAGGGTCTCCCGGTGGCTGCCGAGGTACGTCAGCTCCGCCCGCGGGTGTCGCAACAGCAGCTCCACCAGGTGGTAACCCGTGTAGCCCGTGGGGCCGATGATCGCTGCTCGCACGTCCATGGCTGCATCATGACCGCCGTCCGGCCCACTGGCAATCAGCCTAAACTCCATGCCCTGGGGCCGATTTCGCATATCCGTACTTCAAATATGCCATTTTGGCACCATCTGTGCCCAAAATACGTCCTGACGGCGCAATATTCGTGGCATACCCCTTGCATCTCCCTTCGTGAATGCGGCGCAGTGTGCCCCGCAAACTCAATGTCTGGCACTCAAGGAGTCCCACCATGTTCCCCACCCTCCGCAAAACCTTCGACTCGCCGTTCGACCTGATCCGTGAAGTCGATCGGGCCCTGGGCAGCTACCACACCCCGGCCTTCCCCGTCGATATCCACGAGACCGGCGAGCACTTCGTCATCCAGGCCGACCTCCCCGGCTACCCCAAGGACCACATCGAGCTCAACCTCGACGGCAACGTCCTCGAACTCACCGCTAACCGCGTCGCTCCCGAAGCGTCCGACACCCCGGAAGGCCGCGGCGAACCCCGCGTCACCGAGCGCGTCTACGGCAAGGTCCAGCGCAGCTTCCGGCTGCCCGACACCGTCGACCCGAGCGCGATCGACGCCCAGGTCGCCGACGGCGTCCTCACCGTCACGCTCGGCAAGCGCGACGAGGTCAAGCCCCGACGTATCAGCGTCAACTAAACCCACGCGATCCCTTACTCCTTGTCCCTCGCCCCGCGGCCCCGTGCCGCGGGGCGTTTTTTGTGCCACCCCCACTTCGGTCATAATCACGCGGCCCAGGGCGCTCGCCCCGACTCTAGCTCAACACCCTCCTTACTCATCCGCCATGACCGACTCCCCATCCATCGACTCCACCCCGGCGTCCAAGCACGCCCGCTTCCTCTTCGCCACCTGCTTCGTCGCGCTCGTCGCCACCTCTTTCGCCTTCATGATCCGTGTCTTCAGTGCCGGCGACTGGGCGAAAGACTTCAACCTGAGTGAAACCGCGAAGGGTGAACTGCTGGGGGCGGGTATCTGGCCTTTCGCCATTAGCATCATCTTGTTTTCGCTGGTCATCGACCGGATTGGTTACGGCAAGGCGATGGCCTTTGCATTTGTTGCTCATGCCGCGTCGGCAGCCCTCACCGCGGTGGCCTGGGACTACTACTCGCTCTATGCCGCCAATGTCTTGGCCGCCCTTGCCGCGGGTGCGGTTGAGGCGGCGATCAACCCCGTGATTGCTGCCATGTACCCGCGTGCCAAAACACTCTGGTTAAACATCCTTCACGCCGGCTGGCCGGGCGGGCTCATCCTCTGCGGGCTGCTCACCCTCTCGTTCAATCCCGGCGGGCCGTTCGAAGGCGTCTTCGGCGAGGCACCTTCATGGCGGATCAAGGCCATATTCCTGTTGCTGCCCACGCTGATCTACGGCTTCATGCTGCTGCGGGCGAAGTTCCCGGTCTCCGAGCGGGTCGCGGTAGGCGTGCCTTACCGCACGATGCTGCGTGAGTTCGGTGCGGGCGGCGCACTGATTGCATTCGGCCTGATCGGTATGCAGCTCGCGGCTGTGGCGGGCCTGCCGATCTGGAGCGGCTTCGCCGCCGCGTCCGTGGTCGCCGTCGTTTTTGGCATCTGGACCGGATCGCTGGGTCGCCCCCTGTTCCTGTTCTTACTGCTGATCATGATCCTGCTTGCCACAACCGAAATCGGCACCGACGGCTGGATCCGCGACCTGATGGGCCCGATCATGCAGGCCAACTTCGGGATCGACGGCGGATGGGTCCTGGTCTACACCGCGACGATCATGATGGTGCTCAGGCTCTTCGCCGGGCCCGTCACGCGCGTGCTCAATCCGCTCGGCATCCTGGCCGCCTCCTGCGTCTTTGCCGCCGCCGGGCTCTTCTTCCTCTCCGAAGCCCAAGGCAAGCTACTCGTCCTCGCCGCGACGGTCTACGGGATTGGACAGACGTTCTTCTGGCCCACCACGCTGGGGCTTGTCGCCGAACGCTTTCCCAAGGGCGGGGCCCTCACCCTCAATGCCGTCGCTGGCGTGGGCATGCTCGGTGTCGGCGTGCTGGGCTTCACATTCCTCGGCCAAATCCAAGACCACCACGCAGACCGACAGCTGGCCCAGCAGAACCCCGCTCTGCACCAGGCGCTGGCTCAGCCGCCGGCCCGCTCGGTCCTTGGCGCCTACCAACCCCTCGATGACAAAGAACTCAAACAACGACCGAAAGAAGACCAGGCTCAGGTCACCGCCATCAAGAACGAGGCGAAGAAGCAAGCCTTAACGCAGGTCGCCGTCCTTCCTCTGATCATGCTTGCCTGCTATCTCGCGCTGCTGGTCTACTTCAAGAAGCAAGGCGGCTACAAGGCGATCGACCTGACCCACGACCCATCCAACGGGCCCTAATCCGACACCGCTCTCACCGAAGAAACACATCGCACAGCGTTTGCCGCGCCCGCAGACGCCACCTACCCTGCAGGCCTGCCAACCACCCCGCGAGCCTGCCGTGAACCGCACCCCCTTCTACAAGTACCACCAGAAGCACGACGCCAAATTCGTCGACTTCGCCGGCTGGGAGATGCCGCTCCATTACGGCTCGATCATCGACGAGCACACCCGCTGCCGCACCGCCGGGGCCGTGTTCGACGTCTCGCACATGGGGCGGATCAAGGTCGCCGGCCGGCACGCCCGACGCTTTGTTGAGACCGTTTGCACCCGCAAGCTCTCGGACATGGACGAGCGCCAGGCCCGCTACACGCTGGTCTGCAACGAGCGCGGCGGCGTGATGGACGACATCCTCGTCTACCGCTTCGCCGACCACTGGCTGCTCGTCGTCAACGCCTCCAACCGCGCCAAGCTCCTCGAGCACTTCAACCAGGTCATCGCCGACCAGAGCCTCCGCCTCAAGCTCACCGACCAGACCGAGTCCACCGCGATGATCGCCGTGCAGGGCCCGCGCGTCATGGAGCACATCGGGGCCTTCTCCAAAGAGGTCCCGACCCTCGGCAACTACCGCTTCACGACCAAGAACCTGATGATCCTCAAGATGATCGTCAGCCGGACCGGCTACACCGGCGAGGACGGCGTCGAGGTCATCCTCAACAGCAACATGGCTGGCACCGCCATCAAGCTCCTGCTCAAAGACCCCGACCCCGACGACCCCAACGCGATCCTCCCCGCAGGACTCGGCGCCCGTGACACGCTCCGCATCGAGGCAGGCATGCCGCTCTACGGCCACGAGCTCGACGAAGACACCGACCCCTTCTCCGCCGGCCTCGCCTTTGGCGTTTCCCTGCACAAACACGAAACCCCCGAAGACGCCCCGCCCATCCCCCGCTTCATCGGGCAGGACGCCCTCGAAGCCATCGCCGCCGCCGACGCGCCGCCCAAGACCCGCATCGGGCTCACACTGGACGGCAAGCGCACTCCCCGTCAACACGCCGCGGTCCTCTCTGCCGACCACCAGGCCATCGGCGAGATCACCTCCGCCTGCCTTTCCCCCACGCTCGGCCACCCCATTGCCATGGCCTACGTCGATAGCGCCAGCACGCCGCAACCCGGCGATGCGGTCAAGATCCAACTCCCCAACAGCTCCACCCTCGACGCCACGGCCTGCACGCTCCCGTTCTACAAGCGTCCCTAGCCGACAGCCCAAGCGTTACCGCCAGCCCAACAAAAAAACGCCTCGGCCCTCCGACCGAGACGTCTTCTCCAATATCGATTGGGGTCAAGCCGCAGTGTTTACCACTGCCGCTCGCGACGGCCACCGCCGCCACCACCACCGCCGTAACCGCCACCGCCACCACCGCCGCCGCGGAAGCCACCACCGCCGCCGCCGCCACCGGGGCCACGGCTCTCACGCGGACGGGCCTCGTTGACCGTCAGCTGCCGGCCTTCGAACTCTTCACCGTTGAGGGCCTCAATGGCCTCCTTCGCGGCCTCGGCATCGGCCATGGTCACAAAGGCAAACCCACGGGATCGCCCGGTCTCGCGATCGGTGATGATCGCAACTTCCGTCACCTCGCCATAGTTGCTGAACAAACCCTCGAGGCCGTCCTCGGTGGTCCGGAACGAAATATTACCGACATACATGCGCGTCATCTTCACGAAGCTCCAAACGGGGTCACTAGCCAGTGCTTCGCATCGGACGAGAATCTGCGTTCTACCGGTCCGGGTCTCACGAGGCCCACTCTAGCTCTCATCTCAGGCAGTCCCCAACCCCACCGGGGACCGCCACCAAACTTTCAACCGGTCGCAACGCACGACCGCACGCGGAAACCACCAACCATCTCGTGATCTGGCTTCGCTACGCTCCGCGCAGCATACCACACGCCCCCGCCCCGCCCCAGCCTTTTCCTGCCGACCCACACAAATCAAACCCTTTGCCCCAGTCCCGACCACTCCGAACACGGCCCAGGCCCCGAGCACGACGCATCACCCCCCTACTGGCGGGGCCACCGCGGGCCTGACGTACCGGCCGTAGAACAAGAACGCGCTGCCGTCGTAGACACCCAGCCCGTTAATCGCGTACGCCGCCGCCTGGCCCTCGCCCTCGACCCGCTCCCGGAAAGTCTCGGTCACCCCCGGCCGGTCCGCCGACCAGAACAGGTACCCGTCGCTCATCTGCCCGAAGTGCAGCGACCGCTCCCCGTTGCTTTTCTCCACCGTGCACACCAGCCGGCCCTGGGCGTCCTGATAGTTCGCCGCCCGGGCGGTCACCACCTCGCCCTTCTCGTTGGTCTCGTGGAACTCCGCCCGCTGGATGTGGCCGTCCCACCAGTACCGCTGACGCACCTGCAGCCGGGTCAGCACCGAGCCGTCGACCGCGTACACGACGAACTCACCCTGCCAATGCCCGGTCCACGGGTCCAGGATCGCCCGGTTCTCGTCGCTGATCGACCCGCCCGCCTGCGGGAACTCTAGTCCGCGGCTGTCCAGCGCGACCCACAGGCACAGCACACCCGTCAAAACCGCCAACCAGTGGTTTCTAAACGCAATCATTTTCATACCAGATGATATGCCGCCGAGCCGCCCTGTCGGAATAATCCGGCCTCGCTGCGGCCACCTGTCACACGCAGCCCGAATCCTCCCGCCCTCTACCCCGATATCCCCATGCCTCACAGTACCGCAACCCAAACCCTCGGCCTCGGCGTCCTCGGGCTCGGCGAAGGCCGGAGCGTGATCAGCGCCGCCCTCCAAAGCGACCGCTGGGACCTCCGCCTGCTCTGCGACCTCAACGAAGAGCTCTGTCAGTCCCGCGGCAGCGAGTTCGACTTCCACCGCTACACGCTGTCCTATGACGACATGCTCGCCGACCCAACGGTCGATGTCGTGGCGATCTACACCCCCGACCGGTTCCACGCCGGCCACATCGAGCAGGCCCTGACCGCCGGCAAACACGTCATCTGCACCAAGCCGCTGATCGACGACCTTAAGGACGCCCCGCGCCTGCTCGAGCTTGCCCAAACCGCCGACCGCCACGTCTTCGTCGGGCAGAGCACCCGCTTCTTTGAGGGCTTCATGCGGCAACGCGAAGAGTTCGAGGAAGGCATCCTCGGCCAACTGGTCACCCTCGAGACCCACTACCACGCCGACCACCGCTGGTTCATCGCCAAACCGATGACCGATCCCTCCCGCTACAAGCCGCTCTTCGGCGGCGGCAGTCACCCCATCGACCTCATCCGCTGGTACCTGCCCAACATCCACACCGTCGTCGCCTACGGCGACATGAGCCCCAACGGCGAAGCCATCGGCCTGGTCCACCCCGACAACTTCCACGCCCTGTTCCGCGATGCCGACGGCCGCATCGCCCGTGCCAGCGGCTGCTACAACTCACCCACGGAGCCGACCGACTTCGCCGCCTACCTCCGCTGCACCCTGCGCGGCAGCGACGGTGCCAGCCACGCCGACCTGCCCCAACTCCGCTACGCCCGCTCCGCCTTCGGCCAGCCCTACCACATCGAGACCTACGAAGACCGTCGGCCGTACTACTTCCGTTTTGAAGGCACGTCCCACCACGCCGGCGAATACCAGAACTACATCGAGTACTTCGCCGACCAGCTCGCCCTCGGCCAGGCCCCCCAGCCCGGCATCGCCGAGGGCATCGGCACCGTCGCCCTCATGTCCGCCATCGAACACTCCATCGACACCGGCCAGCAGGTCGTCATGCCCGACTTCCTCGCCGCCCACGGCCTGCCGCGTGACCTGCTCGCCCCGACCGAGCCCTCATAACGCCGCGTTCGCTAGACGTTCGCCGCCGACGCCAGCCGCTTCTTGTGCGGCACCCGCACGTCCCACGCCAGCCCCAAACGCTTGAGCGTCCAGATCACATACCAGCCCCCGTCGAACTCCCACCACCGCAGCCCGCACCGCGACGAGTTCGGGAACGCGTGGTGGTTGTTGTGCCACCCCTCGCCCATCCCGATGAACCCCATGATGAAGTTGTTCCGGGCGTGGTCGCCGCTCTTGAACGGCCGCGTCCCCCACAGGTGACACACCGAGTTCACCGACCAGGTGATGTGGTGCACCAAGAAGATGCGGACCACGCCGCCCCACATCAAACCCAGCCCCGCCGACAGCCACGACTGATCCCACAGCCCCGCGATCACCGCCGGCAGAAAGATCCCGACCGCCACCCACCAGCCGTTGGTCCGATCGATCGTCCGGACACCCGAGGGCTGAGCGAACTCCGGGGCGTACTTCGCCTCGTTCGGGTGCTTGCGGTCCTTGGCGGTAAACCAGCCGATGTGGGCGTGCCAGAAGCCCCGGACCGTCCCCCACAGCCCGTGGCTGTCGTGGGTGTGCGGCGAGTGCGGATCGCCCTCGCGGTCGCTATGGCTGTGGTGCCGCCGATGGTTCGCCACAAACCGGCTCACCGTGCCCTCCGCCGCCATCGCCCCCATGATCGCTAACGCGACCCGCACCGCCGGCGTCGTCTTAAACGCCCGGTGCGCAAACAGCCGGTGATACCCCACAGACACCCCCACCGTGGTCAGCAGCCCGATCACCAGCATCAGTGCCAGGTGCAGCCAACCCACCCCCACGCCCCAGAGCGATGCGATCGTGAACCCCACCACCACCGTCGGCACGACCACAAACGCCAGCGTTACCCAACGCTCCATCCAGCCGACCCGCTCGTGCGGCTCCCCCGCCGGTGCCGCAAACTGCCCCGTCACCTCATCGGCCTGGGGCCTGACGACAGCCCTCACGCCCTGCCGGGTGTCTAGCGTGGTCATGGTCGGTTCATCCGTGGTCAGGGTTAAAAATTCGGCCGAAAGTCCGCCGCGAATAGCCCCCCGTGGATCCGTGCACATCGCATAGATCGGACACCGCGAGCCCCATAGCTTAACGTTTCTCACGACTCACGCCGTTCTCACGCAGTCTCCCCCCTTACGTGTCCACCGTCGCCAGCGTGTTGTAGTACGCGTAAGGCCGATCCGGGACCAGCCGCTCGCCATCCGAGAACCCCTCCGGACGCGCCGCCAGGGCTGACACGAGCCTTTCTCGGCAGGATGACACCACCGACGACAACTCGGCCCGACCGCTCAAGTCCTCCAACTCCTGCGGGTCCTCGGCCAGATCAAACAGCTGCTCCGTCCCGTCCACAAACCAGATGTACTTGTGCCGCTCGCTCACCAGCACGTGCCAGCCCGGCCCCTGGTCACCGATCGGCGCGTGCTCGGCGTGCAGCCACTCCCGCACCGGCTCCGACGTCGCCCCGGTCGCCCGCTCCAGCAGGCTCCGGCCCGTCACATGCTCGGGCGTCGAAACCCCCGCGATCTCGCAGCACGTCGGCAGGATATCCTGCAACGCCACCGGCTCGTCCACCGTCGTCCCCTCCTCAATCCCAGGGCCCGACAGCAAGAACGGTACCCGGGCCGACCCCTCATACGGCATCGACTTCCGCCAGAAGTAGTGATCCCCCAGCATCTCGCCGTGATCGCTGACAAAGAACACATACACCGGCTCGTCACCAATCCCCCGCAGCCCCATCTTCACGATCTCCAGCTGATCGTCGATGTGCTGGATCAGCCCGTAGTACCCGGCCTTGGTCTCCCGCAGACGCTCGCCCTCCAGCACCTGACGACCGTGCTGATCCGAGAAGCCCCGCCCGTCGTTCGTCGGCCGCGTCGCCCACGACCCGATCGCCGGGCCGTCCGGCTCCTTCGAGAGATAACGCTCCAGATAATCACGCGGCGGCGCCAACGGCGGGTGCGGCGCCGAAATCCCCACCGACAGGAAGAACGGCCGCTCCCGGTCCCGCCGACCCAGAAACTCCACCGTCCGATTGACCGCGTAGTTCGTCTGGTGGAACTCTTCCGGATGCTCCCACGACCTCGCCTTGTGCCCGTTCATCGTCAGCCCCCCGTGCAGCATCTGGTACTTCAACTCGTGCTGCGTGTTCGCTGGCACCGGCAGGTCGTGGAACCGCGAGTAGTACTCGGCAAACGGGTCGCCCCGATTGATCTCGAACCCGTAGTGCGCATGCCCCGGGTACTGGTGCCAGCCCCGGCCCACGTGCACCGTCTGATACCCCGCCCGCTTCAACAGCTCCGGCAGCGTCGCCTCCGGCCTAGCGATCCGCATCTTCGGGCCGAAACCCACCACCCCACTCGCATTCGGCGACACCCCCGTCAACAGCGCGTGCCGCGCCGGGATGCACGTCGGGCATTCCGAATACGCCCGCCGGAACCTAGCCCCGCTAAACGCCAGGTGGTCCAGGTTGGTTGTGGTCAATAACGGGTGACCGTCGATCGATAGCGTGTCGCCCCGCTGCTGGTCCGTATGGATCAGCACAATGTTTGGCCGGCTCTGTGTCATCGCATCGCTCCATTCGGTCCCGAGTCGGGATCGCAAGGGGTGGGTCTCCTATCCGCGCATCCTGATCGACCCGGCCCACAAACTCAACCCCACCCCACCTCAAGCCAACTACCAAACACCGCTGGCCCCCTGACGACCTACAGTGGGCCGCATGAATAGGCTCAAGGTCTACGCCATGCCCTTCGCAGACGTGTACCCGTACCTCCTTGCCAAGGTCGAGAGGAAGGGCCGCACGCCCGCCGAGCTCAACCGCGTGATCCGCTGGCTCACCGGCTACACCCCCCAGAGGCTCCGCTCCATCCTCAGCTCGAAGACCACCACCCTCGAAGCCTTCTTTGTCGACGCTCCCAAGCCCCACCCCAACCGCAAGCTCATCACCGGCGTGGTCTGCGGTGAACGCGTCGAAAACATCCAAGACCCCACCTGGCAGGAAGTACGCTATCTCGACAAGCTCGTCGATGAGCTCGCCAAGGGTAAAGCCATAGAAAAAGTGCTGCGGAGCGACGCCCCATGACGCAACACCCCGGACGCGGCCTGGCTCAGATCGCCATCCGTCAGGCCGTCGTGAACTGCTCCGCCAACCGCGTGAGCTGCTCGTTTCGCTCCGCCAGCTGCGTCACCGACTCGCTCATCGAGGACGATGCGTCGCCGACCTCGGAGAACCCGGCACTGAGCTTCTGGATCTCTCGGTCGACCTCCTGCGATCGCCGCAAGATGGTCTCGAGGATCTCACCCGCAGTCGCGCTCTGATCCACGCACTCCTCGGCCTTCTGGCTATTCGTCTCCATCGCCTCACGGGCCCGCTGGGTCTCGGTGTTGATCTCCAGGATCGCCTGCTGGATCTCGTCCGTCACACTCGCGGTGCGGTCCGCCAGCTTGCGCACCTCATCCGCGACCACCGCAAAGCCTCGGCCGTGCTCACCCGCACGCGCCGACTCGATCGCCGCGTTCAACGCCAACAGGTTCGTCTGGTCCGCGATGTCCTGAATCACCGACACCAGCGAGCCGATCTGCTGACTCCGCCCATCAAGCTGGCTCACCAGCTCGCCGCCACGCTTCACGCCCTCGCCGATCACGTGCAGGTTCTGGATCGTCTCGCCGACCACCTGGCTGCCCTGCTCCGCCACGCTGCTCGCCTGGGCCGCGTTGCCGCTGATCGCCTTGGCCTGCTGCAGCATGCTGTCGGCCGTCTCCGCCATCTCTTGCGCGCCCGCCGAGATCGACACCGACGACGAAGACGCCTCGTGTGCCGCGCCGCTCACGTCCTGGATGATCCCACGCAGCGTCTCGATGAACCCGTTCATCGCCTCGGCCAGCTCGACCGTCACGCCGTCGAACCGCGGGTCCACCTTCTGGGTCAGGTCGCCGGTCGTCTCGATCTGCTTGATGTCCCGAACCATGCCATCGACCGAGCGGGCGATCCCGACCTGGCCGACCAGCTCGAGCTCCGCCTCCCGCTCCGCGATCAACCGCATCTCTTTCGCCGACAGCCGCAACCCGGCCATCAGCAGCCCCACCTCAATCACCACCCACACCGCGTGCTCCAGCCAGAGCCACCGCCCCGCGCCGACATAGCCGTAGATCGACTGCGGCCAGAACAGCCCGCGCAGCAGGTGGTCCGCCGCAATGATCCCCGTCGCCACGATCAGCACCTTCGGGTCCCGGTACATCGCCAGCACCGCCAGCGTCACGAACACCGAGAAGTGCCATTCGATCCGCCCGCCGCCGAAGTGGATCAGCATCGCCACCACAAGCGCTTGCGCCGCCGTCATGGTGAGCCGGGCGATCGTATCCCCCCGCTTGAACCACCCGATCGCCGCCGCCGGCCCGCACACCAGACCGCCCAACAGCAGTGCCGCCCACACATGCGCGTGCGTCGCGCTCTCCGCACCGATCCACGTCTTCGGCGAGATCACCAACGCCTGCGCCACCAACGCCACCCACTGCACCAGCAGCGCGATCGCGAAGAACCGGTCGTTACCCACCCACAGCTTCCGGTAAGACGCCAGGAGCTTGTCCTGGGTCAGCTGCATCTTCTCGGCTTCAAGGTCGGGTGCGGCAGAACCGCCAGCCATCGCGTTCATGGGATCATCCTGGAATCTTCAAGGTCAAGGTTCGGTGCTCACGGCGGTCGAATGACACAGCGCGCAGCCGAAGACTTCCGCCTCCGCATGTCCCGAGTCAGCCGCTCCGATCAAGAGTTGTTCAATCGCGTCCAGCCCCGGGCTCGCGCCCTCGTGGCCACGCGACGCGGTCACCCCCCCGCTAAACACCCGCGCCCCCTGCCGATCAAACACCACCACATGCCCGCTGGTCCGCACGCCAAACCGTCCCGCCTCCACGCCTTCCGGATCCAACGCCAGCGCCGCCCCGGGGATCCGCTCCGCCATCGACTTCAACCGCGTCTCCGCCCACGCGTCCCGCCATGACGCGGTATCAAAAAACACCACCGCCAGATCCAATCCCTCGGGGTACTCCGCCTTCAGCCGGCCCAGGTTCGCCAGCGTCGCCTGCGTGCACGGGCAGTCCGGGTGCGCGAACACCACCGCATTCACCCGCCCCGCCGTCCTCGGCACCGCCGTCCCCTCAGGCCACGCCATTACTACCACCCCCGACTCGCCCGGCGTCGTCGCATACAAGTTCATCGCCACAAAACCGCCCCCCACCAACCCCACCCACACCCCCAACGCAACCACCCAAAGCCCCGTCCGCCGCCACGACCCCACCGGCCGTGCATCACTTGGAACAGTTGATTCCATGCCTACGAAATCGGTGGATTCCTCGAACTGCTCCAGCCCATAACGTCCAAAACGTTCACGCTCGACATCGACGCCCAACCCACGACGCGACCGACCCGCCCTTCAGCCCAGCACCCCCAACAAAACGCCGTTTACATGGCCTCAATCAGACCCAACGAGCCATGCCCCGGCCTATCCGACCCGCGCCCGCGCCACCGTCCTCACACCACCCGCCAGCCTTATCGGGCCCCTTGCACACGCTAACCCGCGCTCACTCCGCCCGCCGGTACACCCGCACGTAGTCCACCACCATCCGCTGCGGCAGCGGCGTCGTCTCGTCCGGATACCCCGGCCAATACCCGCCCACCGCCACGTTCAACAACAAGAAGAACGGCCCGTCATCAAACACCCACCGCCCCTCCCCCGCCCCCCCGACATCCGCTGGCGTCCGCTCGTGGTATTGCACCCCATCGACAAACCACCGGATCCCCGACGCGTCCCACTCCACCGCATACACGTGGAACCCGTCCGCAAACGCCCCGCCGTCCGGGTGCTCATACGTCCCCGCCAGCCCGTCCGACGCCGAGTAGCCCGGCCCGTGCAGCGTCCCGTGCACCTTGTCCAGCTCCCGCCCGATGTTCTCCATGATGTCGATCTCCCCACACCCCGGCCAACCCACCTCCGGGAACGACGCCCCCAACATCCAAAACGCCGGCCACACCCCCTGCCCCCGCGGGATCTGGATCCGCGCCTCAAACCGACCGTACCGCTGCTCAAATCTCCCCTTCGTGATCAGCCGCGCCGACGTGTAGTCCCGCCGGACCCCGTCCGGCCCGGTCACCGTCTCCCGCCGCGCCTCGATCACCAGGTTCCCCTGCCCGTCATAAAACGCATTGCCGTTCCCCGCCGTGTACGTCTGAAACTCGTTGTTCCCCCAGCCCCCGCCCCCCACCTCCGTCACCCACCGCTCCGCCGCCGGCGCACCGCCCGCCTCACCGTCCCCCTCCTCCGCAAAGGTCAACACCCACCCCGGATCGTCAGGCGCCGAGCCGTTCGCCATACACCCCGACAGCAATAGGACGCACACCACTAAAAACACATACATGCAATACCTCGTGAATCGATAGACCATGAACCCGCGGGCATTCGCGCCCACATCCCCGTCCAGCATACAACCACACACACACCTACATGCCCCACGCCCGCCCGCCATCCGCCCAAACCCCTACCCCATCAAAACGGCTCGTTCGTATACACCAGCACCGGCAGCGGCGTGACCCGCTGGTCGGTCATCGTGTGCCAGCCGTGCCACCGCTCCTCCCTGCGGTCATCAGACATCATGCGGTAATCCCCGACCTTTACCATCTCAATCGCGGGGCCCGCCGCGTCGACCACTCAGCAGCAGGCCGGCAAAGCCAAGCAGGGCCAAACTGCTCGGCTCGGGGATCAGGTATGTGTTGTAATGCGCCGCGATCGCGGTAGCCAGGTCCGCACCAGTATCAAACCAGGCATCCGGGTCCGGATCAAAGCGGTATTCACGGCCAAACTCGATCTGCAGCGCATCGATCCCGTCCACGTTCTGGCTCCCGTACGTCTCGACGGTGTATCCGCCGATGTAGAGGACCTCGGGGTCGATATCGAGCGGGACGTTGTCGGGGGCAACCGTAAAGCCCAGAGCCTCAAGCTGACCGAAGACGCTGTTCGGGCCGATCAATGCATCGTCGCCGAAGGCGGCGAGCATGTCGGTGACGGTGTCGCCGTTGCGGGTGCCGCGGAACACCGTGTCCGGCACCGCCCCCTGCCCGTGCACATCGATCAGCAGCCCGCCGCCGTGGTTCGCCAGGATCTCGGCGACATAAGTGCTCGCGGTGTTGTGGTAGTAGTCGTAGTACGCCTCGGCATCGGGGTCCTCAAACGCCGCGTTCCCGATCGTTCCGTCGATCGTCTTGTCCCGGTTCAGGTCGAGGTACTGCCGATCGATGTCGTTGATCACGTAGTACACGTCGCCCCCCAGCAGGTTCTCCAGGTCGATGATCGCCTTCGCGGTCAGCAGATCCGTCCGGAAGTCGTTGGTCAAGAGGTCCCCCGCGTCGTCCGCCAACCGCGGGTTCGCGATGTCGTCCGGCTGCTCGCTCCCCCCGTGCCCCGACAACAGCAGGATCGGAAGCGTCCCCGGGGCATTGAAGAACAAGCCCTCCGGCGGCTCCGCCACCGCCAACGCGGGACAGAGCACCGCCGCTGCGAACATCAGGGTGTGGGTTGGTCGTGTCATACAGATCGCCTTTCGGTAACGACCTGCCCCACTGCAACCGCCGGGCCAGACTCGTGCTCCGCGTTAAAGCTTTGCCAAACCAGACAGAACGATCGATTCGCAGGGCTGCGACAGATCGTCGATGTTGTGTTTCTGCCGCGCCGTGTTGTGCTTTCTGCATCCGCCCATCACCCGTGCACCGCTACACCCAATCGGCCGTCCCACGTCAATACGCCCGGCCTGGCGTATGGTGGGGGTGGTGGGGGTGGTGGGGGTGAACGGTCTCGGACGGGGCCTGCCGTTTGTCGACCTCGTTGCCCACGACGTAGCCGACGCCCGCCCCGACCCCGGAGCCAATCAGCGTCCCGGCCGTATCCCCCCCGATCGCCTGCCCCGCCAGCGCGCCGAGCCCCGCCCCCACCAACGCCCCCGTCTGCGCATTGCTCTGACACCCCGCGACCCCCAACATCAACACCAGTGCACCCACCGCCGCCGTCATGGGTTTCATCGCTTTCAACATCACCAGGCTCCTGTGTGCTGGGGTTCACGTCCGAGGCAGGCCAACCCACCGCCTCAAACCAAACCGCCCGGCCCCCCGACTTATTCGCGCCGACCACGACCAACGATGCGTGATAACGCAGGCCCCCGTCGCTGCTCGCCCGCTCCTCAAATAACTCCCGACACCTCCTATGAAGCCGGGCCTGTCAAGTGACTGCAGATGGCGATGATTCCAGCCTCCTATCCGGGCTCTCAAGCCGGTTGGCTTGGGCCCAATCAACACGGCTACGAAGACGACACCCATTCTTTTCTCCGGGCTCGGAGCCCG
>JBCDIM010000036.1:0-35469 GCA_038749105.1 Planctomycetota bacterium
CCCCCCCACCAGCCCCGCCGCCACCGTCCCCAACACGTTCGCCAGCCCGTACCCCCCCACCGCGCCCGGCGACAGCGTCCGCCGCGCCAACAGCTCCGCGCTCGCCGACCCGGGCTCAAACCCCCGGGCCCGCAGGATCGACTCCCCCTCCGCCTCCCAGAACGCCGCGTTCCGTGCCGCCTCGACCACCACCTCATACACCGCATCCAGCCCCAGCCACACCGCCAACCCCGCCAACCCCCCCGCCGCCCAACGACGCCCCGCCGGCGACCGACCCAGCGCCCAGCCCGCCAGTCCCGCCGCCCCCGCCGCCAACCACCCCGCCCCGACAAACAGGTGCTCGTACCCCCGGTTCATCCACCACCCCACACCCACCATCCCGATCAACATCAACCCCACCGGCACCCACTCCATCGGCGTGCGAAACCCACCCCACCCCCGCGCCCAACCGCACCCCACCCATACCAGCCCCGCAATCACAACGGTGCCCACAAACCACCACACCCCGCCCGCCGGCCCGAACACCAGCCCCTGCGCCAGCGACCCGTCCCCCATCCCGCCCCCCGACATCGCCGCCAACACCCGCGGGTCCTGGTCCCACACCCCCACCGGCAGCATCGGCACCAACGCCGGCACCGCCAGCATCACCACCATCACCCCCGCACCCGCCGCCAGCACCAGCTCACGCCACCGATCCTGCATCGACGCAGTCTAAATCCACCAACCGTGCCCAGTCGAAACACCGGCACGATCCCAGCACTCCTCCCAGCGAGCCGGGGCGTGTCGCCCCGGCCCCACCCACAGCTTCCCCGCCTTCTGACCAACCGCTTCCAGCTACCATCCCCCCATGCTCGACTGGCCCAACCTCCGTATCTGCGTCACCGGCGGGGCCGGCTTCCTCGGCCGCGCCGTCTGCACCAAGCTCCAACAACGCGGCGTCCCCGACGACCACCTCTTCATCCCCCGCCGCAGCGACTACGACCTCACCGACCAGCACGCCTGCGAACGCCTCTTCGCCGACGCCCAACCCGACGTGGTCCTCCACCTCGCGGCAGAGGTCGGCGGCATCGGCGCCAACCGCGACCACCCCGGCCGATTCTTCTTCGCCAACGCCGCCATGGGTCTCCACCTCATCGAACAGGCCCGCATCCACCAGATCACCAAGTTCGTCCAGACCGGCACCGTCTGCGCCTACCCCAAGTTCGCCCAAGTCCCCTTCAACGAAGACGCGATCTGGGACGGCTACCCCGAAGAAACCAACGCCCCCTACGGCGTCGCCAAGAAAGCCCTCTTCGTCATGCTCGACGGCTACCAACGCGAATACGGCCTCAACTCCGCCGTCGTCGTCCCCGTCAACCTCTTCGGCCCCCACGACAACTTCGACCTCCACACCTCCCACGTCATCCCCGCCCTCATCCGCAAGTGCATTGAAGCAAGAGACGCGGGCGCCGACCACATCCCCGCCTGGGGCACCGGCTCCGCCTCCCGAGAGTTCCTCTACGTCGACGACGCCGCCGAGGGCATCCTCACCGCCGCCGAGAAAGTCAACGACCCCACCCCCATCAACCTCGGCACCGGCCAGGAAATCACCATCAAAGACTTAACGGCGTTGATCGCCCGATTGACGGACTTCCGGGGCGAGATCCGCTGGGACCCCACCAAACCCGACGGCCAACCCCGCCGCTGCCTCGACACCACCAAAGCCCAGACCCTCATGAACTGGTCCGCCGCCACCCCCCTCGAAACCGGCCTCAAACAAACCATCGAGTGGTTCGAAGCCCACCGCAACGACCTCCGCGAAGTCGTTTATGGCTAGCCAATCTTCTGTGTTGACATAACCAACCCCTTGGGGCGCAGCGCCTTAAGACCTATGATCAAGCTATGGCACCCGACGCCTCAACACACGCTGTTTCTAAAGCGGTCGATCGGTCATCGCGAGAGTACCGTTGGACCCTTAACGACTACCACCTCGGTATCGACCTCGGGCTATTCGAAAGCAAACAGATCGAACTCATCCGCGGGAAACTGATCGAGATGTCCCCACAGAGCAATGACCACATTATCGCGACCCAGTTGGCCCACGAAGCGATGAGAGCTGTCTTCGGCAGCGGCTATGTCGTGCGCTGCCAGTTGCCCTTCACTGCCGTGGATGACTCCGAGCCCGAACCCGACGTGTCGGTCGTGACTGGATCGATCCGCGACGCCAACCCCAAATCCAAGACACCGCTGCTTACCCTTGAAGTATCTGCCTCAACGCTGGAACAAGACCGATCCAGCAAGGCCAACCTATACGCCGAGTCGGGTATCTCTGAGTACTGGATCCTCAATCTCAAATCCCGCTGCCTCGAAGTCCACCGCCAGCCCGACACCGACGAAGGCCGGTACACCCAGATCAGCACTCTCCAACCCAGCGACAGCATCACCCCTCTCGCCCGCCCCGACGCTCCGATCAAGATCGAAGACCTTCTGCCTTGAGTTCGTGGCGCAGCGTATCGGCTCCCAGCTCACTTACAACGCGCAGAGTGAGCCTGAGTGTTTTACGGAAGACTCATCAGCTGCCTGATACTGTGGTCCATCGCATTCTTCTTGATCTACTTTGGTTACCTAAAACGCTCTGCAAATGAATCGGGAAGAGAGGCGTGGTATCTGATTGGCGGCGGTTGCGTGATGTCGCTGGTTTCATTTGTTTATTTGCTTCTCTGGGACAAATTCTGATTTCAGAATCTGTCAGCGATACGTAAACGACTCAAAATCGCAGAATCGACGACGGGTGACTCTCCACGCTGGCCCCGGGGATGCGGCTCCGTACAGCAACATCCGTCACAACACAGGCCCCCGCGTCTTGCCCGGGAAATCCAAATCGGATGTCCGTATTTTTCAAGTGCCCCAGCCGGTTTTGCTGCGCCCCGATGCCCGCCACGAGATAGGCTTGCGGCATAACCCGCAGCCGATCCCGGCAGGAGCCCCCAACCATGGCCATCAAACTCGACGGACACTACATCACCTTCGGACAGCACATCCAGCAGCAGCAGCAGAACTTCCCCGGCTCGTCGGGCCAGTTCTCGTGGCTGCTCTCGGGCATCACCCTCGCCACCAAGATGATCGCGTCCTACGTCCGCCGGGCCGGGCTCATCGACGTGTGGGGCGACGCGGGGTCGGAGAACGTGCAGGGTGAAGAGGTCAAGAAGCTCGACGTGATCGCCAACGAGGCCCTGATCCGGACGCTCGGCTACCGCGGCAACGTCGGGATCATCGCCTCGGAAGAAGACAACGAGCCCCGCGTCCTCGCCGACGTCCAGTCGGACGCCAACTACATCGTGATGTTCGACCCGCTGGACGGCTCGTCCAACATCGACGTCAACGTCTCGGTCGGCACCATCTTCACGATCTTCCGCAACCCCCGTGACATCAAGTCCACCGAAGAGTCTGTGCTCCAGCCCGGAGCGGAGCAGGTCGCGGCGGGCTATGTGCTTTACGGCTCGTCCACCGTGCTGGTCTACACCGCCGGGCACGGCGTACACATGTTCACCCTCGACCCGCAGTTCGGCGCTTACCTGCTGACCCGCGAGAACATCCAGATGCCCGAGCACGCCCCGCAGTACTCGGTCAACGAGGCCTACGCCCACACGTTCCCCGAGGGCTACCGGCGGTACCTCGACTGGGTCAAGCTGCAGGACAACCCGGTCTACTCCAGCCGATACGTCGGGTCGCTGGTCGCCGACTTCCACCGCATCCTGATCAAGGGCGGGGTCTACTTCTACCCGCCGACTAGCGCCCAGGCCAAGGGCAAGCTGCGGCTGATGTACGAGTGCAACCCGCTGGCGTTTGTCGCCGAGCAGGCCGGGGGCCTGGCGTCCGACGGGAACCAGCGCATCATGGACCTCCAGCCCAGCGGCGTGCACGACCGGACGCCCGTCGTCATCGGCTCGAAGCGCAACGTCGAGGAAGTGCTCCGCTACGTCGCGACGCCTACCGCCGCTGACGCCAGCCTCGCCATCTGACGGCGTAACCGCACCACGTCGTCTGCCATAGCCGGACGCCGACGGCGTCCGGTCTGTCATCCGCCGGCCACCGGCTACCATCCCTCCGTGGCCTCCATCCTCACCATCGGCAACTTCGACGGCGTCCACCGTGGGCACCGCGCGCTCATCGACCGCGCCCGGTCGCTCGCCGATCAGCACGCCCAAGGCCCGGGCGACCGCCCCGACGTGGTCGCCCTGACCTTCGACCCGCCGCCGGCCGCGTTGCTCAAGCCCGACGGGCTGCCGCCCCAGCTCTGCACCCTCGGGCTCCGACAGCAGCGGCTGCTCGACGCCGGGGCCGACCGCGTCGAGGTCCTGCCCGTGACCCCCGAGCTGCTGGGTCTGCCCCCCGAGGGCTTCATCGATCGGCTCGTCCAGCAGCACCACCCGATCGCGTTTGTCGAGGGCGAGAACTTCCATTTCGGTAAGAAGCGGGCCGGCAACATGGCCTGGCTCGCCGACTACGGCAGGACGCGCGGCTTCACCGCCCACACCGTCCCGCCCGTCGCCGCCGAGCTCCACGACCGGCACCGCTTGCCCGTGAGCAGCTCGCTGTGTCGCTGGCTGATCGGGCGCGGCCGGGTCGCCGACGCCGCCCAGTGCTTAGGCGACAGCCCCGTGCTCGAAGCGGCCGTGGTCCGGGGCGAGCAGCGCGGCCGAACCCTCGGCATCCCCACCGCCAACCTCGACCCCGACGAGCTCGACCGACGCATCATCCCCACCGACGGCGTCTACGCCGGCTGGGCCGTGATCGACGACGACCACACCCGCCTGCCCGCCGCGATCTCCATCGGCGTCAAGCCCACCTTCGGCGTCAAGCAGCTCACCGTCGAGGCCCACCTCCCCACCTACGCCGGCCCCGAGTTCTACGGCTCCCGGCTCACCCTCGGCTTTGCCCGCTGGCTCCGGGACCAGTACCCTTTCCCCAGCCTCACCGCACTCACCGATCAGCTCCACCGCGACATCGAACAGTCCAGAATCGCTTTCGACGCCGCCTGAATTTCCGCAGCCTTCCGGCCGATCCCAACGTTGTACCCATGCCGTCCGCGCCGTATCAGTCCAACACGACCCTTCCCCAGCTCGCCGACACCCTCCGCGCGACCGACGGGCCGATCCTGGTGCTCACCCACGCCAAGCCCGACGGCGACGCCCTGGGCTGTGTCCTCGCACTCACCCTCACGCTCCGCCAGCTCGGCAAGACGGCCAAAGGCCTGGTCGTGCCGCCGGTCCCGGACCCGCTCCGCAGCCTGGCCGGCCGAGACGCCTACGCGATCCTCGGTGAAGACCCCCTCGACGAGCCCGTCTTCACGGAGCCGCAGCGCGTGGTCATCGTCGACACCGGCGCGGTTTCGCAGGTGGGCGACGCCTACCCCGTGATCGAGCCTCACCTCGACAAGGCCTGCATCCTCGACCACCACCTCTCCGGGAACATCCCCGCCGAGCGGTTGTATGTCGACACCAGCGCCGCGGCGGCCGCGGAGGTGATCGCCGAGCTGATCGACCTGCTGCATAACCGACCGCCCAACGCCGGCGGCCGGGCGAGCGATGCGTTCGAGCCCGCGGTGGCCGACGCGTTGTTCGTGGGCATCGCCTCCGACACGGGCTGGTTCCGTTTCTCCAACACGACCGCCCGCACGCACCGACTCGCCGCGCGTCTGGTGGGGCAAGGCGTGGATCATGCCGCGCTCTACGCGCAGCTCGAACAGGCCGAACGCCCCGAGAAGCTCGAGCTGTTGGGGCGGGCCCTCGCGTCGCTGCGGATGCTCGCCGACGGGCAGGCGGCGGTGATGGCGTTGACGCTCGACGACTTCGCCGAGACCGGTGCCCGGGAAGAAGAGACCGAACGGCTGATCGACACGCCGCAGCAGGTCAGCTCGCTACGCGTCGTCGTGCTCTTGGCGGAGAAACAGACCGACAACGGCGTCATCACGCGCATGAGCTTCAGGTCCAAGCCGACGGAAGACGCGGTGAACGTCGCCGAGCTCGCGGCGCAGTTCAGCGGCGGCGGGCACGCCCGGGCCGCCGGCGCCCGCGCGAACGGCACGATCGCCGAGGTGCTCCCGCGGGTGACCCAGGCCATCGAGCAGGCGATGACCGCAACGGCGTGAGCCCGCCCGCGCTTGTGCATTTCCTGTCACTTCCTGACAACTCCAGTGCATGAGCCTGTCAATAAGCCTGGCGTTTGTTGACGTTCGTCGTCGCTTGGAAAAATAACCCGCAAAACGCTCTATCTTGGGCATCTTGGGTCTTGATTACCCAAGATGTAGGGGTATGATCCGGCGTGTCGATTTGCAACGCCGTTCGATTCTGACACGTCACCCTGAGCTAAACCACCATGCCCGTGCTCTGCGACACCCAGATCCGTGAACTCATCGGCATCGAGCCGTTCCAGGACGCCCAGAAGCGCCCCGGTCGGATCTCTTACGGCGTGTCGTCCTACGGCTACGACGTCCGCGTCGGCACCCTCTTCAAGATCTTCACCAACGCCCCGACCGACGGCGGCCAATCCATCGTCGACCCCAAGCAGTTCGACGACCGCAACTTCGTCACCGTTGATACCAACGTGACGGGTAAAGACCACGTCATCATCCCGCCCAACAGCTTCGCGCTCTGCGAAACCGTCGAGACGTTCGACATCCCGCGTGACATCCTCGTCGTCTGCCTCGGCAAGAGCACCTACGCCCGCTGCGGGATCATCGTCAACGTCACCCCGCTCGAGCCCGAGTGGCGCGGCAAGGTGACCATCGAGATCAGCAACACGACACCCCTGCCCGCGAAGGTCTACGCCAACGAAGGCATCGCGCAGATGGTGTTCTTAAAGGCCGACCGCGTGTGTGCGGTGAGCTATGCGGACAAGGCTGGGAAGTATCAAGACCAGAGCGGCTTGGTGCTTCCGAAGGTGGATTGATTGAGTTATGCTGCGATGACGATTCCTTTCTTCAGCATGACCCGATCAGGAGACAACAGACATGGCTGGTAAATTCGAAATGTACAAGGACAAGGCCGACAAGTTCCGCTTCCGTTTGAAGGCGGGCAACGGCCAGGTGATCGCGGTCGGCGAGGCGTACGAATCCAAGGCCGCGTGCCAGAACGGGATTGAATCGATCAAGAAGAACGCGCCCGATGCGCCGGTTGATGATCAAACCGACGATTAGGCGTTGAGGAAGAAGCGGGTGTTGAAAGGCACCCCAAGGGACTGGCGGGGTGGGCCGGCCGGGTGGCTCGACCGCCTCCCCGTCAGAGCAACGGATCGCAGTACAAGGCAGGGTTCACGGGTGTCCGCGCCACGGCGCCCCTGACCCAGCCTAGACGGGCCAAGGCGGGCCCTCCCACTTCTTTCTCCCTCCTCCCTCGCGGCCAGTCCTTGGTCGCGAGGGTTTTTTGTGGGTGTGTTGGAGACGCGCGGCGGGCGAACCGGAGTGTGTCGCACCGGCCGGGTCGACACGGCCCGGCTCGCTGATCAAGAGGGTTCAAGAGGGTGTTGTGCTCTGGGTTAATCGTGACCCGCGGTGGCGGGCAGGGCGTGGCCTGCGTCGCGGAGGGTCTTCTCGCGGGCGGCCAGCTCCATGTCGTGGTCGACCATCATGTCCACCAGCTCGGTGAAGCTGGTGCGCGGTGCCCAGCCGAGCTTCTGCTTCGCCTTGGTCGGGTCACCCAGCAGCAGGTCGACCTCGGCCGGGCGGAAGTAGCGGGGGTCGATCTCGACGAAATCGCGGTAGTTCAGCTCGACCCGGCCGAACGCCAGCTCGCAGAACTCGCGGACGGTGTGGGTCTCGCCCGTCGCGACCACATAGTCGTCGGGGGTGTCCTGCTGGAGCATCAGCCACATCTGCTCGACGTAGTCGCCAGCAAAGCCCCAGTCGCGCTTGGCGTCGAGGTTGCCGAGGTAGAGCTTGTCCTGCAGGCCCTGCTTGATGCGGCCGACGGCACGGGTGATCTTGCGAGTCACGAAGGTCTCGCCACGGCGCGGGGACTCGTGGTTGAAGAGGATGCCGCAGGAGGCGTGGAGGTCGTAGGACTCGCGGTAGTTGACGGTGAGCCAGTGGGCGTAGAGCTTGGCGACGCCGTAGGGCGAGCGGGGGTGGAAGGGGGTGGCTTCGGACTGCGGAGCGGTCTCGGGCATGCCGCCGAACATCTCGGAGGTGGAGGCTTGGTAGTAGCGGATCTGGTAGCCGGAGTCGTCCTGGTATTCGCGGACGGCTTCCAGGAGCTTGGCGGCACCTAGGCCGGTGGCGTCGCCGGTGTAGATCGGCGCATCGAAGGAGACCTTGACGTGGGACTGAGCGCCGACGTTGTAGACCTCGGTGGGCTTGACGGACGAGACCAGCCGGGCCAGGCCGTTGGCGTCGCAGAGGTCGCCGTAGTGCAGGTGCAGGCGTTGCTTGGACTCGTGGGGGTCCTGGTAGATGTGCTCGATGCGGTCGGTGTTGAAGGACGAGGAGCGGCGGATGATGCCGTGGACGTCGTAGCCCTTGGCGAGCAGGAACTCGGCGAGGTAGGAGCCGTCCTGGCCGGTGATGCCGGTGATGAGAGCGCGTTTGGGGTTCATGGCGAGGGGGTTTCGGGAGTCGGGTCGGAGCAGTCGGTCGGGGGCAGGGATCGGGCGCAGGATGAAATCTTATCAGCGGGCGTGGCCGGGCCGGGTGGTCGGCCTACGATCGGCGGTCCCCAGGAGACCCCATCATGATCGACATCGGCAAGAAAGCCCCCGCGTTCAACCTCGAAGACCAAGACGGCCAGAAGCACCGCCTCTCGGGCTATGCCGGGAAGTGGGTCGTTTTGTATTTCTACCCCAAGGACGACACGTCCGGCTGCACCAAGGAGGCCTGCCAGTTCCGCGATATGGAGGCCGACTTCTCCGGGGCCGACGCGGTCGTGCTGGGGATGAGCCCGGACGACACGAAGAGCAAGGCCAAGTTCGCGGGTAAGCACGACCTGAACTTCCCGATCCTCGCGGACCCTGGGGCGGCCACCTGCGAGAAGTACGGCGTGTGGCAGGAGAAGTCCATGTACGGCAAGAAGTACATGGGCGTCGTGCGGACGACCTACCTGATCGACCCGAAGGGCAAAGTCGTGCAGCGGTGGGACAAGGTGAAGGTCCCGGGGCACGCCGAGGCGGTGCTGGCGGCGCTGAGCGAAGCCCAGTCGGCGTAACACACGGCAATCACGAACGAGCCGGGGCGTGTCGCTCCGGCCGATCTGCCGGTCGCCCGGCCCGTCACTCGCCGGCTCGCAAGTGCGGGGTATTGCGATCGGGTTCTCGGGGTTTCACCTGCTGGGCTTGACCGCGTCTTACGGTTAGATTGAGCATCTGTGTTTTCCTGACGAGAGATGCCCCCATGCTTGCCGGCAGCACCAAAAAACACCGAGGCGGTGAGGCGATGAAGCTCGGCGAGGTCAGCTTCACCATGCCGCCAAATGACCTCCGCGTCGTTGCCGCTTTTCTCGCGGACGCCGCTGACCGGATCGAGAAGCGGCAGCTTCGGTCGCACGCACATATCGCTGAGTTCGACAAAACTTGGGATCGCCGGCATCCGAAGTACGACGTCGTCGTGCATGAGCCGGGGTGGTGCTGACGCCGTCGGGCAGTCAGATCGTGCAGCCCAAAAGACCCATGACCGGAGGTGTGGTAATGGCAAAGAAGAAGTCTCAGACCAAAAAGAAAGCCAAGAAGCCGGAGGGCGGAGAGGCCAAGAAGCCCAAGCCTAAAAACAAAGCCAAGAAGTCGAGCAGGTCCAAAGCCAAAACGAACACCGACCCCAAACCGAAGGCGGTAGTGGTGTTGAGCCACGACGAGATCGCGGCGCGGGCCTACGCGGTGTGGCTGCAGAAGGGCCGGCCGCTTGGGCGGGACGCGGAGAACTGGGGCGAGGCCGAAGCGGCGCTACGGGCCGAGGCGGACGGCTAGACGCATCCCTGATCCGGTTGCGTTTCAGGCGGCCTGCGAGCCGCTGCCGTCTTCAGTTGAGGGGGTAGCCTTCGCCGGTGCGGGCGAGGCGACTGGCGGCGTGGGCGTGACAGGGTGCCCCGCCACACGGGCGGCCATGGTGTAGATCGATTCGCCGATCTGAGAGCGGTCGACGACGGCCTTGGGGGGCGGATCTGCGGCCGGCGAGGCGACGGGTTCCGAGACGGGAGCGGGCGTGACGGTCGGCGCGGGTGTTGCGGGGACCGCTTCGCGGGCGGCATCGAGCTGGGCCTGCACCTTGGGACGCAGCGCTCGGGCCTGCCGATCGATCTGCTTCTCGGCCAGGTCGAGCATCGCGTTGGCGGACTGACGCAGGTCGGCGATCCGGTCGCCGATCTCGGCCTCGGCGTACTTGATCGTCTCGTCTGCCGCAGCCTTGAACGTCTGAGCCTGCTCTTGCAGCGCGGTGTGCACGGGCTCGGCCTCGCGCTCGGCCTGCGCCCGCAGGCCACGCGTGCGGTCGGCGGCGACCTGGATCGCTTCGTCGATCACCGCGGAAGCCTGTGTCCGGACCTGCTCCTGCAGTCGACCCAGGCGACGCTCGGCCTCCTGCTCGGCGGCGGTCAGGACCGACTCGGTCTTCTCTTTCAGTTCGGCAAGCCCGGCGGTCCAATCTTCGAGCGGTTTGGCCTGGCCTTCCAGGTCTCGCTTCGCCTGGTGCGATTGGCTGCGGACCCGCGTGATCGACGCGGCGACCTGCTGCTTGAAGTGTTCGAGGTGTTCACCCACCGTGTCCTCGTAGGGCTTGAGGACCGCGGCGGCGTCGGCCTTGGCCTGGTCGATCACGCTGGCGATCCGCTGCTGCTGTTCGTGCAGCTCGGTCTGGAGTTCGTCGGCCTGCTTGCGGAGGCCTTGCATCTGATCATCGGCGGCGTCCTGGCTGCGGGTGACGCGGGTGTCGAGCTCGTCGCCAAGCGCTTCGATCTGTTCAACGGCGGAGGCGGCGAGCTGGGACGTGCGCTGCCGGACGCGTTGGACGGCGTCGGCGTGGGCGTCTTCGATCGCCTCGATGCGCTGCTGCATCTCGGTGGCGATCGCGGTGATCTGATGGGCCTGCGTTTCGCCGAAGCCCTGGGCGTCGGCCTCCATCTGTGCGGTGGCCTGCTCGAAGCCCTCACGGAGCCGGGTCACAGCGGCCTGGGCCTCGGCCTGGGCCTGCTCATCGAGGTGGTCGCGGAGCTTGGCGAGGAGGTCATCGAGCTGAGCGGTCGCCTGCGCGCCAAAGCCGGCCAGGGTCTCGTCGAGGCGTTGGCGGACGGGGGTGATCATGTCGTCGGCCTTGGACATCGCTTCAACGACGTGCTGCCGCATGGTGACCTTGACCTGATCGGCGAGCTTGTCGAGCCGGCGCTGCGCTTCCTCCAAGTCGTCCTCGGCGGCGGCCTGGGCGGCGGCGACACGCTGGTCCAGGGTGGACTCGATGGCTTCGATGCGCTGCTGGGCCTGCTGCGTGCCCGCGTCGAGGGCTTCCACGAGCTGCTGGTCCAGCCGTTTGCGGAAGGCCTGGAGGACGTTGTCACCCCGCTTGGCTTCGGCGTCCTGATCGGCGGCGAGCTTGTCGGCGAGGTGCTCGGCGGCGGCGCGGGCCTGCTCCGCCAGCGTGTCGTGGGCGGCCTTGACCTTCGCCAGAGCACCTTCCAACGCCGTGTCCGTGTCGGCAGCGTGCTGCTGGACCGCGGTGAGCTGTTCGGCCTGGCGGGCCAGCGTCTGCTCGACGGTCGTGGTCATGGCCTTGCTCTGCTGCTCCATCTGAGCGAGGTGGTCCTGAGCGGCGGCGTGGATCGACGCCACCGCCTGACTCTGCTGGTCCGCGGCCTCGCGGGACGCGTTGGCGATCCGCTGGGCGTGCGACTGGAATGACGACTGGAGCTCGGCCTCGAGCCGGGTCGCTTCATGGAGCGAGCGTTCGGCCTGGGCTTGGAGCTCGGCACCGCGCGACCGGAGCTGGTCGTCGATCCGCTGGGTCAGCGGCTCCTGCACCGCATCCAGGCGGTCGGCGAGGACGGCGTCCACACGCTCGGCCAAAGCCCTGTCGATCACCTCCGCCAACCGTGTTTCGACCTGCGATTCAAGGTCACCGGCCTGGTTTTGGGCGCCCTCGAGGATGGCGTTAAACCGTTCGGTCAGCGGGGCAAGGGCGGTGTCGACATCGACATCGAGGGCCGAGATGCGGTCGGCGATGGCCCGGTCGATCGCTTCGAGGTGCGACTGGGTCAGGGCTTCGAGGTCGCCGGCGATGGGCTGGATCGCGGCGTCGATGGCGGCCTGGGTCTGCTGCTGGGCGTTGCTGACCTGGCCGGCGAGGTGGTGGTCGATGGCGCGGCCGATGCTGTCGAGCTTGGTATCGAGCTGCTCGTCGAGGTCGCTGAGCTGTTGCAGCTTGGCGGCGATGGGCTGCTCGAAGTCGTTCAGCCCGGCCTTGATGTCCTCGAGGACGGACGCGGCGGAGACACGGACGTGCTTCTTGGCAGCATCGACCGTGGCCTTGAAGCCCTGGGCCTCGGCGATCTGCTGATTGAAGTCGTCGAGGTTCTGGGTCAGGGCGTTCTGGAGCTGGTGGAGCTGATCGAGGCGCTTATCGATCTGGAGTTCGAGGTCGTTGAGCTGATCGAATCGGCCGGACACGGCGTGGTCGAGGCCATGGATCTTGTCGGTGAGGCGGGCGACCTGATCGGCGGGCACGGGCATGGCGAGATTGGCGAGGCGGGCCTCGTAGTCCTTGACGAGGCGGATCATGCGGAACCGTTCGTCGCGGGCGCGCTGGACGACGGCCTCGAGCTCGCGGGCAGCGCCGCGGGTGGCGGCGGTGGGGGTGGCGGCGGACTCGGGCAGGGCAAGGGCTGCTGCGTGCGGGGCGTCGTCGATCACATTCGGCTCCAACGGGCGGTTGAGAGGTGCGGAGAAGTCGTGCGGCGGACCCGGAAGGATCCACCAGCCCCCCTCAGCCCGTGAGGGCTGCATCTCCCCCACTCGGACCTGCCGTTCATCGACCGCCGGGCCGAGGCGGGATGATTACGGGACTGTTGACGGGTCTTATCGGACGGATACCGGGGCCTGGCGTGCGTCATTGGGGTGCCGGTTACCGCTATGCTGCCGCGCGACGGGTTGTGAGACTCCCGAACACTTTCAAAGACCGCCCGACCGAGGTGGGTAGCAGGCCAGATTCATGCCGGACGACCGAGTCACACTGGAAGAGATCACGCCGAAGAACCTGCGCGCAGTGCTGGGTCAAAGAAGTCGCAGCCGAGCAGAAGCGTTTTGTGGCGGACAACGCACGCTCCCTGTCGGAGGCCTACGTCTACCCGGCACGGGCTTGGCCGCGCGCGATCTGCGTCGGCGGGGAACCGGTCGGTTTCTTGATGCTGGACCTCGTGGGGCCCGACCATCCGGAAGCACCCGAAGGCAGGGCGTCCTACTTCCTCTGGAGGCTGATGATCGGCCAGGCTCATCAGAGCAAGGGCTATGGCCGGGCCGCCGTGGCGGCAGCGGTCGAACACGTCCGCGGGCTGCCCGATGCGAGGGGGCTGACGACGTCGTACGTCCCCGGCGAAGGCGGCCCGGCCGAGTTCTACGCCCGGCTGGGCTTCGAGCCCACCGGCGAGGTCGAGGACGACGAGATCGTCACCCGCCTGACGTTTGACAAGATTGCGTCCCGCTGAACGGATCGCTATAAGGACTGACCTTTTGCCCTGCATTTTGTGGGGTTTATTCAAGTTCATCGCCTGCCCGAAAGCCCCACATGGCCAAGAAATCGCTCCCCGCCGGTCACCACCTCTTCACCAGCGAGTCCGTCTCGATGGGCCACCCCGACAAGCTCGCCGACGCGATCTCCGACGGCGTGCTCGACAGCCTGCTCGCCCATGACCCGATGGCCCGCGTCGCCTGCGAGACCATGGTCACCACCGGGCTGGCTGTCGTCGGCGGCGAGATCACGGTGCACAACACCAAGGCCGAGCTCGCCCTGGCGAACGTCGAAGACACCATCCGCGACACGATCCGCCAGATCGGCTACGCCGACGACATCGGCATGAAGTTCGATGCCGACACCTGCGGTGTGCTGCGGGTGATGCACAGCCAGTCGGCGGACATCTCGATGGGCGTCAGCGAGGGCAAAGGGCTTCACAAGGAACAGGGGGCCGGCGACCAGGGCCTGATGTTCGGCTTCGCCTGCCGCGAGACGCCGGACCTGATGCCGCTGCCGATCGACCTGTCGCACAAGCTGGTCGCCAAGCACGCCGCGGTGCGTCAGGCCAAGACGCCGAAGATCAAGGGCCTCCGCCCCGACGCCAAGAGCCAGGTCACCGTCGAGTACGACGCGAAGGGCAAGCCCGTCCGCATCGATACGGTCGTGCTCTCCACGCAGCACACCCCGTTCTGGAACGGCCCCGCCAAGCAGAAGCAGCTCAAGGCCGCCGTCATCAAGCACATCATCGAGCCGGTCCTCCCCAAGAAGCTCTACGACCCCAAGACCGTGACCATCCACGTCAACCCCACCGGCCAGTTCGAGATCGGCGGGCCCCACGGCGACGTCGGGCTCACCGGCCGGAAGATCATCGTCGATACCTACGGCGGCCGCGGCCGACACGGCGGCGGCGCCTTCTCCGGCAAGGACCCATCCAAGGTCGACCGCTCCGCTGCCTACATGGCCCGCTATATCGCCAAGAACGTCGTCGCCGCCAAGCTCGCCGACCAGTGCGAGGTCCAGCTCTCCTACGCCATCGGCTTCCCCGAGCCGACCTCCGTCTACGTCGACACCTTCGGCACCGGCAAGCTCCCAGACACCGACCTCTCGGCCCTGGTCACCAAGCACTTCCCGCTCACGCCGTCGGGCATCCTCAAGCACCTCAAGCTGCGGGCCCCGATCTTCTCCCCCACCGCCAGCCACGGCCACTTCGGCCGAAAGCCCGGCACTATCAAGGTCAACGGCAAGTCCTACGAGACCTTCACCTGGGAGAAGACCGACCTCGCCGCCAAGCTCGCCAAGGCCGTCTGACCTACATTTAACCCTGGGTCAATGACCCAGGGCCACACGCAAACCTGATACATCAATCAGACAACCGCTCCAAAAAGCCGGCCACCTCACGCCGACTCCGCAGCGTGATCAGCTCCACACCCTCCGGCAACTCCGCCAACCGTTCAAAAATCCGCGGCCGCGCATCACGGTGAAACCGCCAGACGTACACCAGGAACTCCCGGTCCAACCGCTCCGGGCACCCTTCGGTCATGTCCGGCCGCGTCCGCCCCGCCCAACCCTGCAGCAGCCGCTTGACCACCCGCCAGCGGTAAACCCAGCGCGGCAGGTCCAGAAAGATCACGGCGTCTGCTTGCGACAGCCGCATGCCCATCGTCCCTCCATAATTGCCATCGATGATCCATCGCGGCTGCTCCAAAACCTCTTCCAGTTGACGCACCAACTCCTCTCGACCGACCTCCACCCAGCCCGCTCGCCAGTTCAGCCGGTCCATGTGCACCACCGGCAGTCCTAACCGCTCACCGAGCTGCAGCGCCAGCGTGCTCTTCCCCGCTCCGCACGGCCCGATGACGCACACCCTCTGCATCCCGGCAATCTATCCCACCGCGCCCCATTACCATCGCCGCAGACTTCCACCGTTTGCAGGAGATCCGCCGTGCACACCCAAGACTGGACCCTCGACGGCGCCGAAGGCCAACCCCTCCTCGGCCGAACCTACAGACCCGCCGCCAACCCGCGAGGCCACCTGATCATCTGCCACGGGTTCAAGGGCTACCAGGACTACGGCTTCATCCCCGTCCTAGCCCGAGCTGCCGCGGCCCACAGCCTCCTCGCCCACACCTTCAACTTCAGCCACAGCGGCATGACCCGGAAACTCGAAACCTTCGAACGGCCCGACCTCTTCGCCCAAGACTGCTGGTCTAAACAGACCTTCGACGTCCGCACGGTCTTCGACGCACTACCCACGCTCACCCCCGAACACGCCGAGCTCCCCGTGATCCTCTTCGGGCACAGCCGGGGCGGCATCGCCGTCGCCCTCGCCTCCCGCGACATTACTCGGCACAGCCCCCGCCCCCGCCCCCGCGCATCACACCTCGCCGGCCTCATCACCGCCGCCGCCCCCGCCGACGGCTCCTCCCCCATCCGTGGTGAGACCGGCGAACAGCTCCGCACCGCAGGCCACGCCTCCACCGAGTCCGCCCGCACCGGCCAAACCCTCATCATCGGCAGGCAGTGGCTCGACGAGATCGAACCCAACCCCGACGCGTTCGATCCCGTCCAGGCCGCCGCGGATTCCGGCCTCCCCCACCTCGCCATCCACGGCGACGCCGACCCCACCGTCCCCCCCACCGACTGTCAGGCCTACGCCAACGCCAGCCCCCACTGCACCGCCCTGCTGCTCGAAAACGCCAGCCACACCTTCAACTGCCCGAATCCGCTCCCCGCCGCCGATAACCCGCCCCCCCAAACCACCGCCCTGATTCAGGCGGTCATGCGTTTCACCGATAGCCTGACCTGACGCGTCTTCGACTCTCCAAAACGACCTCCAACTGGTAATTTGTGACGTCGCCAAACGGACGCCCCCGCGTCCCGCAGCCATCTCACACCCGCCGGGTCCCCTACGCCCTCACGCCCTACGCCCTCACTCATGCAGACCCGCAAAGGCATCCCCGTCTCCCCCGGCATCGCCATCGCCCCGGCGTTGGTGATCGACGCTGAAGACCAGGCGGTCCCCCGGCGGACCGTCCCCGCCAGCCGCACCAAGGCCGAGCACCAGCGCGTCAACGACGCCCTCAAGGCGTCCGCCAAAGAGCTCGAAGACATCCGCCAGCAGACCGCAGCCACCCTCGGCGAAGAGCTCGCCCGCATCTTCTCGTTCCACATCGGGATGCTCGAAGACCCCACGCTCGTCGATCAGTTCCACGCCCAGGTCGACACCTACCAGGTCACCGCCGAGTTCGCGGTCCACAGCGTGTTCCAGAAGTGGGTCGACTCCTTCGCCGCCCACCCCGACCCGTTCTTCCGCGACCGCGGCCTCGACATCCAGGACCTGCGGCGACGCGTCCTCCGCCAGCTCATCGGCGGCGGCCTCTCCGCCATCGCCAACCTCAGCCGCCCCGCCGCCGTCATCGCCCACGACCTCACGCCCTCCCAGACCGCCAACCTCGACCGCTCGCTCATCAAGGCCCTCGCCATCGACGCCGGCGGCCAGACCTCCCACACCGCCATCCTCGCCCACGCCCTGGGCATCCCCGCCATCGTCGGGCTCGGCGACATCGCACGACGCACCTCCACCGGCGACAACCTCGTCATCGACGGGGACCGCGGCCTGGTCATCATCGACCCCGACGCCGCCACCCTCCTCGACTACCGCCAGCAGGCCCGCTCCCAACGCCAGCGTGCCGAGTCCTATCGCTCGCTCAAGAACGAGCCCGCCGAGACCCGCGACGGCACCCGCGTCTCCCTCCAGGCCAACATCGAGTTCCCCTCCGAGATCCCCCCCGCACTCGAGCTCGGCGCCGAGGGCGTCGGGCTCTACCGCACCGAATACGTCTACCTCGCCAACGACACCGCCCCCACCGAAGACGAGCAGTACGACACCTACGTCGCCGCCATCCGGGCCCTCGACGGCAAGCCGCTCACCCTCCGCACCATCGACCTCGGCGCCGACAAGATGCCCGCCGGCATCGACGCCATCCTCGACCGCACCGAACGCAACCCCTTCCTCGGCTGCCGATCCATCCGGCTCTGCCTCCAGAACCTCGAGCTGTTCCGCACCCAGCTCCGCGCCGTCCTCCGCGCCGCGGCCCACGGCCCGATCAAGATCATGTTCCCCCTGATCTCCAACATCATGGAGCTCCGCCAAGCCAAGATGGTCCTCGACGACGTCCGCGAAGACCTCGAAGACCAGGGCGTCTCCGTCCCCGACAACATCCCCGTCGGCATGATGATCGAGGTCCCCTCCGCCGCGATCCAGGCCCACGCCTTCGCCAAAGAGACCGACTTCTTCTCCATCGGGACCAACGACCTGATCCAGTACACCGTCGCCGTTGACCGCGGCAACGAGCATATCGCGTCGCTCTATTCCGCCGCCCACCCGGCCGTGATCAGCCTCATTAAGGAGGTCGTCCGGGTCGCCAAACGCTCCGACACCCCCGTCAGCCTATGCGGCGAAATGGCCTCTCTCCCCGAGTTCACTATGCTATTACTCGGTCTGGGGCTACGGAACTTCTCCATCACCCCCCCGGCCATCCCGCTGACCAAGCAGATCATCCGCTCGGTCAGCCTGCAACAGTGTCAAAGGGTCGCCCGGCGTGTCGCCGGCCTCGACTCCCAGAAAGACATCGCCAACACCCTGAAAGAGGAACTCCGAAAAGCCGTCCCCGACGCCGTCCAGGCCCGAACCGCCTGACCGTCACCACTGAACGCAAACGTACGCAGACGCCGCACTTGACCGCAGCGCCGCACCCGAACACCACGCGTCTGATCGCCGGCCGCCCCAACAGGCCCGCCTGGCTGAGCAACGCCCAACACGAAAGGCTCCGGGATCCGCCCCGACCTCCCCCTCAACCCGACCCCCACCCACCGCCCGCAGGCTCACGCCCGTGGGAGGCAACCCGGGGGCCACACCTGAGCGGCAAGCCGCGGCGCGGTCACGGATGGTCCGCACCTTGAACGACGACAAAACCCTCTCCGAAGAAACCACCCCCGACACCCAAGAGCAAGACACCCCCACCGAAACCGCGGAGGCCCCGGAAAACCCCGAGGCCAACGAGGAGGCGGTCGCTGCAGAACCCGAGGCGGAAGCCGATTCGCCCGTCGAGGAAGCCAGCGCAGACGACATCACCGAGGCCGAGCCCGCCGAAGACTCGGAAGCGGCCGAAGCCATCGCCGAAGCGGAAGCAGCCGTCGACGTCGACGCCCAAGCCACCAACGGTGAATCCGACGACGAGCCCAAGCCCGCCGCCAAGAAAACCTCCCGCCGCACCTCAAAACGCAGCACCAAGAAGTCCACCACCAAATCCAGCAAGCCCAGCGACTCCGACGAGCCCGACCCCGACGCCGGCTCCGTCGAGATGCTCATCAACTCCACCCCCGGCGAAGAGACCCGCATCGCCATCGTCCGCGACGGCAAGCTCGAAGACTTCTACCAGGAACGCGCCTCGGCCCAGTCTCACGTCTCCAACATCTACAAGGGTGTCGTCACCAACGTCGAGCCCGCCATCCAGGCCGCCTTCGTCGACTTCGGCCTCGAACGCAACGGCTTCCTCCACGTCTCCGACCTCCACCCCAAATACTTCCCCGGCAAAGACCGCGAAGCCTTCGAAAAGGTCGGGCACAAGATCGCCAAACGCGACCGACCCCCCATCCAGAAGTGCCTGAAGCGCGGCGACCGCATCGTCGTCCAGGTCCTCAAAGAAGGCCTCGGCACCAAGGGCCCCACCGTCACCTCCTACCTCTCCATCCCTGGGCGCTTCCTCGTGATGATGCCCGACATGAAGCACCACGGCGTCTCCCAGAAAATCGAAGACGACGCCACCCGCCGTGAGATGCGCGACCTGCTCAAGTCGCTCAACCCCCCCGAAGAGTTCGGCTTCATCCTCCGCACCGCCGGGCTCAACCAGACCAAGACCGACCTCAAACGCGACCTCGCCTACCTCCAGCGCCTCTGGAAATCCATCGAGAAGCAGCAGAAGAAACGCGCCCGCACCATCGAGCTCTACGCCGAGAACGACCTGGTCATCCGCACCATCCGCGACGTGTTCACCCCCGACACCAAGCGCATCGTCTGCGACAACCTCGACGCCGCCCGGCGTGCCCACGAGTTCCTCTCCGTCGCCAACCCCCGCACCAAGTCCCACGTCGTCTACTACCAGGACCCGATCCCCCTCTTCCACCGCCACCGCCTCGAACAGCAGATCGCCAACATCTCCGCCCGCGAAGTTCCCCTGCCTTCCGGCGGCGCCCTCGTCTTCGACCAGACCGAAGCCCTCGTCGCCATCGACGTGAACTCCGGCAAGTCCCGTGCGGCCCGCGACGCCGAGACCAACGCCTACGAGACCAACAAGGAAGCCGTCGACGAGATCTGCCGACAGCTCCGCCTCCGTGACCTCGGCGGCCTCGTCGTCTTCGACCTCATCGACATGATGCAGTCCCGGCACCGCCGCGCCATCGAGAACCGCATCCGCAACCACTTCAAGAAGGACCGCGCCAAAACCCGCGTCGGCTCGATCTCTCAGTTCGGCATGCTCGAAATGACCCGCCAACGCATGCGGCCGTCCCTCGAGACCGCCATCTACGCCCAGTGCAAGCACTGCCAGGGGCGCGGCTTCACCCTCTCCGCCGAGTCCGTCCTCCTTGCCGTGATGCGCCAACTCGCTGTCGCCATGCAGCACAAGAACGTCGCCCGGCTCGAGCTCACCATCAGCCCCGATGTCGCCTTCCACCTGCTCAACCGCAAACGCAACGAGCTGACGCACCTTGAAGAGACCTTCGGCACCCCGGTCCTCGTCCGCGTCGGCGGCATCACCCTCGACTTCATCGACATCCAGGCGTTCAACGCGGCCGGCAACGCCCTGGAGATCGTCACCGACCAGGCCCCCAGCCGGATGCCCAAGCCCGCCGACGACGCCTACCTCGACATCGACAACAAGACCCTCGAGGACCTGCTCGGCATCGAAGCCGCCGCCCCGCCCAGCGACGCCGACCTCGACATCGAAGAGGACGAAGACGAAGCGCCCGCCAAGCCCAAGCGTCGACGCTCCCGGTCACGGTCGCGTCGCGGCGACAGCGATGCTGACCCCGCGGAAGCGGAAGCCGAAACGGAAGCCGACACCGGGGCAGAAACCGAAGCAGAGGCCAAGCCCGAAGACGACGAACAAGACACGGAGGAGTCGAAGCCCCGCCGGCGACGACGACGACGCGGCGGCAAGGGCCGATCCAAGGAATCCGCCGAGACCGGAGACGCCAGCGACACGCAAGCGGAGCCGTCTGACGAAGGCGACACCGCGTCAGCCGAGCCCGATGAGACGGAAGACACGGCTGATAAACCGAAGCGCCGACGCCGGCGGCGTGGAGGCCGAGGTCGCCGAAACGCCGAGCAGTCGGGCGAGGAGTCCGCAGAGGCCCCCGAAGCGAGCCCCGAAGAAGTGTCGGCCGAAGAGCCCGCCGAGAAGCCCAAGCGTCGCACCCGCTCTAAGACCAAGGCCAAAGCCGAGTCAAACGACAATGGCAGTGAAGGCGACGCGGCTTCCGCCGAGTCGAGCTCCGACGAGACCCCCAAGGAAGAACAGCCCAAACGCAAACCCTTCCGCAAACGCAACGCACCGCCGCCCCCCGGCACGCCCCGGTCCGGGCCCGTGTCCAACGGCTACTCCAATAACCTCAACCGGTAGCGTCGCTGTATGACTCCGACTGACGCCCCGCACCATCCCCGTCGCCTGATCGTTCTCGGCTCCACCGGGTCGATCGGCACCAACACCCTGGCTGTTGCCGAGCACCTCACCCGCACCGCGATCCAGCCCTTCCAGGTCGTCGGGCTCACCGCCAACACCGCCGCCCCCACCCTCGCCCAGCAGGCCACGCAGCACCGCTGCCCCAGCCTCGCGCTTGCCGACCCGCACACGCCTTTCCCCGCCAACCCCGGCCTCGACCCCACGGTCTTCCGCGGGCCCAACGCCGCCGAGCAGCTCGTCCACGAAACCGATGCCGACACCGTCGTCGCCGCGATCGTCGGTGCCGCCGGCCTCCCCCCCACCCTCGCGGCGATCCAGCTCGGGCGAACCGTCGGCCTCGCCAACAAAGAAACCCTCGTCGCCGCCGGCCCCCTCGTCATGCCCCTCGTCGAGCAGCACGGCAGCACCCTCCTGCCCATCGACTCCGAACACTCCGCCATCTTCCAATGCTGCCCCGAGCTCGGCAGTCAAAACAGCTCCCCCAAACCCGCCATCCGCAAGATCACCCTCACCGCCTCCGGCGGCCCCTTCCGCAACGCCTCCAAAGCCGCGATCCGCAACGCCACCCCCGAACAGGCCCTCAAGCACCCCACCTGGTCCATGGGCCCCAAGATCACCGTCGACTCCGCCACGATGATGAACAAGACCCTCGAGATTATCGAGGCCCACCACCTCTTCGGCCTGCCCGCCGACCAGATCGATGTCCTGGTCCACCCCCAGTCCATCGTCCACGGCCTGGTCGAGTTCGCCGACGGCTCCACCCTTGCCCAGCTCGGCCCCCCCGACATGCGCACCCCCATCCAGGTCGCCCTGACCTGGCCCGACCGCCTCCCCGGCTGCAGCGACCGGCCCGACTGGTCGATGATGTCCCAACTGGAGTTCCAACCCCCCGATCTGGACCGGTTCCCCGCCCTGCTGCTCGCCAGGCGGGTCATCGACCAGGGCGGATCCACCGGGGCCACCCTCAACGCCGCCAACGAGGCCGCCGTCGACGCCTTCCTGAACCGACGCATCCCCCTGGGGCGTATCACCGAACTCGTGACCGACGCCCTCGACGCCACACCCACCACCCCGATCACCTCCCTCGACGACGTCCTCGAAGCCGACCAACAAGCCCGCCGATTTGTCGAAGATCGCCTAGCATCCAGCCCCGTCTCGGCTTGACCTGATACCTACCCCCTACGGCCTACCACCTCTCCTCATGCTCTCCTCCGCGACCGGCGTCTTCGCCATCATCCTCGGCTTCGGCTTCCTCATCCTCGTCCACGAGCTGGGCCATTTCCTCGTCGCCAAGTGGGCCAAGATCCGCGCCACCCAGTTCGCCATCGGCTTCGGCCAGGCCCTGATCGCCTACCGCAAGGGCATCGGCTTCCGCGTCGGGACCACCGAGCCCGAATACTTCAAACGCGCCCAGGACCACCTCAACCAGACCCCCCCCCAAGACGAGGCGGACTCCGCCGAGTCCAGCCCCGCCAAAGCACCCAAGGACGACAAGCTCGCCCAGGAACGCCAGGCCCTCGCCGCCGCCGCCAAGCTCTACGCCGCCGCCGACGAGCTCGGCCTCGGCGAAACCGAATACCGCCTCAACTGGATCCCCCTCGGCGGCTACGTCAAGATGCTCGGCCAGGAGGACATGGACCCCAACGCCCAGTCCCCCGACCCCCGGGCCTACAACAACAAGTCCATCGGCGCACGCATGGCCGTCATCTCCGCCGGCGTGGTCATGAACCTGATCTTCGCCCTGGTCTTCTTCGTCATCGCCTTCATGATGGGCGTCGATTTCCCCGCCGCCAATGTCGGCGGCGTCCGCGACAACTCCCCCGCCGCCACTACCTTCGCCGACGGCAAAGACGGCGACCTCGACTACCTCGGCCTGCGCCCCGGCGACCAGATCCTCACCATCAACGGCGAGCCCGCCGCCGATTTCGGCGAAGTCCGCGTCGCCATCGCCCTGGGCCGATCCGACAACCCCGCCAAAATCAGCGTCCAACGCCACGGCTACGACGCCCCCCTCAACTACACCCTCAAACCCAAACGCGACCGCGTCGAGAAGATCCTCCAGGCCGGTATCGTCCCGGGCGTCACCCGCACCCTCGGCTTTATCGACGAAGCCAGCCCCTGGTACCAGGCCGGCGTCCGCCCCGACATGGACCTCACCCACGTCAACGGCACCCCCGTCGAGAACTGGTCCCACATCACCCACCTCATCGACCGCTCGCACGGCAAGCCGCTCACCCTCCGGTTCACGCCCGCCAACGGCGAGCCCGTTGAAGTCAGCTCCGCCCCCATGCCCGCGTTTATCGCCCAGCCCGACGGCCCCGCGAACCTGCTCGGGCTCACCCCTGCTATGCGTGTCGAACGTGTGGTCGAAGGCTCCGGTGCAGAGGAGGCCGGGGTGAAGGACGGCGACATCCTGGTCCGCGTCGGCGACCAGTCCTGGCCCGACGACATCCAGGACATCATCGACGCGGTCAACGCCGCCGATGGCGAAGACCTGCCTGTCACCGTTCTCCGCGACGGCCAGATCGTCGAGCTTGCCGACCCGATCGACCCCGACCGCAACGGCTTCCTCGGCGTCGTCCTCGGCTCCGTCCTCGACCGCCCCCTCATCGCCCAAGCCCTGCCCGGCTCGCCCTTCGCCAACGCCTTCTCCTCACCCTTGCCCAACGGCTCCACCCTCACCGCCATCAACGGCCAGCCGATAGCCGACTGGTCGCAGCTACAGGCCGCCCTCCAGACCATCACCGAGGCCGGCGAACTCACCGCCGCCTTCCAGCTCAACCTCGCCAACCGACCGGAAGAAACCGTCACCGTCACCCTGACTGACGAACACCTCGCGGCACTCGCCGTCGCCCGCTGGTCCCTCGACCTCTCCGCCGCCCAGGCCGGCTTCGCCCCCGACAACACCCGGCTCCAAGCCTCCAACCCCTGGGCCGCCACCCTCCTGGGCGTCGACCGCACCAAGCAGTTCATCCTCCAGACCTACCTCACCCTCGCCCGCCTCATCCAGGGCGAGCTCCGCATCTCCAACCTCTCCGGGCCCGTCGGCATCGTCCACCGCGGCTCGGCCGTCGCCCAGCGCGGCTTCCCCTACCTCCTGTTCTTCCTCGGGCTGATCTCGGTCAACCTCGCCGTCCTCAACTTCCTGCCCATCCCCATCGTCGACGGCGGCCACATGGTCTTCCTCGCCTACGAGAAGCTCCGCGGGAAGCCCGCGTCCCCCACAGTGCAGACCGTCGCCCTGTTCATCGGTCTGGCCCTGATCGGCTTCGTCTTCCTCGCCACCTTCTTCTACGATCTCCGCCGACTCTTCGGGCTCTGAACCAAGTTACTCCACACACCCGCAGTGCGTTACCGCGCGTCTTTCCTCATGTGTGCGACATGTGGTTTATGGTGTTGGTGGTGTGGCTTGCGACTTGACCGGAACGAACTTGCGCACCTCGCCATGGGTCCCATCCAGTAAGTCCAGCCGACCGTAAAGCGTGTCAAGATCTTTAAACCGTATTAAGGCGTGGTTGAACGCGTCGACCTTCATGTTGTTTCTTATGCTCTGATCGATTTTCTCGTTTGCGGAAATATCAGGTTCTAGCGGTGGTGGAAAGTCGAAACGGACGCTCAGGTCCTGCGGCGATGGCCCGACATGTGCAGCGCTCAGTTTCCCGCTCCGACGGGAAAGGAACATCGTATCCAGGTACCAGCGTTGATCCTTCTTGAAGAGCCAAGCTACACCCTCCTTCGAAATCTCTTTCTTCATTGCTTCATTCACCGCTTTCTGTATATCGATCCCGGTGTCCAAAGGTCCAATGACATCCCTACCGGTTCCCATACCAGAGAGTGAATCGACTCGGATCAGTATGCGCCCACCTCGTACCACTTCGTATCCCTGCACCTCCGCGTAGTATCCGTAACCGGAAAGAAATGTGCTCACGAGGACCATCCGCCAGGCCCCCTGACCGACCTTCACTTCGATCATCCCCTCAGACGCAAAACGGAGCAAAACGTCCATCGTCGGTTCAACCCGAATCATCGCACCCCGATCCGACCAAGCCGACTCGGGCGATACCGTCACACCGAAATGTTCCACCAAGATCGTTTCGCTTGCTACACCCGACTCGGTCAGGATCGCTTCGACCGGTGATGCGCCGGGCCGAAACTCTTCGAGTACACCCCGCGTCTTCTCGCCCTCGACTTCAACCGTTTTGCGGGTCTCCAAGTTCTCTACCCGCGACGTGTTCTGCGTCTCCTCGGCCTGCCGGTCCACTTTCTCCATGGTCAGCTCCGCCGCTTCCACGACCTCTTGGCGGGTCGCCTTGGCCTCGGCTTCTGTCGTCGCCTCTGCCTGTTCGCCGACCTGCCGGACCTTGTCCATAACGGCCAAGTCCCGGTCTTCACTCGCGCGATTCTGCTGCCACAATAATCCCACGGTCACCACACCGATCGCAAGGACCGCCACGACCAGGGTCGTCATCCAACGGTGGCGTCGGCGAGCGTCATCGCGTGCTTCTTCAAGCCATTCCCGCATCCTAAACAAGCGATTTTCCAGCGACTCTGGCCCTGACGCTTCGTGCCGAACCACGTTGCGCTCGATCAAGTACTGGCGATAAGCCTCTTGAAGCGCCCGGTCGGCGGGTTCCTGTTCATCTCCAAGACCCTGGTCCGTATCACCGGCTTCCCACCGGTCGATCCAGACATAGCGGACTGGCTTGCCGATCGCCTCGGCATACAACGCCTCGTACTGCGTATAAGAACAACGGACCATCCCCGCCGGCAAACCACCGGGAAGTTCGGCCTCCCCAATAGGCACCGGTGGCTCCGACCCGTAACTACGCCCGACCAGTTGGACAACGGTCTCGCTCTGCTTCACCCACTTTCGCAGGGCGGCCAAGAGTTCCCCCGGCTCTGTCGCCGCCTGGTCCTGCCAGCGTGGGTCGTAACCCAGCGAACGGATTACCCCTGCCGCCAGATCGCGTTGTGCACGCAGATCGCCTGTAGAAGAAATAAATACTCGGGACCCGGCCATCGACCGTTAACTTACGCGTTATCGGAAACACACGCGCAAAAGCCCCAAGACCTTGCAGCGTTATCCACCCGTCAGCCCAATACCTCTGTCGCGCCTCAACCCTCACCCTTGCGACTCGATGCACTGCCCGCATCACCCCTGCCACGGCTCGCCGCTTTATACTCCCGGGTTCGATGGCCGCCGCCAAACCCAACAAGCCGCCCCGCAAACGCCCGCCCGCCACTTCCGGCGTCAACAAGCCCCGCGAATCCGGCCCCACCCGCGGCAACGTCGCCGGGGCCGGCGGTCAGCAGGAGGCCAACAAGCTCGCACGTGTCATCATCCCCCTCGCTGGCCTCGCCATCGGCATCGCCATGGCCGCCGCCTTTCTCATCCGCGGTAATCCTTCCTCACCCCCCAACGCCAACACACCCACCCCACCCGCAGAACAGGTCGCCCAGGACACGCCCCCCGCGACGCCCGACCCCACCCCGGTCGTCGATCCCGCCCCGCCACCCACACCAACCCCCGCGACCCAGCCCGAAGCCGACCCCACACCTGAAGTCGCCACCCCAGACCCCACCCCCGCCCCTTCGGCCGAGCCCCCCGCCGACACCCCCGCGGCCCGCTTCACCGTCGCCCCCCCCGCCAACCCCGCCACCGGCACGATCACCATCGGCTCCACCGATCCGGCCTCCGGGTTCAGCCTCGAGGTCGAGCTCTCCCCCAAGGGCGCCGGCGTCCGCAAGATCACCCTCGCCAACTACACCCTCAAGGTCCTTGAGGACACCAAGCTCGTCGTCGCCGAGGCCGTCCCCGTCGATGGCGAGACCGCCAAGCCCCTCGAAGAGCGTGCCACCATCACGCCCTTCGCCGCCCGCTCTCTCACCCTCAACGGCAAGCCCCTCACCCAGCCCGACAACCCCGCCGCTACCCAGTCCCTGCTGACCGCCGACTGGTCCCTCGATGCTCAGGCCCCCGACCACGCCACCTTCAGCCTCACCCTCACCGACGCCAACGGCTCGCCCGTCGCCAAGGTCCTCCGCACCTACCGCATCACGCCCGGCCCGGAAGACTACGACGTCCAGCTCGACCAGCAGCTGATCAACCTCACCGACAAGCCCCTCACCGCCCGCTACTCCCAGTTCGGGCCCGCCGACCTGCCGCCCGACCCCGGCGCCTACCTCGGCGACCGCCGGCTCTTCGTCACCGGCTACTTCGACCTCCACAACGACCCCCGCAAGGTCCGCGTCAACGCCGACGACGGCTTCCTCATGCGGCAGTCCGTCGCCTCGGACATGGCCCCGCCCCTGAACCAGCGCGGGGCCGACGAACAGTCCATCTGGCCTAACCACGAGCTGGACAGCGACGTCGTGTTCAACTCCGAACTCGCCTGGATCGCCGCCGAGTCCCGCTACTTCGCCGTCGTCGTCCACGCCCCGGTCGCCGCCACCGTCGCCCGGCCCGCCGACGTGACGCCCCTGCAGGCCGTCTTCCCCACCACCCGCACCTTCGTCCTGCCCGACGAACAGTCGAAGCCCAACCTGGCCCCCACCGACCGCTCGGTCCTGCTCGCCTTCGAGTCCGACGACCTGACGCTGGCCCCCAACGCCTCCGCCGACCTGTCCATCGCCTTCTTCGCCGGGCCCCGCCGCACCGACCTGTTCACCCAGGGCCCGTACCAGCACCTCAACCTCGACACCCTCGTCCGCTACGAGATCCCCGGCCCGTGCACCTTCTGCACCTTCCAGTGGCTCGCCCGCATCCTGCTCTGGTTCCTGACCACCGTCGAGGGCTTCATCGGCGACTGGGGCATCGCCATCATCCTGCTGGTCGTCACCGTCCGCCTCATCCTCCACCCGATCACCAAGCGTGCCCAGGTGAACATGATGAAGATGGGCAAGCAGATGCAGGCCATCCAGCCCGAGCTCGAGAAGCTCAAGAAGAAGTACAAGGACGACCAGAAGAAGCTCAGCCAGGAGATGTGGAAGCTCCAGCGCGAAAAGGGCATCAACCCCGCTGGGGTGCTCGGCTGCCTCCCGATGCTGCTCCAGACCCCGATCTGGATCGCCCTCTACGCGATGCTGTACTACGCCATCCAGCTCCGACACGAGCCGGCGTTCTTCGGCGTCTTCCAGGCCCTGTCCAACGGTGCCTGGCCCTTCCTCGCCGACCTCTCCATCCCCGACCGGCTCATCGCCTTCTACGACGAGCCTCAGGCCTTTAAGTTCCCCCTTATCCCGCTGGTCTTTGACTACTCGTCGTTCAACATCCTCCCGATCCTCATGGGCGTGACCTTCTACATCAACATGAAGTTCACCACCCCGCCACCCACCAACGACCAGCAAGCGCAGATGCAGAAGATCATGCGGATCATCCCGTTCATCTTCCCCTTCTTCCTCTACGCCGCCCCCGCGGGCCTCACCCTTTACATCTTCACCTCGACCCTCGCCGGCATCATCGACTCCGCCATCGTCCGCAAGAAGGTCCGCGAGATGGAGGCCGACGGCACCCTCTTCGAGAAGAAAGCCCCCAAGCCCGGCGGCTTCCGCGACCGCATGGCAAAACGCTTCGAGGCCGCCCAGGCCCAGATGGAAGCCCTGCGCGAAGAGCGCGAAAAAGGCCAGGGCGGCGCCCCGCCCGGCCCCGGCCGCGCCGTCAAACGCCGCAAAAAATAGGCCGCAGGCCCTTTAGCCCCCGGCTCCGCCGGGGGGCACGCGGTGAGGCCGATGCCATGCACACCCTCGACGACACCATCGTCGCCGTCAGCTCCGCACCGGGCCGATCCCCCCGCGCGATCATCCGCTGCTCCGGACGACAGACGCCCCATATCGCCGACCAACTCCTCCGAGGCGACGCGGCTTCAGCCGTGTTATCCAAACCCCGACAACTCCAACGCGTCGCCCTCCAGCCCCCCCTCCCCCCGCTCCCCGCCCTCGCCGTCCGCTTCACCGCCCCAAACTCCTTCACCGGGCAAGACGTCCTCGAGCTCCAGCTCCCCGGCAACCCCGCCCTGCTCACCCAGACACTGGGGGCCTTCACCGACGCCGGGGCCCGCCCCGCCGAACCCGGCGAGTTCACCGCCCGCGCGTTCATGCTCGGCAAGCTCGACCTCACCGAAGCCGAGGGCGTCGCCGCCACCATCGCCGCCGAGTCCACCGCCCAACTCCGCGCCGCCGGCGACCTCCGTCGCGGCCGACTCGCCAGCCTCACCGACTCGCTCACCGACCGTCTCGCCAACCTGCTCGCGCTCGTTGAGGCCGGCATCGACTTCACCGACCAGGACGACGTCGTCCCCATCACCCCCGCCGACCTGCACCAACAGCTCACCGAGCTACACCAACAGCTCGCGACACGCCTGAGCGAATCCCAGCCCTGGTCCGCCCTCGAATCTCTGCCCCGCGTCGTCCTCGCGGGCGCCCCCTCGACCGGCAAGTCCACGCTCTTCAACGCCCTGCTCGACCGCCCCCGCGCCCTCACCGACGCCGCACCCGGCACCACCCGCGACCGCCTCGCCGAGCCCCTGCAGCTCCCCGCCCTCGACCACCTCCCCGCCGCCGAGGCGTTGCTCATCGACATCGCCGGCCTCGACACACCGACCGGTGCCCTCGACCGCGACATCCAATCCCTCGCGCAGTCCACCCTCGCCGAAGCCGACCTCATCCTCCGTATCACCGACGGCTACGCCCCGCTCCCCAACACGCCACCCACCACACCCACGCTAGACCTCCACACCAAGGCCGACAACGCCGACTCGATCGACGTCACATCGCACATCGCACATCGCACATCGCACATCCCGATCTCCGCCCACACCGGCCGAAACCTCGACACCCTCAGACAAGCCATCGCCCACGCCCTCCGCCACCGCCTCTCGCACTCCGCCGCCGACCGCCTCACCCTCCAACCCCGCCACCAGCAGGCCCTCACCGCCACCCGCGACGCGGTCCACGACGCCCTGACCGCCCTTAGCCCTTCGCGCAACGCCCCTTCGCTCGACGCCCCCGAGCTCATCGCCCTGCCCCTCCGCGACGCCCTCGACCACCTCGCCGCCCTCACCGGCCGACTGACACCCGACGACATCATCGGCCGGGTCTTCGCCACGTTCTGTGTCGGGAAATAAAACACCGGCAGAAACGAATCGCCCCCGGCTCCCGTCCCCTCGGCGAAGGAGCCAACCATGACCACCACCGCACTCGACCCCCACGCCACGACCCTCATCGAAGCCGCCAACCCGCCCCAAGGCCAAGCCGAGACCCGACCCGAGGCCTTGCCCCCGGTGGACCGCCCCCGTGATGCCTGGCTCGGGCCGATCGGCGGGCTGATCCTCGCCTTCCTCGTGGGTGCCGTGCTGGGCGGGACCACCCGGCCCAGCGATCCCTCCGTCGAGGTCGTCGCCTACATCCCGTCGCTGGTCTTCCTGCTGTTCATCGGCTACGGCATCGTCAAGACCGCCCAGTGCTTCCAGGCCGCCCGCCACCCGATCCACGGCGTGCTGGGTGTGATCGCCGCCGGGGCCGGCGTCGCATGGGCCGGCGTCTCGACCGCCCTGCTGCTCGGGCTCATCTGAGCCGAACGCCCCCACCAAGCCTCGACCCCGACACCCGCCGACGGCCCGTGGATCGCCTCTGCTACGATCCGCGATCCGCCGTGTCCAAGTCCAAGAAAAAACCGACCAACCTCGAACCCCGCATCGCCAACCGACGCGCGAAGTTCGACTACGCCGTCACCGACAAGCTCGAGTGCGGCATCCAGCTGATGGGCTCGGAGGTCAAGTCGGTCCGGCTCGGGCAGGTCTCCCTCGCCGAGGGCTACGCGGCCGTCGACCCCAAGACGATGACGCTCACGCTCCACGGCGTCGACATCGCCCACTACCCCCAGGCCGGACCGCTCCAGCACGAGACCAAACGCACCCGCCGACTCCTCGCCCACCGCCGCGAGATCGAACGCCTCTTCGGCAAGACCTCCGCCAAGGGCACCACACTCATCCCGCTAGCGATGTACTTCGTCCGTGGCCGGGTCAAGGTCGAGATCGGCGTGGGCACCGGCAAACGCCAGTCCGACAAACGCCAGGACATGAAGAAGCGCGACGCCGACCGCGAGATCCGCAAGGCGATGACGCGGAAGGTCATCGGGTAGAAGCTAGAAGTTGGAATCTGGAATTTGGAAGAAAAACCCAATGCATCGGATAGCTTCCATCAACCCCGTCGCTTGGCAGCACCACTTCTAAATTCCAACTTCCAGCTTCCAACTTCTACCCCCCATGCTCCGCCCCCTGCTGTTCATCACCGGCCTCGAGAACGTCGCCTCCGCCCTCATCCAGGTCTCGCTCTACTTCTACACCGCCGAACGCCTCGGCTTCTCCACCACCGAGAACCTCCTGCTCGCCCTGCTCCACGGCAGCGCCTACATCGCCGGGGCCCTGCTCTCCCACCCGCTCACGAAGCGCCTGCGTGAACGCCCCGCCCTGCTCGGGGTCTTCCTGATCCAGATCGCGCTGATCGGCAGCCTCGCCCTCACGCCGAACAAGCCGGCCGTCTTCGCCCTCTCCACCGCCGCCCTGTTCGTGTTCGGGATCAAGTGGCCGATCATCGAGTCGTTCGTGGTTGCTGGGCAGACCCCCAGGCAGGCCGCCCGCTCCGTGGGGGCGTTCAACCTCGTCTGGTCCACCGGCGTCGCGCTCGCCGCCGCCGGCTCGGGCCTGCTCATCCAGCTGGGCCCCGCCACCCTCTTCCTCACGTCGATCGCCGCGACCGTCGTCAGCCTGCTCACCGCCGCCGCCGTCCTGCCCCGCCGGCTCACCCACCTCGCCGACGACCACCCCGAAAGGCCCGACCCGGACGCCACCGCCAGGCTCCAAGCCCTGCTCGCCTCCGCCCGCTGGTCCCTGCTCAGCTCCTACCTCTTCATCCAGGTCCTGTTCCCCGTCCTGCCCGGACTCCTCGAGGGCCTGGGGCTCTCCATCACCGCCGCCACCGTGCTCGCCTCGGTCATGCTCTGGACCCGTGTCGCCGCCTTCGCCGTCCTCGAACGCTACCCCGGCTGGCACGGCAAGCCCGGCCTCCTCGCCGCGGCCGTGCTCCTGCTGCCTCTCGGAGCCATCACCGTCCTCACCGTCCCGAGCCTCACCGCCGTCCTCCTCGGGCAGCTCGTCTTCGGCGTTGCGCTGGGCATCAGCTACTACGCCGCGCTCTATTACGCCATGGTCCTCAAGAACGCCGCGGTGGATGCCGGCGGCGCCCACGAAGCGGTCATAGGCGCCGGCTTCCTGACCGGCCCCGTCGTCGGCCTCGCCGCCACCACGCTCAGCTACCCGCTGACGCTCGGCGTTGCCGCTCTCCCTCTCACCGCAGTCGCACTCCGATCACTCCGCCGCAAGACGTCCTAGCCGCGACGGGACGCGTCGCCGGTTCACCGTTTCCCCAACTCCTCCCAGATCGCAAGCTGCTGCGGGTTGTAGATTGAATCGTTCGTGATACACACCGACAAGTCCGCATCGAACCGGCTCCGATCCACCCACTGCACCCCCGAGTCGGCATACAGCACATGCACCCCATCACGGTGCCGTGAATCCAGCCGGGCCGGCTGGCCCACACCGTCCGCCAAGAGCACCTGGCCCGGCAGCATCTCATCCAGATTGTGATACGCCGGCGGGTCTGCCCCCCAGACCCAATCGATAAACGGATACGACGCGTATCCCCCCTGCACGTTGTCCGCCCCGCCCGGCGGCCACGGGTTGGCCGACGTATCGAACGACTGCCCTTCCGCCGTTTCCGCTGGGCAATAAAACGCCTCCGGGCTGGTCATCAACCCCGCCTGCTCCAGCTTGCCAAAGAGCACAAACTTCCCAGGAGTCACCGGCGGTCCGGGCAGGTAGCCCGAGCTGCTGTACACCATCGTGTTCCACTGCACCCGACCCCCGCGATACCCCAAAGGCACCGCCCCGTCCTCGTCGTTCGAATACACCACCACCATCTGATGGACCGTCCGCAGATTCGACTGGCACTGCACCTTTATCGCCGACTCCCGCGCACTACCCAAGACCGGCAGCACCAGCCCCACCAGCAGCGCAATGATCGAGATCACCACCAGCAGCTCGATCAGCGTGAAGCCCTTCCTCATGCCTCCACTTTAGCCCCTGGCTCCGCCGGGGGTCACGCAGCATCCCGGATGCTCCGCCCTCAACCCGCCGCGGCCGCCTCCTCAAGACTCGCCGCCATCCGCGCGATCCGGTCCTGCCACGCCTCGCTGCTCACATGCTGCTCCCGCAACCGCTCGGCCCACAGCGGGAACCCCAACGGCGTCAACCGCCCCGGCTCCACCTCCACCAGCCGCTGCCCCTTCAGCTTCTCCAACGACCCCCGCAACCGACTCACCTCCAGCTGCTGGTTTAACACCTCCCGCTTCGCCTGTCCCAGCAACAGGTTCTCCGGATCGAACTCCGAGAACACATCGAAGAACAGCTCGCTGCTCGCCTGCACGTGCCGCTGCGGCCGTTGCTGGCCCGGGTACGTCGGGACGATCAGCCCCGCGATCCGTGCGATGTCTCGGAACTGCCGCCGGGCGAGCTGCGATGTGTCCACGCAGGTGATCAGGTCTTCGAGCAACCGCTCCGTGCTGAGCAGACCTCGCCAGTCCGCCTCCTCCAAATCGAACGCCGTCGGCGACAGCAGCTCTAAGCCGTAGTCGTTGACCGTCACGATCACCGACCGCGCCGATGCCTCGGTTAGCCGGTACGCCAGCAACGCACCGAGCCCCTCGTGCACCAGCCGGCCCTGCAGCGGGTAGAGAAACACGTGGAACCCGTCCCGCGTCTTCACATGCTCCATCAACAGCTCCTCCACCCTCGGGATCACCGACCACGCACGCTGCAACTCCAGCAACGGCCGGATCGCCCCCATCTCCGGCCCCTCGAACTCGCCCCGCGCCGCCCCGTCCAACCGCACCCGCACCGCGTCCGCCAGCTGCGTGCTCAACGGCGTCCTGCCCCCCTGCCACGTCGGGACGCGCCCCTTCTTTCCCGTTGAGCGCTTCACCGTCGCGGTCATCCCCTGCACTCGCACTAGCTGCAATAAGTGCCCCGCAAACACAAACCGGTCCCCCGGCTTCAGATAACCCACGAACGACTCCTCCACCGTGCCGAGCTTCCGCCCGTTGGCGAACTGCAGGCTGATCGCGGTGTCCGACGTGATCGTCCCGATGCCGAGCCGGTGCGTCTTCGCCGTCTTCTGATCCGCCACCCCATACCGCCCGGTCTTCTCATCAAACACCACCCGGGCGTACTGCGGATACGCCCGCAGCGATTCGCCCCCGTGCACCACGAACGCCAGCGCCCAATCCAACTGCTGCTCCGTCAACTCCCGGTACACCCAGCTCCCACGCAGCTCTTCCAATACCTCCGACTTCGTAAACCCACCCCCCATCGCCAGTGTCACCAGGTGCTGCACCAGCACATCCAACGGCAGTTCCAACGGCCGCCGCGACTCGATCTCCCGCGCGGCGATCGCCGACCGCGCCGCCGCGAAGTCGATCAGCTCCAGCGCATGCGTCGGCACCCCCACCACCACCGACGCCCGCCCCGGCTGGTGCCCGCTCCGGCCCGCCCGCTGCATCAGCCGAGCCACCCCCTTCGGCGACGCCACCTGGATCACCTGCTCCACCGGCGTGAAGTCCACCCCCAGGTCCAGGCTCGACGTGCACACCACACACTTGAGCATCCCCTCCTTGAGCATCTGCTCCACCCCCAGCCGGGCCTTCTTCTCGATCGACCCGTGATGCAGCGCGATCTCTCCCGCCCACTCGGGTTTCGCCTGCTCGATCGCGTTGAACCAGATCTCGCTCTGGCTCCGTGTGTTCGTAAACAACAGCGTCGACCGCGCCTTGTCGATCTGCTCCAACACCGGCTCCAACTGCCGTATGCCCAAGTGACCCGCCCACGGGAACCGTTCGATGTCCCCGGGAACTAACGTCTCCACCCGCACCTCCTTCTCTTCCTCCCCATGAATCATCCTTGCTCGTTTAGCGGCGGGATTCATCCCCCCGGCTTTGGCCCG
>JBCDIM010000037.1:0-34566 GCA_038749105.1 Planctomycetota bacterium
CCGGTCCGACCCGATGTGCACCGTCTCTAGGATGTGCATCAGCGTCCCGCCCCGGTACCAAGGCGTGTGCTCCGACGGGTTCACCACGTTGTCGCCGTTGAGCGCCGACATCGGCACAAACCGAACGTCCGGCAGGTCCAGCTTCGCCGCGAAGTCCGCGTACTCCCGCCGGATGGCCTCGTAGCGGTCCTCCGAGAAGTCCACGAGGTCCATCTTGTTGACCGCCACCACCACGTGCTTGATCCCCAGCAGCGACGCGATGAACGAGTGCCGCCGCGTCTGCGTCTGCACCCCGTGCCGGGCGTCGATCAGGATGATCGCCAGGTCCGCGGTCGACGCCCCCGTCGCCATGTTCCGCGTGTACTGCTCGTGCCCCGGTGTGTCCGCAATGATGAACTTCCGCTTCGCAGTCGAGAAGTAGCGGTACGCCACGTCGATCGTGATCCCCTGCTCCCGCTCGGCCTTCAAGCCATCGGTCAGAAGCGCCGGGTCGAACTCCCCGCCCGTCGTCCCGAACCGCTTGGAATCGACCTCGAGTGCCGCGAGCTGGTCTTCGTAGACCATCTTCGAGTCGTACAGCAGCCGACCGATCAGCGTCGACTTCCCGTCATCGACACTACCGCACGTCAAGAATCGCAGCATCTCCTTGCGCTCGTGCTGCGCGAGGTAGGCGTTGATATCAGAAGCAATAAGTTCGGTTTGCGCTGCGGTCATGGCTGGATCGCTTGCGGCTAGTAGTAGCCCTGTTGTTTCTTCTCTTCCATAGAAGCGCCTGGGTCTTTATCGACAGCGCGTCCTTCGCGTTCGCTGCGTGTGGCCAGCAGCATTTCCTGGATGATCTGCGGCAGGGTGTCGGCCCGGCTGGGCGTCGCGCCCGACAACGGGTAGTCGCCCAGGGTGCGGAACCGCACCCACTCCTTGCGGGCGGTGTCCCGCAGGGCCTTAGGCATCCGGTCGTCGTCCACCGCGATCAGGTTGCCCTCGAACTCCACCACCTCCATCTCGGAGGCGAAGTAGATCGGGACCAGCTTGATGTTCTCGAGGTGGATGTACTGCCAGATGTCCAGCTCGGTCCAGTTGCTCAGCGGGAACGAACGGATCTGCTCGCCCTTGTGGACGTTGCCGTTGTAGATGTTCCAGAGCTCGGGGCGCTGGTTCTTGGGGTCCCACTGGTGGTTCGCATCGCGGAAGCTGTAGACCCGCTCTTTGGCACGGGACTTCTCTTCGTCGCGTCGACCGCCGCCGAACGCGGCGTCGAACTTGTACTTGTCCAGGGCCTGGCGGAGGGCGCCGAGGTTCATGACCTCGGTGAAGGTCTTGCTGCCGTGCTCGAACGGGTCGATGCCCTGCTTGAGGCCGTCCTCGTTGATGTGGACCAGGCATTCGAGCCCGAGCTCGCCGACGATGTAGTCATCGCGGAAGCCGTACATGGACTGGAAGTTCCAGGTCGTGTCGATCTGCAGCAGGGGGAACGGCGGCTTGCCGGGCGCGAAGGCCTTCCGCGCCAGGTGCAGCATGACGCAGGAGTCTTTCCCGATCGAGAAGAGCATGACCGGGTTCTCGAACTCGGCCGCGACCTCACGGATGATGTGGATCGACTCGGCCTCGAGAGCACGGAGGTGCGTCAGCGTCTGGGCCGGGAGCCCCGAAGACTGTGCATCGGGCGTCTCGGCAGAAGCTGACGGCAGAGCGGCAGCGGTGTCGGAGGTCGTCAATTCAATTCCCTGATCGAGGACTTGCGGAGTATCTCACCCAGTGTCCCATCGGCCAATCCCCCGGCGGCCTTGACCCCCGCAGCATAACGCTCTCGACCCCGGCTGATAACCCCGCCCGCACCCCGACATCCCGTACGATGCCGCCGGCCTCCAAACCCAATCCCCGAAGACCCAGGAAACTCCATGCCCTCCCCCAACGACCGACGTTATCTGGACTCTCACGAGTGGCACCGCCCCACCGACGACGGCCATGTCGAAGTCGGCATCAGCCAATTCGCGGTCGATGAGCTCACCGACATCACCTACCTCGAGGTCCTGACCACCGAAGGCAGCGTCGGGAAGGGCGATACCTTCGGCGAGATCGAGTCCGTCAAGGCCACGAGCGACCTCTACTGCGGCATCGATGGCGAAGTCGTCGCCGTCAATCAGGCCGTCGTCGACGAGCCCTCGGCCATCAATGACGACCCCTACACCGCCTGGCTCATCCGTGTCCGCCCCAGCGACCCCGCTCAGGTCGAGTCCCTGCTGGATGCGTCCGATTACGACGCCGCCAACGGTTAAACACCCCGCTAACCCGGACCACGCCCCGCGTTAGACTGTGTCTGGATGATCATCGACCTGCACACCCGGATCTGGACCTCGCCCGCACAGCTCGGCGAGTCTGTGGCCGAGCAGTTCCGCCGGCGACGCACCGAGCCCTGGGAGCAGACCACCGGCTCCGCCGAGCAGCACGCCGAGGCGATGGACCCGGTCGATGTGGCCGCCGTGCTGGGCTTCGAGAGCACCCTCCTGGGCGCGAAGATCGAACACGACCAGGTTGCGCAGGAGATCGCTGTACACCCCGGAGCCTGTGTCGGTTTCGCCGGGATCGACCCCAACGCCGGCCGACCCGTCCAGTCCCTGGAGCGCGCCCTCGACGCCGGGCTCGTCGGGGTCACCGTCTGCCCCGCCGCCGCCGGGTTCCACCCCACCGACACCCGGGCGATGGAGCTCTTCGAGGCCTGCCAGTCCCACGGCATCCCGGTCCACATCGAGTCGTCCGGCCGGCTCGCCCGCCAGGCCCGGCTCGAGTTCGACCAGCCCGTCCTCCTCGACGAGGTCGCCCGCGAGTTCCCTGACCTCAAGCTCGTCATCGGCTCCCTCGGCGATCCCTGGGTCGACCAGGGCGTTGCGCTGCTCGCCAAGCACCCCACCGTCTACGCCGACCTCGCCGGCCTCGTCTCCCAGCCCTGGCGGCTGCTCAGCTCGCTGCTCTCCGCCTTCCACCACCAGGTCATCGATCAGATCCTCTTCGCCTCGAACTTCCCGTTCTGCGACCCCGCCCAGGCGATCAAGAACATGTACTCGGTCAACACGGTGACCCAGGGCACCAGCCTCCCTTCGGTCCCGCGTGAGCAGCTCCGCTCGATCGTTGAGCGCGACACCCTGGCCGTCCTCGGGATCCCGAAGCCCGAACGACCCGCCAAGCCCACCGCGCAGGCGAGTGACGCCGAAGAATCTAAATCGGAAGCGGACACCGCGGACAGCCCCTCTTACGAAGTCGTCGAAGACCCCGCCCGGTAATCCCCATGCGGCGCGACCCCGACCCCAATCCATACCCACGATCTCAGAGCCGACGGACGACGCGCATCGGACAAGCCACCACGCTGCTACTGCTGGTCACCACGCTTGCATTCATCCCGGGGTGTTCCCTCTGGCCCACCCGGCCCTCCGCGCTCGCGATCAGCCCCGTCGGCGTCGAGCCCATCCGCCTCCGCGGCTCGTTCGACCGCGCCCTCTACGACTTTGACGACCAGAACCACGTCACCATCCTCCTGCTCGCGGGCCCCGAAGACGCCCCCGAACAGGCCGCCGTCCTCCGCATGCTCTGGCGCCCCCGCGCCGGCCAAACCCCGCTTGCTCCAACCGCGACCAACGCCACCATCCACTACCTGATCTTCGCCGACGCCAACACCGAAAGCGGGCTCCTCCAGGAAGTGGGCGTCTACGCCGGCGCGGGCTTCCTTTATCTGGAAGGCAATCCCGGCTCCGCCCGGCTCACCGGCTCGCTCTGGGACGCCGACCTCGCCCTCATCGACCGCTCCGACCGCTTCAACGACCTGCTCGGCCCCTCCGAGCTCGAGGGCTCCTTCACCGCCCGCCGCGACCGTACCCGTGTCCGCACCGCCCTCCGCGAGCTCGCCACCGAGACCTCCTCCCGCCTCGGCTACCCCCGCCTCGTCTCCGCCGAGTAGCCCACCATCACCCGAAACCCCACCCCAGCAGCCGGCGATCAACGCTCGCGCGGCGCTCCTTTCGCTATCCTCGTTTAGGCCCGCTTCATGCTCACCCCTGTCTCGATCCGAATACAGCCACTGCCACACGGCTGACCCCAAACGATCCCAGCCCTAGAGGTGACGATTTTGCCCGAAGCCTTTGCTCTTACGCCCAGCCGTTTCCGTGCCCTGTTTGTACTCCTGCTGATCGGCAGCACGCTGTGGACCGCACCCGTGGTCACCGCCCAGGATGAAGCCACCACCGAGCCTGCGGGTCTCCAGGAGACGGTGAACGAGTGGTTCGGCACTCTCAACGCCTGGATCCTGCCCGTCCTGTTCGCAGACGTGAGCTTCGGACAGGTCGATGGCGGCGTGCCGCTGATCGTCGTGGTCCTGCTGTTCGGTGGCGTGTTCTTCACCCTGCGCTTCGGCTTCGTCAATTTCCGCCTCTTCGGGCACAGCATCGCCGTGCTCCGTGGCAAGTACGACAACCCCAACGACCACGGCGAAGTCACGCACTTCCAGGCCCTCACCTCCGCGCTCTCCGCCACCGTCGGGCTGGGCAACATCGCCGGCGTCGCCCTTGCGATCACCGGCGGCGGGCCGGGCGCGGTGTTCTGGATGTGGTTCGTCGCCGTCTTCGGGATGAGTGCAAAATTCTCCTCATGCACCCTTGCTCAGGCCTACCGGAAGATCGAGCCGGAGGACGGCAAGCTCCGGCGTGAACACGTGCTCGGCGGCCCGATGCTCTACCTTTCCGAAGGCATGAAGGACATGCTGGGCAAGGCGTGGGGCACGCCGATCGGAAAAGTCTTGGCCGTTTCGTTCGCCTTCTTCGCCATCGGCGGGGCGCTCGGCGGCGGGAATATGTTCCAGTCCAACCAGACCGCCGAGATCGTTGCGTTTGTCGCCCTCGATGGCGACAAGAGCTACGCCTGGCTGGTCGGCGTGTTCATGGCCGTCCTCGTCGGGCTCGTCATGGTCGGCGGTATCCGACGCATCGGCGAGGTCACCAGCAAGATCGTCCCGGCCATGTGCGTCTTCTACTGCGTCATCTGCCTGATCATCCTGATCAAGAACGCCGCCGCCGTCCCCGCGTTGTTCGGCGAGATCTTCACCGCGGCCTTCAACGTCCAGGCCGCCGGTTGGGGCGGGCTCATGGGCATCCTCGTCATCGGGGTCAAACGCGGCGCCTTCTCCAACGAGGCCGGCCTCGGCTCCGCCGCCATCGCCCACTCCGCCGCCAAAACCGACGAGCCCGTCCGCGAAGGCGTCGTCGGCATGATCGGCCCGTTCATCGACACCATCGTCGTTTGCACCATGACCGCCCTGACCATCCTGGTCACGCAGGGACAGGTCCAGGAGGCCAGCCTCGAGGGCTCCGAGGGGTGGGTCCGTGGTGCCGCCATGACCGCCGAAGCCTTCGGCACGCTCCACGGCTTCTTCCCCCTGCTGCTCTGTGTCGCCGTCTTCGTCTTCGCCTACTCCACCATGATCTCATGGGGCTACTACGGCGAACGCGCCACCGAATACCTCTTCGGCAAGCCCGGCATCTGGCCCTTCCGTGCCGTGTTCCTGCTCTTCGTCGTCCTCGGGCCCATGCTCACCGTCGGCAATGTCCTGACCTTCACCGACCTGCTCATCCTTTCCATGGCGTACCCCAACATCCTCGGGATGATCATCCTTTCACCCAAGGTCGCGCGCATGGTCAAGGACTACGTCCGCCGCCTCAAATCCGGCGAGATGGAACGCCCTAAAGCCAACCCAGGTGCCGACATCTAACCCGCCCATCCGATGCTCAATGGCCGGGTCGCTACGCGACGCGGGTCGTGGCCCATCCAATGCCCGCCGTCCAGTCAGTTGACACCCCACCCCCGTCAACCGATAAGCCCTCTGTGAGCCAACCCACCCCCGACAAGCCCAGCCCCCTGCTCGCCGTCCGCGCCCTGCTCGGCGGCACCCTCATGGGCCTCGCCAACCTCGTCCCCGGCATCTCCGGCGGCACCATGCTCCTCGCCGCCGGCGTCTACCCACGATTCATCAACGCCATCGGCGAGCTCACCACCCTCAAGTTCCGCAAGGCCTCCCTCCTCGTGCTCGGCTGCGTCGTCGCCGCGGCGGCCGCCGCCTTTTTCGGACTCGCCGGCCCAGTGGTCAAACTGGTCGTCGATCACCGCTGGATCATGTATTCGCTGTTTATCGGCCTCACTCTTGGCGGTGTCCCTGTTGTCTGGCGACTGATCGGAAAACCCAGCAAATCCATGTGGATCGGTGCTGGGCTCGGGTTCGTAGGCATGGCGGTCCTCGCCATCATCCAGATGAAAGACGCAGGCGGGGCTACCAACGAGGGCTTCGCCTTCATGCTCCTCGCGGGCCTCGCAGGCGCGGCCGCCATGATCCTCCCCGGCGTCTCCGGCGGTTACCTCCTCCTCGTACTCGGCGTCTACATCCCCATCCTCGCCGCCGTTGACTCCTTCAAAGACGCCCTCAAAGCCTTCGACACCACTGCTGTCCTTGCGATCGGTACCGCCGTGATCCTCCCCGTAGGGCTTGGCGTCGTCCTCGGCATCGCCGGGGTCTCCCACGCCCTCAAATTCCTCCTCGCCAAATTCCCCAAGCCCACCCTCGGCGTCCTGCTCGGCCTGCTCCTCGGGGCCGTCGTCGGGCTCTACCCCTTCCAGCAGGGCGTCGCCCCCAGCCCCGGCGACACCCTCAAGTCACAGACCGTCGCCCTCGACGCCCAGCAGAACCTCATCCTCGAAGAGACCGGCAAGCCCATCGACCCCGAGGACTACCCGACCGCCACCTTCAACCCCAGCGTCGTACAGGTCGCCGGCTCCCTCGGCCTCATCCTCACCGGCTTCCTCCTCACCCTCGGCATCGACGCCATCGGCAAAGACCGCAAAGCCAAGCGATGACCCAGCCCCAAAACCACAACCCCAACAGCTGCGGGCACCCCTGCCCGCAGCCGCGTTGCCATAAACTCTCGCCTCACGCCATTACTCCTTACTCCGTGCTCCTTACTCCTCCCCAACCATGACCATCCTCGTCACCGGCGGTGCCGGCTACATCGGCTCACACGCGGTCCGCCGCCTCCTCGACGGCGGCCACTCCGTCGTCGTCCTCGACAACCTTGCCGTCGGCCACCGCGAAGCCGTCGTCGCCGCGGGCAAACACTCGTCCAACCCCGCCGACGTCCCGCTCCTCGAGCTCGACCTCCGCGACACCGACGCCATCACCGACGCGCTCAAGACCCACCAGGTCGAAGCCGTCATGAACTTCGCCGCCCTCGCCCAGGTCGGCGAGTCCGTCGAGCAGCCCCTGCTCTACTACGCCAACAACACCGCCGGCGTCATCTCCCTCCTCACCGCCATGGACAACGCCGGCGTCACCAAGCTCGTCCACTCCTCCACCTGTGCGACCTACGGCGAACCCGCCGAGATGCCCATCACCGAGACCTTCCCCCAGTCCCCCATCAACCCCTACGGCTGGTCCAAGCTCTTCAACGAACGCGTCTTCTTCGACTACGCCGCCGCCAACCCCCAATTCGCCTTCGCCGCCCTCCGCTACTTCAACGTCGCCGGCTGCCAGCCCGACGGCACCCTCGGCGAAGACCACACCCCCGAGTCCCACCTCATCCCCGTCCTCATCCAGGCCGCCCTCGGCACCCGCGAAAAAGCCTACATCTTCGGCACCGACTACCCCACCCCCGACGGCACCTGCGTCCGCGACTACATCCACGTCTGCGACCTCGTCGACGCCCACGCCGTCGTCCTCGACGCCCTCCAGCCCGGCGATACCCGCACCTACAACCTCGGCACCGGCCGCGGCTTCTCCGTCAAGGAGATCGTCGACGCCGTCAAACAAGCCACCGGCGTCGACTTCACCGTCGAACTCGCCGACCGCCGCCCCGGCGACCCCCCCCAGCTCTACGCCAACCCCGACAAGATTAAGCGCGACCTCAACTGGTCCGCCACCATCACCGACCCCACCACCATGGCCCAACACGCCTGGGCGTGGTTCCAAGCCCACCCTGATGGGTACAGCGACGACTGAATTCTGGCAAGACAGCTTGCAAGAAGATAAATCTGTCACTTCAATTGAGGGATGGCAAAACCAGAGGTATCCATCGGACACGTAATCGCTGTTCTTGGCGACATAAAACGAGCTGCGCCTAAGACAAAACAACAAGCAAAACAGGCACGTATCGCTGCGACCAAGCGAAGACTAGAAACGAGACAACAAAGCGATGACGATGCCAGGCGAATACGTGACCCTAGGTACGTAACGAGTGTTTACAGGCTAGTTGTCCAATCATTGAAAATCCCCATAGAAGACGGATCCAGCCTTGCGGACACATGGGATCTTGGGAGCGTGGAGTGGATAAAGACCGACAACTATCCATATCGCCATCTCTATGAAGAGCGATTCTCGTCAGCTAATCTCGCAAGCAATCCCGAGTGGATAAGTCTTTTTCAAAGCCCAACACATTCAGCTACCCAAGGGGACTCTGAGGCGGAAAGCATCCGGAAGATGGAAGGCACGCATCGGGAAGTTCTCAGCAACAAACCAGAACGCAGTGCCGCCTTGCGTATGGCTTGTCTACAGCATTTTGGAGATATGCGCTGCCAAGCGTGCAATATGGACTTCGTCGAGCGCTATCAGGAATCTCTGGACTCACCGCCGATCGACGTCCATCACCGCTATCCGCTTGAGCGAGGCGTAAGGGAGACTGACGCGAAACGCGATTTGATTCCCTTGTGCCCGAATTGCCACAGAATGGTTCACTGTCTGGGCGAGCCTTATATCAAGCGCCCTGAATTACTACGCAAAAGATGCAGCAAGCCCGCTCACTGGTGGAAGACCAGCAGGTAGGGCGGGATTTATCCGGCCGAGACGGGCTGCTGTTGTCGCGAAAAAGGCCGGATAAATCCGGCCCTACGATGCATCTTGCGCTCATACAATCGACATATGCGAAGTGACGTCCAGATAGACGCAAATGGAGGTATCACGATCCCAGAAAGTCTGCGTGAGCGGCTGGGGCTGCGGGCGGGCGATGTACTTGTGATCGAAGAGGCGAACGGGTGTTTGGTGCTGCGGCCTTCGGGTGGCGGTGAGATCGAGATGTACACCGATCAGCGGATCGAAGAATTTCTGGATGAAGAAGCCGCAATGAGCAAGACGCTTGGTGGGACTGCATGATCATCGGCGTTCCCAAGGAAGTGAAGTCGCACGAGTACCGGGTGGCGGTGATGCCGGTGGGGGTGGAGTTGTTGGTGAAGGCGGGTCACCGGGTGCTTGTCGAGGCGGGGGCGGGGGTGGGCAGTGGGTATCGGGATGACGAGTACGCGGCGGCGGGGGCGGAGGTCGTCGCGGAAGCAGCGGAGGTTTGGAACGCGGCGGAGATGGTGGTGAAGGTCAAGGAGCCGCAGCCCCCGGAATGGGGGTTGATGAAACCAGGGCAGCTTCTGTTTACATACTTCCACTTTGCGGCGTCGCGGGAGCTGACGACGGCGTGTCTGGAGGCGGGGATTACGGCGGTGGCTTATGAGACGCTAGTGGTGCGTGGGAAGCTGCCGTTGCTGACGCCGATGAGTGAGGTCGCGGGGCGGATGGCGGTGCTGGAGGGGGGGAAGTCGCTGCAGAAGCCGCAGATGGGAAGGGGGATTTTGCTGAGCGGGGTGCCGGGCGTGGAGCCGGCGAAGGTGACGGTGCTGGGCGGCGGGATCGTGGGGGCGAACGCGGCGAAGGTGGCGGCGGGGTTAGGCGCGAATGTCGTGATCATGGACGTCAGCCTCGATCGGCTGCGGGAGCTGGACGCGGTGATGCCGGCGAATGTGCGGACGATCTACAGCGAGCCGCACGCGATCCGCTGGCACGTCACCAACAGCGACCTCGTGATCGGCGCGGTCCTGATTCCGGGGGGCCGGACGCCGACGCTGATCCCACGGGCCATGCTCAAGGACATGCGGGACGGCGCGGTGATCGTGGATGTGGGTGTGGACCAGGGCGGGTGTGTCGAAACGAGCCGGCCGACAACGCACGAAGACCCGACGTATGTGGTCGACAACGTCGTGCACTACTGCGTGTCGAACATGCCCGGCGCGGTGGGGCGGACGAGCACGCAGGCGTTGTGCAACGCCACTCAAACGTGGGTCTTGAAGCTCGCGGGGAGTGACCTCGCGACAGTCTTCGAAACCGACGCGGCGCTGGGCTCGGCGCTGAATATCCATGACGGCAAGATCACCCACACGGAAGTCGCCGCGGCGTTCGAAGAGTGATGCGCGGTTGAGCTTTGGCAGACACCGCAGGATCAGCCGGAATAACGTGAGGCATGAAGACCGCGGGATTCCTCAACACGATCCATGGCACGATCAACCGCCGGGTGCTGCTGAACTACCGGATCGACCCCGCCGCATTGAAGGGGGTGCTGCCGCGGCCGTTTGTGCCGAAGCTGCACGGTGGCTACGGGATCGGCGGGGTGTGCATGATCCGCTTCCAAGGGTTGCGTCCGCGCGGGGTACCGGCCTGGCTGGGGCTGGGCTCGGAGAACGCGGCGCACCGTGTAGCGGTGTGCTGGACGCAAGACGGGGAAACGCGCGAGGGCGTGTACATCCCGCGGCGCGATACGGATTCGTGGTTCAATAAGATGCTGGGCGGGCGGGTGTTCCCTGGGATCTTCAATCGCGGCCGATTCACGGCAGACGAATCGAGTGATCGGGTCCGTGTGGCGGTGCGCAGCCGAGACGGCGAGACCGCGATCGCGTTCGCGGGGCGTGCTGCAGAGCGTCTGCCCGAAGACAGTGTGTTTGCGGACACCGATGCCGCGGCGGGTTTTTTCTCGCTCGGCGCAACGGGCTACTCCGCGACCCGTCAGGAGGGCCGGTTCCACGGCATGGAGCTGCATTCGCTCGACTGGCGGGTTTCCCCGCTGGCGATCGAACAGGAACACTCGTCGTTTTTTGATGACCGCGAACGCTTCCCGCCCGGCTCGATCGAGCCGGACTGCGCTTTGCTGATGCGGAATATCGCACATGAGTGGAGGAGCAGACCCGACCTCTACACATCCGAAACGCGAGAAGAACTCGTCACTCAAAAGGCATGACGCGCGTAGTCACTCGGCGGTATGGAGCTTCGCTTCATCCCAGCAGGTTGATTACGCTGCTGCGGGTGTCGTTCATGACCGCGAGGGTCTGAACGTTTGCTTCGGTACGGAGCTGAGCGCTGCGGAGGTTGACGAGCTCCTCCGCGAAGTCGGTGTCACGGAGGTCACTGACGGCAGATGCGGTCTGCTCGGCAGCGATGCGGTTGCTCCGCTGCGCACTGTCGAGGGTGTTGGACTGATACGCACCGATCTGGCCGCGGAGGGTAGCGATATCCGACTGCGCATTGATGGCGGGGAGGGTGATGGAGGTATCGCCGAGCGCGAGGGTGGTGTCGCCGGAGAACAGGCGTTGGCCGTTGAAGGACGCGGTCTGCCCGATGCGGTCGATGGCCTGGTTGTTGGAGTCCAGCTGGAACTGGATGGCATCGCGCTCGGCTTGCGACCGGGTGGTGTCGGCGAGCTGGACCTCGAGCCCACGGTTCTCGGATTGGAGGCGGGACGCCTCGGCGAGGAAGCCGTCGGCGGCGCTGGCGACCTGGTCCTGACGGGTGATGACCGCGGACTCGGCGTCGAGGGTTTCGAGGATCGCGCGGAGGCGTTCGGAGCTGATGAGGTCGGCGGGGCCGTCCTTGCCCGCGTTGAGGCGGATCCCGGTGGCGAGGCGGTTGGTCGCCTGATCGACGGCCGAGCGATTCTCACCGAGAGTGCGGGGCAGGGGCGAGCTGGATGGGCTGGAGATCGGTTGGATCATGGATCGGACCAGGGGCTTGGGCGGGTGCGAGGGTGGTGGCGGGGGTACGAGTAGGTTGTCCCGCGAGTAACCGATTCAGCATGGCGGAGGGCCACGGATTCGTGGGAGTGATGGGGCGAGAAGTGCTTACGCAGGCCCTACAAACGTCAGGGCTTTGCCGGGTTGACAGCGACAGGGCTGCGGGCAGGTTTGCTCGCGGCTGGCAGGGGATTCCGATAGGAGGGGCGCGGGGTCAGGCGCGGATATCGATGTGGTGGTACAGCGTGGCGTCGGTCAAAGACGCGGCGGGGTCATCGATGGGGAGCTCGGGCATCGAGCGGGCGTCGGTCTGGGCGTTGGCCTGCTGCTGACGCTTCTTCCAGAGGTCGTCGTAGCCCGGGGCCTGGCGGTCGGGCATCTCTTCGTCGGTGTCTTTGGTCTGGAGGTCGGCCTTGTCGGTCTCGACCACACCCCGCAGCTCGGCGGAGAACCGCTGGGCCTGGGCGGAGGCTTGAGAACGGGGGGCCTGAGCGGTGCGGGTACTTAGCGGTGCACCGGCGACGCCTCCCGCGAGGATGGAGCTCATCGCGCTCATACCGGATATATCGGCAGGAGCGGCGGGGGTGATGAATGGTTATCGGTCAGAGCGGCGAGAAACCTGCCTCGGGCGTCCGCAAGGCGGTGTCATCGGGTACACCGCGTGCCCCCAGGCAGAGCCTGGGGCTAAAGGGGTGAGGAACGGGGCTATTCCTCGACGACCTTTTCGATCTGCCAGTACTCGATCTCGAGGGGGGTGGATCGGCCGAAGACGGTGACGAGGACGCGGACCTTGCCCTGCTCGGGGAGGAGCTCATCGACGGTGCCGTCCATGTTCTCGAAAGCGCCTTCCTTGATGCGGATGTGGTCGCCGGGCTCGAACTCCATCTTGACCTGCGGCTGCTCCTCGGCGGGCTTGGCGGCGTTGATCATCTTCTCGACCTCGGGCATCGACATCGGGCTGGGCCGGCCCGCGGTGCCGATGAAGTCGCCGACGCCGGTCGTTTCCTTGATGAGGAAGAAGACGTCTTGGGGGATCCGGCCGTCGGGCTCGAGGCGCATCTCGACGAAGACGTAGCCGGGGTAGAGCTTGGTCTCGATGACCTTCTGCTTGCCGGCCTTAATGGTCTTCTCTTTTTCGGTGGGCACGAGGATGCGGTTGACGAGCATGGGCTTCTCGTCGTGGGTGCCGTCGAAGCCTTCGATCTTGACCTTGCGGAGGAGGGTGCGTCGGACGGAGTCTTCCTTGTTGGAGGCGACGCGGAGGACGAACCAGTTCATGCCCTCGGTGACGAGGGGCTCTTCCTCGGGGGCTTCGGGGGTGTCGGGCTGTCCTTCGACCGGGGCGGTGGAAGTGGTCGGGGTGGTGGGGTCGAGTTCGCTCATGGTGGGTGGTTAGTCGAGCTTGAGGATGCCGATCTTCTGGAACAGGAGGCTGAAGCCGAAGTCGATCCCGAAGAGGAGCAGGGCGATGAAGAGGGTGCCGCCGATGACGACGAGGGTGAGGCCGTAGATGGCTTTCTTGGAAGGCCAGTTGACCTTCTTCATTTCGGTTTCGGTGGCGATGCAGAAGTCGACGATGCGTTGGTTGGTGCCGAAGAGCTTGTAGAACAGGAGCCCGAAGCCGGCGATGACGAAGACGGCCATGCCGCCCTGGAGGTAGAGGATCTGGTCGAAGCCGGCAAACCAGGCGGTGAACTCCTGCCAGAGCCAGCCGACGCCGGCGAGGACGAGGGTGCCGAAGCCGACGACGGACATGGTGCGGGTCCAGTAGCCTTGACCGGGTTTGTAGATGGAGAGGGCCATGTGAACTTTCGGCGGCCTGGAAGAGGCGGCGGCGTTAACAACAAACACGGGTGGAGGGACTCGAACCCACGACCTGCGGATTTGGAATCCGCTGCTCTAGCCAACTGAGCTACACCCGTAGGGAGCGTTCGAAGCCCTGAGCGATTGGCTTACTTCCGCTTGATCTTGTGCAGCGTGTGCTTGCGGAGCCGGGGGCAGTGCTTCTTGAGACCGGCCTTGAGCTTTTCCGGGAGCCCGCCCTTGACGTTGACGGGGGTGCGGTAGTTCAGGTCGCCGCATTCGGTGCACTGCAGCCAGACGTATTCGACGGCGTCTTTGGATTTGGCCATGGTCGGGGCCTTTCAAAAATCGGAACGACGGGGGTGTTGAAGCGCGTGGGCGGTGTGTCCACCGGCCACGCGGTTGGGTCTTGAGTTACTTGGTGATCTTGGTGACCACGCCGGCACCCACGGTGCGGCCGCCTTCGCGGACGGCGAACCGGAGGCCTTCCTCCATGGCGATCGGCTTCTCTTCGAGGTCGACCGACATGGTGACGTTGTCGCCGGGCATGCACATCTCGGCACCGCCGAGCAGCTCGATCTTGCCGGTCACGTCGGTGGTCCGGAAGTAGAACTGCGGCTTGTAGCCGGAGAAGAACGGCGAGTGACGGCCGCCCTCTTCCTTGGTCAGGACGTAGACCTCGGCCTCGAACTGGCTGTGCGGGGTGATCGACTTGGGCGCCGCGAGGACCTGGCCACGCTGGACATCGCTCTTCTCGATACCACGCAGCAGACACCCGACGTTGTCGCCGGCGATGCCTTCTTCGAGGGTCTTGGTGAACATCTCGACACCGGTGACGGTGGTCGCCTGGGTGTCGCCGAGGCCGACGATCTCGACGGCGTCGCCGACGGTAACCTTGCCACGCTCGATACGGCCGGTCGCGACGGTACCACGGCCCTTGATGGAGAAGACGTCTTCGATCGACATCAGGAACGGCTTGTCGAGCTCACGCTCGGGCTCGGGGATCCAGGTGTCGATGGCGTCCATCAGCTCGCCGATGCAGGCGTTGGCGGATTCGTCGCCGGGGTTCTGCAGGGCGGGGAAGGCGGCACCCTTGACGATCGGGGTGTCTTCTTCGAAGTCGTACTTGGTCAGGAGTTCCTGAACCTCGAGCTCGACCAGCTCGAGCAGCTCTTCGTCGTCGACGAGGTCGACCTTGTTCAGGAAGACCACGAGCTTGGGCACGTTCACCTGACGGGCGAGCAGGACGTGCTCACGGGTCTGGGGCATCGGGCCGTCGGCGGCGGAGACCACGAGGATGCCGCCGTCCATCTGGGCGGCGCCGGTGATCATGTTCTTGACGAAGTCGGCGTGGCCGGGGCAGTCGACGTGGGCGTAGTGCCGGTTTTCGGTTTCGTACTCGACGTGCGAGGTGGCGATGGTGACGATCTTGGTCGCGTCACGGCGGCCGTCGGCGGCCGAAGCCTTGGCGACGTCGTCGTACGAGATGTGGTCGGCCAGGCCCTTGGCGGCCTGGACGGCGGTGATCGCCGCGGTGGTGGTGGTTTTGCCGTGGTCGACGTGGCCGATGGTGCCGACGTTGACGTGGGGCTTGGTCCGGTTGAAGACATCTTTGGCCATGGGAGGGAACCTCTGTTACGGGAGTGACGGGGCGGGTCTGAATGCCCCAGGGGCGTGAACGGGGACGTGCCCCAAAGTCGGGATGGCTCACACAGCCATCGGGTGTTTCGGTTGATCGGCCGGGCACGAGGCTCGGCGGGAATGGGGCGGGTCGAGACGGACGGCCTTCGGACCGGGCCCCTGGTAAAGCCACCCATGGGACTCGAACCCACGACCTCACCCTTACCAAGGGTGTGCTCTACCAACTGAGCTAGGGTGGCATGCCGCGCTGGCGGGTTGCGTCGGGATGTCGGTCGCCTGCCAGGCATGCCCTTATCTTTCTTCACCAGAACCCTTACGGGCCCCGCTTGAGAAGGATAAGGGGCGACCAAGAGGAGCTTCTTCTGACCCGATCCAGCCGCTGGCTCAGACCCGATCCAACTCCGATGGACGCCCCTTTACGGCAAGGCGAACCTTCGTGAAACAGCACAGCCGACAGCCCCGCCGTCTCACGAACCGCTAAACGTAGCAACACGCCGCTTGGGCGTCAATCGGCCCGTTGTTTTTCCGTATCGCTCCGGGCCAGCCGCTGCGCCCAGGCCGCCAGATCACCGCAATCACCCCGCCCATCGACCCTGGGAAATCCCCGTGATTGTCCCGTCACCCGCAGGCCGCTATCATCTTCAAACGGTTCTAAAACCATGGCTAAATCCCTTGACAACGCAATACCCGCTTCCGCACTGGCCGGCATGACCGTCACCGCGCCTGAGGTCCAGGCTCAAGTCCGTGCCATCCTCGACCGCATCCGCCCTGCGGTGCAGGACGACGGGGGCGACCTCGAACTGGTCGGCATCACCGACGAAGGCGTCGCCCAGATCCGTCTGCACGGGGCCTGCGTCGGCTGCCCCTCCAGCAACATGACCCTCCACATGGGCGTCGAACGCTACGTCCGGGAGAAGGTTCCCCAGATCACAGGCGTCGAACAGGTGGACTAACGCACAGGCCTGCCCCTGGGCAAACCTCAAGCCTCAGCCCGAGCGGGTAACGCACGACCACCGAATGAACCAGAGTCACCCGCACTGCCGCCTGCACACCCCCCTCCTGCTAACCCCAAACACCCCAACCCAACCTAACCGCCCCATTCACCGTAGACCCGGCTGACCCCGGACACTCAAGGATGCTTGCACTCACCCGAAGGATCGGCGAAGAGATTGTCATCGGCGACCCCAGCAATCCGCTGGGTCTGATCCGCGTGGTCGATATCCACGGCGACAAAGTCCGCCTCGCCTTCGACTTCCCCCGTGAGACCCAGGTCAACCGCAAAGAGCTCGCCGATAAGAAAAACCAAGACGACAAGCAATCTCCGCCTAAACAACCCACCAACGGACAAGGCCCAGAGCCCAAAACCGGCCGTCCCACCTGACCCGTCAATCTCGCCCGGCTGGTGATTTACTGACCCTGCAGCCGACGGACCTCCGCCCGCAGCTCGGCGTTCTCCGCCGCCAACCGATCACGCTCATCGATGATCTCTTCCAGCTGCGCCTGACGGCCCGCGTCCCAGCGGTTCGTCGATCGCGTCGTGTTGAGCTGTTCATCCGGGTTGCTCGGCTCCTGCGTGCCGAATCCGCCCTGGATTCCAACGGTTTCGCACCCCGCCGTGCCGAGCAGCAAAGCCCCTGACAGCAGCATCGTTCCAGCAAGTTTCGTTCGCATTAGATCAACCTCCGGGTCGCTTCGTTCAGCCTGACATTTGTCGCCGCAGCAACTCGTCCATCTTACCTCAAACACGAGCAGCTCCCGCAGCCCTCAGCGGTATGCTCGGACCAGAGCCGCCCCCGGGTAGTAAAAGACGAGGATCGACCCAAAGTCGTTACCGGCGTCCGCCATTTCTTTCGCGCCCCATTGCGCGAGCCCCACGCCGTGCCCAAAACCCCGGCCGGCCTCGAACCGCACCACACCCCCGGCCACCACCGGCTGTGTGTCACTGCTCGGCAAGACCACCTCTCGTGCCAGCCCTGGCAGCCCCGCTGCCGAGTGGTTCACCGCAAAACGCAGCCGTTCCGCCGCCAGCTCGTACCGCTGCCCGTCCACCCCGACCACCGCGAACCGCGTCGGCCGGCCCACCGCGTTCCGCCCCGCCACCCGGATCGCCCGCAGCCCGTCCAGCCCCGCCACCGGGTGCCGCGCGGCCCGGCCCCACGCCGCGATCCGTGCCGCCAGCGTCCCCCGGTCCCGTTCGATCACCGCCCAGCGGTGCCGGCCACTGCCCGCCCCCCACCGCCCGTGATCGCGACCCCGCAGCGGCGGCAGGTCCAGCCCCCGCTCCGGGAACGCCGACAACGCGTCCTGCCCCCGCCCGCCCGACGTGCTGGAGTAAAACGCCGGCAGCACCCGGCCGTCCCACGCCAGCACCACCCCCCGCGTCGCCGCGACCGCCTCCACCGCCACCGCCCGCGTCGACTTGCCCACATACGCCTGGCTCGCCACCGTCGACTCCAGGTGGTAGTGCCGTCGCCCCGCCTGCCGCCGCTCCCACAACGCGTACGACCGCGCCGCCACCGCCTGGGCCTTGTACGTCGCCGCCGGCCAGCTCCCGTACAGCTCCCGCTCCAACACCCCCGGCAGATACCGCTCCAGCCCCACGACATTCACCACGTCCAGCCGCCCCACCGCCAACCCGCCCCGCGTCAGCGGGTACAGCCGGACCTTCGCCGGGAACCCCCGCCCGTCCACCGCCACCCCACCCGCCGGATCATTACCGCTCGCCACAAGCCGCCGGACCTCCACCCCCAACCCGGACCAAACGCCTAGCCGTCGGCCCCGCCACCACGCCGACACCCCCCGCCGATCGGTCGTGGGCCGAAACTCCACCCCCACCGCCGGCAAGACCGTCTCGCCGCGCAGCCGGCCGTCCACGCCAACCTCCCGGACCGCCAACCCCCGCGCCTCGCCCGGCCCCGACTTGCTCAGGTTCACCCCCTGCACCGCCACGCCGATCCGCACCCACAGCTCCGGCTCCGAAGTCACCGCCGACAGCTCCGGGCCTAACCACGAACCATCGACCCCCAACGAAACCTCATCCCGCACCGCGACCGCTTCAACGCCCACCACCCCAGGCAAGCCACCGGGCGTTCCCTCCGCGACCGGCGTCCCCCGCACGGTGTCAACCGGCCCACCCGCATCGCTTGGCGTCCCCATCACCCGGTCGCCCCCGTCACAACCAGACGCTCCCCACAACACCCCCATCAACAGCACAGAACCCAGCCACCGGCTCACCATGCGCAAACGATAACCCAACCGCCCCCGCTATACCGCCTAGGTCATGACTACTCACCAGTTGCGGTGCGTCGACGAGTCGTTCGGGGCAATGTCACCCGTCGTCTCGTCGTACCACCACGCGCTGCTCCCCACCGAACCCGAACCCAGCGGCACCGTGTCCGTGAACGGGTTCGGCGGCATCTGGTTCAGGTAAGGCCCGTGCGGGTAGCCCGGCGTCCCGATCGCGGCCGTGTCCCCGGCCGTGTTCGTCGAGAGCGTCATCTGATCGATGAAGTCCGCCAGCGTGGGTGGCACGCCGTCGTGATCGACCTTGTAAAGCTCGATCTGCTGACGCAGCTGGAACATGTTGCTCCGCAGCGCGTTCTGCTTCGACGTTTCGCTCGCGTTTGAGAACTGCGGGATCACGATCGCCGCCAGCACCGCGATGATCACCACCACGATCAGGATTTCCACCAGCGTGAAGCCGCGGGGCCACCGCCGGGTGTGCTGATCGGAGTGATGGATCGTAAGTCGTTCCATGGCGTGTTCCTGAACCGGTAGCGCCACGCCGGTCCACGGCGCACGCTCCCATTCCGCTACCTGCGGCATCGACCCGTCGCCCCCCTCGCATCACCCTCCCGACCAGCCTGGCCCCCGCAAGCTCGGCAAACCCTGACGCCTGTAACGGTCGTGCCGACTGATCTGCCCTAAACTCACTACATGACCGCCGCACGGACGCACGGCTCGCCCACCCCCCTCAACGCCCTAACCCAACCCCCCCTCCAGCTTTCGGGGGACGCGATCGCATCGCCCCAGGTCCACACCCAGCGCCCCGCACGCTGGACCCCACGCCCCCGCCCTGAAGCCGCGGCTGGCCCGAACCACCCCGAGGTGGCCCCGCTGCTCCGAGACATCCTCGCGCAGCGCGGCATCACCGACCCCGACGCCCAGCAACGCTTCCTCCACCCCAAGCTCTCCCACCTCGACGACCCCGCCGACCTCCCCGGCTGCACCGCCGCCGCCGACCGCCTCGCCCGTGCCATCGCCGACCAACAGCCCGTCATCGTCTACGGTGACTACGACGTCGATGGCGTCACCGCCGCCACCATCCTCACCCGCACCCTGATCGCCCTCGGTGCTCAAGCCACCCCCTACATCCCCCACCGCCTCGACGAAGGCTACGGCCTCAACACCGACGCCCTCGACCAGTTCGCCCAACAAGCCCAACCCGAACGCCCCAAACCCCTGATCGTCACCGTCGATTGCGGCATCACCGCCCAAGCCGCCGCCGACCACGCCGCCTCGCTCGGCCTCGACCTGATCATCACCGATCACCACACCCCTGGAAGTGGCCCCGAAGAGCTTCCCGCTGCCGTGGCGATCGTCCACCCCGACCTCGGCGACACCCCACCCGCCACCCCACCCGCCACCCCGCTCTGTGGTGCCGGCGTCGCCCTCAAGCTCGCCTGGCAGACCGCCAAGGCCCACCACCAGACCGACCGGCTCCCCGAGTCCCTCCGCGACCTGCTCGTCGACCTGCTCGCCCTCGCCGCCCTCGGCACCGTCGCCGACGTCGTCCCCCTCACCGGCGACAACCGCACCCTCACCGCCTTCGGCCTCGCCCGGATGAAGCACACCCCCTTCACCGGGCTCAACGCGCTCATCGATGCCGCCCAACTCCGTGCCGACAAGATCGACGCCTACCACTGCGGCTTCGCCCTCGGCCCCCGCCTCAACGCTGTCGGCCGGCTCGGCCACGCCAAGGACGCCCTCGAGCTCTTCCTTACCGACGACCACCAGCACGCCGCCCGGCTCGCCGAGCACCTCACGACCATCAACGACGATCGCCGTGCCCTCCAACGCGACATCGAACGCCAAGCACTCGAGCAGATCAACGCCGCCGGTTACGCCGCCGACGACCACCGCGTGATCGTGCTTGCCGCCGAAGGCTGGCACCCCGGTGTCCTCGGCATCGTCGCCTCACGCATCACCGAACGCTTCCACCGCCCCGCCATCCTGCTGGGCATCGACCCCGAGACCGGCGTCGCCAAGGGCTCGGCCCGCAGCGTCGACGGCGTCGACCTCCACGCCGCCCTCGCCCCACTCGCCGAATCGCTTTGCACCAAGTTCGGGGGTCACGCCATGGCCGCCGGCCTCACCTTCCCCGCCGAGCACCTCGACGCCTTCCGCGAACAGGCCAACACCGCCCTGACCCCCCTGCTCCCCCCCGAGCACCTCTGCCCCCGCTTCACCTACGACGCCGAGCTCACCCTGCCCGACGTGAGCCGGCCGCTGGTGCGCTGCATCCAACAGCTCGCCCCGTTCGGCCGATCCAACCCCGCCCCCCGGTTCCTGTTCCAAGACGTCCGCCTCGCCGCCGAGCCCCGCGTCATCGGGCGCACCGGCACCCACCTCAAGCTCACCCTCGAGCAGCACGGCACGACCCTCCAGGCCCTCGGCTTCGGCATGGCCCAAGACGGGCACAGCCCCTACCACGCCGGACAACGCCTCGACCTGCTCGCCGAGCCCACCCTCAACACCTGGAACGGCCAGACCACCGTCGAGCTCCGCCTCCACGACCTCCGCCTCACCCCACCCCACCCACCCGCCTAACCCGCCTACCCCCCTCTCCCGCTCCGTATGACACCGGCCGGCAGTCGTCCCTACAGACAACGCCCCGGCGCTTGGCCGGGGCGTCGAGAGGACTGGATGGGTGTGTTGTGCGGCCGAGCGATCAGGCCGTCCGCCGACGCCGCAGCATCAGGGCGCCCAGCATCACGAGGCCGGCCCCCAGAGCCGCAGGGTTCGGGATCGGCCGGGGTGTGCCCGGCCGGGCCGTGACCTTGACCACGAGGTCTTGGAAGTCGTCGTCTTTGACCGTGCCGAGCAGGTCCTCGAAGAACAACAGCGTCACGTCGGCGTCGGTGTCGAGCCCGGTGATCTCGTAGGTCACGAGCTTGTCGAGCCCGCCGTTGTCGGCGTCCAGCGACGAGTCGATCCCGTTCGCCCCGCGGCGGGCGAAGCGGAACGGCTGGTCGGCAATCGTCAGCCCCTCGACCGACCCGGTCACGTTGAACGCCTTGCCCACCACATCGAAGATCGTGACGAAGTCGCCGCCCGAAGGCCCGGGCAGGTAGCCGAACGTCTGGTCCAGCGACGCGAACACCGCCTCGACCTCGGCATCGAACACCGGGATCTCGAACAGCTGGTTGTCGTCATCGTCCACCCGCGTCGCGGTGATGGTGCCGTTGCTGAAGTCGAGCCCCGACGCCACGAAGTCGCCACCGAACGCCGACTCAAGGATCGCCTCGTGGCCCACCTCGCCGTCGAACGGCGGGGCAATGGTCGTAAACCCGCCGCTGGCGGATGACGCACAACCCACGACCGCCAATACCGCTCCCGCCCGTGTTGTCTGGATCAAAAACATGCCCGGCCCTTTCCCGTAAGGGGTACACCAGCGTCCTTACCCACGCCCGTCCCACCCACATGGCGGGTCGGGTCCGCGGGATTGCGTTAATCACAGATATTGTCGGACCAACCGGCTCCACAGCATCAGCTTCGGCGCTGGACGCCGGCAGCTGTGGCTTATCAGACGATTGGAGGGGGCCGTCGGCTCAGGCGTCGCGGCGGCGACGCAGGGTCAACGCACCCATCAGGGCCAGGCCCAAACCGGCCGCGGCGGGGGTCGGCACCATGCTCACCGGGCGGACCTCCACGACCAGGTCTTGGAAGTCGTCGTCGGCCGCGGTGCCGAACAGGTCCTCGAAGAACAGGACGTAGAACGGGTCGTCGAGGCCGGTGGTCACCTTGTAGGTGATCAGGTGGTCGCGCCCGTCGCTGTTGGCGGCCGGGTCCGAGCTGACGATGCCGCCCGTGCCCAAGCGAGCGAAGGTGACCGGGGTGTCCAGTACGGTCGTACCGACCGAGCCGGTGACGTTGAAGTTACGGCCCGTTTCCTCAAACAGCCCCTGGAAGTCGCCACCGGCATCGATGTAGCCAAACGACTGATCGAGCTTGGCGAACCGGGCGATCGACCGGGCCGAGAACGAGCCGAACCCGAAGGCGATGTCTTCCTCGTCGTCGATCCGTTCAACGGAGACCGACGCGCTGATGAAACCCGCGCCGTCTGCAACGAAACCACCGCCATAGGTCGCATCAAAGATCTCGAGGTGAGAAGCTTCGCCCCCCGAATCAGCAATCGTGGTCAACCCGGCAAACGCCGGGGCCGCCGACAGGGCGAGACCGGCAGCCGCGGGGGCCACGAACACGTGCAGTTTGTGTAGAGGTTGTCTCATGACAGGGAATCTCCGTCGCTCCGTAAGTATATCCGGGGGTGGATGGCAGCAGCAGCCGCATTGATGATGACCTCATTCGGGTCACGAGCCATCCCCACTGATACACCTTCGTGAGAAAACTCGTTCTGGCTCCAATAATTGGGGTGGACGCCGCGTGTTACCGGAACTTCCTCGGCGTTCGCCGAAAAAATTAACGAGTTGTCGTGGCGAACGGACCTACACCGACAGAACACCGTTCTCCGGGTGGGCGTGGCGTCATGCCGTTCAAAGAGCCCGTATTGGGCGTCCGGAAGAGCCGTGCTGATCAACGCGGTTGCTTGACTTCGCAGCCTCCGCCGCTGCCGTCCGCCGGGCCGAGCACCATGTCGTCCACGGTCTTGCCCGCGGGCACCATCGGGTAGACGTGCTCGTGCTTCTCGACCAACGCCTCCAGCACGGCCGGCCCGTCGTACTCGAGGAAGTCCTTCATCACCGCGGGCAGGTCTTCCAGCTTCGTGACGCGGAAGCCCTTGCAGTTCATCGCGTCGGCGAGCGCGACGAAGTCGGGGTTGTGCATCTCGGTGTGGCTGTACCGCTCGTCGTAGAACAGGTCCTGCCACTGCTTGACCATGCCCTGGAAGTCGTTGTTGAGGATGATCGACTTGGCGTTGATTTTGTACTGAGCGGCGGTGACCATCTCCATCGCGGTCATCGAGAACGAGCCGTCGCCGTCGATGTTGATCACCTGCCGAGGCTTACGCCCTTCCTTCTCCGCGAGGATGTCCTCGGCCGCCTGAGCACCGACCGACGAGGGCACGCCGAAGCCCATCGTGCCGAGCCCGCCGGAGGTCATCCACTGCCGGGGCTCGGTGTACTGGTAGAACTGCGCGGCCCACATCTGGTGCTGGCCCACGCCGGTGGTGATGATCCCGTTCTCGCCGAGCTGGTTGTAGAGCTCTTCGATCACGGCCTGGGGCTTGAGGTGGAACTCCCGCTCGTCCTTGCCGAACGCGAAGGGGTGGTCGGCCTTCCACTGCGTGACCTGCTTCAGCCAGTCGGCGCGGGCCGCCGAGGTGGCGGCGTCGCCGGCGGTGAGGTGCGGCAGCAGCAGTTCGAGGTTCTTCCGGGCGTCGCCCTCGACGCCGATGGTCACGGGGACCGCCTTGTTGATCTGCTCCGGCGCGATGTCGAAGTGGATGATCCCGCCCCGGCCAGCCTTCTCCGCAGCCCGGGCCGCGGGCGCGAACGCGCTGATCTTCCCGGTCACGCGGTCGTCGAACCGGGCCCCGATCGAGACGATCACGTCGGCGTCCCGCATCGCCCAGTTCGCGTACGCCGAGCCGTGCATCCCCAGCATGTGCAGCGACAGCGGGTCCGTCTCGGGGAACGCGCCCAGCCCCTGAAGCGTCGTGGTCACCGGGATGTTCGCCTTCCGCGCACACTCGGCCACCACCTTCTCGGCCCCGGACAGGATCGCTCCCTGACCGACATAAAACACCGGCTTCTTCGCGCCGTTGATCAGCTCGGCCGCCCGCTCGATCTCGCTGCTGGTGCCCGCTTCACGGACGTGGTAACCGGGCAGGTGCACCTGGTCGTAGCACGCACCCTCGAGCACCGCGGCGGTCACGTCCTTGGGCAGGTCCACAAACACCGGGCCCGGTCGGCCGGTCGTCGCGATGTGGAACGCGGTGTTGATCGCACGCGGGATGTCCTCCACCCGCTTGACCAGCACGTTCCACTTCGTACAGGGCCGCGTGATCCCGGTCATGTCCGCTTCCTGGAACGCGTCGGTCCCGATCGCCGAGGTCGCGACCTGGCCGGCGAACACGATCATCGGCGTGCCGTCCATCAAGGCGTCCTGCATCGGTGTGACCGTGTTGGTCGCGCCAGGACCGGACGTCACCAGCACGATGCCGGGCTTGCCGGTCACGCGGGCGTAGCCCTCCGCCATGTGCCCCGCGCCCTGCTCATGGCGGGTCAGGATGAACTTGAACTGGTCGGACTCGTGGATCGCATCGAAGACGGGCAGGATCGCGCCGCCGGGGTAGCCGAAGATCGTGTCGACGTCGTGGGCCTTCATCAGATCATGGAAGATCTGGGCGCCGGTCTTGCCGGCGTACTGGTCGGTGGACGGGCCGGCGGCCCGGAAGTTCTCGTAGGACTGGGTGGACAGGGCCTTGGCGGCCCGGGCGGCGGCGTTGGCGGAGGCGGGGTTGGCGGACATGGCGGGATTCCTGGAGAGCGGTGGGCAAGGGGCCGGCCGCTGGGTAAGGGCGGTTTAAGGCGGGTAGGTGCGGGTGGGGGATGTCTCTGTCGATTTGAGAGGGCAAAGCCGTCGGCCAAATCGGCAACGGCATCGATCGCGGGGGTGTTTACGGGTCGTCCGCTCAGCCAACAACGACACCGCCGACGCAGACCGCGCCGGGGATCGAAAGACCAACAACTTGCGTGAGCAACGCTTCCATAGCAGGGAGTATATCGGCCCAACCGCCCCAGCGGAACACCTTTCTCAAGCCCCCCACGGGTCTTAGCCCCCGCCGAGTCACGCCGGGTGCGGGAAAATCGGCACCAGATCGACCCCCAAAGCCGCCATCAACTCCGATCGTTCACCCTCGGAAAGCGGCTCAAGGCCCCGGTCCGCCGCGTCCAATGCCATGTCAAACATCGCCGGTTCACCCGGCGGGATTGCCGCCGTCGCCCCCGGCAGGTTCAGCGTGTACCGCAGCAGCCGGTGCGCGACCTCCGGCCGGTCCTCCGGCTGATACCAGCACTTGGGGTACGGCCGATCCTCCCACGACTCGACCCGCCCCCTCGCCATCGCCTTGAGCGCCAGCACCCCCATCTCCCGCGCGTTCGCCGCCTCCAGCACGCCCGGCCCGAACACCCCGGCCTCGTACGCCACCGCGTTCAGCGGGTACAGCACCGTGTCGAACGCCCCGGTCTCGATCAGCCGAAGGGCCGTCGCCTCGTCGTGGGCGCTGAACCCGATCAGCCGGACCTTGCCCTGCTCCTTCGCCTTGATCACCGCCTCGAGTGCCCCGCCTGGGCCGAGCGCAACGTCCGCGTCTTCGGCGGTCGTCATCGCGTGCAGCTGGTAGATGTCGAAGCGGTCGGTCTGGAGCCGAGACAGCGAACGCTCCAGTTCGGCCGTCGCCGCGTCACCCCTGCGCTCCAGTGTCTTGCACGCCAGCGTCACCCCGTCCCGGTACGGCCGCAGCGCCGGCCCCAACCGCTCCTCCGCATCCCCGTACTGCGGCGCGACATCGAAATAGCTGATCCCGCGATCGATCGCCGCCGCAACCCGCCGGTCCGCCTCCGCCTGCTCGATCTTGGATACGACGATCCCTCCCATCCCCAGCACCGAGACCCGCACATCATGCCTGCCCAGTTGTCGTGAGATCATCGCAGACGCCTACTTCACCCCGAGCGAACGCTCCTTGGCCTTCCGCTTCCGTTCCCGCAGCTGCGCCTTGGGGGCGACATGGAACGTCGCCGTCGACTTCCCGACCCGCCGCTGCTTCTCGTCCTTGTGCACCACCGCCTGGTAGATCGTCATCTCCACCGTCACGTTGAACTCCAGCTTCGTCCGCTTGAGCTCATCCAGGTCGGTCCCCTCCGCCGGGTCGACCTGGTAGATCGCTGGGCCCAGACAGGGTCGCAGAAACTTGTACTCCAGCTTCTTGCAGACCACGGTGTAATCCGCGCCGACCGACTGGAAGATGTAGCTGCCCCCGGCCACCTCCGAGTTGGCGAGCATCGCGGCGCCCGCCATCGCGTTGTACCAGTTCTTGTTGAACCGACGGAACGGCACGACCATCTGGAACGGGTCGCCCGCCTTGGACCGGAACTTGATCCCCGACCGCCAGGCCAGCGGCAGGAAGATCCGCGCCATTGTGCGGTGCCAGAAGTTGTTCTTGACCGACAGCTTCGAGCACTTCGCCTCGATCCGCTGGATGAGCCGGGCCCACCAGCCAGCATTCGGGTCGATCGTCGGCGGCCGCTGCACCGTCGGCAACCGCTCGGCAGGCGGACTCGCCGCCTCGCCGCTCGCTCCGGGCGGCAACACAGTCTCGGCTTCCATGGCCTGCGGGCTCTGCATCATGTTCGCGTTCGTCGTGCTCATCGTCTTAGCCAGACCCGTCCATCCCCGTCTCTACGCCGCCAGGCGAACCATGGATCACGCTCGATCCATACGCCACGCCGCCCTCAACCCCTTAGTCCTCGCCTGCCCCGCGGCGAGATAGTAGGCCTGCTCCCTCCAACCACACAGAATAACCGAAGCCCGACGCGTCTTGTGTGGACTCCGTGAAATCCCCACGCCGCCACCCCCCCGCCGCACTTACCGGAACGGCGTGTTCGGCTGGTAACCCGACCCCTCATCCGCATCCCCGCCCCCGTCCTCGTCGCTGCCACCCCCACCCCCACCACCGCCCTCCGCGTGCTCCTCGATCCACGCCGCCTGGATCGCCTCCAGGATCTGCTCGTTCACCCGCTGGCCCTCTTCCGGCTCAAACTCCTCCAACCCCTCCACCAGGTCCCGCAGCCGATCAAACCGCACCGTCGTCGGGTCGATCCCTGGGTGGGCCTCAAACAGCTCCAGCCCCAGATCCTCAACGTCCGTCCAGCTCAGTGACATCGGCGCACCGCTCCATCGTTTGGCCCCACCCTCCACCCCGCCCGACGCCCGATCACTGCAGGTTGACCGGCATCACCACATACAAAAAGTTCGGCCCCGTCCGGATCACGCCCGGCTTGTTCGGGGCTTTCAGATCCACGTGCACCTCGTTCGCGTCCACCACCTTCAACGCGTCCAACAAGTACGTCGGGTTGAACCCGATCTCGATCTCGTCCCCGCTGTACTCGGGCACCTCGACGTCGATCGTCGCCTCACCCATCTCCGGGGCCCGGCTTGACAGCACTAAACCGTCCCCCGAGAACGCCATCCGCACACCCTTGGACTCTTCGTTGGTCAGCAGCGCCGCACGACGCACCGCCGAGATCAGCACGTCCGTCACGAGCGTCGCCCGCTTGTCGCCGTCCTTCGGGATCACGTCCTGGTACGGCGGGAAGTTCCCCTCCACCAGGTTCGATACCAGCGTCGCGTCGTCCGTCGCAAACAACACCTGGTTGTCCGCCAGCTTCACCTTCACCAGCTGTTCCGCGTCATCAAACAACCGCAGCAGCAGGTTCAACGCCTTGGTCGGCACGATCGCGTTCCGCGTGCCCTCCGCCGCCGACTGGCACAGCCCCTTCGCCATCGCCAAGCGGTGCCCATCGGTTGCGACCACCGACAGGTTCTTCCCGTCCCGCTCGACCAGCACACCGTTGATCGCGTACCGCGAGTTCTCCCGAGCGGTTGCGAAGATCGTCATCGCGATCAGCCGGTGCAGCTCCGCCGCCGAGACCTCGAAGTCGGGGTCGCCGGTGAAGCTCGGGACTTCCGGGAAGTCGCTCACCGCGTGGCCGTAGACCGTGAACTTCGAGTCTTGGCCGGTGATGACGGTGGTCTGCTGGTCGGTGCTGAGCGTGATCGTCGGGTCGATCGAGTTCCGCACGATCTGCTGCAGCTTGTCCGCCGGGATCAGCGCGACGCCCGGCTCCTGGACCTCGGCCCGTGGGCTCGACAGCGTGATCGACACCTCCAGATCCGTCCCCGACAAAGTCAGCCCCGACTCCCCCGCTTCGACCCGCACGCACGTCAGCACCGGCTTCGGCGTCCGCGCCACAATCACCCCGCCCACCAGCTGCAGCGACTCCGCCAACGCCCCGCGATCACAAATAGCCTTCATAGCTTCGCTTCCTACTCATGCACGCACGCACCTCACCGGGGCCGTCCGCAATCCCGCAACCTATCTCACAGCCCCGCCCCCCGCAAACCACACCCCACCCCACACCCACCCACCACCACCCAACCGCACCCCAAATCCGGCCGATACCCCCTCTATGCGCCCTCTGCCCCGCATACGTCTCGCCGCCGCCCTCTTCGCCGCGTGCCTCGCCGGACCCACCCCCGCTGCGCCCACCGTCGTCCCCGAGACCCTCACCCACCCCACCGATTCCCACACCCTCCGCGTCTGGTCCACCACCCTCGACGAGCGTGCCGACTCCCTCCTACGACACCGCACCCAGGCCCACCCCTCCTTCCACGCCGTCGCCTACGCCTTCGGCCACGTCTTCTCCAACTCCAACCGCCTCCGGTTCCACCACCCCAAATCCACCATCAACGGCGGCAACGGCCGCGTGCTCTTCGGGCCCGCCTTCCCCCCGCTGCCCCAGCCCCCCGCCGCCGTCACCCCCGACCACGCCGACATCCTCACCCGCGAGTTCCTCCCCCAGCTGCTCCCCCAGCTCGTCAGCCCGCAGCGCCTCGCCAAGGTCAACCACCACGCCGCCACCCCCTACACCGCCGTGACCCGCGTCGGCGCCCGCTGGCACCTCCACCACCACCGCGGACGGGCCGAACTCCCCCAGCCCGCGCTCGCCGAACCGGTCATCAGCCCCGACGCCCGCACCGTCGCGGTCCTCACCCGACGCGCCCCCGGCCGACCCCACCAGCTCGCCTTCGCCCGGACCGACGACAACCGCCAACCCCCCACCCTCGGGCCCGCCTTCGCCAGCATCCACCCCGCCCCCACCTTCGCCCCCAACAGCCAGACCCTCGCCCACGCCGCATTCACCCTCCCCGCCCCCGGCCAACCCCCCCACCACACCCTCGTCCTCAACCACCTCGCCTCCGGACAGCACCAGACCCTCGGCCAATTCAGCGCCATCCTCTCCACACCGATCTTCTCCCCCGACTCGACCCGCGTCACCGTCCTCGTCAACACCCAAGGCCAGAACCGCCTCGCCACCTTCACCCAACACCCCCAGCACCACACCTTCACCGGCCCCACCTTCGGCCCGGCCTTCCTCTCCACCCTCCACCCCGCCTACCTCCCCGACGGCCGACTCGTCCACTGGGCCCGGACCGCCCCCGCCCAGTGGTATCTCGTCGTCGACCACCAACCCGACCCCGACTACCAAAGCGACACCCCCGGCCAATTCACCTTCACCCCGACGACCGACCCCACCAACGGCCTCGCCACCCTCGCCGCCACCATCAAAGAAGACGGCTATTCCTATGCCGTCGTCAACGGCAAGCGCGGCCCCGCCACCCAGGCCATCGGCCAACACTCCCTCCGCCTCAGCCCCGACGGCCGATCCGTCGCCTACGCGGTCCAGCACCGCCACCAGTGGTTCATCGCCCTCAACCACCGCCCGCTCTCAGCCCACAACCAGATCGCCCCCCACACTCTCCGCTTCAGCCCCGACTCCCGACGCTTCGCCTATGCCGCCCTGGACCGCGGCCAGTGGCAGCTCTACCTGGATGAGCAGCCGGTCTTCCGCCACCCGCAGCCCGCGGCACCCGCAGCCCTCGCCTTCACTTACGACAGCCAGCACCTCCTGTCGCACGCCTACCCCCAGCCCAACGACGACTCCACCGCGCCCGTCACCTCGCCGCGAGCCACCGCCGCCATCTACCTCAATGCAGAGCCCGTGCTCTTCGCCAACGCACCGATCCGCCTGGCGGACACCACCCGGCTGCGCCCCCCGTCGCTCCCTCATCCGCAAGCCGCCAAGCTCGTCGCCGACCCCAACCTCTTCCCCGACCCCGCCTTCCACGCCGGCCCCGAGGGCGTCCGCTTCGCCGTCCGCTCGGTGACCAACAACCGCGCCGCGCCGGGCCCGTCCCTCCACCTCGGCCACCTCCTGCCCACCCCCACGCTCGGGCCCCGCCCCGCCCCGTAGGTGGGTCCTGAAGACCCGATCAATGCCGCCGGGTTGATGGCGAGCTGGGCATCGCCTTGCTCCTCTCAGACAAGCCCTGACGCCGCCCATCGCGCACCCGGTCCGCCAACGCCACCGCGTGCTCCGCCACCCGCGGGTTCAACGCCCGCAGCCCCGGCAACACCTCCGCCCGCAGCCGAGCCCGCGCCCGGCTCACATCCCCGTTACTCGCATCCTCCCGCCACCCCTGCCCCAGCCGCTCCAAGTAGTCCAGCACCACCGCCCGTGTCACCCCCAGCATCGGCCGCACCAACCACGGCCCGCCATCTGCGCCTTTAGCCCCGGGCTCTGCCCCCGGGCACGTGGCCTCCCCGATGCCCTCGCATAGGCCCACTCCCCACTCCCCCATCCCTCGCCGCCACGCGATCCCCCGCAGACCTTCCACCCCCGTCCCCCGCGCGATCCGCATCAACAGCGTCTCCAGCTGATCATCCGCGTGGTGGGCCGTCACCACCAAACCGCACCCCGCCTCAACCGCCATCTCGTGCAGCGCCGCGTACCGCGCGTCCCGCGCCGACTCCTCGACGTTGCCGCTCCACCCCGTCGGGTCCAGGTCACGCCGCAGACACGCCAAACCCAAACCGTCCGCCAACCCCGCCACAAACTCGGCATCTCCTTCCGCATCGTCGCCCCGCAGGTGGTGCTGCACATGCCCGACGACCAACCGCAGCCCCCACCGCCGACGCCCCGCCAGCCCGTGCAAGGCCCGCAGCAGCGCCACCGAATCCGCCCCCCCCGACACCGCCACCAGCAACGCATCCCCGGACCGCACGCCGCACCGCCGACGCAGCCCCACCGTCAAGCCCCGCAGCAAACCGTGGTACGCCAGCTCACGCATGTCACCAATCTATAAAGCCGCGACCGGTGGTCGCGGCCGCGCTGCGATAAACTCGAACACGTGACGGAAACCTCAGCCGCTGCCGACTCAAACACCCCGCCCGTCGTCGAGCTCGCCACCAACCTCGACGACACCACCGGCGAGGCCGTCGCCCACGCCATCCAACAGCTCCTGGACCGCGGCGCCCTCGACGCCTGGGCCACGCCCATCACCATGAAGAAGGGACGCCCCGGCGTCACCCTCTCGGTCCTCTGCCAAGCCGACGACCGCCTCGCCGTCGCCGATCACCTCCTCGCCCTCACCGGCTCGCTCGGCGTCCGCTACCGGTCCTGGGACCGCCTCGTCCTCGACCGCCACCACACCCCCGTCGAGACCCCCTTCGGCACCGTCCGCATCAAGGTCGGCTCCCGGCTCAACCAGCCCCTGACCGCCAAGCCCGAATACGAAGACGCCGCCGCCGCCGCACACACCCACGGCGTCCCGCTCCACACCGTCCAGCAGGCCGCCCTCGCCGCCTACCACCAACTGGGGTCTCAACCATGACCTCACTCCTCGCCCCGTTAGCCGGCGAGCTACGCTCGCCAGGACTCCTCCTCGCCCTCGGCGAACCCAAAGACTTCGTCCTCGTCGCCGGCCTCCTGCTGATCATCCTCGCCGGCTTTATGCTCCTGCGCAAACGCCACGCCAAGGGCCCCGACACCACCGCCCGCGAACACATCCACCGCCTCAAGGAAGAGCACGGCGTCCGCGGCGACCTCGAGTCCCTCATGGTCGACATCGAGCAGCTCGCCAAACGCCTCAGCAGCCAGCTCGACGCCAAGGTCACCGAGGTCGAGAAAGTCCTCGCAGAGGCCGACCAACGCATCGCCCAGCTCCAGAGCAACAGCCCGCCCGCTCCCGCAGCCGCGGAGGCCCATCCCCAGCCCGCGTCGCCCACCCCTGCGAAGCAAAACGCAACCGCCCCACCCCTGCCCGTCGACCCGCTGACCCAAGCCGTCTACGACCTCGCCGACGCCGGCCAGGAACCCGCCGACATCGCCCAGCAGACCGGCGAACACCTCGGCAAGGTCGAGCTCATCCTCGCCCTCCGCCGAGCCGAGCAACGCGAACAAGCCCAAAGCTAAACCTCACCCCCCCAAACCCACCCCACTAAAACCATCGACCAAGCCGCGACACAAACCCCGTAAAATCGTGATCCGACACAAGCGTCGCGAGCCCGCCTACAACCCACGACCTACCACCTACAACCGCCTATGCAACTCGCCGGCACCTACACCGCACTGATCACCCCCTTCAACGACGGCCGGCTCGACGAGGCCCGCCTCCGCGCCAACCTCGACGACCAGCTCGCCGCAGGCATCACCGGCGTCGTGCCCGTCGGCACCACCGGCGAATCGCCCACGCTCTCCCACGACGAGCACCGCCGCGTCATCGACCTCACCGCCGAGCACCTCGCCGGGCGGTGTCAGGTCATCGCCGGCACCGGCTCCAACTCCACCGCCGAGGCCATCGCCCTCACCCAGCACGCCAAGGCCGCCGGCGTCGACGCCGCCCTGCTCGTCAACCCCTACTACAACAAGCCCAACCAGGACGGGCTCACCGCACACTTCCTCGCCATCGCCGACGCGGTCGAACTCCCGCTGGTCCTCTACAACATCCCCGGCCGGACCAACATCCTCATGGCCCCCGCGACCGCGGCCCGCCTCGCCGAGCACCCCAACATCATCGGGATCAAGGACGCCACGGGGTCGATGGACATCGCCTCCGAGCTCGCCGCCGAGACCGACCTGGCCGTCATCTCCGGGGACGACTCGATGACGTTGCCCCTTATGGCCGTCGGCGGGACCGGCGTCATCTCCGTGCTCTCCAACCTGATGCCCGAGCGTGTCAAGGCCCTGGTCGATGCCGCCGCCGCAGACGACCTGCCACTGGCCCGCACCCTCCACCAGCAGCTCTTCGCCCTCTGCAAGGGCCTGCTCACCCTCGGCACCAACCCCATCCCCATCAAGGCCGCCATGGCGATCGCCGGCCGAGACACCGGCGAGCTCCGGCTCCCGCTCACCCCGCTCGACGACTCGACGACCGCCAAGCTCCAGGCCCTGCTCATCCACGCCGGCCTCACCCCCCAACCCGCTTAACCCCCGGCTCCATCATGCGACCCCTCCCCCTCGCCCGGCTGACCTGCACGCTCTGCGCCGCCCTCCTGCTCCCCCTCGCCGCCTGCGGGCCCACCCACAACCACACCGCCTTCCTCGAGGTCGGCACGCCGCTGCACCTCACCGTCACCGTCCCCAGCGAGACCGCCGCCACCGCCTCCGCCGACGTCTACTACCGACTGCCCTCGACCACCGCCCAGTACCAACGCCAGGCCCTCACCCCCCGCGGCACCCAGTTCCACACCACGCTGCCCACCGCCACGCTCCGCGAAGGCGAGTCCGTCGCCTACTACTTCGATGTCGTGTCCGACGGCAAGCTCACCGCCCTCCGCTCGCCCGACCGCCCCTACATCACCACCTTCGTCAGCCGCGACGAGCTGGTCTTCCGCTCGCTCCGCGACACCGTCGCCTACAAGGACGACTTCAGCGAGGTCGTCTTCAAGCTCTCGAGCACCAAGACCCGGATCGACCGCGCCCGCGTGATCTACTCACCGCCCGACCTCGCCGGCTTCATCGTCGAGGACATGGAACGCTTCGGCGGCAACTGGTCGCTCACCGTCGAGCCGCCCCGCGTCACCCCCGGCGTGTGGAGCTACCGCCTCGAGGCCGAGGTCGAGGGCACGCTCTACACCCTCCCCGGCCCCGACGAGTGGGAGACCTTCAAGGTCGCCGTCGCAAAAGTCCCGGCACCCGCCCTCGCCCACCTCCCGCCCAAGCCCAAGCCGCGCGTCATGCCCAAATACACCACCGAGAAAGACCTCGCCTACCGCGACCCCGCCGACCCCGCGACCGACGACCTCATGGCCAGTCGCTGCAAGCTCGACATCTACTACCCCGAGCACATCAAAGACGTCCCCACCGTCGTGTTCCTCCACGCCGGCGGGTTGACCGGCGGGCAGCGGTTCATCCCCGGCGAGCTGCGCCGCCAAGGCATTGCGGTCGTCGCCGCCGACTACCGTCTCAGCCC
>JBCDIM010000038.1:0-34298 GCA_038749105.1 Planctomycetota bacterium
CGGCCTCTCCGAAGGCGTCAAATACATCCTCGACCAGGGCATCGACACCCTCTGGCAACACCAACAAACCCTCATCAAAACCATGATCGACGGCCTCGAAGGCGGCTGGGCCGGCTACACCGGAAACACCGACTCCACCATGCCCGGCTTCCAATACTTCGGCCCCAAAGGCGTCGCCCACCGCTGCGGCGTCTTCTCCTTCCGCCTCGAAGGCTTCACCCCTACCAAACTCTCCCAGAAACTCGAGCAGGACTTCGGCATCCTCTCCCGCTCCGGCATCCACTGCGCCCCCGGCGCCCACCAGAACATCGGCACCCACAGCAAGGGCGGCACCACCCGCCTCTCCTTCGGCCCCTACACCACCCCCCAAGACGTCAAATACGCCACCGACGCCCTCGCTCAGCTCTGCCACACCTGTACTCTTCCCACTCGTAATTCGTTACTCTGAAGCTTGTGCGAATAGAAAACACTTCGGGGAATCTGCCATGTCAGCAACTCAATGCGAAACACGATTTGATGACAACCAGCCCGCATACATATCGCTCTCAAAGATAATTGCAGAAAAAACAAGCCCAATACTCTTCTGGGTAGGTGCTGGCCTGTCCACGCCCGCTGGCTTGCCAAATTGGAATCAATTAGCAAATCAATTGCAAGAATCTGCGAGGCGAAAAGCTCCTACCCTGGCGCCCCAAGAAAAAACAAAGCTATTGGCTATTCTTAATGTGGCGGAACTCGAGTCTGATCTCTGGAAAAAAATGGGCCTTCTCAAGGACTGTTTGGGTAGCACTAGCTACCGTTCAGCGGTAAGAAACTCTCTCAGCCCAGCAGCAACCGCAAAGGTGCCAAGCGTTTATCAAGAATTGTGGCGCCTGAATCCCAGTGGCATACTAAGTCTAAATCTCGACCGCTTCGCTTCTCGCAGCTATAACACATCCAATGCTGCTACCCGCCTAACCGAATTCTCCGGATGCAAGTCGAATAGTTACTCATCCGTGCTCAAATCTACCGCCCCGTTCGTATGCAATCTTCACGGAGTTGAAGAGGACGAACAGACTTGGGTTATGACCCAAGGAGATTTCATCACCTTACAAGCCAATCAAGCTTATTCCACATTTATCTCGGCTTGCTTTCTGTCTCGATCTGTCGTTTTTGTCGGCATAAGTGCAGACGACCAGGCTGCAGGTGGGTTTCTGCAACAATTAAGTTGTATGCAGATTGACACAGGCCAACATTTCTGGATCACACATAGAAATGACGAGCAAGCAAATCAATGGGCTGAGAAATCTGGGGTACAGAGGATTTATTACGAAAAGGACGTAAATCATCCTGGATTGAGCCACATTCTTTCGGCACTGCAAGAAGCAGTGAGTGTTGATGAAAAAGCACCGCCTGTACGCCCAAGCCTTACTGATCCGGTTGAGCGAGATCTGCCAACACCTGAAGTCATTACACAAAAAACTGCAGAAGAGATTCGCCAATTGCTGAACAATAAGGCAAGTCACATACTCGGCCAAGGCACAGAATCGTCAGTGAGAGAATTTGATGCGTTTTGCGAAAAGTATGAGGAGGCAATTTATCGCGCTTGGTATGTTAGCACTAAATCTCCCAATAACTCCCTTTTCGGAAATACCGTTCTCGACCAAGCAGCCAAGGGAGCGTTTGGACGAGTATATCGCGCGATAAAACCAGATGGCGAGCAGATTGCCATCAAAGTTCTCGACCAAGACGTTCGCCGAAATCCCGAAATGCTACAATCATTCAGACGTGGCGTTCGCTCGATGCAGATTTTATCTACGCATGCGATCGATGGGATGGTGCCGTATCGTAACGCGACAGAAATACCTGCCATCGTCTCGATGGATTGGATTGACGGCCAAAACCTAACGCAGGCCGTTGAAAGTCATCTGGTAAAGTCGTGGGATGATGTAATTTCAATATCACTTGAAATTGCGACAATCATTCGGCAATCTCACTCTCTGCCTGAGCGTGTCTTACATCGTGATATACGACCTGCGAATATCATGCTCGACCAGAGTGGCGAATTCAGGCGCACAATTGGCAAAGTTGTAGTTCTAGATTTTGACTTGTCCTGGCACCGGGATGCCTTTGGCGCATCTATCCAAGACTTCGATTCAATGAATGGATACATTGCCCCAGAACAGGTTGATGCAGCATCCAAATACTCGACTCGCAATGCGCTCGTAGACTCTTTTGGCATGGGAATGACAATGCTCTTCTTAAGATCTGCAAAAGACCCGCTCTTTGGACAGCAGAATCATGCAAATTGGAGAGAATATCTAGCAGAGCATGTTGGCAAACATGCTTGCAATACTTGGATATCTCTGCCCCGAAGATTCTCGCGATTAATTGAATGGTCTGCTCAGAACGAGCAGAGTAATCGTATTGACATGTCGAGAATTTGTGGCGAATTGGAGAGGCTTCTTCAAGCCGTACGCAACCCAGCAACAATCGACTCACCTGAACTACTGGCCGAAGAAATCGCTGCGCGCTCACACCTTTACGACAAGTACAGTTGGAACCGTGATGGATTTGAGGCTAGCGTGAGCTTGCCTTCTGGTGTTCTACTGCGCATAACCGGATGTGAATCCGAGCAAACTGTTCGCGTCGATATCAAGTGGACGTCGTCTGCAACTGAGACTGCAAAGAAGATTGGAAAGTGGATTCCTAACGCATGCAACCGGGCCTTATCAGCTCTTTCGAAGTCGGGGTGGACTACTCGATTAATCAATAGGGACACATCTACGGCTAACATCGAGGCTAATGCACACGTCTCGCAGATAAGAGGCCGCCTCGACCGTTATGCAAAGCCTATGTCAGATGTAATTCAGGCTTTTCAATTTGTCTAGTGATTGACGTCGAAGAAAAAGCGCAGTGGATTCTGATGGCGTCTGACTTGGCTGAACCTAACCAGGCATAGGCGAGAAGAGTAACTGGAAGTCGGTGATCAGCCCGTCGTTACTTTTTATCGGCGACGCCGAAGAAGCCTTCGGGGGTCTTCTCCTCGCCGTTCTCGATGACGTAGGCAAGCTCAGCGGCGAGTGCGGTGGCGGGCTTGGTGTCCATCGCCTTCAGTGTTTGGTGGTCGGCCAAGGCGGCGTCTTTGTTGCCCATCTGAACGTAGAGGACCCCGCGGTACATGTACGCCTCGGCGAGCTCCGGGTTGAGTTCGATCGCCTTGTTGTAGTGGGCCAGGGCCTTGTCGTAGTGGTCTTCGCCCTGCTTGCGAAGCGTGTAGGCGAGGTTGTTGTGGGCTTCGGGGAAGTTGGGCTCGAGCTTCAAGGCACGCTCGAGCAGGATCTGGGCTGCGGCGAACTCGAGCTTCTTGATCTGGTCGTAAGCCGCGTTGTACAGCTGCACGTGCTGGGCCTTGGCCTTGGGCTTCGGCTTGCTCCCCCCCGCAAAGCTCGGCATCGCAAACAACATCGTTAGACACACAGCAGCAACGAGCAAACGAGCGGGGGAAACGAGGGTCGAGGTCATCGGGGTATTCCTTCGAGGTTTCGCAGTGAGGACATACGCAGCGGTCTCGGGAGCGTAGGCCGCTCGAACGCGGCAAGCCACGCTCTGCGGCGGCACAAAAACAGCCGGCCCGGAGTGGATCCGGGCCGGCTGGTGATGGGTTGATTGGGAGTGTGCGTTAGCTGGTCTCGATGCGGGTGCTGTCGAGCTTGAACTTCTGGACCAGCGACTTGAGGTGCTCGGCCTTGCGGGACAGGTTGACCGCGGCGGCGGCGCTCTCCTGCACGCTGCTGGCGGATTCCTTGGTCAGGCCTTCGATGGTGCCAATGAGGCCGCTGATCTCTTCGCTGGAAGCGGACTGGGCCTCGGCGTCTCGGGCGATCGAGCGGATGATCTCGGCGACCGAGCGGGTCTGCTGCACGATCTCGCTGAGGCTATCGCCGGCCCCGGTGGCCTGTTCGACGCCGGCGGCGACCTGCTGGGCGCCCTCGTTCATGCCGTTGACGGCTCCGGTGGTTTCGTCCTGGATCGCGGTGATCGAGCGGACGATCTCGTCGGTCGCTTCGGTGGTGCGGTCGGCGAGCTTGCGGACCTCGTCGGCGACGACGGCGAAGCCTCGGCCGTGCTCACCGGCACGGGCGGCCTCAATCGCGGCGTTCAACGCCAAGAGGTTGGTCTGGTCGGCGATGTCCTTGATGGTATCGACGATGGCACCGATCTCTTCACCACGCTGACCCAGGCCGCGGACGGACTCGGCCCCGACCTCGACCGCGTCGCGGATCGAGCCCATGGAGGTCACGGTCTTCGCGACGACTTCGCCGCCGGCCTCGGCGACCTCGCCGGCCTGCTCGGCGGAGCGGACCGCTTCGGTGGACTTCGCGGCGACCTCGCCGACCGACGTGGTCATCTCGTGGGCCGCGGACGTGACGCGGGTGACCTGATCGGTCTGCCCGTCGAGACGCTGGGAGAGGCCTTCGCTGTTGGCGGCGATCTCCGTGGCCGCCCCGGCGACCTCCTCGGACGACATGCGGACCTCGTAGATCAGCGATGCCATTGTGCTCGCCATTTCGTCGAGGCCGTGCGCGAGCTGCCCGACCTCGTCACGGGACGAGATCTCGGTGCGGGCGCTGAGGTCGCCCTCACGGATCTTATGCATGACCGAGACGGCGGCGTTGAGCGGCCGGGTGATCATGCGGGTGATCGTCCAGCCGGCGGCCAGGACCAGGAGGAGCACGATGCCCGCGAGCCCGACCGTTTTCCATTCGAGTGATTTCAACGCCGCCACCAGCGGGGTCATCGCCATGTGGGCTTCGTCGTAGTCGGCCACCGACACCACCAGCCAACCCCAGTCGTCGAAGTGCTTCGCCGACAGCAAAAGCTTGCGGGCGGTGTCCGACGCGGGGTCTTGCCAGACCACGGCCTCGCGGAGGACGGCTTCGGAGTTCGTACTGAGCTTGGCGTAGACCTCTTCAAAGAACAACCGGCCGTCGGCATCCTGCGCGGCGAGCAGGTTCTCGCCTTCGCCCTTGCCGTCGGGCCCGAGCACACAGACGCCGCGGTCCTTGCCCGCGGTGCTGAGCACCATGGTGTATCCCTTCTGGCCGATCCGCTTGGCACCGATCGAATCACGCAGGTCGGTGAGGTGCTTCTTGGCTAGGCCCACATAGAGCATGCCGACGATCTTGCCGCTCTCGTCGCGCAGCGGCTCGTAGACGGTGCTGTACCAGTCGTTGACGACGTAAGCCTTACCCGTGAAGGCGGTGCCGCTGAGGACCTTGGACACGACGGGGTTGGGCGAGCCGTTGGGCATGGTCGCGGGGATGTAGGTCCCGATGGCCGCTCGCCGTTGGTCTTGATGATGTTGGTCGCGACGCGGAGCATGTCGCCTTCGTCGTTCATCCGCTGGAAGACGGTGCAGGTCGCCCCGGTCCATTCCTGGACCTTGTCGACCAGGATCACCGCTTCGTCGACCGAGGAGATCTGCCCGAATGGAAGACCGCCCAGGGTGGCGGCAGGGATGGTGATCTTGGAGGACTTCTTGGTGAACTGGTCCATCGCGTCCCACTGCGTGGGCTCGCCGCCGAAGCCGATACCACCGGCCTCGTTGGCGAAGCGTTCTGCGACGTCGTAGTTGCCGAGGAGCTGGTCGGTGATGAGTTGCTGCTGGAGGTCCAACAGGTCGACCACACTGGTCGCGTTCTGATCAGCACTCTGATAAGCCACGTCGGTCAGGACCTGATCGACTTCCTCAAGCAGTGGCCCCTTGCTCATCGTGATGACCGCCACCACAGACACCGCCAACAACCCCACGCTTGCGGTCAGCAACAACATGACCTTGGTGCTGATGCGGAGATTGACCGACCACCGGAGGATGCTCTTCATATTTTTGCCTCGTCTGCCTGCGTTTGAAGCCCACTCCCCGTGACGGATTAAACCGTCGCTTTTGAGAAACCTTGTTATGTCTATGTTTCGACGTGGTCACCCAAGGTCTTAAGGTTTAGTTCTTAATCACGCTCACCAATTGAAGCATCAACGCCATTTCTCACCATCACGCCAAAAAGCTGACATCGGATATCCGCTCGGCGGGTGGCAAACGGCTTTCCACAGGCCATCCGATAACCGGTGATGCGCCCGCTCACGAATGACCGGGCCTCGATTGTCTTTGGCTGATCGTGAGCCGAACGGCGTGAGCAACGATCCGGAAGCACCGTTTGGCGCTTCGGGGTACGCAGCCGCAGCGGATCGAAGCCTCCCCATTTGCTCCGCTGTACGGGCTGAGGTTTTCATCTCAACCCACCGGCAGACGGTAAGCTCCAGTGATGCAGATCGAGACTTTTTCGCTTGGCCCCTTTCAAACCAATTGCTACGTGCTCCGTCATGCCGGCAGCACATGGATCATCGATCCGGGTCAGGACCCCGAGCCATTGCTGGCGTATCTGGAGGCGGAGCAGATCACGCCGGGCCGGGTGCTGCTCACGCACGCACACGCCGACCACATCGCGGGGCTGCCGGCGTTGACCGAGAGGTTTCCCGAGTTACCGATTGCAATCCACGCGGCAGAAGCCAGCTACCCGGGCGACCCGGCGGAGAACTTGTCGCTGGGCTTTGGGATACCGCTGGTGGCCCCCGAGCCGACAGAGCTCTTGGAGGGCGGGCAGACGCTCGATTTCGCAGGCCTCACGATCGAGCTGCGGCACACGCCAGGCCATTCGCCGGGCGGGCTGACCTTCCATCTGCCCGGTGAACAGCTCGCGATTGTGGGCGACACCCTCTTTGCCGGCTCCATCGGGCGGACCGACTTCCCGCACTCCGACCACGAGGCGTTGATGCGGTCGATCCAGCAGCAGCTGCTTACCCTGCCCGACGACACGACCCTGCTCCCTGGGCATGGCCCCGGGACGACGGTCGGCCGGGAGAGCCAAACCAACCCCTTCCTTCAACACCTGCCGGCAAACGGGTGATAGACCGACAGGCTTCGCCGGGCCGACTGCGGTAGGTTGCTGGTATGACGCCGATGCGCTTTGCTGTGGTCGGGGGAGAATCGACCGGTAAGTCCACGCTTGCCCGGGCTCTTGCCGACGCGCTCGCCTGCCCGCTGGCGGAGGAGTTTGCCCGCGATTACCTCACCGAGCATGGCTCGAATTACACACCCGATCAGTCGCTGACGATCGCTGAGGGTCAGCTCATCCGGGAGGACGCGGCGGTCGCCGAGGCGGTCCGCACGGGCAGGCACTGCGTCATCTGCGACACCGATGCGCTCTCGACCCTGATCTGGTCGGAGTTCTATTTCGGCGAGCAGCATGCCGAGGTGCGACGCCTCGCCGAAAGCCGCCGATACGCCCTACACCTGCTCTGCACCCCCGACCACCTCGAGTGGGAAGACGACGGGCTCCGCCAGAGCCCCACGAGCCGGCCATGGTTCACCGAGCGTTTCACCCAAGAGATCTCCCACGGCGGCGGCTCGCTGCTCTGCCTCGATCAGCCCCCCGACCAACGCCTCGGCATCGCGTTAGAGCACATCCGACCGATGCTCGACGCGGCGGCCGATCTACCCGCCTGACTTATACAAAGACGCCGGCCACCGTCGCGGTCATCCAAGACGCCATCGCCCCGGCCAGCATCGCCCGCACCGCCAACCTCGATAAGTCCCCCCGACGCTCCGGCACCAGCGCCGCGATCCCCCCGATCTGGATCCCGATCGACGCCACGTTCGCAAACCCGCACAGCGTGTACACCGCCATCTTCGCCGACCGTTCACTCGCAAAGGCGTTCTCCCCCGCCGCCATCCCCGCCAGATCGATGAACGCCACGAACTCACTGAGCGTCAGCTTCGTCCCCATCAACGCCCCCATCCGCTGACAGTCCGCCCAACCCTCGACCCCCATCAGCCACGCCACCGGCGCGAACACCAAACCCAACAGATACCGCAGCGACAGCGCCTCGCCCGGCCCGACACCCACTTCCATCGCCAGCCAACCCCCCAACGCGCCCAACGGCCAGTCCACCAGATACACCAAACCCAGAAACGCGATGATCATCGCGATCACGTTCAGATAGAGCTTCAGCCCGTCCTGCGTCCCCGCCGCCGCCGCCTCCACCACGTTCCCCGAGCTCCGGCCCTGCTTCACCAGGTCCCGCAGCGGCACCAACCCCCGCGTCGCGGGCTCCTCCGTCTCCGGCACCATTACCTTCGCCATCAAAAACGCCGCCGGTGCCGACATGATCGAAGCCGCGATGAAGTGCTGCCCCAGCCCCGGCGCAACCTTTTCCGTCACCCCGATGTACACCGCCAACACCGTCCCCGCGATCGTCGCAAACCCCCCCACCATCAGCGTCATCAATTCGCTCTGCGTCAGCTTCTTCAGGAACGGCCGGATCACCAGCGGTGCCTCGGTCTGCCCCACGAACACGTTCGCCGCCATCGCCAACGACTCCGCCCCCGACACCCGCAGCGTCTTGCTCAGCATCCACGCCAACGCCCACACCACCACCTGCATCACCCGCAGGTGGTACAGCACCGCCAACAACGCTGAGAAAAAGATGATCCCCAGCAGCCCCGTCCCCGCGAACGCGAACACAAACCCGATCGGCTCCTTCTTGTGCGCCAGCACGTCCCCGAACACGACCTCCACGGCCGGGGCCACCGCCTTGTCCAGCATCTGACGAACACCATCCGCCACCGCGCCCACCGCCCACGCCCCCGGCGTCCACCACAACACCAACACCGCCAGCAAAACCTGCAGCACTAAACCCACGACCACCACCCGCCACGGGAAACGCCCCCTCGCGCTCGACATCAGCCATGCCATCCCCACGAAGAACGCCAGCCCCAACCCGGCCCGCAGCAGTTCCATCGCCATCAGATTCGCCTCAAAGATTGACCAAGCCGGCCGGGATACAACTTAACGGCACCGGATCAAACCAACATTTCATCGCACCCGTCGGGCCCTGAGGTAGTCTTATGGGGATGACGACTCACTTCCACACGCCACGTCTCGGCCGTGCCCTCACCCTCGCCACCGCCGCCGCCTTATCGGGTATTGGCGTTATCCCCACGCCCGTTCATGCCCAGGAGGCATGCGAGTCCTGCTGCACCGCCATCCCCACCCGGCTCAGCACGATCACCGCTAACCCCGACACGCCCGCCGAGCCCATCAACGCCGAACCCCAAGCCCCCGCCGGCATGGTCTTCATCCCCGCCGGCGAGTTCACCATGGGCACCGACGCCCCCAACACCTGGCCCAACGAGCAGCCGCCCCACCGCGTCCGGCTCGACGGCTTCTGGATCGACGCCACCGAAGTGACCAACGCCCAGTTCGCCGCCTTCGTCCAGGCCACGGGCTACGTCACCGTCGCCGAGCGGGCCATCGACTGGGAAGAGCTCCGCAAACAGGCCCCCCCCGGCACGCCCAAGCCCCCCGACGCCATGCTCGCCCCGGGCTCCGTCGTCTTCAGCCCCCCGAAAAACCCCGTGCCCCTCAACAACTTCTCCGCCTGGTGGCGGTGGACCCCCGGCGCCAACTGGCGTCAACCCGCAGGCCCGGGCAGCTCCCTTGATGGTAAGAACCACCACCCCGTGGTGCACATCGCCTGGGAAGACGCCGCCGCCTACGCCCAGTGGGCCGGCAAGCAGCTGCCCACCGAGGCCCAGTGGGAGTACGCCGCCAAGGGTGGCAACGACACCGCCCGCTTCGCCTGGGGCGACACCTTCAAGCCCCAAGGCCAGACCCTCGCCAACACCTGGGACGGCCAGTTCCCCCACAACAACACCCTCGACGACGGCCACGTCCTCACCGCACCCGTCCAGACCTACCCCGCCAACGGCTACGGGCTCTACGACATGATGGGCAACGTCTGGGAATGGACCGCCGACTACTACCGGGAGCAGCGCCACGCCGAGCTCGCTCAACGCGGGCTCGTCGTCAACCCGCAGGGCCCCGCCACCGCCGCCGACCCCGCCAACCGCGGCGGCGTCTCCCGCGTCGTCAAGGGCGGCTCCTTCCTCTGCCACGTCGACTACTGCGAGTCCTACCGCCCCTCCGCCCGACGCGGCCTCCCCGCCGACACCTCACTCCAACACACCGGCTTCCGCTGCGTCTGGACCCCACCCCCCCACCCGCCCAGCCGTAGTCACGAATAACGATCCACGCGGTCTTTCATAGCCGCGACGCGACGCGTCGCCGGTCCGCCGCACCCCGGCACGCTCATTCAAACGTCAGATAGATCGGCTCCGTCACCGGACCGATCGGCAGCCCCTCCCGCTCCGCATCGATCACCGCCGCCACCACGCCCAACGGCAGCGTGTGCGCATCGGCGCTGAACGGCTGATCCGCCTTCGCCACAAACCGCGCGTCCGTCTTCCCCGACACATCAAAGCGATCCGTCAGGTCCTGGTCCTCCCCGGTCAGCAGCACATCAACCGTCTGGAAGTCCACCGCGTTGTTCGCCGGGAACCGCGACGCCGCCAATGCCCTGAGCTGATCGGTGAGAAAACCCGCGTAGGGCGTAGCCGGTTGGATACAGCCTCTTGTCAAAACGACCCGTGCCGTCTGCCCCGCCGGCCCCCGCACCACCACCTTGAAGCCTTGGGCCCCGTACACCCCAACCCCGCCCGACTCGACGCCATTGACCCAGAAATTCAGCCCCTGCACCAACGCGGCCTGCGACGCCAACCCGTGCGAGCCCGCCTGTGTCTTCGTCCCGTGCAGCTGCCCTCTCGCCGAGCTGCCATCCGTAAACACGACGTTAAACCGCGAGCCGATCATCTCAGCCCCGGACACGCCGCCGACATCCCACTTCGGAGACGCCCCTTGATCGAGGGGCGGCTTCCGCGTCCCCGCGATCGAATTCGGGTCCATGTCGATCGAAAACCCGACCGACTCGCCCGGCTCAAAACCCCCATCCACCTCGGGGTCAAACGCTAGCCGAATCCCCCGATACCCCAAGGCTCCCCCCGGCCCCTCGTAGCTCGGTCCCGGTGCCGCGCTCGGGGCCGCTACCCCCGTCCCGCCCGGCGTGTCAAGCTTCAACGGCTTCGCCACGCTGTCCCCCGCCAAACCTTCAGGGTCAAACACCACATCGGGATACAAAGCGCTGGTCACGTCGATGAACACCAGAAGCACCGGCTTCTCTCCGGTGTTTGTCAGCGTGAAAGAATTCTTCCCGAAGTTAGACCGCTGCACCTGATTGCTCTTGGGCATCACGCTCAGCACCACCTCGCCGCCGCTGGGTGGCGACACCGGCTCGGCCGATAGCGGGGCCGTGAGCCCAGAACCCAAGACCAAGGCCAACGCCAAGGTTCGGAGAGTGCGGGGTGATTCATGCATCGCGTGCTCAGACGGATAGGGGTTCAAGAGGGCCCGGGCGTTCGCAGACATACCGGAGCTCGACCGCCCGCCCCGTTTGGGAAGATTCGCTGATCGCTTCCATCGCTTCAAGCACGTGCAACGCGAGCTCGGCCGACACGAGGTGCGGCTGGTCCTCACGGATCGCCCGAGCCAGGTCCGCCAGCCCCGCGCCCCGCTGACCCTCGGCCGGCGCGATCGCCGGCAGGTCCTCCCACTCCTCGCTGCCCCAAGCACACACGCGGACCTCGCCGCCGAACCCGTTGGGGTCGGGCACCTGCATCGACCCCTCGGTGCCGTGCACCTGGATGTTCGGCAGGCTGTGCAACGCCACATCGAAGCTGGTGATCAGGGTCACGATCGCGCCGCTGACCGTCTCCAGGGTCGCCGCGACATGCGTGTCCACTTCGACGTCGATGACGGTCCCGTTCAGGGGCTGGCTGGTGATCGTCCGCTGGTCGAACGCACGCCCCGCCATGGCCGAGACCCGCTTGATCGGGCCCAGCAGCTGCACCAGGTCGGTCAGGTAGTACGGCCCCATATCGTAGAGCGGGCCGCCGCCAGGCTTGTAATAGAACTCCGGAGCGGGGTGCCAATGCTCGTGGCCCCGCCCCTGCATGAACATCGTCGCCGAGGTCGGGCGCCCGATCTTCCCGTCGTCGATCGCCCGCCGGGCCGTCTGGTGCGACACCCCCAGGAACGTGTCCGGCGCACAGCTGACTCGCAGCCCCGCCTCCTCCGCCAACGCCAACACCGGCAATGCCTCCTCCACCGAGGTCGCCAACGGCTTCTCCAGATACACATGCTTCCCCGCCCGCAACGCCTGCTCGCTCACCGAGGCGTGTGCCGCCGGGATCGTCAGGTTCACCACCGCCTCCACCTCGGGATCCGCCAGCAAGCCCTCCACGGAACCCGCCTTCGCCACGCCCCACATCTCCCCGATCTCCTTGGCCCGCTCCACATCCAGGTCGGCGACATGCACGATCTCGAGCTCTTCGTAGAGCTCGCACCCCTTCTGGTACGCATGAGAAATCGCGCCGCAGCCAACAATGCCCACGCGAAGCGGGTCCGATCCAGTGCTCATTGTCCAACTCCATCAGAGAGATCAGGGCGTCAAAGCGCGACACGGTACACGCAATCCTAATCTGCTTCCTCGACGCTCACGCCCCGCCCACGCAGCTCCGCCAGAGCCTCGACCACCGCCGGCTCGCCGCTCGACTCGACAATCACCCGGTCCGCCATCTCCACCGGCGCGAAGAACACCGTCGAAGCCAGCCCCAGCTTGCTCGTGTCCGCCAGCAACACCCGCCGCTGCGCCGACTCCAGCATCTGCAGCTTCACCGCCGCGTGCCGATCGCTCGCCTCCGACAAGCCCCGCTTCAGGTCCACCCCCCGCACCGAGAAGAACAGCTGCGCGATGTTGAGCGATCCCAGCGTCCGCATCGCCTGCAGCCCCCCAAACGCCATCGCCTCCGCGTCCAAAGTCCCACCCGTGCACACCACCTCGATCCGCTCCCGCCGGGCCAGCAGCGTGCACACCACCAGCGAGTTGGTCACCACCGTCATCGGCTGGTCCGGCAACAGCTTCGCCAGCTGACACGCCGTCGAGCTCGCGTCCAGCGCGATCACCGTGCCCGGCTCGATCAGCCGAAGCGCCGCCCGCGCGATCGCCCCCTTCTCCGCCATCCGCGTCGCGTCTCGCGTGTCATACGGCAGCTCGATCCGCCCGTCGTCCCCGTCCAACGCCACCGCCCCGCCGTGCGTCCGGGCCAGCATCCCGTGATCCGACAGCGTCCGCAGGTCCCGCCGGATCGTCTCCTCGGTCACCTCCAGATCACGCGCCAGGTCCGCCACCCGGGCTCCCCCCGCGTCGGTCACACGGTGCAGAATCTGACGCTGCCGGATATTTGCGATCATCGGATAGCCCTCAAACCCAGACGCCTCATCGCAGGTTACCCGCCTGTATCGGCGTTTTCAAACCAAAAACCAACATAGACAGCCGATTGACTGCCCGATTTTATTTGTTATTCTGCGTTTCTGTGGTTTTCTTTTGATCTCACCCTACCCTCTCCACCCCCCCCACCACCTCAAGGCTCCCCCCATGACCACCTCCGCCACCGCCAGCTCCCCGCCCGCCTTCAAGCACGTCCACTACGGCTGGGACGACGCCACCGCCGACGCGATGTCCCCCATCGAACGCCTCGTCTACCGCTCCAACCTCCTCGGCTCCGACCAACGCATCACCAACACCGGCGGCGGCAACACCTCCTCCAAGGCCGTCGAAAAAGACCCGCTGACCGGGCAAGATGTCGAGGTGCTCTGGGTGAAGGGCTCGGGCGGCGACCTCCGCACCGCCAAGGCCGGCAACTTCTCGTCGCTGGTCCTCGAGAGCCTGCTCGGGCTCCGCAAGGTCTACGCCGACATGCCCAACAACGGCCCCAAGACCCCCGCGGAAGACGCGATGGTCGGGATGTTCCCGCACTGCACCTACAACCTCAACCCCCGGCCCAGCTCGATCGACACGCCGCTGCACGGCTTCCTGCCCGGCAAGTTCGTCGACCACATGCACCCCAACGCCGCGATCGCCGTCGCCGCCTCCAAGAACCGTGAGGCCCTCACCGCCGAGATCTTCGGCGACGCCATCGGCTACGTCCCCTGGCTCCGCCCCGGGTTCGAGCTCGGGCTCATGATGCAGCGGGCCCAGGAAGCCAACCCCGACCTCAAGGGCCTGATCATGGGGCAGCACGGCATCATCAACTGGGCCGACGACGACAAGGCCTGCTACGAGCTCACCCTCTCGCTCATCGAGAAGGCCGCCGCCTACATCGAGTCCAAAGACAAGGGTGCCGCGACGTTCGGCGGCCAGAAGTACGCCGCCCTCGACGACGAAGCCCGCGACGCCCTGCTCGTCGAGCTGCTGCCCTGGCTCCGTGGTCGGGTCTCCCAGCAGAAGCGCTTCATCGGCACCGTCCAGAGCGACCCCACCATCCTCCGGTTCGTCAACTCCAACGACGCGCCCCGCCTCGCCGAGCTCGGCACCAGCTGCCCCGACCACTTCCTCCGCACCAAGATCAAGCCGCTCTACGTCGCCTGGGATCCCCGGAATCAAACCCTCGATGACTTGAAGTCTCTGCTTGATGACGGCCTCGCCCAGTACCGCCAGGACTACACCGCCTACTACGAAAACTGCAAGCACGACAACAGCCCCGCGATGCGCGACCCGAACCCGACCGTCATCCTTATTCCGGGGGTCGGCATGATCGCGTGGGGCAAGAACAAGAGCGAGTCCCGCGTCACCGCTGAGTTCTACAACTGCGCCGTCGAGGTCATGCGGGGGGCCGAGGCGATCGACGAGTACGTCGCGCTGCCGCAGCAGGAAGCGTTCGACATCGAGTACTGGCTGCTCGAAGAAGCCAAGCTCCAGCGCATGCCCCCCGAGAAGGAACTGGCCCGCAACGTCGCGGTGATCATCGGCGGCGGCTCGGGCATCGGGAAGTCCATCGCCCACCGCTTCGCCAAGGAAGGCGCACACGTCGTCGTTGCCGACATGAACCAGGACGCCGCGCAGGCCACCGCCGACGAGCTCACCGGCGTCTACGGCCAGGGTATCGGCGTCGCCGGCACCGGGATCTCCGGCTGCGGACCCGCCATCGCCGCGACCTGCAACATGACCGACCGCGACTCCATCCAAGGCCTGATCAAAGAGGCCGTCCTCGCCTACGGCGGCATCGACCACCTCGTGATCACCGCCGGCGTCTTCATCCCGCCCAGCCGGGACGGCAAGCTCACCGACGACCAATGGAAGCTCACCTTCGACGTCAACGTCATGGGCCTCTACAACACCCTCGACGAATGCCGGCAGCTCTTCAAGGACCAGGCCCTGCCCGCGTCGGCGGTGCTGACTACCTCGGTAAACGCCGTGGTCCCCAAGAAGGGCTCGGTCGCCTACGACACCTCCAAGGCCGCGGCGAATCACGTCGTCCGCGAGATGGCGATCGAGCTGGCCCCGACCGTCCGCGTGAACGCCGTGGCCCCCGCGACCGTGGTGAAGGGCTCGACGATGTTTCCCCGCGACCGGGTGATCGCGTCGCTGACCAAGTACGAGATCCCGTTCAGCGAGGACGCCAGCGACGACGAGCTGCGTGACGCCCTCGCCGGGTTCTACGCCAAGCGGACGCTGCTGCACGAGCCGATCACGCCGGACGACCAGGCCGAGGCCGCCTACTTCCTCGTCTCGTCGCAGTCGTCGAAGACGACCGGCCAGGTCATCAACGTCGACGGCGGGCTCCACGAAGCGTTCCTCCGCTAACCCACCCGCCGACCTCACCCACCGATTCCTGACATGCACGACCCCCGCCCCGCGCTCATCGAACTGTCGCACAGCCTCGGCCGACCCGAGCGCCACTGCGCCATCCTCGGCGAAGGCAACACCTCTGCCGGTGCCGGCGACACCGCGTTCTGGGTCAAGGCCAGCGGCTCCCGGCTCGCCGATCTCTCGGCCGACGACCTGCTCGAGGTCGACCGCGCCGCCTGCCGGGCCATGCTCGACGGGCCCGACCTGGATGACCAGCAGATCGTCGAAGCCCTGGCCGAGGCGTGTGTCGACCCCGAAGCGGTGAAGCGGCCCTCGGTCGAGACGGCCATGCACGCCGCCCTGCTCGACCTGCCCGGCGTCGAATGCGTCGGCCACACCCACCCCGTCGCGATCAACGGGATCGCCTGCTCCGAACACTTCGGGCTGCTGCCCAACCGGCTGTTCCCCGACCAGATCGTGGTCTGCGGCGTCTCCGCTGTGCTGATCCCGTACGTCGATCCCGGGCTGCCGTTGGCCCGAGCGGTGCGCGACGGTGCCAACGGATATCTCGAGCTCTACGGGCAGCCACCGAAGACCGTGTTCCTCCAGAACCACGGATTTATTGCGGTCGGTCAATCCGCCGCCGAGGTCGACCGGATCACGGCCATGGCGGTGAAATCCGCGGAGATCCTGGCCGGGGCCCTTTCGATCGGCGAGCCCACATGGATGACCGACGAACAGGTCGCACGGATCGCGGGACGCGACGACGAGGCGTATCGCCAACGCGTGCTGGCCGGGCTCGGCATCGGCTAGAACGATGAACCCAAAGCTGTAGCGGGATGGGCCGGCATGAACTCCGGGTGGCTTGCCAGCACCTTTCCCCCCGGCGGGGTGAAGCATAACGCGGTCGCCGGGTTACCACCTGGGCGATCACAACCCCTTGGTCCACTTCAGGGACGCACTACATGCCTAGACGGCCTTGGCACGCAACACCACGCGTGAGCAGCCCGCGTGAGTAGGGCAAGCGCTCACTGCCCTGCGGAGACATCCGCCAGGATGCGATCAAGGCAGGTATCGAGGCGGCGAGCCAACGTTTCCGGGTCGTCATAGACCCCGTTGCTCAGATCGCTGCGGACCCGATTGATCAGGCGCTGGCGTCCGAGACTGTGCTCCTCTGTCAGGCATTCGCCCGAGGGGAGCTCAGAGAATCGGGAACCGGCAGGAAGAGAGTGGTGTGAAACGGCGACGATTGGCATGCTTGGAACTCCTTTCCAAGGAAGAAAAGCACACTCCTTGTGCTATGTGGAAAAGTAGCCGCTAAGGGCACCGTCAGACCATCTCAACATGATGCTGAACAGCTATCACATAACCAATAGATTCCACAGGTTTTCAGCATCCACCCCGATAAAAGCCGCAAGACCTCGGTCAAAACCGGGTCAGGCTGACCTTAGAACCATGCGGACCACGTCGGCCACCGAGCGGGCCTGGGTCTTCTGCATGATGTGTGAACGGTGGAGATTGACCGTCCCCTCGGTGCAGCCGATGCGTTGGGCGATCTGCTTGGAGAGCAGGCCCTCGCCGATGAGGTGGGCGATCTGGAGTTCGCGGGGCGTGAGCCGGTCGAGCCGCTCGCGGGCATCACGGACCTCGGCGGCTTCCTCGCTGGTCGCCTGGGCGTCGTGCATCGCGTCACGGATCGCTTCCCGGAGCAACGGCACCGACATATCGTCCTTACGGAGATAGCGATGGGCCCCGGCCCGGGTCACGGACGCAGCGATATATTCATCGTTCGCCCCTGTGGTCACCACAACCGGCACCCCTTGACCCGCGTCGCGGATCCGGTCCAGGATCACCTCGCTGGTCTGGCCCTCCAGCCAGTAGTCGATAAAGACCAGGTCGAACACGTCCCCATTGAGCCGATCAATAGCCTCCTCGCAGGTGGCACACTGGGCGACGTCGAACGACAGCTCCTTGATCCGCGCCAACTCCAGACGGAGCAGGTCGGCGTGATCAGGATCGTCTTCAACAACCAGTGTTCGCAAGGCTTGTGTAGCCATCTAAGACCCCTTTTGATGCAGCTTCAGAAACTGTAGCAGTTCTATAAAGAAAATGCTATCGAGATGAAGTCCTTGCAGGTTCTTGCGGAGGCTGACGGATAGAAAAACCGAAGCAAGCTCGCGTCATGCGGGCAGGCGGACGCATCCGAACCAGTAGGCGTCGAGCGTCCCGAGGATGTCCTTGAGGCTGCGGATAGACATCGGCTTAACGATGTATGAGTTGCAGCCCAGTTCATAACAGGCACGCACATCGCGGTCGGCGGCCGAGGTGGTAAACATGATCGTGGGGACGTGGCAGAGCCGGGCGTGACCACGGATAAAGCGGAGCAGGGTCTGGCCGTCCATCCGGGGCATCGCCAGATCGACCAGCAGCAGGTCGGGGATCCGCGAGCTCTCGGGGGGCTGCGGTCCGCAAGCGGCTTCGAGGTAGTCCAGGGCGGCCACCCCATCATCGACGATCAGCAGGTCGTAAGGACGTTCAAGCTGCCGATTGGCGATCCGGGCGAGGTCCTGGTCGTCGGGGTCGTCCTCGACGATCATCACGAGGGGCGGATAGGGGTCGTTGGGGGCCATGATTTGTCTTTCTGTGCCTCACGGTGCGGGATGGTAAAAGTAAAAACGGTGCCGCGGTTGGGCTCACTCCGGGCGGAGATGGACCCGCCGTGGCGTTCGACGACACGCCGGCAGATCGACAGGCCGATCCCCGTACCACGGTTTTGCTTGCCCGGGTGCAGCCGCTGGAAAGGCTCGAAAGCCCGTTCGACATCCTCAGCCCGCAGGCCGCTGCCGTTGTCGCTGACCGAGAAGCGGTAGCTGTCGTCCTCTTGAGCGCCCGAGACTTCAACCCGCGGCGGCTCGTCCCGCCGGTACTTGACCGCGTTGCTGATCAGGTTCTGGAATACCGACCGGATCATCGAGGGGTCACCGACGATCATCGGGAGCGGCTCGGAGACAATGACCTGAGCACCGGCCGCCTCGATCTCCTGAGCCAGGTCAGAAAGGACTTGGTTAAGGACGGCAGCGGGATCGATCGTTTCCAGCCGGAGCTCGCCGCGCCCGACGGTAGCGAACAACAGCAATGAGTCGATAAGCCGGCTCATGCGTTCGGCGGCGGCGGTGATGCGGTCGATGGCGGCGACGCCCTCTTCGCCATCGCTTAGCGTCTCGGCTTCGCGGAGATGCTCGGCGAAGCCGAGGATGGTACGCAGGGGCGAGCGGAGATCGTGCGAGGCGGCATGGGCGAACTGGTCGAGCTCACGGTTCCGGGCGGCGAGCGATTCCACGTTGACCTGGAGCTCGGAAGTGCGTTCCGCGACGCGCCGCTCGAGCTCGCCGTGCGCCTGCTTGAGCTGCTCTTGAGCCTCACGCCGGTCGGTCACATCGACGATCGTCCCGACATAACCGATACAGCCGCCGTCCTCGCGGTACTGCGGCATCCCGTGCATAAACATCCAGCGGTACTCGCCATCGTGCCGCCGCGCCCGGAACTCGTAGCCCCAGCTCTTGCTGGTCTTGATGGCTTTTTCCCACGCCTCGCGCATCGCCCCAAGATCGTCTTCGTGGACCACCTCAAGCCACCGCTCGCAACTGATCCGTGCCTCCTCTTGCCCCGTAAATTCCAGCCAGCCGCGGTTACCCCAAACCATCGCATCGGCCTGATCGTTGACCCACAGGATGATCGGCGCGTTGTCGGCGACGGCCTGGAACCGCTGCTCGCTCTCGATCAGCTCAGCGGTCCGCTGCCGGACCCGGTCCTCGAGCTCGGCGTTGAGCTCCTCCAAGGCGAGCTGGGTGGTCTTCAGGTCATCGACGTCGAGGTGAAGCCCCGTGATGCGGGCGGGCTTGCCGTCGGGCCCGTGGTCGGTGGTCTCCCCGATGCTCACCACCCAGCGGTACGCTTCATCTTTGCAAAGCATGCGGAACGTCGAGCGATAGGAGTCGGCCTCGCCCGAGACGCAGCGCTCGATCCTCTCCTTGGCCTCTCGCAGATCGTCGGGGTGCACCAGCTCTTCCCAGGTCTCGAAGCTCGCGGGGAGCTCGCCCGGCCCATAGCCGATCATGCCGTAGTACATATCGCTGAAGTACATCTCGCCGGTACGAACATTCAAGTCCCAGAGGCCCGAGTTGGAGCTGCGCAGAGCTAGGCCAAGCCGTTCGCTGGATTCGGCGAGTTCGCGCTGCGTCTGCTTGAGCGAGGTGATGTCCAGGGCCGAGCCCCCGATGAGCTTGCGGCCGCCGGGCTCGTGGAAGACAAAGTTCGTGACCAAGAATTCCCGGGTCACCTCGCCGGCCGTGACCTCGATCTCGAAAGTCAACTCCTGCGGCTGGTCGCCTGTCTCTTCCGAGCGATGCAGCATCGTTTCGATGGTCTTCTGGGCCAGCGTATCGACGGGTTGCTTGCCGATGGAATCTTCGGCCTTCACCCCCATGAGGCGTTCGTAGGTGGCGTTCATGAAGACGAATCGGCCGTCCTCATCGACCGCCCACTTCATGGCCGGGGAGTTGGACATGAACGCCTCGAAGCGCTGCGTGACCGAGAGCAGTTCCTGCTGGGTTCGCCGAAGATCGGTGATGTCGGTGATGGTGCCGATGTGCCCGAGGAACTGGCCGTCGTCACCGAAGCGCGGCTGCCCCGTGCCATAGAACCACCGCGGCGTGCCGTCCTTAGACAGGACCCGGAACTCATGATCCCAGCGGGCACGATCGGTGACCGTGGTGCGCCAGGCCTCGTTGAGTTGTTCCACATCGTCGGGATGGGCCACCGAGCCCCAGCCATAGCCGATCTGAGACTCGAGGGGTTTGCCGACGAACGCGAGCCAGCTGTCGCTGATCCAGGCAAGCTGCCCCCCTTCGTCGGTGAGCCAGATCATCAGGGGGGTGTTGTTGGCGGCGAGCTTGAATCGCTCTTCACTTTCGGCGAGGCGGCGCTCGGCAAGACGGAGCTGGGTGATATCGACAAAGGTCAGCACAAGGCCATCGATGTTGCCGTTGGCGAGGCGGTAGGGGTTGATGCGGAGCAGGTAGCTGTGCTCCGCATCTTTAGAGGGGACCTCAACCTGGCGGGTCTCCCCCGTCTCGATCGCCTGGCGGGCGTCTTCCAGCAGGGATTCGTGCTGAAACTTAGGGCTGATCTCGTCGAAGCGTCGGCCAATGTCGGCGTCCCGCACCTTCATCAGCCCCTCCATGGCCGGGGTGAACCGGCGGATGCGGAGGCTTCGATCGACGAACAGTGTCCCGATCTCACTGCTCGCCAACAGGTTGTTCATGTCGTCGGTGAGCTGGGTCAGCTCGGTGATCTTCTGCTGGTACTCGGCGTTGACGGTGTGGAGCTCCTCGTTGACCGAGTGCAGCTCCTCGTTCGTGGACTGCAGCTCCTCGTTGCTGGCGATGAGCTCTTCGTTCGTCGCGTTGAGCTCCTCGTTGGAGGTCTCGAGCTCTTCGATCGTGGTCTGTAGGTTTTCCTTGGTGTACTGCAGCTCCTGCTCGAGGTCGAGGACACGCTTCTGGTTTGCGCCTTCGCTGTCAAAGGTGAACTCGGACGCCTGCTCTTCGGAGTGGCTGGGCTCAGGGGCGGGGCGATCTTCACGCTGCAGCTTGATCAGGGTGTACATCTCGGCGTCCACCACGGTCGTGATCGGCCGGGCCGAGATCTGAATCACTGTTCTATCGTCCAGTCGGGCAACACCCACCGAAACCTCCTCACGCTGTTGCCAGCACTTCTGGATCGCCGCGGATACAGCGGGCTTCAACGGCTCATCGAGCATGGACACGACGTCGTAGGCGCGCCGCCCGATGGGGAGCTTGAGGAGGTTGCGGGCATTGCCGAAAACGTGGACCACTTCGCGGCGCTCATTGATCAACACAGACGCATCGATCGCGTCTTGCAGCAACAGGTCGTACACCCGGAGCAGGCGGAGGTCCGGGCCAAGGGCGGCCGGAGAACCAGCGGGGATGCTGCTGCGCGAAGGGACGGAGAGCGTCGGCGTTCGGGTGGGCAGGCGTGTGGGCGACAGCAGGCGGACATCGCGACGCTTGCGATAGATCCGCCAGTGCGGGTCCATCGCCTCGAACTCATCGCGGAACGGCTGGGTGGTCTCGGACGGGCCCAGGAACAGGAAGCCGCCGGTATTGAGCGCGAAATGCAGCAGCGAGATGACCTGCGTCTGGACCGGTTGACGGAAGTAGATCAGGACATTGCGGCAGGTGACCAGGTCCATCCGGGTGAATGGGGCATCGCTGATCATGTTCTGCGGAGCGAAGGTGATCATCTGCCGGAGCTTCGGCACGACCTGAAACTTGGAGCCGACCGGCGCAAAGTAGGTGCTGAGCCGGTCCGGCATCACCTCGCGGAGACTCTCGGCGTCATATCGCCCGGCGGCGGCGAACTCGATCGATGTGCGGTGGGCATCGGTGGCGAAGATGCGCACCGGCTGGTGCTCGCGCCCCAGCTTCCGCCGGGCCTCGTCGAAGAGGATCGCCATGGAGTAGGCCTCTTCGCCGGTCGCGCAGCCCGCAATCCAGATGCGGATCTCCTCATCGCTGCCGTGGGCCTGGAAGATGTTGGGGATCACATGCTTCTGGAGGCTGTCGTACGCCGCGGCGTCCCGGAAGAACTGCGTCACCCCGATGAGCAGATCCTTATAAAGACGGTTGAGCTCGGTGGGGTCGTCACGGAGGCGATCGACATAGGCGTCGATCGTGGGCTCGGGGCCCAGGAGGATCCGGCGTTCGATGCGGCGGTGGACGGTGGCGGGCTTGTACAGCGAGAAGTCGATCTCGTACTGCCGGTTAAGCAGGCTGAGCACCGCGTCGATGCCCTCGAGGTCGGTCTCCTCGTCTTCGGGCAGCGGCTTGGCCGACGGGTCGTCGCGGTAAGCCACCAGGTAGCCCGGCATCTCGGCCGGGGTGAAGGCGGCATCGACCGTGCCCGAGTCGATCGCGGCCCGCGGCATGCCGTTGAATTTCGCCGTGAACTCGTCCTGGACCAGCACCAGGCCGCCGCCGTCCTTGATCGCTTTCACGCCGCGTGATCCATCTGTCCCCGTGCCCGAAAGCACGATGGCGACCGCCTTCTCTCCCAGGTCAGATGCCAGCGACTTGAAGAAGATGTCGATCGGCAGCGGTGGGTGCTCTTCCACCCGGCTCTGCTCGGAGAGCCGGAGCATGCCGTCCTCCACCACCATATTCTTGCGGGGGGGGATGAGGTACACCGCGTCGCCGTGCACCGCCATGTTGTCCTCGACACGGCGGATCGGCAGCCGGGTGTGGCGGGCCAGCAACTCGCTCATCAGAGACGGGTAATCGGGCGAAAGGTGCTGAATAACAACGAAAGCCATGCCCGTGTCGAGCGGGACAGCCGAGAAGAACTGCTCCAGCGGCTCGAGCCCCCCCGCCGATGCTCCGATCCCGACAACAAGGCTCGGGGGCTGTGAATTGTTCGAGATTTCAGCCACGGCAACCCTGCACTTCAGAGAAAACGCCTCCATGCTAACCGTTCGGGCGTCCAGGATTGCCCGCGATACCCTCGAAAGCTGCTATCGAATTAGTGATAGCCCCTGTCAGATCTCCGCCGAAGAGACGCAGAAAAAAAAGGCGTGCCAACTCCCCAGACGGAGTTGGGCACGCCAGTGAATCACAAAGTGGATGCCGGTCTACTCGTAGCGGATCGCGTCTAGGTAGAACGACTTAGGGCTGCCATCGGCCGCCAGCGTCCAGTAGAACCCGGTCTTAATGCGTGACAGATCAAGATCGCTTAGATCAATCGTGTACTTCTTCCATCCCTGGGTCAGCGTGACCTGGATCGAAGTCCCAGCGGAGTCGGAAAACGGCTTGTCGTCACCCAGCAAGCCAAACCCGAACTTGACGACCTCGCCACCCTTGTCGCCGCGAGCATGGAAGACGAGCTGACTAGCACCGGTCAGATCGAAGCCGCCAGACTGGTCACCCCAGTCATTAGGCGGGTGCTGCCAGACGACACCCCCCCAACCCGAACCCTGGCCGTAGGTGACCTTGAGGTTCGTGTCGCCCACGAACGGCTTGCCCCGGTCATCGAGCGTCATCGTGATGGCTTCGGCTTCACCCATGTAGCCCGACGGCGCGAAATTCGGTGCCGCCGGCTGATCGTCGTAGACCACGAAAGGCAACTTCGAGGCTACACCCTTCGGGCCCTTGGCTTCGCCCTTGACCAGGATCGGCGCGTTCGCCATCGCACCGCCGCCTTCACCGTCATCAATGAAGGCGTACACGCGGTACTTGCCGGGCTCTTCGGGCATCACAAGTGTTGCACCGGTCGCTGAGCCGTTGTGCACCGCTTCGGGGAAGCGAGGAGGGGACTGCTGATAGTCGCCGCCGGTGAAATACACCTCAGCCTCGGCCTGAAGCTTCCACTCGACGTTCAGCTCCTCGCCTTCTGGGTCACTGGCGACCAGCGTGACGGTAATGGACTCACCCGGATTGACCTTGTTCGCCGAAAGCTCCAGCGGCTCGATCGCGGGGCATCGGTTGCTCGGCGGCGAGCCCGTCCACGCCTCGGTCATCGCATCCACCGCCGCGGCCTTATTACCGTTGGGCAGGTACATCCCGAACCAGGTCGCCGTCGCCTCCTGCTTGAAGCCCCAAGTGAACGCGAACGAACCCAGGCACTGCGGGTCGGCCTTGAGTTTCTCGTAGACGTTCCTATAGACCGCCGCCTTCTGTGTGCTCGTCAGCTCGTTGACCACGCCGAAGCTGTTGCGTTCGACCTCCCACGTCCCGGGCGGGCCAAACTCGGTCACGATGTAAGGCTTCGTGCCGCCGGCCGCCTTGTAACGCTCGGGGATCGAAGGCCCCCCGCCGTAGCTGTTGATACCGATGATGTCGATGTCCGGGCAGAGCTGATGGATCGCCGGGACCCGCTGCCCACCGATCTCTGCAATCACGGTGATGGTCGGGTGGTTGGGGTCGAGCTGCTTCACGAGCGCGGCACAGGCCTGCACATGCGACCAGATCGCGGCGTTGCCACCCTCCTTAAACCCTTCCATCTCGTTGCCGAGCCCCCACGCCAGCAGAGCCGGGTGGTCCTTGTGCTTGAGGACCGATTCGCGCACGTGCTCAAACTGCTTGGCGACCTGCTCGACATCGCTGTAGTCGAACCCATGCCGTTCGTGCCCAAGCCAGATCCCGACCACGACCTTGAGCCCGTGCTTCTGTGCCTCATCGAGTAACGGTCCGGTCGTATCGTCCACGCCCCAGGTCCGGAACGTGTTCGCCCCCGCCGCGGCTAGCGCGTCCTTCGGCCCATCGCCGCCGGCACCCTTGATGTAGTACGGCTGGCCGTTGACCAGCAGTTGGGGCGAGCCAGCCCCCGCCTGCAGGACGACAGGCGTCGGGTCGGCATAGGCCACGGCCGCCGTCATCAGGCCACAGGCGCACAACGCAAGCCGAGATAGGGGAGACAGAGTCATGGCAAATCCTTTGGGTCGTGCGGTTCACACACCGTGATTGTCGTACTGGCCAAACGTTTCGATGATCATGGCCGCGTCGTTATCGACCTCTCCACCGGAACCATCCTCGAGGAAGAGGTTGTCGTCTTCGTTATCCGGTCCATTGCCGTAGCTGGTGGTCTCAATCACGGGAGTGGTCTCGAACGAGGTCGAGTTGTCGTTACGGACAACGGTGCCGCGCCACTCTCCCGAGTTGGTTTCGGTCCAGACCGAGCTCACCAGATCGCCCACGACGCCGTTTCCACCGGTGTTCTTGTCTGACGCGATCACCGCTCGGGTGTTGAGCGTTTCCGACCACTCGATCGCGCGGTCGCGGTTGGGCATGACGTTACCAGTGTTAATGTCGGTGGCGTCTTCATTGAGCTCAAGCATTGCGTACGACAGGTTCAGGATCGAAACGATGGCGGCTCCCGAAAGGTCGGCCGGGCTGACAAAGCCATCGTTGGGGTTGTTCGCGTATTCCGGCGTGAAGCTGTTGGCGTTGAGCATGATGGCAACGCCGATCGTAGGCAGGCCCGGCGTGCCCCCGAAACTCACCCCCGGATTCGGTGCAAGACCCGCTTGGAACGTGCCGTCCCCTTCAACCCCGGGGAAGAAACTCTTGTTTTGCTGGGCATACGTCACCATGCCCTGATGAATCCCACGGAGTTGGGTGCTGTTGGTGACCTGCCGGGCGGAGCGGCGGGCAGCTCCGAGTGCGGGGAGGAGGATACCGATCAGCAGGGCGATGATCGAGATCACGACCAGCAGTTCGATGAGTGTGAATCCGTTGGGTCGTCGTTGCATAATATTCTTTCGGAAAAGATGTCTGGGACCGAAGATTGAGTTAAAGAATGGGAATCGGAAACTCGCTTGACGCGAAACATGCCGGAGGCGGCTGAGCCTCCGGCACGGGAGTGTGGGATCGATCAGGCCTTCTTACGACGACGGCCAACCATCGCGAGACCACCAAGGCCCATCAAGAGCAGCGAGGTGGGCTCGGGGATGAGCGAGTCAACGGTGACCGACACGTTGTCGTAGAACACCGATGTTCCCGATCCGGGGCCATTGTTGGCGAGGAGTAAGAGGCTGATGCCGCCGTCCACATCCGCACCGAGCGTGGTGTTAAATGTGAAGGTCGTCCATTCCTCGGGATTGGCAGCGAGTGCTAGCGGGGGGCCACCGGTGAGCACCTCGCTGGTGGCTCCGGGATCGCCAAATTCGGAGAGCAGCTCGGGGAAAGCCACACCCCCTACCGCGTAGGATCCTCGAGCGTCGAAGCTAACTGTGACAGACTGACCTGGCAAGAGCAGGCCGGCCGCGATATTCCGCTGCGCGATAATCAGCGAGCTGGTGACCGCGTTATTCACAAGCGAGGCCGAGTTAAGCCCCGACGAGGGATTGTCGGTGCTGATGGTCGGGGTGTCTCCAGAACTGCCCTCTAGGCTCCATCCGGCAAAACCGGATTCGAACCCACCGTTGGTGATGAGCTCGATCTGAGCGGTGGCGGGACCGGCAGCCATCAAACTGAGGGCGGCAGCGGTGCCCAAAAGTGCTTTCATACGAAACATGTGATGCTCTCCTAACAAGATGTGCATGAAACTCTGACGGGTTTGACGTACCGCCAAAAAGTGAAACAACGCATTCGTGAAACCTTGATCCTGAAACAATGATTCGGCTTCGCGATTGGCCCTGATCCGCAGGGCTTTGTCCTCCTTTAAGAGAAAGTTCAGCGTTGAGAACCGGACACACGCCGGCTCATTCTGTGGAATCCAGGGGATACGGGGCGGTCGACCCGTGGACTTCAAACCACGCGCGGAGTCGACAGTTACGGGGTTCTGTTGCTTGATTCGGTGGTGCGTCTTCGCCCATGAGCTGCTGCAGCAGCGTGTAAGCTTCCCGGCCCAGCTTGCCGGCGTCCTGGCAGACCGACGACATCACCGGGTAGACGGAGTACCGCAGGTCGCTGTCATCGAAGCCGATCACGGACAGATCGTTGGGGATGTCGATGCCCTGGGCCCGGGCTTCTTTGAAGACGCCGATGCAGGTGAACGGGTCGGCCACAAACAGGGCCGTCGGCCGATCTTTCATGGTCAGGACCCGGCGGACGAGCTGCTCGCCGCCGAGGCGGTTGGCGGGCACGCGGATGACGTGCTGGTGGTCGGGCTCGAGCCCCCGCTCGCGCATCGCGTCCATGTAGCCGGCGACACGGTCGACATGATCCGTGTCGTCCACAACGTTGGTGCACATGGCGATCCGGCGGTGGCCCTGATCCAGCAGGTGGCTGACCGCCTCACGGCTGGCTTCGCGGGACTCAAACTCGACGTGGTGAGCGCTTCCCTCCTCGAAGCGGTCACCAACCACCACGGCCGGGAAACCCTCCTGGGCGATCGACTCGCACACATGTCGGGTCGAAACGGTGGTCCGGATGATGGCCCCCGCCACACCCTTGCGCAGAAACATCTGCCCGAACGTCTCTTCGGGGTGCCGGCTGTGCCGAGCATGAAGGACCATCAGGTCGTACCCTGAGCTCTCAAGGCCCGAGGACAATCCGGTCATGACCGCGGCATCGAACGGTGAGCCCAAAGAGGAGTCATCCGTGTAGACGTAAGCGATGTTGCCGGTGCTCCGCCGGCCAATGGACTGGACGTACCCTGTTTCGTTGACCGCGGTGAGAACCCTACGCTTGACGGCTTCGCTCACACTGGGCTGGTTATTCAGGACCCGGCTCACGGTGGCGGTGGATACACCGGCTTGTTTCGCAATGTCTCGGACTGACGCCATGATGTTGAAAACGGGAAGAGGTGAAGCGGAATGCTGCGGGGAAACCCAAGGGTTAAATGAAACTGTTCCAAAACAAATGTTACATGCGTTTCAGCTATGCGTCAAGCATTCTGTCTCGCAATGCCAAAAGAATTGCGTATGCGCCGGATTTGTAGCTTAGTATTTTGCTCAAAAAGGTTTAAAGACAAGAATCAGATTATGAAACAGCCGCCCCGCCCTAACGTCATTTTAATCAATTGCGATGATCTTGGCTATGGCGATCTGGGCTGTTACGGATCTTCCCGTAATTCCACCCAGAACCTTGATCGCCTAGCTCATGCCGGCACCCGCTTCACGGACTTCTATATGGCCTCGCCGGTGTGCTCGCCATCGCGCGGCGCGATGCTCACCGGGTGCTACCCGCCCCGCATCGGGTTCGACCTCTTCGGCAACAAACACGTGCTGTTCCCCGGCGACCCGTTCGGCCTCGCCGACACCGAACAGACCTTCGCCAGCCTCCTCCGCGACGCCGGCTACGCCACCGCCCTCGTCGGCAAGTGGCACTGCGGCGACCAGCCCCCGTTCCTGCCCACCCGGCACGGCTTCGACCATTACTTCGGCCTGCCCTACTCCAACGACATGGGCCGACAGATCGGCGAACGCTCACACATGCCGCCCCTACCGCTGATCGAAAACGACACGGTCGTCGAACAGCAGCCCGACATGTCCGCACTGACCGAGCGCTACGTCGCCGAGGCCCGGCGTTTCATCACGGCTAACCGCGATCAGCCCTTCCTCCTGTACTTCGCGCACATGTACGTCCACCTGCCACTCATCGTGCCCGAGCGGTTCCTCAAGCGGTCCGACAACGGGCGTTACGGCGCGGCCGTCGCCGTGATCGACTGGGCAATGGGCGTGCTCATGCAGACCCTAGAAAAGCTCGGGCTCGCCGACAACACGCTGATCCTCTTCACCTCCGACAACGGCTCCCGTGTTAACAACGAGGGCGGGTCCAACGGACCGCTCCGCGGCGCGAAAGGCAGCACCGAAGATGGCGGCATGCGCCTCCCGCTCATCGCCCACTGGCCCGGGCATGTCCCCGCCAACCGGACCTGCAACACGCTCTGCTCGTCCATCGACCTGCTGCCGACCCTCGTCAACCTCGCCGGCGCCGAGTCGCCAAGCCTGCCCATCGACGGCGTCGACCTCACCCCCACGCTCCTTGGCGACGACGACCACACCCCCCGCGAACACTTCGCCTACTTCCGCCAAAACCAGCTCCAGGCGGTGCGCAACCAACGCTACAAACTCTGCCTCGCACGGGGCAAAGCCTTCGAGAACGAACCGCTGTGCGAGCTCTACGACCTGCACGAAGATATCGGCGAGACCCGTGACATCGCCGAGCAGCACCCCGATGTCGTCCAAAGGCTGAAGCAAGTCGCCGACCAATACAACGCCGAGCTCGGCCCCGAAGGCAGCGCCCGCCGACCGTCCGGGAAGGTCGACAACCCGCAGCCGCTTACCGTCTACGACGCGGACTACCCCTACTTCGCCGCCGAGTACGACCTCGGCGACGCAGGCTGAAACGCAAGCCTGCGATCACTCACTTGCTCTTCCAAACCGGGTCGGCGTACGAGTCACCGCTCGGCTCGAACCACCGCGTCAGCGTCGTCTTCTGCCGCGTGTAGAAGTGGATGCCTTCGGTGCCCTGGATGTGCAGGTCGCCGAAGAACGACTGGTTCCAACCGGTAAAGGGCAGCCAAGCCATCGGGGCTGGCACGCCGACGTTGATCCCGATCATGCCGGCGTTGAACTTCCGACGGAAGGTGCGGGCGGCGTAGCCGTCGCGGGTAAAGATCGACGCGCCGTTGCCGTAGGGGCAGGCCTTGCCAACCGCGAGTGCTTCGTCGAGCGTGCCTGACCGGACGACCGACAGCACCGGGCCAAAGATCTCGTCCTTCCAGGCCGACATCTCGGTCGTGACCTTGTCGATCACAGAAGGCCCGAGCAGGAACGCATCGGTCTCGCCGATGCCCCGCCCGTCCAGCGCGACGTCAGCGCCTTCTTTCTCGGCGGTGTCCAACGCCGAGGCGACCCGCGCCCGGTGCTCGGCCGAGATGACCGGGCCCATGCCCGCATCAGGGTTTTCATCGGTCGGGGCGGTGTCGATTGATCCGGCGTAATCGACCAGGCGGCCGACCAGCTCGTCGCCCACGCCGCCGACCGCGAGCGCGACCGACCCAGCCATACACCGCTGACCGGCACAGCCATACGCCGAGGCCGCCAGCGCCTTCACCGACAGGTCGAGGTCCGCGTCCGGCATGATGATCAGGTGGTTCTTCGCGCCGCCCGCCGACTGCACCCGTTTGCCGTGCGCGGTCCCGGTTTCGTAGACGTATTTCGCGATCGTCGTCGACCCGACGAAAGAGACCGCCGCGACGCCTGGGTGCTTCAGCAGTGCGTCGACCATCGGCTTCCCGCCGTGCACCAGGTTGAACACCCCCTCCGGTAAACCCGCCTCCACCAACAGGTCCGCCAGCCGGACCGCCGACAGCGGCACCTTCTCACTGGGCTTAAGAATGAACGTGTTCCCGCACGCCAACGCGATCGGGAACATCCACAGCGGCACCATGTTCGGGAAGTTGTACGGCGTGATCCCCACACACACGCCGACCGGGAACCGCTCGGTCTGCCCGTCGACGCTCCGCGCGATCTGCGGCATCGTCTGCCCGGTCATGAGTGCCGGCACCGAGCAGGCGAACTCCACCATCTCGATGCCCCGCTGCACCTCGGCCTTCGACTCGGGCAGCGTCTTGCCGTGCTCCCGCGTCACCAGCGCAACCAGCTCGTCGCGGTGGGCTTCGAGCAGCTCCCGATACGCGAACATCACTCGTGCCCGCTCGACCGACGGCGTGTCCGCCCAAGCGTCCAACGCGGCGCTCGCCGCCTGCACAGCGGCGTCGGCGGTGTCTGCCCCACACAACGGCGTGCGGGCGATGACCCGGCCCAGCGACGGGTTGTGCACCGGCATCGTCTCGGCGGTCTCGGGGTGTTCCCATCGCCCCGCGATCAGCGTGGGCACGGTCTGGGCGGTCGAAGAAGCGGGATCAATCGAAGAGGCTAAAGACATAGAGATTTCATTTCCGGAGCGGTTGGCAGGCGTTATCCGGTCCTAGGGGCTGGCATAACCAAACGCACCATGTTACATTCCGGGGTCGGCCTGTTCGAACCCTATGAGCATGAATCAATGAGTCGTGTCGTCCGTGGTGGCCTGATCCAGGCCACGCTGTGTGAGCCCGTTACCTCGCCGATCGAAAAGGTCAAGCAGGCGATGATCGACAAACACGTCGATCTGATCGCCAAAACCGCCGAGAAGGGCGCCCAAGTTATCTGCCTTGAAGAGCTGTTCTACGGCCCGTACTTCTGTGCCGAGCAGGACACCAAGTGGTACTCCCTGACCGAGCCCGTGCCCGACGGCCCGACCGTCAAGCTCATGCAGGAGCTCGCCAAGAAGCACGGCGTGGTCATCGTCGTCCCCATGTACGAGGAAGACCTCGCCGGGGTCTACTACAACACCGCTGCGGTGATCGACGCCGACGGCTCTTACCTCGGGAAGTTCCGCAAGATCCACATCCCGCACTGCGACCCCGGCTTCTGGGAGAAGTTCTACTTCCGCCCCGGGAACCTCGGCTACCCCGTCTTCGACACCAAGTTTGGCAAGGTCGGCGTCTACATCTGTTACGACCGCCACTTCCCCGACGGTGCAAGATGCCTCGGGCTCAACGGTGCCGAGATGGTCTTCAACCCCAGCGCGACCGTCGCAGGCCTGAGCGAATACCTCTGGAAACTCGAACAGCCGGCCCACGCTGTCGCCAACCAATACTTCGTCGGCGCGATCAACCGCCCCGGCTGGGAAGAGCCCTGGCGCACCGGCGAGTTCTACGGCCAGTCCTACTTCTGCGACCCCCGCGGCCAGTTCATCGCCCAGTCCGACAAACGCGACGAAGACGACATCGTCATCGCCGACATGGACCTGGACATGATCCGCGAGGTCCGCAACACCTGGCAGTTCTTCCGGGACCGACGGCCCGAAACCTACGAAGCGATCACCGCGCTTTGACCGTGAGACAACATGAGCCCGCACGACCGGATCAGGCCTAACGATCCGGCTCTTGCCTGTTGACGTCCTTCAAACCCACACCATCCCGTTCACCCCATGGAAGAAGGTTCAACGAAGATCCTCTACGGCCTCGACGACAAGCCGCCGTTCGCGCGAGCGGCGGTACTCGGCCTGCAGCATGTGCTCACCATGTTCGGATCGACAGTCGCCGTACCGCTCCTGCTCGGGCCGGCCATGGGGATGAACACCGCCGAGATCGCGCTACTGATCTCGAGCGTCATGCTCTGCTCTGGCGTCGCCACCCTCATTCAGGTCACCTTCGGCAGCCGGCTGCCCATCATCCAGGGCGTGAGCTTCTCTTTCCTGGCCGCGTTTACAGTCATCATTGCCACCGTATCCGCTGACGACACGCTCAAAGGCCACCCCATGCAATACATCGCCGGGGCGGTGATCGTCGGCGCGATCTTCGAGATGCTCATCGGCTTTACCGGGTTGATGGGCCTGATCCGAAAGATCCTCTCGCCTGTGGTCGTCGGACCCGTGATCATGCTGATCGGGCTCGCCCTGTATCAGGCGGGGGCTCCGGTCGCGGCCAGCGATTGGCCGATCGCCATTGTCACGCTGATGCTGATCACGGTGTTCTCGTTTGTGCTCTCCCGGAACAACATGATCTTCCGGATGTTCCCCATGCTGCTGGCGATCCTTGGGGCCGTCGCACTGTGTGGCGTCCTCGCCGGGATCGGGGTCTACGGCGAAGATCACGCCGCCCGGCCCAATCTTTCTGCGTTTAGCCAGGCCGAGTGGATCCGGATCGGTGACGTGTTCTTCCCGTGGGGCTGGCCCCTGTTCGAGGTGGGTTTTATCGTCGCTATCCTCGCGGGCTACCTTGCCTCCATGGTCGAGAGCTTTGGCGACTACCACGCCGTGAAGCAAATGGCCGGAGCAGGCAACCCGACGCCCAAGGAGATCTCGCGCGGCATCGGTTGCGAAGGCATCGGTTGTGCCCTCACCGGGGTGTTCGGCGGGTTCAGCTCGACCAGTTACTCCGAGAACATCGGGCTGGTCGGACTTACGCGAGTCGCCTCCCGCTATGTCGTGCAGCTCGGCGCGATCATGCTCATCCTGATCGGGCTGTTCGGCAAGTTCGGTGCTCTCGCCGCCGCCATCCCCACCCCAGTCGTCGGCGGGCTCTATTGCGCCATGTTCGGGCTCATCGCGGCCGTCGGCGTCCGCCAGTTCGCCAAGGCCGACCTCTCCAGCGACCGCAACCTGTTCATCGGCGGATTCGCCTTGTTCATGGGCCTCAGCGTCCCAGCATGGTTCGGCTCCGCGGACGGCAAAGCAGCCATGGCCTCGCTGAATGAGACTCTCACGGGAGCGGGCGACCTGCTCGGCTCCATCGGCGGGACAGGAATGGCCGTCGCCGCCATCCTCGGCATCACCCTCGACAACCTCATCCCCGGCACCAAAACCGAACGCGGCCTCGAACCCCGACGGCCCTCGACCCTTATTCAAGAAGCAGACGATATCGACGCCCCAACCGCAGCTCCATCCGAAGGAGACCCCCAATGACCGCGACCTCTTCCTCCACGCCCGACACCGGCAGCCGGACCATCCCCCTGCCCCAGTTCGACCACCAGCCCCAGGCCTACAACGGCCCATCTAAAGCAGAGACGATCGCTCTCCGTAAGCAGTACCTCAGCCCGGGGCTGCTCACCTACTACGCCGAGCCGCTCATGGTCGTCGAGGGCAAAATGCAATACGTCTGGGACGAGACCGGGCAGCGTTACCTCGACGCCTTCGCCGGCATCGTCACCGTCTCCGTCGGCCACTGCCACCCCAAGGTCATCGAGAAGGTCAAGGCCCAGAACAACACGCTCCAGCACACCACCACCATCTACCTCCACCCGACCATCGGGCAGTTCGCCGAGAAGCTCGCCGAGAAGATGCCCCCAGCTTCCGGGGGCGACGGCACACCGCTGGACCGCACCTACTTCACCAACTCCGGCAGCGAAGCGAACGAACTCGCGATCCTCGCCGCCCGCGAATCCACCGGCAACCACACCATCATCGCCCTGCGTAACGGCTACCACGGCGGTACCTCCGCCACCATGGGTCTCACCGCGCACGGCACCTGGAAGTTCAAGTCCAACCCGGCCCAGGACATCGTCCACACCCGGGCCGGCTACTGCTACCGCTGCCCCTACGACCTCGACTATCCGACCTGCGGCCTCAAGTGTGCCAACGAGATCAAGGACGTTATTGAATACCAGACCAACG
>JBCDIM010000039.1:0-33245 GCA_038749105.1 Planctomycetota bacterium
CTCTTCTGGGCACAGCCGGCCGCACTGAACACACACAGAGCAATCAAACCGGTACCGAAAGTCTTCCATTTCGTCATTGCAACACTCCAATTCGCATCGTGATTGACGCTATTGATATCACAAGCGGGACTGGTGGGGTTCGGCAAGCCTCACCGCCAACCTACGGGGTTCTCTCTGGGAGGCTGAACGCGTAAACTGGGCTAGTATGGAACACCTCACGATCCCGATTCCTGATGGCGTGCCGGAGCCGGAGAAGAGTCAGTTGATGGGTTGGCTGACGACGCTTGCTCGGCAGGCGACGGAGCCGGACCAGATGGCTCCGTTTGAGGACGACCCGGCGGTTCGGGCGGAGATCACCCGTCGGATTCGAGCGGGGCAGGCGGATGCCGACGTGGGTCGTCTGCACGACCGTGATGCGACCCTGCAACAAATTACAGCGACCTCCCCCTGGCAAACCTAGTTTGTCGGTACCATCCGGTGCTGCGTAGTAAAGCTAAGTTGTGAAAAAATAACAAAGGAACGTCAAAATGATGATCGACAACAGCGTTTGCGTTGCAGTGATAGCGTTCACTTGCTTAAGCCTAGTTCACGGCGGATATGCCGAAGAACAGAAGACCCCTAGTTCTGTTAAGAAAGAGCAGACGGATGCCCCTGTCTTGCTCACTCCTGAGATTACTCATACCCAGACAGAAGGCCCGCATCACATCTCTGGTTTTCTGAAACACGCGAATGGGTTCAGTATCCAATACACGATGAACCCACCCCGCAAACCTGGATCTCCTCAAGTGGATATTCCTTTTGTAAATCTGGCGAAAATGTCGCCGGAAGAAGATTTAGAAAGAAGATTACCCTTCACACTGAATGGCATAAAGTTTGACATAGCTCTAAGGAAAGACAAAAGACTGCTCGTTTCCTTACCCAACCAAGAAATTAACTTTACCGCTTACTCGCACAATGCGGCCTCTGTTCTGGAATCTGCTTTGATTATCGCAAGCCACGTGGATACTAACCATGTCTCGGATACTGGCCACCGTCGGTCTGTGGATCTGTCCTCGGAGCGGTTTTTAATTGAAGAGCAAGTTAAGCAGATTGATGAGGTCTTTGAAAAATTACGCAAGAACATGGATGCTGTCATTCCGAACTCGAAGACATCGTGCATTTATTATGGCGATGCCCACAACCGGCGCTTAGTTGTCACGCAAATGCTTGAAGAGATTGAACGAAAAGTGCAGCATCTTGATCTTAATGCAGAGACACGCGTTTTAATAAAAAACAAGAAGCAAGAGATAATTGATCAACTCACCAAAGCTGAAAATATGTTGATGAACATGTGTGCAAAAAAAGGTTCATTTGAGGAACAACGTATTGAATTACGAAGACTATATGATTTGAGAGATCGGCAAAATAATGTCAAAGGTAAACTCCACGACATTTTAGCAACGATTTATGAAGATCCCGCATTCATTAGTCCAAACAAGTAAAAGTGATCTGGAGACAGCTCCTTGCTGTTCTGCGACACAACAGCTGGCAAGCCAAAACACACACCGCACAATGAGTGTTCCTAATTAACACGCATATTAGTTCAGTCATCTACGGTGTGTTTCATCTCTGCAGCTTCTATCAATATTCTCGGCGCTGCCTAGCCGTGGGAATATTGAGTTGTTTGCGGTATTTGGCGACGGTGCGGCGGGCGAGGTCGATGCCGTGGTCTTTGAGTTGTTCGACCAGGGCGTCGTCGGACCAGGGTTTTGACTTGTCTTCGCCGTCGATGATTTCCTGGAGTTTGGCTTGGACGGCGGCCCAGGACATGGACTCGCCGGACTCGGTTTCGGTGCCCCCGGAAAAAAACATCCGTAATGGGAAGATGCCTCTTGGGGTTTGGAGGTATTTCTCGGAGACGGCGCGGGAGACGGTGGCGACGTGGATGCCGAGCTGGTCGGCGACCTGGGTCATGGGGAGGGGTTTGAGGGCTTGGGGGCCTTGGTCGAAGAAGTCGCGTTGGGCGGCGACGACGACGCCGATGACGCGGAGGAGGGTGTTCTGGCGTTGCTGGATGGCGTCGAGGAGCCAGGCGGCGGAGCGGAGGTGGTTGTTGACGAAGTCGCGGGTGGCTTTGGGTTCGGCGCGGTTTTTGGCGAGGTCGGCGTAGTCCTGGGAGATGGTGAGGGCGGGGACGCGGGAGTTGGTGAGGGCGGCGGTGTAGGTGTCGTCTTCGTCGTCGTAGGTGATGACGGCGTCGGGGGTGATGGTGCGGACCTCGTCGGCGGCGAGGAGCCGGCCGGGGTGGGGGTGGAACTGGCGGAGGGCGGCGACGGCGTGTTTGAGGGTGTCGAGGTCGAGGCCAGTGGACTTGACGATTTTGGGGTAGCGGTTGGCTTCGATGTCTTTGAGGTATTGGTCGACGAGGAGGCGGGCGTGTTCGAGCCGGGTGAGCTCGGCGTCGGAGAGGTCGGGGTCGGTCGCGAGCTTGTTGTCGAGTTGGAGGAGGAGGCACTGCCGGAAGTCGCGGGCGGCGAGGCCGGGGGGCTCGAGGGTTTGCTGGAGGGTGTCGAGGGCGGTGTGGAGCTGATCGAGGGTGGTGTTGGGGGGGGCTTGGTCGAGGAGGGCCTGGTCTTCGGTGCGGAGGTAGCCGTCAGCGTCGATGTAGCCGAGGAGGTATTCGCCGAGCTCGGCGGTGGTGGGCTCGGCTTCGATGAGGTGCCATTGCTGGGTGAGCTGTTCGTAGAGGGAGGCGCCGCGGGCGGCGGTGTTCGCCATGGCGTCGAGCTTGCCGTCGCGTCCGCCGGCGGCGGCGGAGACCTGTCGTCGGGCGAAGGCGGCGCCGGGCTCGCCGACGTCGGCGTCGAAGGCTTCGCCGTATTGCTCGGAGAGGTTGGAGAGGCGTTCGAAGTCTTCGGCGGCGTTGTCGGAGGTGGTGATCTCGCGTTCGCCTTCGTGGGCGTCGCGTTCGGCCTGCTTTTGGGTCTGGTCGTAGTCGGACTGGTCGAGGCCGGGCTCGGCGACTTCGAGGGTGGGATTGGAGGCGAGTTCCTGTTCGATGCGTTCTTCGAGGGCGGCCTGGGGCATCTGGAGGATCTCCATGGACTGGATCATCCTGGGGGCCAGCTTCATGCGCTGGTCGATGCGGAGGTGTTGGCCGGCGTCGATTCTCATCGTGGTCGGCGTAGTTTACGGGGTGTGTTGTGGGGCGGGGCGGTGTGGCATGAACATTGCACAGGGAGTGCGGCCGGTTGGGGGGAATGACCAGGATGGCGCGGCCCACGGACGGCGTCCGGGGGCTTCGGCGGGGAGGGGACGAGAAGGCAGTGAGTGGCGACACGACCGGCGATGCGTCGCATCGCGGCTATGACGGGGGAGGTCGGGTTGATTAAGCGGGGGTGACGGTGACGCCGGGGGGAGCGGTGTAGGTGAGTTGGTGGTCTTTGATGGAGAGGCGGATCGGGCCGAGGGGGTGCATGGCGGTGGCGTCGAGGTCGGGGGCGTTGGCGTTGACGGTGAAGTGGGTGAGGCCTGGGTTAGAGGGGCGGAGGCCGGCGACGGTGGCGACGAGGTGGAACAGGGGGTGGGCGGACCAGGCGTGGCAGTCGCTGCGTGTGGGCTCGGGGTGTTCGGGGGTGGTGCGGAGGCCCAGGGCGACCATGTCACGCCAGGGCTGGAGTTCGTTGAGGACGTCGGGGCCGCGGCCGAGCTCGTGGAGGGCTTCGAAGCGGTAGTGCTGGAAGTAGAAGGTGGGGGCGGTGGCGTCGGGGTGATGGAGGAGTTGGCCGGCGCGTTGGAGGCGGTCGGGGTCGGCGGTGCGGGCGAGGATGGCGAAGCACTGGGCGTGCATGGTGGGCTGATCGGTGTTGGCCCAGCCGCCGAGAGTGTCGTTCCAGAAGGCGTGGTCGATGGCGGTGGCGAGGTCGTGTCGGCGTTGATCGAGTCGGTCGGCGAGGCCGGGTTCGTCGCAGTAGCGTTCGAGTTCGGCGGCAAGTCGGAGCGTGTAGGCAAGGTGCCATTGGTCGACGGCGGGGTCGGGGCTGATTCCCGCGGTCCAGGACCTGACGGCGTCGGTGTAGTGCCAGCCATCGGGCCACTGGGCGAGGCCGTCGGCGGTGGGCTGATTGAGGAAGGTCTCGATGATGGCCCGTGCGGTGGGCATATGGCGCTGGATGTATCGGCGGTCTTCGGTGGAGTGAGCACGCCAAGTGAGGAAGTCGTGGAGCATGGCGACCCAGTAGAGGGCGAAGCCGGGGATGACCTGCCGGAGGAAGCTGGGGTGTCGCGCGGCGGTGATGCCGGTGCCGTCTAGGGAGCGGGCGAAGGTGTCGATGGCGTGTTTGGCGAGTCGGTCGTCGCCGGCCCAGAGGTAGTGGCAGAGGGCTTGGATGCGGGTGTCGCCGGTGTATTGGAGCTGTTCGTAGAACGGGCAGTCGAGGAAGGTCTCGTGGGCACAGGCTTCAAGGGCGCGTTTGCAGATGGGGTGGATGTCCTGGGCGAGGGAGCACGAGCCGGGCCAGTCGAGGGGGTAGCGGTTTTCGACAGCGCCGAGGTGGGTAAGCGTTAAGGGCTCATCGGCGGTGCGGATATCGACGCGGCGGTAGCGGGCGGCGTTCCACCAGAGGGGCTGATAGGACCACTCCCCGCCGGCGGGCTTGAAGGAGTTGGTTCGGCCTTTGAGGTGGAGGCCTTCGACGCGGTCGCGGTTGTGTTTCTGCTGGTTGTCGTCGTGGAGGGCTTCGGACCAGGTGATGTCGATGGTGGCACCGGCCCCACCAAACCCGGTGAGGTGGTCGTAGCCGCAGACGTAGTCGTCGAGGTCGAGCAGGGCGGTGGCGTGGTGGTGGGGCGGGAGTTGGAGCGGGGTTTGGTGGTCGATGAGCGCTTGCCATGCGGGGTCGCCGGACCGGACGACGGCGTGATTGAACGGCTGTTCTCGGAGCGTGGGTAGGGGGCTGGGTTGGAGTCGATGGTGGAGGTCCTGGCCCCAAGTGAAGCCGTGCTCCGGCCCGGGGAGGTGCAGGCGGTTGACGGCGATGGCTTGGGGGTGTGCGGGCTGCCAGGGCGGCGAGGGCATAGAGGCGTCGTGGGTTTCGGCGAGGCCGACGAAGCCGTGGAACGCGTTGGGGTCCTCGGTGAAGATGTGTTGAGGCTTGAGTTGGCACTGCCAGTCGGCGTGTCCGGTCGAGAGGTCGAGGCCCGGCACCTGGCCTTGCAGGAGGAAGCCGTGGCCGCGGGTGTGTTGGGCCATGGGTGCCTGATCGGGAGGCTGAGACCAGACACGGGCCAAGAGTTCGTGTTGGCCGGCATTGAGTTGGAGCGTGATGGGGTGAGCGAACCAGGCGAGGTCGTCGCCGCGGACGGGGCCGCGGTCGAGGATATTGCCGTTGTGGTGGAAGATGAAGCGCTGGTCGGCGGAGACCCAGACGGTGGTGGTGGTGTCGTGTTGGATGGTGAAAACAAGGCGGTAGTCGACGACCAACGGGGTGGGCGGGAGCGGATCGGGGGCGACCCAGCGGGCGGACCAGGGGTCGGGGAAAGACGCGGGGAGCGGGCTCGATTGGGTTGTGGTGCGCATGACAAAGACTGGCTTAGCGAGGGGAGCAAATCAGGGACGGCGGCGGGCGTGGAGGGCGTCGGCGAGGACGGCTTTGGAGGCTTGTTGGAGGTTGGCGTTGGCGGGGAGGCCGCGGGCGAGGCGGGTGATTTTGGGGCCGGTGTTTTCCAGGCGGTCGGTGAGGTAGAGGGCGGTGCCGTCGCCCTCGAGGGTGGGGTTGGTGCCGAGGATGACCTCTTTGATTTCGGGCCAGTCGGGGTGGTTGGGGTTTTGGCCTTTTTCGATGCGGGAGAGGAGGGAGTCGAGGTTGAGGTCGCCGGGGCCGACGGTGTCGAAGGGGGCGGGGTCGAGGGGGGCGAGTCGGCCCATGAGGACGTGGTAGGAGCCTTGGTAGGCGCCGGTCTGTTCCATGGCGATAACGTCGGAGGGCTGCTCGACGACGAGGACGGTGTGGTGGTCGCGTTTGGGGTCGGTGGCGATGGCGCAGGGGTCGGACTCGGAGACGTGGCCGGTGACGGAGCAAACTTTGAGGTTGGTGCGGAAGGCGGTGATGGCGTCAGCGAGGGACTTGGAGGCGGCGGCGGGCTGGCGCAGCAGGGCGAAGGCGATGCGTTCGGCGGAGCGCCGGCCGATGGAGGGGAGGGTTTCGAGTTGGGTGAGGAGGTGGTCGTAGGCGGAGGGTTGGGTGGGCTGGGGCATGGAGGGGAGTTTATGGTTGCACGGGCCCACGGCGTCACGCCGTGGGCTTCGGAGGGGGTGGAGTGGGGCTGGTGGGGTCAGCGGGGTGGGTTTTGGAGGCTGAGCTCGGCGACGATGGTGCCGGTGGTGAGGTTGGCGGTCTGCTGGATGGCGGCGAGGACGCCGGTGGTGGTGCTGTAGCGGAAGACGTTCCGGAAGTGGGAGCCCTGCTCGATGATGGGAAGGACGGTGTCGCCGTTGGGTTGGCGGAGTGGCTGGCCGAGCAAGACGGTGACACCGGTGATGGGGTCGCGGTCGAGGAGGGTGCCGGGGCGGAGGCGTTGGAGCTCGGCGGGGTCGATCCAGTAGCCGCCGAGTGAGGCGGGTCCGGTGGCGATGGGGGTGTTGGAGGCGGGTTGGCGGATTCCGGCGAGGGTGTCGTAGACGGTTTCGTGGTAGAGGGTGTAGGTGTCGCCGGCGTGTTGCAGGGTGGCGAGGCGCTCGGTGAGTTGGGGGAGCTGCGGGACGCCGGGGGTCCGCACGGACTTGGTGCCGACGTAGCGGAGGGTGGGGGTGCGGGCGACCCAGTCGGGCGGGGTGCCTTGGGCCCAGGGGAGGTTGAGGGGGCGGAGTGATTTGAGGTAGGCGAGGGCAACGGTTTCGCGTTTGGCGTCGGTGAGTTTTCCACTGGGGCCGGCGGTTTTGCCGGGGGTGACGCGGGCGCGCATGAAGTCGGTGGCCTGTGCGCCGGTGGCGAGGTCGAAGATGGTGTGCCCGGTCTTGGCGTGGCGGATGAAGAGGGCAGCGGGTAAGGGTAGGCCGTCGGCGAGCTGGTAGGGGCCGGTGGCTTCGCCGGGGAGGAGTTGGTTGGCCTGGAGGCGTTGGAGGCGGGCGCGGTCGAGCCAGGTGCCGTTGCCGGTGGCGAGGTCGTGGTGGTTGCCGGTGCGTCCGGTGAAGTGGACGCGGTTTTCGAGGACCGTGAGGGCGCGGGTGTCGAGGACGACGCGTCCATCTTCGATGGCGACGACATCAACGACGGAGTAGCCGGTGCCGGCGACGGGCCCGAGTTCGCTGCCACCGCGGTCGCTGCCGCGGTAGACAATGCGCCAGCGTCCGCCCTGGTCGTCTTTGATGGGGCCCTCGGGGTCGGGGACGAAGACGGTGCCGCTGGACTGTCGGGAGTGGGTGCCGGTCCAGTAGACGAGGCGTGTGCCGGGCCTGACCCAGTCGGGGGGTTGGAGGGTGGGGTCGGCGTGGGCGAGGGGGGCGTCCGCGAAGGGTGTGAGGAAGGCGGCCAGCAGCAGAGCGGCGAGGAGGTGCGAGATGCGGGGTCGGGTTGGACGGGGTTGCATGGGTCGGTCCGGGATGGGGCCAGGGAGGACGTGACGGGTTTGAGGGTGTTGGTACTTCGCCTCGATTGCAGGGTAGCGGGGCAGTGGGCTGATCCGAAGCGGGTGGCGGGTAGGCCCACGGTCGGTGACCGTGGGCTTCTGTGTGGGGGGTTGGGGGTGGGGTATGGTGGGGGGATGGACGACGATGGGTTGGTGTGCCTGTGTTTCCGGGTAAGTCAGCGGAAGCTGGTAAATTTTTGTCGACGGGAGCGGCCGAGGGTGGCGAGCCAGATGAGTGAATGCCTGGGGGCGGGGACGGGGTGCGGGTGGTGCGTGCCGTTCTTGAAGGAGCTGCATCGGCAGGTGGAGGCGGGTGACGCGGAGCCGGGGCTGACGGTGGAGCCGGAGGTGTATGCGGAGCGAAGGGCGGCGTATCGGCGGACGGGAGAGCGGGGCTGAGGGGCTGAGGGATTGGGGGTTGGCGGTTAAGGTTGGGCGGTGACGCGACCGGGAGATATGACGTTGGCAGGGGATGGGCGTGGGGGCTTGGCGTTCGAGGAGCGGAAAGGGGGCGGGGGGCTGGTGTGGTTGGCGGTGGCGTGGATGTCGGGGATTGTTCTGGCCCGTTGGACGGGGTCGGCTTGGCCGGGGTGGTGGGTGGTGCTGGTGGCGGGCCTCGGGGTCGTTGTGGGCGTGGCGTGTGGCGGGAGGCTGGAGACGCGGCGGCTGACGGAATGGGGGGCGTGGCGGCGGGGGAGGGTGGGGGCGGTGGCGGTGCTCGGGCTCGCGGTGGTCATGGGTCTGGGGTGGGTGTGGTACGGGGTGCGGGTGGATCGGATGTCGGGGGATGACGTGCGGGCGTGGACGACCGATCGGGGGCAGTTGGTCTCGCTGCGGGGGGTGGTGACAAATGAGCCGAGGAGCGGGCCCAGGGCGAGCGGGGCGATGGCGGCGTTCGACTATCGGCGGGGGCGGACAGCGTTTGAGCTGGATGTCGAGGCGATGCAGCGGCTGGGCCATGGACAGGAACAGGAGCCGACCGAGGTGAGATGGCGGCAGACCTCGGGGCGGGTGCTCGTATCGGTGAGCGAGCCGATGGCGCAGGTGGAGCGAGGGCAACGGGTGGATCTGACGGGCTGGCTGTCAGCGATCGGCGGGCCGATGAACCCCGGGGAGTTTGACTATGCGGCATTCATGGCGGATCGCGGGATAACGGGCCGGGTGTCGGTCCGGGCACGGGAAGCGGTGGCACTGACAGGCAACCAGCCCAGGGGTTTGTGGCTCGCGGTGCAGAGGGCTCGGAGCAGGGTGGGGTCGGCGGCCGACGCGTCACTGGCCTACGGGTTCCGTGAAAGGGATCCGATGCTGGGACTGCTTCGGGCGCTGTTGCTGGGGCGTCGTGCCCAGCTACCGGAGGACACTGAAGAGGACTTCCGACGGGTCGGGCTGGCCCACATCTTGTCGATCAGTGGCGCTCATTTGGGGGTGTTGCTGGGGATGGTGTGGCTGGCGGCACGGGTGGTGACGGGTCGGCCGAGGCGTGCGGCGTTGGTGGTCATGGTGGTGCTGGGGCTGTTTGTGCTGGCGGTGCCGATGCGGACGCCGATCGTGCGGGCGGCGGTGATGGCGGCGTTGTTCTGCTGGGGGGCGTGGTCGGGTCGTCGGGTTTCTGCGGTGGGGCTGCTGGCGTTGTCGGCGGTCATCGTGCTGGTCTGGAAACCCGCGGACCTGTTCGGGGCGGGGTTCCAGCTGAGCTACGCGGCGGTGCTGGGGATCCTGTTGTTTACCGAACCGGTGCTGCAGCGGGTTTGGCCCACCGATCCGGCTTTGGAAGAGCAGGGCGGTGGGTCGGGGGCCGGCTGGTGGCTGGCCCGGCGGCTGGTGGAGGCGTTGGTGGTGGGAGCGGTCGCGTTTGTGAGTGTGACGCCGCTGGTGATGCTGCACTTCGGGATGCTGAGCCCGCTGGCGGTCGTGCTGTCGACGGTGGCGGTGCTGCCGCTGAGCGTGCTGCTTGCGGTGGGTTATGTGAAGGTGTTGGTGGGGATGTTGCTGCCGAGCGTGTCGTTGGTGTTGGCAGGGCCGTTGCGTTGGCTGAGCGGGGTGATGACGGGGTTGGTGGAGGAGGCTTCGGGGTGGCCCGGAGCGGGGATTGAGGTGGTGCCGCTGGGGGGATGGTGGGTGATGGGAGCCCTGGGGTTCGGGGCGGCGGCCATGGCGGGGTGGCCGGGGCTTGGGTGGAGGGGCTGGCGGCTTTGGTCGGGGGTGGCGGTACTGGGCGTTTGGTTCGGGGCGTTGCAGTGGGCGGGGCCGACCGGTACGGACGGGGGGACCACGGCGTCGTGGGCGGTTGACGGGGAGGCGTCAGAGCCGGCACTCGAAGTCCTGATGCTGTCGGTGGGGGATGGGAGCTGCTTCGTGGTGCGGTGCGGGGGTGAGACGCTGATGTTCGATTGTGGGTCGCAGCAGTACACGGGGATCGGGATCGGGACGGTGGTACCCACGCTGCGAGCGTTCGGGATCGATCGTCTGTCGATGCTGGTGATATCGCACGCGGACCTGGACCACTTCGAGGGGGTGCTGGATGTCGTGGACCGGGTCGCGGTGGATCGGGTGGTGGTCTCGCCAGACCTTCGGCTGGAGGCGGCGGGGTCGCCACGGGGGGCGGCGGCGTTCCTGCTGCGTGGTTTGGACGCCCGGGGCGTGATGGTGGAGGAGGCGGCTCAGGGCTGGCAGGGTTTGTTGGGAGACCAGGAAGACGGTCAGATGGTCTATCTTGAGGCGATCTGGCCGGACGCGTCGGTTCTGGGCGACGGGGCTCGGGGCAACGACCGGTCGCTGGTGATCCGGCTGACGGTGGCCGGTCGTCGGGTGCTGCTGAGCGGGGACATCGGAGAAGCGGGCAAGCGGAGTCTGTTGGCGCTAGAACAAGAGGCGGTGCGGGCGGGGCGCGGGTCGCTGCTGCGTGCAGACGTGGCGGAGCTGCCGCACCACGGGGCGTACGAAGAAGAAGTGTCGGAGTCGTGGATCGCGGCGGTTGATCCGAGCGTGGTGCTCCAGAGCAGCGGGCGTCGGAGGGGTGGACTGGGCGGAGGGCTTTGGGGAGAGCGGGGAGACCCTTGGCTTGGCGTGTTGGAGAAACTCTCAAATGGTCAAGAGGTGAACCGGCTTGTCAGCGGGACGACCGGCTTGGTCCGACTAGGGGTGTGGCCGGACGGGACCCTCCGCTGGCGGACACACCTTGGCCGAGCTGAGCAGAGCCTGGGCGCGCCGCTCGCGGGTGACGGCACCGCGTTGGACTAAGGGTTGGGCGTGATGACGACCTCGACCCAGTCTCCGGCGTTTTGAAAAACGAGCGCGTCGATCGAGCCGGGCGGTGGCGACGGCGGCTGTGGAAACCGCTGGGGCAGTGCATCAAAAGCGAAATGAGGGCGGAGCGCTGACGTGGCGAGAGCCCGGCGCTGTCGCGTCTGTTCCGGCGAGGGCTCGACCGCTGCGAGTTGATCGATGAGTTGTGGGATCTGGTCGGTGTTGACTTGGAGCAGCAGCCGACGGGGCGGTGCCGCCAACGCCGGTGCCGAGGCGGGAGCCGGCGAATCGTCTGACGCCGACTCATCCCGAGCAAGGTGCTGCCGGCGCAGGGCTCCGCTCTTCCCGACGGGCATCGGCATGGGGGTGGTGGGTGCCCGCAGGCTGGAAGTCGCCGAGCCGGCGGCTGATTCCTTGGATGCTTCGCTGGCCGCGGTTTCGGGGAGCGTTAGCGGCTCGGTATCCGCCAGGGCCCGTGACTCAAGATCCACACGGGCGGGACGGCTCTTCTGATCGATCCCGAGGACGGCAACGCGATTCTGAGCCGCCCACCTGATGAGCTCCTCCTCGGCCAGCTCAGCGTCTTGGGCCGCGAGGATGATCTGCTGCTGAGCAGGCCGAGCCAACGACCGCTCGCCCTGCCGAAACTGCGCGCCTGTTGCCCGCACAACGCGTACCTCATCCGCCAGGGCTCTAAGCCGGTCCGGTGGCACGGCCGCAACCTGAACAGCCTGCATGGCATGCCCTGGCACCGCGGTCGCTTCGGATACGGTTGGCACGCGCTCCTCGAGCGGGGCCGACTCGAGCGCGATGGCGACGCCGTCCACAAACGTGTCCGCACGGGAGTTACTCAGTGGGGGCGAGTCGCCCAGATCGCCGGGCATGGATGAGGGCATAGAGGCAGAGGTATTACCAATAAACCACGCCGCGGTGCTAGGGTCGCTGGGCTGGTTACGGAGGCGTGTCGGAGCGGCGGGGAGGGCCGCGACTTCCGGGCTTGCGGGGTTGGGCGCCACCGCAAATGTGGACGGCGGATCGGTTGCCGAGGGCACGGCTGGGGTCGCGGTGCGGGGGGGCTGAACAGGGGCTGGGGTGGTGGGAGGAGTGTTCTGGCCCGCAAAATTGAGCAGGGATGTCTGGCTCAGGCTGTAGAGCGTGATGCCGGCCGCGAGGGCGAGCAGGGCCGCGAGGCCGCCGAGGAACACCAGCCGGTCGCGGAGGTGGGAGGGCTGGTTGGCGGCGGGCGGCTGGGTGTTGCGGTGGCCGCGGGCGAGGGGGATCGGCTCGGGGGGTGGGCCGAGGAGCATCTCGCGTTCGAGCTGGGCCTGGACGCCCTCGAGCAGGTCGCTGGGGGGCTCTGCCTCGGGCATGGCCCGCAGAGCGGCGCGGTCTGCGCCGAGCTCCTCCATCAGAAGCCGCAACTCGGGATCAGCCCGAACCGCCGCTGCCACCTCGGCCGCCGCCTCCTCGGGCAGCTCGCCCTCGAGGTAGTCCAGGAGCAGGTTGGGGTCGTGACGGTCGATCATGGAGGAGTCTGCGATGGCGTGGTGGCGTTCTATTGTTCGCTTGCGGGGTCGGCGGGGCTACTCTCGGACGATGGGGTCTGCTTGCCATGAAGCTGTTCGCGGACCGCCAGCCGGGCCCGGAACAGCCGGCTCTTGACGGTACCGATCTTCAGCTCCAGCGCTTCGGCGATCTCCGCGTAGTCGAGCTGCTGGACATCACGGAGCACGAGGACGGCCCTGAAGTCGTCGTCCAGCCGATCGATCGCGGCCTGGAGGCATTCGGCTTCGTCACGGGTTTCGACGCGGTGTTCGGCGGTAGGTTCCCGGTGGTCGGTGAGGGCGGCCCGCAACGACGCGGCCTGATCGTCGGCAGCGACGGACGGCCGTCCGGACGACTCGAGGCTGACGGTGTCGCGGGTTCGGCGTTTGCGGAGGTGGGAGATGGCCTGGTTCATCGCGATACGGGTCATCCAGGTCGTGAGCTTCGCGTCTTGCCGGAATCCGCCGATGTGCTGCACGATCTTAAGCATCACATCCTGGGTGACTTCTGCGGCGTCGTCGCGGTTCGAGACCATCCGCAGCACGGTGTTGTAGAGCCGGCTCTGGTGCTGGCTGAGCAGGACACCCAGGGCGTGGCGGTCGCCAGCGATCGCACGGGCCAACACCGGGTCCGTCACGGACGACCCCAGCTCGGGCGCGGGTCCGGTCTCACTGGTCGGGATGGCAAGCGGTTCACCCATCACAGCCCCCCCGCGGGACACAGGCGTTTATCGGACAGAGGCTCTACTATGCCCGCCCCCGAAAGGATGGTCAACACACGTGCCCCCGACGCCCGACGCCCGCGCCAACGACAGCTACACCTCACCGCTCTCGACCCGCAACGCCTCGCCCGAGATGCAGGCGATCTGGTCGCCCAACCGGAAGTTCAAGACCTGGCGGCGGCTCTGGCTGGCGTTGGCCGAGGCCGAGGCCGAGCTGGGTCTGGACATCAGTGAGACGCAGCTCGCCGAGCTCCGCGGACAGGTCGATGCCCCGATCGATTTCGACGCCGCCAAGGCCTACGAGAAGAAGCTCCGCCACGACGTCATGGCCCACGTCCACACCCTCGGCGACGCCGCCCCGACCGCCCGGCCCATCATCCACCTCGGCGCGACCTCCCAGTTCGTCGTCTGCAACACCGAGCTGCTCCAGCTCCGCGACGCACTCCAGCTCGTCGCCCAGAAGACCGCCACCGCCATCGCCCGCCTCGGCGACTTCGCCCTGAAGCACAAGGACCTGCCGACCCTCGGCTTCACCCACTACCAGCCCGCACAGCCCACCACGGTCGGCAAGCGCACCACCCTCTGGGCCCAGGACCTCGCCATCGCGCTCGGCGAGATCGAGCACCGCCTCGACACGCTCCGCTTCCGCGGCGTCAAGGGCACCACCGGCACCCAGGCCTCCTTCCTCGCCCTGTTCAACGACGACCCCCGGAAAGTGGACCAGCTCGATGAACGGGTCACCACCAAGATGGGCTGGCCGGTGGACAAGCGGTTCGTCGTAACCGGCCAGACCTACCCCCGGCTGGTTGATGCCCTGGTCGGAGCAAGCCTCTCGGCCGTCGCCGCCGCCGCCATGAAGTGTGCGACCGACCTCCGACTCCTCGCCAACCGCAAGGAGATCGAAGAGCCGTTCGAGAAGAACCAGATCGGCAGCTCCGCCATGGCCTACAAGCGGAACCCAATGCGCAGCGAACGCATCTGCGGCCTGTCGCGGTTCGTCATCGGGATGACGCAGACCCCCTACACGACCGCGGCCGAGCAGTGGATGGAACGGACGCTCGACGATTCGTCCTGCCGTCGGCTCACGCTGCCCGAGCCGTTCCTCGCCTTGGACGGGGTGCTGGACCTGTTGATCAATGTGAGCGGCGGGCTGGTCGTCTACGAGAAGACGATCGCCGCCAACCTCGCCGCCGAGCTCCCGTTCATGGCGACCGAGAACCTGCTGATGGCCGCGGTCCAGGCGGGGGGCGACCGGCAGGAGCTGCACGAGGTGATCCGCACGCACAGCCAGGCCGCCGCCGCCGCGGTGAAGGCCGAGGGCCAGCCCAATGACCTGCTCGAACGCCTCCAGACCGACCCGAACTTCGAGAACGTGGACCTTGCCGCCACGCTCGACCCCGCTTCGTTCGTAGGCCGTGCACCCGAACAGGCCGAAGCCTTCTGTGCAGAGGTCGTCGCCCCGCTGCGTAAGCGATACGACACCGATGGCACGGATGCCACGCTGAGCGTCTAGGCCCCGACCGGACCACGCGTATGATTGCCCGCGCCAGATGCCACGGGCGGCTCACGGACCGGCCTTCACCCGGCGTCTCGCCACCAAATCCAGAATTTCTCAGGCATCCCGAAACCAACGGTCCGCGAGACACGAAAGGCCTCCCGCATGTGGCGTTTGATCAAACTCGCAGCGGTCTTCGTGATCGCGTTCGTCGTCATCCTGATCGGCACGTTCTTCCTGCTGCAGGCCGACCCGCCAGTGGGCCCCGTCACCCCGACGGGCGCGACGCCCCTCGACACCGGCTGGAAGCTCGTCGAGGTCACCGGCGGGCTCGAACACCCCTGGGCCGCCACCTGGCTCCCCGATGACGCGGGCGTGCTCATCACCGAACGGCCCGGCCGCATCCGCCTTTTCGCCGACGGTAAGCTCGTGCCCACGCCCCTCACCGGCGTGCCGCCCGTCGTCACGGTCGACCAGGGCGGGCTCATGGACCTTAAGCTCCACCCCGACTTCGCCAGTAACCGCCTGGTCTACTTCACCGCTTCCACCGGCAGCGAAAAGTCCAACCGCACCACGCTCTTCCGGGCCACGCTCAGCGACGACCGCACCGCCCTGAACAACCTCGAAGAGCTCTACCGCGTCAGCCGAGACAAGTCCGGCGGCCAGCACTTCGGCTCCGTCCTCGCCTGGCTGCCCGACGGCTCGCTGCTGATGTCCATCGGCGACGGCGGCAACCCGCCCATCTCCCTCGACGGCCAGTTCATCCGCCGCCAATCCCAAAACAAGCAGCTCGCCTTCGGCAAGGTCCTCCGCATGACCGACGACGGGCAGCCCCACCCTGACAACCCGTTCCCCACCGGTGCCGGCGACGCCCCCTACGTCTACACCTTCGGCCACCGCAACGTCCAAGGTCTCGCCATCCGCCCGCCTCTCAGCCCACCTGCACCCGCTCAGACTCAAGCTACCCAGACACAACCGGCCCAACGCCCCGTCACCGCCGCCCCCGCCATCTGGGTCACCGAGCACGGCTCCAAAGGCGGTGACGAACTCAACCGCCTCGAACCCGGCGCCAATTACGGCTGGCCCCTCGCCACCTACTCCGTCGAGTACTGGGGCACTGCCATCGCCGACTCCGCCACCCTCCCCGGAGCCCTCGACCCGCACGTCGTCTGGACCCCCGCCCTCGCGCCCTCCGGCCTCGCCTTCTACACCGGCGACGCCTTCCCCGCATGGCGCGGCGACCTCCTGGCCGGCGGCCTCGTCGCCCAACAGATCCGCCGCATCCACTTCAACGACCAGGGCGAGATCGACGGCCAGACCACCCTCCAGCTCGACCGCCGCATCCGCTGGGTCGGCGTGGGCCCCGACGCCGGGCTCTACATCCTGACCGACAGCCCGACTGGCGGCCTCTACCGCATCGAGCCGAACTAAACCGCCAACGATGCCACTCACGCTCCCCCCCAAACCCGCCGCGCCCCTCACCGACGATCAGATCCCGACCCGCCCCAGCGCCTCCGACTCCGCACGCCTCCTCGTCACCCACGCCGATCGACCCCTCGTCTATGCCGGGCTCGCCTTCCTGGCCCTGGTACCGGTCAGCGTTGTCCTCGCGTTCATCGACAGCCGCACCGTTGACGGCTCCAACCTTTGGTTCAAGCCGCTCAAGTTCCAGGCCTCAATGGCGATCTACCTGTTCACGCTCGCCCTCATGGCCCCCCTCGCCGGGGCCGCCTTCCGCCGCGGCTGGATCGGGCGGGCCACCGTCTGGCTTGCGATCTCAATGGGTGTCTTCGAGGTCGGCTGGATCACCCTCCGGGCGGGCCTCGGCCTCCGCTCCCACTACGCCGAGTCCGCCTTCGGCAACGCCATGTACCTCGCCATGGGCGTCGGTGCCGTCATCCTGTCGCTCACCTGCGTCGTCCTCGCCGCCGGGGCCTTGTTCGGTTCACAGCGGCTACGAACCCTTGGCAATGTGCGCTTCGGCGTCGCGTTCGGGGCCGCCGTCGCCGTCGTCGGGGCGATCGGCATCGGCGGCATGCTCGGCGACAGCAACGCCCACTACCCGGTCGACGCCGACGACGCCGCGAACCGCATCCCCGTCATCGGCTGGTCCCTCGACCGCGGCGACCTCCGCATCGCCCACTTCATCGGGCTCCACGCCCTCCAAGGCCTCTTCGCCCTCGGACTCCTCCTGGTCCGCACCCCACCCGCCAAAGCCATCCCCCTCTTCGCCGTCGCCGCACTCGCCTGGCTCACCGGCGTCCTTTGGCTCGCCACCCTCGCCAACGGCGGCCGGTCACCCTTCGTGGTCTTCCTCGGCTAGGCCCACACGAAGAGTCGTCAACCATCTTGCCGTCGAACAGTGCAGGGATCAGTCGCCGCTGCGGACGCTCCACATGCCCTCGGGGGCGTAGGTCCAGGCCGTTCCCCAGCCGGCGAGCCAGGTGTCGTCCACGCCGGTGTCTCGGAAGGCGAGCGACTGAGCGTGACCATCCAGGAACAGATAGTTAAACACGGGCCGATCGCGGTCATCGCTGTGGGCTAGGGCGTGGTGGTCGGCATAAAAGCTGCCCAACGCCGAGTCCGTCGCCTGGGCCACCGGGCTGGTCAGGATCGACCACAGCGCGGCACCCTGGGTGTTGTGGTAATCGGTGAAGATGAACCCGCCGGTGAGCGATTCGCTCTGCATCGTCGCCTCGGTGAGCATGATCGTACCGCTGTGGTCGCTCATCGCCGCGTCCTCGAGGCTCCGCCGGTCCCGGCCGGCCAGCGCGTTGGCGTTCCGCCAGTCGAAGACGTGGTCCGCGTCGAACGCCATGGACCCGTTACCCACCACGCTGTAGCTGCGGGCCGCCCCGGTGACGCCGGCAAAAGTCCGGGGCTGATCCGCGGTCGGGTCGGACGGGCAGATCAGCACATCCAGCGCCTTACGGGCATCCAGCAGCCCCGCCCGCTGCTCGTCCACGGTCAGCGAACTGTTGAGGTACGGGTGCAGCGCGTCGTCCCACGTGATCGCCCGCTGGGCGTAACGCGACCCGAAACCGATCCGCTCGTAGCCGTAGGGCAGTTCGCCCTTGTTTTCCGCCGCAAACGCATGGAATCCCACGCCGAGCTGCTTCTGCTGCGACAGACAGGTCACCCGCCGCGTGGTCTCCCGGGCACTGCCCAGCACGGGCAGCACGATCCCGATCACCACCGCGATGATCGAGATGACAACGAGCAGCTCCACCAGCGTGAAGGCCCGAAGCGGGTTACGGAGGACGCGGTGGCGGTAAGGACGGCGGTGGCTAGAAGTATCCATGGTCTGACTGGCTCCCTGGTCGAGGTGCCGGCGTTCGCGCCGGCGAGGAGCTAGGAGACGGTGGGCAAACTCGATGTATTACAGAGAAAGTCATAGATCGAACACAGCCACCCCACAGGCTACAACTCAATCCGGATACGTTTTTTCAGGCTGCAAATCGCTGTCTTCGCTTGTATGAACCTGAGCCATCCCGTCCCAGGTACTAATCGCTTAGGGCTATGGGATAATCCCGGCGCTTACAGTTTGTCCGCTGAGATCGAATAGGACGCCGATTCCGCCGACTCCTCCGTCGGGATAGCCGTCAGGAAGCGACTTGTAGATGGAGACTGCGATGTGACCGTCAATCAAGCTGATATCTGATTTGTTGTAATCAGACAAATCGAAGCCCCTTTCTTCGAGTTCTTCGATTGCCATATCGACGTATTGCTCGTCGTTAAGAAGAACGGCTCGGGGACGACTCAGCTCATTCAAAACAGCACCCACAACCAAAGACACGCTACATAGCAGCAGTATGAGCGTGACATTATCTGGCTTGGGCTGTAACTTCATCAATCGGTCCCTAGAAGTTTTAATAGGCGTAAGGGCGGGCACAAAACATCGCACCCATTCGCTTAGGCCGGCTTGTTTGCCGGATCAGAGCGGGCAGGATGGGGGTTGCCGCGATGGATGGTGGATTCGCCGAAGCGTGAGGTGATGGCGTCGAGGGTGGTGTCGAGGCGGCGGCGTTTTTCGTGGGTTGGGTCAGGAATCAAATCCAGCTGTTGGGGCTCGGTGGTGAGGGGGTAGGCGGTGACGCCGATGAGGCGGACCGGGCTGAAGGAGTTGGCGGCCCACTTGTTGAAAAGTGAGAGGGCGGCGGTGTGGAGGTCGTGCGTGAGGTCGGAGGGGCGGTCGAGGGTGGTGGAGCGGGTGATGGTCTGGAAGTTGCCGAAGCGGATCTTGACGGTGACGCCACGGGCGAGGCGGGCTTTGCGGCGGCAGCGGCGGGCGACGGCCTCGGCCTGATGGAGGATCACGTCACGCACCGAGTCGGGGTCTTGAAGGTTCTGACTAAACGTCTGTTCGTGGCCGATGGACTTGGCGTCGCGGTCGGTGGTGACGGGGCGGTCGTCCAGGCCACGCGAGAGGCGGTAGAGGCGGGAGCCGTCGTCGCCGAGGTGCTTGATTTCGCCCTCGGTGAGTCGGCGGGCATCGGCGAAAGTGCGGACGTTGAGCTTGGCGAGCTTTTCCTCAAGGGCGGGGCCGACACCCCACATCTTGGAGATCGGTAGGGGCAGGAGGATGTCGTCGAGGTTGTCGGCGTTTATCACGGTGAGCCCGTCGGGCTTGTTCAGGCCGGAGGCGAGCTTGGCGAGGAACTTGTTGGGGGCGACGCCGACGGAAGCGGTCAGGCCGAGGTCTTTGCGAATGCGATCCTTGATTTGCTGGGCGATTTCAGTTGGCGTGCCAAGGAGGCGGATCGAGCCGGTGACGTCGAGGAAGGCTTCGTCGACGGAGAGGGGTTGGACGAGGGGTGAGAAGTGGTCGAGGGTGTCGAAGAGGGCGGCGGAGCATTCGCGGATGCGTTGGCCGGGGACTTTGACGCAGAGGGCCTGCGGGCAGAGGCGGCGGGCGACGGCCATCGGCATCGCGGAGTGGCAGCCGAACTTTCTTGCTTCGTAGGAGGCAGTCGTCACGACGCCGCGGGGCCCCGTGCCGCCGGTGAGGACGGGCTTGCCCTTGAGAGACGGGTCGTCGAGGACCGCGATGGCGGCGAAGAACGCGTCCATGTCGACGTGGAGGATGTGGCGGTCTGGAATCGCCATGGGTCTATTATTCACCACGGAGGCACGGAGGGCACGGAGTGAAGACAGGAGGTTTGAATTTGAGCTTGATTGATCTCCGTGACTTCTCCGTGTGCTCCGTGTCTCCGTGGTTAACTCTCTAGCACGGGATCGGTCATGCCGAGTTCGGCGAACGCGGCCTGGCGGATGAGGCAGGCGTCGCATCGGCCGCAGGGACGCCAACGGCCACCCGGTTCGAGCGGGGGCTGGGGGTCGTAGCAGGAGTGGGTGAGGCTGTAGTCGACGCCGAGGTCGAGGCCGCGCTGGATGATCTGGGTCTTGGTGAGTTCAATGAGGGGGGCGTGGAGCGTGGGGCCATCGCCCTCGATGCCGGCCTTGGTGGCGAGGTGGGCGACGTGCTGGACGGCGTCGAGGTAGGCAGGCCGACAGTCGGGGTAGCCGGAGTAGTCGACGGCGTTGATGCCGAGGTAGATGTGCTGGGCTTGTTTCACCTCGGCGAGGGCGAGGGCGTAGGCGAGGAAGATGGTGTTGCGGGCGGGGACGTAGGTGACGGGGATGTCGGTCTCCGAATCAGCGGAGGCATCGGCGGGTTCGCCCACGGACTCAGTCCGTGGGCTTCGAGGGGCCGTGGTCAGAGCAGGATTGTCTTTGGGGACGGGGATGTCGTCGGTCAGGGCGGAGCCGCCAAAGGCGCGGAGGTCGATGGTGACGGTCTGGTGGGAGCTGACGCCGAGGTGTTGGGCGACGGCGTGGGCGGCCTGGAGCTCGGCGGCGTGGCGTTGGCCGTAGTCGAAGGACAGGGCGTGGAGGGGGGCGTGGCCGTCGGCCTTGGCGATGGCGAGGGCGGTGGCGGAGTCGAGGCCGCCGGAGAGCAGCACAATGGCGGGGGAGGGTTCGCTCATGGCTGGCGGTCGGGATTGTTGTCGGAGTCGGTTGGGTCGGGCTCAGCGGGGCGGGGCGCGACGACGACGGTCTTGCTCATGAGGTCGGCCAGGCGTTGACGGTGGGGGCTGATGATGGGCACGACCAGCAGCAGCCAGGCGATGAGGTCGAAGGGCTTGAGCAGGCCACGAAGCAGCAGAGCGGCGCGGGAGGCGGGTTGACCCTGGAGGTCTGCGACGCGGAGCCCGAGCAGGACCTTTCCAAGCGACCGCTGGGTAAGGGTCTCGGCTGCTGTGGTGTGTAGGACGGTGAGAACGACCACGAGTACGCCGGGGCGGATGGCGTCCCAGTGTCCGACGCTGGTATTGCCGGGCCAGAAGGCGATCACGGTGGCGAGGTCGGTATCGAACAGGATTGTGGCGAGCAGGAAGCCGGGGGCGAGGTCGATGGAGCCGGCGACGGCACGACGGAACAGGTCGGCGACGGCGATAGAGTCGGGCAGCTGGGGCTGCTGCTGTTCGGGGGGGCGCCGCCAGAACAGAGCGAGCATCGCCGCGACACTGACCATGATGACGATCAGGAGGATGAACCCGACAGACTGGAGCGTCGGATCGCGGGAGAGCGGGGTGATGGTCTGGGGTTCGGCGGCGGTGGCGGTGTCGAGCCGGAGGGACTGGATCACGAGGCTAAGGGGCGGTTCCTGATTGGACGCGTCGGGACTCCTAGGCAGCTGGGTGCTGAGGATGGCCGCGGCATCGGGGGCGGCCGCGAGGGTCCAGGGCTGTGCGGTGCCCGGGAGTTCGCCGAGGGGATGGACGCGGTCATCACGGAGCACACCGAGGGTGATGGCGGGCAACTCTCGGGTCAATGCAGCGAAAGCCTGCCAGGCGAAGATGGTCTGGCCTTGGATGCGTTGCACGGACCATGGGCCGACGTGCTGCGTGGCGGACTCGGCGAGGGTGACGCGCTGCGTCGACCAAGCGTCGGCGTGGTGTTCATAGATCGCCCAGCCGGTTTCGCTCCGGATGATCAGAGTGGGGTGGGTGGCGTCGGCGTGGCTAAGGAGTTGAACCTCGCCCTTGGGATGGTCCCAGTCGGAGGGCAGCGGGACGGTATGCCAGCCATCGGGGCGGAGCACGAGGAGGCGGTCGGCGGCGGTGGGCTGAGTTGTCGGCGCGGCGGCTGGCGCAGCAGGTGGGGTGGCGGGTTGGGTGGCGGTTTGGGTGGCGGGTTGGGTGCTTGGGCCGGACGGGTCAGACGAGGGGGGCGTGTAGTCGAGGGGCAGGCCGAGGACGATATTGCGTTTGAGTTGGGCACGGCGGGCGTCGTCCCGGCTCGGGTCCACGCCGCCTTCACGGGACGACTGCGCCGCAGCAAGCGCCGCGGTTTCGAGGCTTTCCAGGGTGGCTGGCGACTCGATGCGAGCGAGGAGGTAGGGCTTTTCGCGGTGGATGACCAAGGCACGGGGGATGGTGCCAGGCGGCAGGTCGGGGAAGGGGCGGACGGACACGCGGCTGCGCGGGATGGGGCCGGGCAGCGGCTCGAGGGTGGCGGCGCGGAGCTTGCCCTCGGGGGTGATGAACCAGAGGATGGCGTTGGCGGCGGCGGCGTGGGTGGGCGGAGTGGGTGGGGCGTTGTCGGTGGCGGCGGTGGTGAGTCCGGGGACGCGGAGGGGTTCGAGCCGACGGTTGGGGCCGGGGGTGAGCCGGTAGAGCAGCGGGGTGTTGGCGTCGGGCTTGGGTGTGAAGACGAAGAGGGCGGCATCGGGGTCGAGGCTGCCAACGATGGCGGGCGTGGGGTTCGCGGAGCTGGGCCGGGCGATGACGCAGAGGCAGCCGAACACCACCAGCAGGAACGCCGTGTGCGTGGGTCGCTTTGCGGGGCGACCGGCTCTGGCGGTTGGCCGGGAGATGGCAGTGTTCGGAAGGGTGGGGCGGATTGGGCGCACGCGGGAGTTTAGTGGGCTCACGGTTTGGGCGAGGCGTGGCCGGGTAGGTAGGGGCGGCGGCGAGTGGGGCTGTGGGGTTAGGATGCCGGCGTGCTGAGCTACCGGCTGGCGATGAGTGCCTTGTTGATCCCGATGCTGCTGGCGGTCTTGTGGCTGGACCAGTGGCTGGGGCAGACGGCGGGTTGGGCGGGGGTGATGCTGCTTTTGCTGCTGGCGGTGTTCACGCTGGGTGCGTCGCGTGAGGTGGCGGCGATGATGCGGAGCAAGGGGGCGCTGATGCCGACGCCGGTGCTGGCGATCTCGGGGCAGGCGGGGCTTTGGTACCTCGGGTTGGTGGCGGTGTTGTTAGGCCCGGGGCAGTGGTCGGGGCAGCCCGGACCGGGCTGGGCGGGCCCCTGGCTGGCGTCGGGGGCGTTAGGAATGGCGGGGCTGTTGACGGTGCTGGCGTTGGTGTTTTTCGGGTCGCTGACGTTTCACTGCCGGGACCGTCGGCCGGAGGGGGCGATCCTGGCGGGGGCGGGGGCGGTGTTTGCCTGCGTGTACCTCGGGCTGCTGCCGGGGTTTTGGCTTCTGGTACGTCAGGAGCACTCGGCTTGGATCGTGGCCGGGGCGATCCTGGTGACCAAGTCGTGCGATATCGGGGCGTACACCGCGGGGCGGATCTTCGGGAGGCGGAAGCTGATCAAGTGGCTCAGCCCAGGCAAGACATGGGAGGGGCTGGCGGGGGGGTTGATGTTCTCGGGGGGGCTGAGCATCGGGCTGGTGGCGTGGGCGAATGCCGTCAGCGATGGGGCGGCGACGGGCGGCTGGGCGGGCGAAGGTGCACTGGCGCCGCTGTGGCTCGCGGGAGTGGCGGGGGTGCTGCTGGGGCTGGTGGGACAGCTCGGCGACCTGTTGGCGAGCCTTCTGAAGCGGGACGCGAAGCTGAAGGATTCGGGGGCGACGATCCCGGGGTTCGGGGGGGTATTGGACCTGGTGGACTCGGCCTTGCTAACCGGGCCGGTGGCCTATTGGCTGCTGGCGCTCGCGGCGACCATACGTTGAATGTGCGTTTTTACGCGGCGGGGCCAGGGGTTCGGTTGTAGCGTTGTGTTTTTATTCGTACGCTATGGGTTGGTTCGACCCGCGATGCGGACGGGTACGCTGTCTGTCCCGCGTCTTGGGTTGGTTTATTCGCCTTTCTGGAGAACATCACCATCGCACGAGGACGCTTCCGACCGCCGCCGAAGGAAACCGGCAAACGCCTGCGCATCAACGATCAGATCCGCATCTCTCCCATACGGCTGATCGACCAAGAAGACACCCAGATCGGGGTTATCGAGACCGACGAAGCTCGCCGGATGGCACGGTCTGCCGAGCTCGACCTGGTCGAGGTTGCGCCCAACTCTCGTCCACCAGTCTGCCGGATCATGGACTACGGCAAGTGGAAGTACGCGCAGCAGAAGAAAGAACAGAAGGCCAAGTCCCACGCAAAGAAGTCCGAACTCAAGGGGATGCGTCTGCGGCCGAAGATCGACGACCACGACCTCGAGTTGAAGGTGAAGAAGGCACGCTCGTTCCTCGAGGATGGCGACAAAGTGCAGTTCGTGATGCTGTTCCGGGGCCGCGAAATGGCGCACAAGGATCTGGGGCGTCAGACGATGGTCGAGGTCACCGAAACCCTGAGCGATGTTGCCAAAGTGGAGCAGCCGCCGAAGATGGCGGGCAAGCGGATGACGATGCTGCTGACACCGGACCGTTCTGGGGCGAAAAAGAAAGAATCGCCGGTAGAAGCCCAGGGCTGACGACCACACCGAACCGCTACTGAAGCGCGAAGGTTGCGATTGCTTAGATGCGTGCGTATCGATAGGTGCAGCGGCAATCGGGGTTGTTGCACATGCTTGACGTGCGAGAAGGTGAGTGATTTGTGGCCGATGCTGGCCGCTATCTCCTAGCGGGCGTCTGACACACACACAGCCAAAACCACAGTTCAAAGCCTGGAGATCGGCCCATCGGCAGCCGGGGCTGTCACGCTCAGGTTTAACCGGCTAACGGCAGTGACATCGCAGCGGTCTCCGTCTGCGAATAAGTCCATGCATAACACGTACGACCCCCGATGGGAGCATCGGTGAGTTGGGCCATGGCCCAGAGCTGGAGGGTTTCAGGATGCGTCTGCGGGCTGGGGCGAGCGAAGTGTGTTGCTAGGGCGGTACGATCGACGAGCTCCTGAAAACGGGCATCGGTCGTGAGCAGATACATGATGAAAGCGGAAGTGAGCAACCGATCCTCGTGGGTCTGATCGGCAGGCTCGGCGAAGAGACCATCGTCGCATTGGCTCTCGGCCAGGGCCTCAACGGCAAGACGGCAGGCGTTTTCGAGCTCGCGTCGCTGATTCGTATCCGGGAGGTCTTGGGCAACGCGATGGAGCGCAGCAATCGCCGCGGCCGTGGCAAGCGGGCTGACACCAGGGGCATCTTGCACGAGGTGCGGCGGGGCTTGCGGATTGAAGTGACCATCGGCCCGCTGAGCGTCGAGGAGCTGCTGGGTGAACCGCAGGGCCTGTGGGGTGGGGCCGTAGGTGAGCTCGGTGAGTCGACGTAGGCCGAGGGCCGTGACAGCGATGGGAGCCTGGCTCAGGCGGGCCTGCAGTCCAAGCGGCATGACCAGGCCATTGCGGGCCAACTCGCGGAGCAGCCGATCATGATCTTTCTTCAGTAGGCAACGGTCAATGAGGCTGACGCTGATCATGTTTCGGCTCCGTATAAGATCGGATATCGTTTGGGTAACGCAACCCAAACATAATGCCTAACAAGAAGCCGGTCAAGCCTTTCTTTGGTTTTTATTAGGGTTATCTAGAGATTGTCGTTTCAAGTTGAAACGAAAGCCAAAATGGAGGCCGCGCCCCAGACAGGCAACAGTGGGCCAAAGAGGCCATAAAAAAAAGCCTCCGCCACAGGGCTCCGATCCTGTTGGCGGAGGCGCGCCACAGCCTGGGTTACGGGTGGAAAAGCCGAAATTGGACGGCTTTTCGCACCGCCTTGGGTGATGGTACCGCCATGTCAAACGCAGTGTCAACGGTGACGGGGGGATCTGATCGTCGGACGTAAGATGCTTCTGGGAGGCCAGTAATGGCTCGCCAACCAAGTCGTCGACATGAGCCCGGATCGCCTTAAACCAGTGCCGGGCCAAGCCTTAAATTTAATACTGGGCTTTCCGGCCCGGTTGTGAAAAAGCTGTCAACAACATGACCCGATGGCCGCCTGGAACAGCATCACGGCCGGGACGGCGGAGGCTCTGACGAGTCCGGATCGTCCGCACTTGGCGCGTTGGCATCAGGGTTATCTGGCAGTGATTCTGCGTCGTCGATCGAATCGAGGCCGGCGGCGAGGAGGTCAGGAGTCGCGGAGGAGAGGCCCGGAAACGGGATAGGGGCAGGGGCGTCCTCGTCGTCGTCAAGCGTCTGCTCGGTCTCATCCGCGGCAAGCTGAGCGATGGCGTCGAGCAGGCGGTCGCGGGCACCGGGCTCGGGTTCCAGCTTGGCGTGGGCGCGACGGAGCGCGTCGGTCAGGGTGAGGGTCTCGGCGAGGTCCCGGCGGAAGCCGCGCTCGGCTTTGGGGTCGTTGATCATCTGGTCCACCTCATCACGGTTGAGTCGGCCGTCAAAAAAGGCCTCGAAGGTGTCGGCGAAAGGGTCTCCCGCCGGGAAGAAGGACGCTGCGGAAGGCACTGCCGTTTCGTCTGTGCCTTCGTTGGCAGCGCGGAGCTTCGCGAGCAGCCGTTCGCGTGCCCCGGCCGGCGGCGTGAGCTCGGCACGGAGTTGCTGGGAGGTGTCGGCCCAGGCAAGAGCTTCATGGGCCTGAGCTTTTGTGTCTTTGGAAGCGTCTTTGTGGGTAAGGATGGCCTCAACGGCGCTTCGAGTCACACGCGGATCGCCGGCGAGGAAGTCTTCGATCGTGGCGGTGAAATCAGTGGGAGGTGGGCTGGACACTTACTCGTCCTCCCACCCGAAGGCCTTGCGGAGCCGAGGGTCGGCGCGGAGACGTTCGAGGCCGCGGAAGAGGCGGACACGGGCGGCGTTGGCGGTGACCCCAAGGCCTTCGGCGATGTCAGCGATGTCCTGCTCGTAAACGACCCGGAGCTTAACGACGTCGGACTGGCTTTCGGGCAGCTCCTCGATGCACTGGAGCAGCAGCTGCATAAGGTCGTCGTCGATGGCGTTGTTGGCGTCGGGGGCGGCGAGGCCACCAAAGTCGGCGGGGTCGCTGGTGGACTGATCCGGGCGGCGGGCCCGGACCAGGTCGAGGGCGGTGCGTTGGACGATGGTCTTGAGCCAGGCGACGATCGCGCGGGCCTCGTCGAGGGTCGAGAGCTTCTGGAAGGCCTTGAGAACGCCGGTCTGGACCGCGTCTTCGGCCTCCTGTTTATCGCCAAGGATCGTGTAGGCCGTGGCGAAGAAGAGGTTGTAGTGCGTGCCCACGACGCGCTCGAACCACTCGCGGAGGTTCTCGTGGGGTCTGGGCGTGTTGTCGCTGATCCGCTCGTCCGCCATGGTGAAGTCGGCGGAGTATGGGCGGAGGCGTAGCGGGGTGTCAAACCTAGCCGAAGCGGCGGACGGTGCCGTGCGGGCGGCGACCCAGAGCAGGAAGAGGCGCGTAAGGGCCGGCCGAGGCCGCGGTTCACGCAACAAGGGTGTCATCTGCAGACCCATCCATTAAAGACGCAGAAGCGGGCAATTGGGCTCCCAAACGGCATGTCGCGGTAGGCGATCAGGCACAAGGAGCCAACGGGTTGTCAGCACGGAGGCGGCGTGGGAACGGCCGGGGATCATGCCCGTGCGGGCCGGGCAAGCCGACGACGGCCTGTCCGTGAGAGCAGGGACGGGCGGCAGACGCCGGGCATTACAGCGCGGGCTTGCTAGCACGCAAAAGCCAGTCGGGCGGCTTGGCGGGATCCATCGCGCGGGCCAGCTGATGCAGCCGAGATTTGATGAGGAAAGGGGGGCTGCCCGGGTCTGCCGCAAGGAGCCGGGCGGCGAGGCCGGCGACAATCGGGCAGGCATAGCTCGACCCGGTCACCCGGCGCGAGGTCGGCGGGGCATCAGCAGAACTTGGCGAACCCCACGCGAGTTCGAGGTTGATGCCCGCGGCTTCGAACTCGACCAGTCGGCCCGGCCGATACCGGAGACACCCGATCGGGCAAGCGGTGTACGTCACGCCGATGCACGATGCGAAGGACGCGGGGTAGTCACGCGGGCTGTCGCCGTAGCCCTCAGCCGCGACGACGCATCGGCCCTGAGCGTACGCCTCGTCGAGCTCGTGACTGAGGGGCCCGGCCAGGTCGGTCCGCTGCGTGGACAGCGAGAGGTTGACCGCGTGGATGTTGAGCTCGGGTAGCCGACGCAAGGCGGCGAGCAGGGCGGCGGTGGTGCCACGCCGGCTCGCGGCGAGGAGCTGGATGCTCACCAGTTGGACCCCAGGGGCGATGCGGAGCGCGAGGTCGGCCACCGCGGTCCCGTGCCCGACCGGGTCTTCAGCTTTGGGCAACGGCTGGATGCAGTAGCCGTCCGCCTCGCCAGCGTCTGGCATCACCCGGTAAGCCTCGATCGTTTGTCCGGCGAAACACGTATGATCAGCGGCGACCCCCGTGTCGATCACGGCAAGGCGCACCCCTGAGCCATCGGCCTGTGCGAGCTTATCCCACAGGTTGTCCGTCACGACGGCATGTCCGTTTCGCTCATCGCGTCGAGATGATGGGCAACCGCAGCGGCTGTACGGTTGGCAACTTCCAGCTCACCCTGCGTAAAGGCCTCGCCGTGCGTCGGATTGATTGCGGTGAGCACGCCCCACTCCCGATCGGCCGAACTGATCGGCACCGCGAGCATGGCCTGGGTATGCGAGCCGACCGCCTGATCAATGGTGGGGTCGTGAGCGGGCGCCGACTTGACGTCCGCCACAGATGACCCGATCTGATACGCCATGGTGAGCCCGACGAGCCCCTGGCCCACCCGGACCTGCTGGCCGAGGAGCCGATCCGCGGACGGACCCACGCTCAGGGCGAATCGCATGGATTCGCCTTCGTCGTCAGCCAGCAGGATCGATCCCTCATCCGCCTCGACTTCCGCGACGAAACGGGCCATGAGCTCTTTCAGCACGTCATCCCGGCTCACGTCAAGTGGCGTCTTGACCATTTGCCCAGTCTACGCCCTGTCAGGGCCGTGATGATCCGGACAGCCTTCAATCTCCACACCCTATGTGCGTTTTTGTCGGGATAGTGGAAACTTGACCGCTAGCGGGCTTGGCTCCGCCACGCTACGATCCGGGGCTCGGCCGGCCGCGTGCCCGAGTGGACTAAGGGGGCGGATTGCAAATCCGCTGAGCTTGCTCAACGTGGGTTCGAATCCCACCGCGGCCTTTCGATTTACGATCTAGTACGGGGGCCCCTAGAGTGTGGGGGCCAGCCTTCCGCCGGCCATTTTGGCCTCACACTGCGATAAGCCTCCTCATGCAAAGGACTTGACCAACCTGGCAAGCCTGTAGACGTGATCCGTACCGCCAGCGGCTGCGCGAAGTGCGTGCGGCCTCAGCCGCCAGTGCTCGATTCGCAAGCAGTGGCACCAAGCATTGCAAACTTAATCGACAAACGCTAACATCCCGCCCGGAGGAGGCACTTCGCCTCTAGCCCGTTATGGGCGTCGATCACCCTAACTTCCTCTTTGGAGCGGTTTACAGCATGAGCGGTAGCACTACCCGTTTGAACGCCATCTCTTCGATCATCGCCAGTGATCCCGTCGCCTCGACGTTCGACTTCAACGCCTCACCCACCAGCTCGGTCTGGGGCGAAAACGTCTTCAGCCTCGACGCGATGGCCCAGCGCCTGCCCAAGGGCGTGTTCAAGTCACTCAAGAAGACCATCACCTCCGGCGAACCGCTCGACCCCACCACCGCAGACGCCTGTGCCGAGGCCATGAAGACCTGGGCCATCTCTAAGGGTGCCACCCACTACGCACACGTCTTCTACCCGCTGACCGGCCTCACCGCCGAGAAGCACGATTCGTTCTTCGAGCCCGATGGCTCGGGCGGCACCATCGGCGAGTTCGCCGGCAAGGCCCTGATCCAGGGCGAGCCCGACGGCTCGTCGTTCCCCAACGGCGGCATCCGCGCCACCTTCGAGGCCCGCGGCTACACCATCTGGGATGTCACGTCCCCCGCCTACATCATGGAGAACCCCAACGGGTCTACCCTCTGCATCCCCACCGCATTCGTCTCGTGGACCGGCGAGGCCCTCGACAAGAAGACCCCTGTCCTCCGCTCGATGCAGGCTTTGAACCTCCAGACCCAACGCGTCCTGAAGTTCTTCGGGACCGACGGCCCCTTTGTCTCCTCCACCGCCGGGGCCGAGCAGGAGTACTTCCTGATCGATAAGGCCTTCTACTACGCACGCCCCGACCTGATGGCCGCCAACCGCACGCTCTTCGGCTCCCCGCCCCCCAAGGGCCAGGAGTTCGATGACCACTACTTCGGGGCCATCCCCGAACGCGTCCAGGCCTGCATGTTCGAGCTCGAACGCGAGTGCTTCAAGCTCGGCATCCCCGCCAAGACCCGCCACAACGAAGTCGCCCCCGGCCAGTACGAGCTCGCCCCCGTCTTCGAGTTCGGCAACCTCGCCACCGACCACCAGCAGCTGATCATGACGACCCTCAAGAAGGTCGCCGAGAAGTACGGCATGGTCGCCCTCCTTCACGAGAAGCCCTTCGCCGGCGTCAACGGCTCCGGCAAGCACCTCAACTACTCCATGGGCTCCGCCGCTGCGGGCAACCTCTTCGACCCCGGCGACACCCCCGCCGAGAACGCCCAATTCCTGATCTTCTGCACAGCGATGATCTCGGCTGTCTTCAAGCACGCCAAGCTGCTGCGGGCCGTCGTCGCCTCGGCGTCCAACGATCACCGTCTGGGTGCCAACGAAGCCCCGCCCGCCATCCTTTCGATCTTCCTCGGTGACGAGCTCACCCAGGTCATCGAAGCCATCGCCGGCGGCGGCTCGGTCAAGGCCAAGAAGGGCAAGCTCAGCGTCGGCGTCGACGTCCTGCCCGCCATTCCGAAGCACTCCGGCGACCGTAACCGCACCTCGCCCATGGCGTTCACCGGCAACCGCTTCGAGTTCCGTGCGGTCGGCTCCATGCAGTCCATCGCTGGTCCTCTCGTCGCCATGAACACCATCATGGCCGAGGCCCTCGACGAGGCCGCAACCCTCCTCGAGAAGTCCGACACCTCGACCCCCAAGAAGCTCGGCACCGCCGTCGAAAAATACGTCAAGGGCGTCTGGAAACAGTGCAGCCAGGTCGTGTTCAACGGCGACGGCTACTCCGACGCCTGGCACGCCGAAGCCGAGAAGCGTGGCCTGCCCAACCTCAAGACCACCGCAGACGCACTGCCGGTCCTCAAGGAGAAGACCTACGCCGACCTGTTCAAGAAGTACAAGATCCTCAACAAGCGCGAGCTCGACTCCCGCTACGAGGTCTACGCCGAGCAGTACATCGCGTCGGTCAATGTCGAGTCCAACCTCGTCGTCGAGATGGCCAAGACGATGATCTTCCCCGCCGCCGTCCGCTACCAGAGCGAACTGGCCACCAGCCTCGCCAACCTCAAGGCCGTCGGCATCGACCCGGATCAGGAAACCATCGGCAAGGTCACTGAGCTCATCGCGTCGCTCCAGAACGCGACCGCCGAGCTCGAAGAGCTCAAGGAGAAGGAAGAGTCCACGAAGTCGGTCGCCAAGCACTGCGACTTCCTGCGTGACAAGATCCTGCCCAAGATGCTCGAAGTCCGCGGCTACGCCGACGAACTCGAAGGCCTCGTCGCCGACGACCTCTGGCCGCTGCCGACCTACCAGGAAATGCTCTTCATCCGCTAAGATGCATCTCCAACACCCAAACCCCCCGCGACGCCCACGGATTTCATCCGTGGGCTTTTTCTATACCCACTCCCAACAGCCGACGAGCTACGCTCGTCGAGCGCATCACAATCACTGCCCAAATTCGCATAACCTCCCACCATGCACGCGATCGACTGGGTGATCGTCGGCGTCTACCTCGCCGTCGCCGTCGGCATCGGCCTCTACTTCACCCGCAAAGCCTCCGCCGGCACCGCCGACTTCTTCGTCGCCGGCCGCTCTCTCCCCTGGTGGATCGCCGGCACCTCTATCGTCGCCACCACCTTCTCCACCGACACCCCGCTCTTCGTCACCCGGCTCACCCGCGAACAAGGCGTCTGGGGCAACTGGTACTGGTGGGCCCTGATCCTCGGCAGCACCGCCACCGTCTTCTTCTTCGCCCGCCTCTGGCGACGCACCGGCGCCCAGACCGACGTCGAGTTCGTCGCCCTCCGCTACGACCCCGGCCCGGCCCGCGAAGGCCTCCGCATCTTCAAAGCCCTCTTCGAAGGCATCGGCAAAAACGTCATCGTCCTCGCCTCGGTCAGCATCGCCGCCAAGACCCTCTTCGCCACCCTCCTCGGCCTCGACAACACCCCGGTCTTCACCGTCCCGCTTGTCGACTTCGCTGTCACCCAGACCGACGCCATCCTCATCGTCCTCGCCGCAGTCGCCCTAGGCTACTCCCTCCTTTCAGGCCTCTACGGCGTCGCCTACACCGACCTCATCCAGTTCGCCCTCGCCATGCTCGGCGCGATCTGGCTCATGGCCCTCGCCATGGACCGCCCCGAGTTCACCCAGCTCACCGAACAACAAACCGCCTTCCTCCCCGACTTCACCGGCGACGACGCCCCCACCATGCTCCTGTCCATCCTCTTCTTCGCCTGGCTCGGCCTCCACTGGTGGGACCTCGCGCCCGGCCGCGGCTACGTCGTCCAACGCCTCCTCGCCACCCGAAACGAACGACACGCCACCCTCGCCTTCCTCTGGTTCGCCTTCTGCTTCTACGTGCTCCGCCCCTGGCCCTGGATCGTCGTCGCCCTCGTCTCTCTCGCCCTCTTCCCACCCGGAGGAACTGTCTCCGACGAAGCCGCCTACCCCGCCATGATCGACGCCCTCATGGGCCCGGGCCTCAAAGGCCTCATGGCCGCCGCCATGCTCGCCGCCTACATGTCCACCTTCGACACCCACCTCAACTGGGGCGCCTCCTACCTCGTCAACGACGTCTACAAACCCTACTTTGCGAAACGCGCCTCCGAACGCCACCTCGTCGCCGTCTCCCGCTATGTCATGCTCGCCCTCGCAGTCCTCACCCTCCTCACCGTCCCCCTCCTCGGCGGCATCAAAGAGGCCTACCAGTACCTCGCCGTCGTCCTCGGCGGCATCGGCACCGTCATGATCCTCCGCTGGTACTGGTGGCGCGTCACCGCCTGGTCCGAGATCAGCGCGATGGCCGCCGTCCTGGTCATCGCCAACACCGTCAGCCTCTTTATGGTCGCCGCCCCCGACGCGACCACGCTCGAGCAAGACGCCTGGTGGGCCGCCCGCCTCGCCACCACCATCTTCGGCACCACCGCCGTCTGGATCACCGTCACCCTCCTCACCTCCCGCACCCCCACCCCCGCCGCCATCCAGTTCTACGAGCGCATGCGCATCCCCGGCCCCGGCTGGTCCCGCGTCGCCCAACACACCAACACCGAACCCACCCCCGGAAGTGCCGGCCGCTTCACCGCCTGCCTCCTCGGCTGGCTCTGCGGCAGCGCCTGCCTCATCGCCCTCCTCCTCGGCACCGGCAGCCTCCTCTTCGCCCA
>JBCDIM010000040.1:0-31860 GCA_038749105.1 Planctomycetota bacterium
CAGGCGGAGAACAACATCCCGGTGGTGGGCGAGCGGGGCGTGCGGATGAGCCGGGAGATGCACTGGCTGCGGATCGACACTTACTACAAGCCGAAGTACAAGTCGCCCGACTCGCTGTCACCCGGCCCGGACTGGAGCAACCCAGACCTCGAGGTCGTGCACATGCCGGTGTCGTGCCTGCACTGCGAGAACGCGCCGTGCGAGCAGGTCTGCCCCGTGGCGGCGACGGTGCACGACACCGAGGGCATGAACACGATGGTGTACAACCGCTGCATCGGCACGCGGTACTGCTCGAACAACTGCCCGTACAAGGTCCGCCGGTACAACTACTTCGACTGGCACTCCAAGCCCGCGGCCGCCGGCTGGGCCAAGCCCTGGCTGGACTGGCCCGACCAGCAGCAGCTCAAGACGCTGGACCCGGTCGAGCGGATGAAGTTCAACCCCGACGTGACGGTGCGGATCCGCGGCGTGATGGAGAAGTGCACCTGGTGCGCCCAGCGGGTCAAGCGGGCGACCATCAACGCCAAGAACGAGTGGGCCAAGACACTCCAGGGCCGGCCGGGCTTCGACCGCGACCAGCCCGAGGTCAAGGACGGCGAGATCGTCACCGCCTGCGAGTCGGTCTGCTCGACCGGCGCGGTGGTCTTCGGCGACCTCAACGACCCCAAGTCCCGCGTGTCGCAGCTGCAACGCAAGAACCCCCGGGCCTACAAGCTCCTGGATGTGCTCAACGCCCGGCCGCGGACGATGCACCTCGCCAAGCTCAGCAACCCGGTAAAAAAGGACAAGGCCTGAACCACCCGCGATCAACCCGTGCCGATCCGCTCGGCCCTCATGAATCGCTCATCACGCCCCGCTAAATCACCCTGACCCATGGCCGCCATCTTTCAAAACCCGAGCCCGACCATCGTCCCCTCGCGTGAGGTCGACAACACGGGCGACGACCCCCGCTACCGCCAGCCGCTGGTCACCGCGGACAACGACCTGACGTCGGTGACCGACATCGTCGGCGGGTGTGCCGAGCGGAACCCGTCGCGGCTGTGGCTGTTCCTGTTCGCGGTGGCGGTCCCGACCTGCCTGACGTTCTTCGGGCTCATCGGCTACCTGGTGCTGACCGGCGTGGGCGTCTGGGGCAACAACCAGCCTGTCTCGTGGGGCTTCCCGATCATCAACTTCGTGTTCTGGGTCGGTATCGGGCACGCGGGCACGCTGATTTCCGCGATCCTGTTCCTGTTCCGGCAGAACTGGCGTTGTTCGATCAACCGCTTCGCCGAAGCGATGACGATCTTTGCGGTGTGCTGCGCGGGCATCTTCCCGGGCATCCATGTCGGCCGGGTGTGGGTCGCGTACTGGCTGTTCCCTTACCCGAACCAGATGGCGATGTGGCCGCAGTTCCGCTCGCCGCTGCTCTGGGACGTCTTCGCGGTCTCGACTTACGCCTCGGTGTCGTTCCTGTTCTGGTACACCGGGATGGTCCCCGACATCGCGACCCTCCGCGACCGCGCCAAGGGCAAGATCCAGCAGTTCGTCTACGGCGTGCTCGCCCTGGGGTGGAACGGCTCGGCCCGGCACTGGTCCCGGTTCGAGAAGGCCTACCTCCTGCTCGCGGCCCTCTGCACCCCGCTGGTGCTGTCCGTGCACTCGGTCGTGTCCTTCGACTTTGCGATCGCCCAGCTGCCCGGCTGGCACACCACGATCTTCCCGCCCTATTTCGTGGCCGGGGCGATCTACGGCGGGTTCGCGATGGTGCTCACCCTCGCCATCCCCTGCCGCGCCCTCTTCGGGCTCAAAGAGATCATCACGATGCGGCACATCCAGAACTGTGCCAAGGTCATGCTCGGCACGGGCATGATCGTCATGTACGCTTACGCGGTCGAGTTCTTCGTGGCCTGGTACTCCGGGCACCACTACGAGCAGTCGGTCTTCCTCAACCGGCCGTTCGGCTCCAACGTCTTCGGCTTCTGGCTGATGGTGTTCTGCAACTGCGTCGGGCCGCAGATCCTCTGGTTCAAGTGGGCCCGCAACAACCTCTGGACCATCATGTTCGCCGCGATGTGCGTGAACGTGGGCATGTGGTTCGAACGCTACGTCATCACCGTCACCTCGCTGACGCGTGACTTCCTGCCCGGCTCGTGGGACGCGTTCATCCCGACCTGGGTGGACTACGCGATGTTCATCTGCTCATTCGGGCTGTTCTTCACGCTGTTCTTGCTGTTCCTGAAGTTCCTGCCCGTGATCGCCATCGCGGAGGTCAAGACCGTGATGCCCCAGGGCCACGGCTTCGGGGCCGAGGGCGGCCACGACGATCACGCCGACGACCACGCGGCCGCCGACGACACCCCGTCTGATCCTGAATCGAAGGAGGACGCCTAAACCATGTCGATCGCCACGCCCCCTTCACCGCCGCCGATCACGCCGGCCTCGGCGCCGCCCGCGTCCGAGCCCCGCCCCTACGCCATCCTTGGCGAGTACGACAACGTCACCGACGTGGTCCACGCTGCCAAGGCTGTCCGAGCCGCCGGCTACACCAAGGTCGACGTCCACAGCCCGTTCCCGATCCACGGCATGGACGAGATCCTCGGCGTCAAGCCCACCATCCTGCCCTGGCTCGTCCTCGTGATGGGCCTCACCGGGCTCACCAGCGGCCTCATCCTGACCATGTACACCATGTCCGGGTTCACCGACGGCGTGTTCACCCGGCCCGACGGGGTCGAGGTGTACTCCGGCAACTGGTGGTCTTTCCTCTGGGTCAACCTCGAGCCGTACCAGTACATCATCTCGGGCAAGCCGCTGATGGGCCTGCCTGGGTACATCCCCGTTATGTTCGAGCTGACCATCATGTTCGCGGCCTACACGGCCGTGTTCGCGATGTTCCTGCTCAACCGCCTGCCCCGTCACAACCATCCGGTGCTGAAGTCGCAGCGTTTCCGCCGTGCGACCCAGGACCGCTTCTTTGTCGCGATCGAGGCCAAGGACCGCCGGTTCGACGCCGACCAGACCGCCGCCCTGCTGACTGATAACCGTGCCCTGCACACCGAACTCGTCTACGACGACGCGGACTGAGCCGTCAGCAATGAGCAATGAGCCCTTACGGAAAACCATAGAGCTGCAACTTCTAACTTCCAGCTTCTAACTCCCAACTTCTCCACCGTGAAACGCTTCCTCAAAGACTTCGACCTCGACTTCGGCCTGCCCAAGCCGCCCCCGTGGCTCATCGGCGCGGTCGTAGTGCTCAGCTCGCTGCCGCTGATGGTCGGGTCCGTCATCATCTGGGCCCGGGCGACCAAGAGCCCCAACCCCCGGCTGCACCTCTGGCAGGACATGGACCACCAGCCCCGGTATGACCCGCAGCAGCCCAACCTGATCTTCGCCGATGGCCGGGCGATGCGTCCCCGCGTGGCCGGGACCGTCGCTCGCGGTCAGCTCCGAAACGACGACCACTACTACCGCGGCTTCCATGTCGACGCCGAGGGCCAGCCGATCCTGATCGGGGAAGGCACCGCCGCGGTCAACAAGTTCTACGAAGGCTACCCCGAGCAAGTGGTGGTCGATGAACGCCTGCTGCTGCGGGGCAAAGAGGTGTTCATGCAGCAGTGCTACTCCTGCCACGGCGTCGCGGGGCAGGGCAACGGCCCGACGCACGTCCGCGGGGCCGAGCTCAACGCCTACGACGCCAACAACGCCGGCCAAGCCACCGGCACCAACTGGGTCGCCCCCACCAACGTGACCCTGCCCGCCTACTACGAGTCGGTCTACCCCAACGGGCAGCTCTACAGCACGATCACCCACGGCAAGGGCAATATGCGGGGCCTGGGCCACCAGATCGCGGTCGAAGACCGCTGGGCCATCGTCGCCTACGTCCGTGCCCTCCAGCTCGCCCAGGACGCCGACCAGACGCTCGGCACGCCCACCCCCACGCCCGCGGCCGCACCCGCCGCCGTGACCCCCGAACCCGGTGAGCCGCAGGCCGACGCAACCCCGACGCCTTCACGCCCCACGGAAGACACCGAACCTCAGACCTAGCGCCTCACCGCTAGCAGCCAGCGCCTATTCAATGTCCCACCACGCCCGCGAACTCGACCCCGCCGACAAGCAAGCCCTCGGCGCCAAGGCCTGGCCGGCCTACAACACCGCCTTCATCATCGGCGGCGTGGCGATCCTGCTCGCCGCGGTCCTCGCGGTGATCGACGGCGGCGAGATCGCGCTGCGTCGCTTCGCCTACAGCTACCTCACCGGGCTGTCCCTGATCCTCGGGATCGCGCTGGGTTGCCTGTTCTTCGTGATCATCACGCACCTGTTCCGGGCCGGCTGGTGTGCCGCGATCCGCCGGATCCCCGAGGCCTACGCCGCCGCGATGCCCACGCTCCTGGTGATGGCCCTGCCGCTGCTGCTGCTCGTGGCGGTCGACGGGATCTCGAAGTCTGAGAATCCCAACCTCTACGCGTGGACTGCGCCCTACGACGTGAAGCACGGCCACGGCGGCGACCACCACGACGCCAAGCCCAGGCACGACGAGGCCGCGCCTCACGACGATCACGGCGACCACGCCGCGGCCGTAACGGATGAGCGTGCGGTCAGCACCGCGTTGATCCCCTCGGTGCTGGGCGGCGCCGACTCGACCTCGCCCGTGTTGGCTCAGACGCCGGGCCAGGCCCGCATGGCGAACGAGGTCCTCCTGGCGAACCGTGCCCCGGGTACGCCCCGCGATCCCGACTCGGACCAGCCGGCCTACACGCCGGGCAAAACCCTGAAGGACCAGCAGGCCTACTACGCCGAGATGGTCCCGTACTTCACCAAGAAGAAGCAGCCCTACCTCTCGTGGTGGTTCTACTGCCTGCGGATCGTATTCTACTTCGCGGTGTGGATCGCGATCGCCCGGTACTACTTCGCCCACTCCAAGCGGCAGGACGAGGTCGGCCGGGACGACATCGAACCCACCAAGGCCCGCGAACGCCGGGCCCCGCTGGTCGTGATCCTCTACGCCATGACCGTGACCTTCGCGTCGTTCGACCTGATCATGTCGCTCGACCCGGCCTGGTACTCGACAATCTTCGGGGTCTACTACTTCGCCGGCTGCTTCCTGACCGCGAACTGCGTGATCGTTATCACGCTCCGCATCTTCCAGAAGCTCGGCTACCTCAAGACCGTCGGCGTGGACCACTACCACGACCTCGGCAAGCTGATGTTCGCCTTCACGTTCTTCTGGGCCTACATCGCCTTCTCCCAGTACATGCTCATCTGGTACGCCTCGTTCCCCGAGACGACCTACTGGTTCGAGCTCCGCGGCTTCTCGACGGTCGTCTCGCAGGGGGCCCTGGACGAGTCGATCACCGCCCCGCAGACCGGCTCGGGCTGGAGCTGGCTGGGCATCTCGCTGCTGTTCTTGAAGTTCGTCTTCCCGTTCCTCTTCCTGCTCTCGGCCCACGTGAAGCGGAACCTCCGGGCCCTGACGTTCATCGCCGTCTGGATCATCGTGATGCAGTACGTCGACCTCTACTGGCTGATCATGCCCATGCTCGACCGCACCGCCGAGCTCCGCCTGCCCTTCGTCGACCTCCTGCTGGTGGTCGGCTTCGGCGGCGTTCTTGTCGGGGCGATGCTCAAGAAGCTCAAGGACGCCCCGCTCATCGCCCACGGCGACCCGCGGATGCACGAGTCCCTCGCCCTGGACACCACCGCCTGGGCGCCCATGCACGACCCCAACGGACACCACTAGGAGAATTTGGAAGCTGGAATTTGGAATTCGGAAGTATCCCACTCCAAGTCCCCTCAGCACGACGGCTGCCTTCTCTTCCAACTTCTAACTTCCAACTTCTAAACCATGGCTTCCTCCACCGACGACCTCCGCGTTTCGCTTATGGCCACCATGCTGGTGGTCACCACCGTGCTGCTGATCGCGGTGACGCTCGCGGTCCGGGCCTGGTTTGCCTGGGAGACCGATCGGGAGGAGACCGACAAGCTGATCAATGCAACGAATTCGACGCTGAATCGGATGAACGAGGCCAACATCCAGGAAGGCTGGGTCGAGGTGGAAACGCCGGTCGCGGCCGAGGGCGAGACGCCGGCCCATACCCGTGTACCGATCGAGCAGGCGATGCGGCTGGTCGTCGAGGGGGCCAACCCCGCACCGGCTCCCGCTGCCGAACCAGAAACCACGCCAGCACCCGCACCCGCACCCGCACCCGCCGCGACTCAGACGGGTGGTGATACCCAGTAACCCGATAAAGACACCAGGGGACGGTAGCTTGGCGATCCCCGGGTTGACCGCAGACCGCGACGCAGGATTCCATGAATTCTGCCGATAAAGATGGAGAAGGGCTTTGGTCTGGCCCTATGCTTGTGTGTTTGGGCGCCGGTTTTCTGGCCTTTGGGGCCAATCAGGGGGACGCCAGACTTTTCCGCAAGAAAGCAAAAACGTGTTCGTGCTCAATGCCTCACCCATCCCGTCTCTCGACGCCCCGGTCGTTCACGGCCGGTGTTGGGCGGTCTGCGCGTGGGCAGCCGCGGCAAGCCTGCTGATCGGCCCGTCGCTCTCGGCTCGGGCGGAGGTGCAGGCCGAGTCCCAGCCCGAGCCCCCTGTCGAGGTCGAGCAGCCGATGGCCGCGCCGACGCCCCTGCACAACCCGGTGTTAATCCCGGAAGCCCAGGAGAAGCAGAAGCCGGTGGACCTGGTCGAGGTGGGCGTGGACCGCAAGCTCGGGAATGTGGTGGACAGCTCGTTGGACTTCCGGGACAGTGCCGGGCAGCCGGTGACGCTGGGCGACTACCTCGCGGACGGCAAGCCGGTCGTGCTGGTGCTCGGGTATTACCGCTGCCCCCAGATCTGCAGCATCATCATCAACGCGATCTCGGACACGGCCGCCAAGCTCGGCCGCGACAGCGACTGGGTGCCCGGCGGCGGGTACCGTATCGTGATGGTGTCGATCGACCCCCGGGAGACCCCCGCGATCGCGGCTGAGAAGAAGGCCGAGATGGTCGAGCAGATGCGCGAGGCCGCGGGCGATGAGGCGGCGTCAACCGCCGAGGCGGGCTGGGCGTTCCTGACCGGCCCGAAGTCGTCGATCACCGCCCTGGCTGACTCGGTGGGGTTCCGCTACACCTTTGTGCAACGCCGAAACGAGTACGCCCACCCCGCGTCGCTGATCTTCCTGACCGACGCCGGCGTGGTCTCGAACTACCTCCACGGGCTCAGCTACCCCGTCCAGGACGTCAAGCTCGCCCTGATGCAGGCCAGCGACAACGAGCTCGGCAGCCTCTGGGACCGCTTCGTGCTCCAGTACTGCTATGTGTACGACGCGGAGGAGAAGAAGTGGGTCGTCCACGCCAGCAACATCATGAAGGCCAGTGGTCTGGTCGTGCTCGCGGTGCTGATCGGGGCGATCCTGCTGGGCTTCCGTTACGAACGCAAACGCCGTCGGCTCACGGAAGCCGAGGACCTGAACCACCCCCCCGCCGACCCGGCGTCTGGCTCTGGGCATCGGCCCGTGAGCCCCGCCGGCTCGTGAACGTTTTGACCGCCGGGAACGCCCCGGAAATGACCCCCGAAATCAATTGCGAGCCAACCCGCAAAACCTCGCCAAACCACGCTTTGCCCCCGCCTCAACGGCCCTTACTATTCAAGGCTTAAACACGCCATGACACGCCTCACCGCCCCCACCCTGACCCTCCTGTTCGCACTGCTCGGCGTCGTCGGCCTGGCGATGCCCGCTGTGGCGGAAGACCAGGCCGAGCCTACCGCCGCTGCCGCCGCCGAGCCCGGAGCGTCTGCCGACCCAGCCGCCACCGCCGAACCCGCGGCGGCCGCCGACACCGAGACCGACCCTTACGATGGGCAAATCCCCAAGACGGACATCGGCGGCAACGCCTTCCTGCCCGTCTCCGCCGCGACCTACTCCGACGAAGTCGACTGGGTCTTCTACTTCATCCTCTGGGTCAGCGTGATCTTCTTCGTGATCATCGGCTGGTTGCTGGTCTATTACTCTTGGAAGTACCGCCAACGCGACAAGGACTACGTCCCGCACGGCCATAACCACAACACCGCCCTCGAGCTCACGTGGTCGATCGCCCCGGGCATCCTGCTGCTGCTGATGTTCATCTGGGGCTTCCGCGGCTACCTCGACATGTCGACGCCGCCCAAAGACGCCTACCCGGTCACCGCGATCGCGTTCCAGTGGGGTTGGGCGTTCGAGCAGCCCAACGGCTACCAGGACAAGCAGCTGCATGTCCCCGCCGACACGCCCATCCTGATCACCAACGTCTCCAACGACGTGACCCACAGCCTCTATATCCCGCAGTTCCGCATCAAAAAGGACGTCGTGCCAGGCCGGTTTAATCAGACCTGGTTCGAGAGCCCTTATGACGCCTCGACCGCCCAGACCAAGACCGTGTTCGACAGCCAGGGCAACCCGGTCGTCTACGAATACAACGTCTACGACCTGTTCTGTACCGAGTACTGCGGCCGCGGCCACGCCCTGATGAACACGAAGGTCTTTGTCCACACCCGCGAGTCCTTCGAGAGGTGGATGGCTTATTCCGCCGATATCAGGAACCTGACACCGGTCGAGGCGGGTGAGAAGGTCTGGAAGCAGAAGTGTGCGAGCTGCCACAGCATCGACGGCTCGGTGGCGGGTGGTGCCCCGAGTTGGCTCAACCTCTGGAACAATCAAAACCACGCCATCGTCGGCGGCACGGTAGTTGCCGATGAAGAGTACATCTACAACTCGATCGTCAACCCGAACCTGCAGATCGCCGCGGGCTACAAGACCGGCGGCATGGCGCCATGGGCGCTGCAAGACCGCGAACTCAAAGCGCTCTATGAATTCATGAAGTCGGTCAGCGTGCACAACACGGACCCGATCTACCGCGAGAAGTCCGACTGGAAGAAGCTGCTGCCCCCCGCCGACGAGGGCACCGAGTAATCCGATTGCTTTAATCTCCCGCCGGCATCCCTCGGCGGCCGAACCCACCATTGCCATGAGCGTTATCAACACCCCCCCGCCCGTCACCAACCCGACCGACATCTACGGCCAGCCCGTGTCGCCGGAGCAGCACGACAACTACCTGACCTCCGGCAAGGGCTTCCTGTCCTGGGCCCTCACCCTCGATCACAAGCGCATCGGTGTGATGTACACCATCGGCGTGCTCGGCAGCTTCCTGCTCGGCGGCATCTTCGCCGTCTTGCTCCGGACCGAACTGATCTGGACCGGACAGACCCTGCCCCTGCTGTTCACCGACACCTGGACCGACCAGTACAACCAGATCTTCACGCTTCACGGGGCCGTGATGGTGTTCTTGTTCATCATCCCCGCGATCCCCGCGATCATCGGGAACTTCGTCCTGCCCCTGATGCTCGGGGCCAAAGACGTGGCGTTCCCCAGATTGAACCTCATGAGCCTCTACTGCTGGCTCGGCGGCGGGGCGTTCTTCGTCTACGTGCTCGCGTCCGGCGGCCTCGACACCGGCTGGACCTTCTACACGCCGTATTCAACAACCACCAACACCTCCGTCGCCGCCGCCACCCTCGGCGCGTTCGTGCTCGGGTTCTCGTCGATCCTCACCGGCGTGAACTTCATGGCCTCGATCCACATGCTCCGCCCCAAGGGCATGACCTGGTTCAAGATGCCCCTGCTGCTCTGGGCCCTCTACGCCACCGCCGCCATCCAGATCCTCGCCACCCCTGTCCTCGCCATCACCCTCCTGCTGCTGACCGCCGAGCGGCTGATCGGTGTGGGCATCTTCGACCCCGCGCTCGGCGGCGACCCCGTGCTCTACCAGCACTTCTTCTGGTTCTACAGCCACCCCGCCGTCTACATCATGATCCTCCCCGCCCTCGGCGTGACCTCGGAGATCATCTCGTCGCTCTCGCGTAAGCACATCTTCGGCTACAAGTTCATCGCCTTCTCCTCCCTCGCGATCGCCTTCTTCAGCTTCATCGTCTGGGGACACCACATGTTCACCTCGGGCCAGTCGGCGTTCTTCAACGCCCTGTTCTCGCTGCTGACCATGACCGTCGCGATCCCCTCGGCCATCAAGGTCTTCAACTGGCTGGCGACCATCCGCAAGGGCTCGATCCGACTCGACACGCCCATGCTCTACGCCCTGGGCTTCATCTGGCTGTTCACCATCGGCGGTCTCACCGGGCTGTTCCTCGCGACCCTCAACACCGACATCCACTTCCACGACACCTACTTCGTCGTCGCCCACTTCCACTACGTCATGGTCGGCTCGGTGCTCTGGGCCTTCCTCGGCGGGATGTACTACTGGTTCCCCAAGATGTTCGGGCGGATGTACAACGAGTTCCACGGACGCATGGCCTTCGCCATCACGTTCATCGGCTTCAACATCACCTTCTTCTTCCAGTTCTTCGCCGGGTCACGCGGCATGCCCCGCCGCTACGCCGACTACCCCGACGAATACCTCTGGTACCACTTCGCCTCGACCATCGGGACCTACATCCTGACCATCGGGCTGTTCTACATCCTCTGGAACTGGGTCGACGGGCTGATCAAGGGCCGAAAAGCCCCCGCCAACCCCTGGGGCTCCAACTCCCTCGAGTGGCACACCCCCAGCCCCCCGCCCCACCACAACTTCAACTACGAACCGCACGGCGTCGACCCGTACCTCTATGACCATTGGCGCTGGGACGAGGCTGTGGGCGGCTACGTCATCAAGGACCACGACCCGGCTCACGACGGCATCGAAGACGTCGACCCCGACCACTACAACGACGACCCACCCGGCAGCGCCCCGGCCAAGCCCGTCACCGCGGGGGCGTGATCTGTCCGTAGCCTTGTTTTGACAGGATGAACAGGATAGATAGGATTTTTTAGATCCATGTTGCTCGGATAACGCTGTAAATTACTGCGGCTACCAACCGAGCTGGACCGACGCAGTCCTCTATGACGCATCCCATCGAGACAGTGTGTCGGCCGCTTTAAAATCCTGTTTAATCCTGTAAATCCTGTCCAATCTCTCCCCCCGCGAACATGAGCCACGACGCCCACGGCCAAGATCACGACCACCCCGAACACCTCGCCCATCACTTCGACACGATGGAGCAGCAGGTCGAGTCGGGCAAGCTCGGCATGTGGATCTTCCTCGCCACTGAACTGCTGATGTTCGGCGGGCTCTTCGTCGCCTACGCCGTCTACCGGGCCCACCACTTCGAGATCTTCGACTATGGGCACTACCTGCTCGACACCCGGCTCGGGGCGATCAACACGGCCGTCCTGCTCGCGTCTTCGCTGACAATGGCGATCGCCGTGCGGGCCTCGCAGCTCGGGCAGAAGCCCCTGCTTGTCGCGATGCTCGTCCTGACCTTCATGGGTGGCGTCGGGTTCATGGTCATCAAGTCGATCGAGTACACCGACAAGTTCGCCAAGGACCTCTACCCAGGCATCTGGAACGCCTACTACGACTACGACAAGAAGCTCGCCCGCTTCAACGAGCTGAACCAGGAAGAAAACGCCGACCGGGAGGCCAAAGGCCTCGAGCCGCTCGAGTACACCTACAAGGAGTATCTCGCGGGTATCCACAAGATCGAGAACTACTACTTCGGCAAGAAGAAGAACGTCGATTGGTTCACCGCCCATTACATCCCCGAGCAGTTCCGCGGCGAGAAGGCCGAGAAGGCGGCCAAGGCCTTGGCTAACGGCGGGCACCACCACGAGAACGCCTCCGGCTGGCCCTACCACACCGAGACGGCCTACGGCCCCGCGACCGACCCCGGTGACTTCCGTGTCTTGAACCAGACCCCGTATGTCTCCCTTGAAGCGGCCCCCGAAGCCGCCGAACCTGAAGCCCAACCCGAGTCCCACAACGCCGAGCCCGAGGCTCACCACGGCGACGACCACCACGCCGCGGCACCAGAGCCTGAACCCGACCCCGAGCCCGCCGCCCACGAGGTCCCCATCGTCGGCCTCGCCGCCCGCGGCACCACCTCGATCGCCGCCCCTGCGCCCCCGCCCACCCGCATCGACACCACCTACCTTGACCGCGGCGTCACGCCCGGCCTCGTCCCCTTCGGCACCGCCGTCGGCTCCAACCAGGCCCTCACCGACAACCCCAAAGACCACTACACCTGGGAGACCCTGCCCGTCGCCGAACGCGACCGCATGCACCTGTTCTTCCAGATCTACTACATGATGACCGGCCTCCACGGCCTGCACGTCCTCATCGGCATGGGCCTCATCGGATGGATAGCCGTCCGCGCCGCCCTCGGCCAATTCACCCCCGAATACAACGCGCCGGTCGACATCGTCGGCCTCTACTGGCACCTCGTCGACCTGATCTGGATCTTCCTGTTCCCCCTGCTCTACCTGATCCACTAATCCACACGCCATGTCCCACGCCGCCACCGCAGACGCCCCGCACGACGACCACAGCCACGGTCAGGATGACCACGGCCACGGCGACCACCACGTCGTCTCTTACGCCGTCCTCTTCGGTGTCTTCGCCGCGCTCATGGTCCTGACCTTCATCACCGTCGCGGTGATCAACCTCGACCTGGGCAAGCAGGGCAACGTGATCCTCGCCATGGGCATCGCGGTCGTGAAGGCCTTCCTCGTCGCCGCGTTCTTCATGCACCTCTGGTGGGACAAGCCGTTCAACACGCTGATCCTCGGCTTCTCGATGTTCTTCGTCGCCCTGTTCATCGCCTGGGCGATCATGGACTCGGACGAGTACGACGACACCATCCTCCAGCAGGACTGGCGCGACCGACAGGTCGAAAACAAAGACTTCCCCGACCGCGAGCCCCGCCTCATCGCGCCGTAGCGGATCACCCCGCCAGCCGCACCTCTTCCAGCGGTACCGGGCAGACGTCCCGCCGCCCGCACCCGTCACAGAAGCCCCCCTCCCAGACCGCGTTGAACCGCTCAAGCGCCGAGTCGATCGTCTCGGCGTCGGTCGTCCACAGCCCCATCTCGAAGTTCCGGTTCTGCTCCGCCTTCGCGCCCAGCCCTGCCCCCGTCAGGTTGGCCGACCCGATGTACGCCGCCGCCGCGTCCACCACCACCACCTTCGCGTGCTGCCGCACACACCGCCGCATCACCACCCCCCCACCCCCGGAAATGACCCCCGGCTGCTCTTGGTCATCCGTGGTTCGGCCCTGGGCCGTCACCGACATCACGCCCCACGCCGCCCGGCTCGGCACGCCCCCGTGCAGCACCCGCACCTCGACCCCCAGCCGGGCCAGCCCCCCCCCGCACCTCCAGCATCGCGATCGCGTCGCCCCTCCCGGACCGGCCCCCGCCCTTCCGCCTCGCCTTCCGCCGCTCGGCCTCCGCCGCACGAATGGCTCCCATCACCCGGGCCGGCACCCGCTTCACCGGCACCAGCATCCCCTTCACGTCCGCGGTCATCACCGCCACCGACACCCGCGCACCACACACCGCATCCACCACCCGTTCCAGGTGCTCAACCCCCCAAACCAGCTGCCCCCGCCCCGCCCCACCCGTCCCATCCGCCTCCCCACCCGCTGGCGTATCGCTAACCGGATCGGGCACGCCACCTACCCCCCGCAGGTGTCGGTCGTTCTGAGCTCGTGGCGAAACGCGCATCTTGTGATATCGACAACCCCCGAGCTGTGAACGCCGTTATGTAATCATCCGCGGACCTTCTTTGGCCGCTTACCTATCCGTCAGCACGCTCAGGCCAACCAGAGTGGCAAGCTGCGGCCTGGCATGCCCTTATGGTCCGGAGAGGTGCGGTGTGGACGGAGTGGCGGGCGTCAAGCGGGAGATCCGGAGCCTTTCAAATGAACCCAGTACGCGCATGTGAACCGCGTGCACTGGTCCGACGGCGGGTGCTGGTTGGCCCACGCGCCCCTCGCGGCCTTGGCCGTTTATCCCGGTAGGCTTGTGGCGTATAAAAACAACCGCCCCGGGCTGAGCCGGGGCGGGTTTACTCGGGGGCGCTTATGGGGGGTATTTTTCGCGGGTCGGTCACCGAGCCTGTTCGGGCGGGCCGGGGGAGGCGAATTACTTCAGGAAGTCGTCCTCGAGCTTCAAGCGTAGTTTGTCGAGCGCCTTGTTCTGGATCTGGCGGACACGCTCTTTCGTGACGCCGATGAGCTTGCCGACCTGTTCGAGTGTGAGCGGGCTGGCGTCTTCGAGCTTCTTATCTTCCGAGAGCCCGAAGCGGTGGTCAATGACCGCCTTCTCGATATCGGACAGCTCGGCGATGTTGTCATTGAAGATCCGGCTGACCTCATCGACACAGTCGTCCTCGTGCTCTTCGCGGCGGGACTGCACGAAGTTGGACCGCTCAAGCTTGGGGTCGAAGTCGGTAGGGAACATGGCCCGATGCTTGGACAGCTTGATGCCCTGGCGGGAGAAGGCCTTGAGGATGGCCCGGCAGGCGTAGGTCGAGAACTTGAAGCCACGGGTGGCGTCGAACTTATCGACCGCCCGGAGCAGGGCCATGTTGCCCTCGGAGATCAGGTCCGCGAAGTCGACCTCGGACATCCGGGTCCGCTTCGCCATGGCGAGGACCAGGGCGAGGTTGGTGTTGGCGATCTGGTCGCGGATGAACTCACCACGCCGGAACCACCTGAGCATCTCACGGGCCTGGTCGGCGTCGAGCTCGGCCTCTTGGCTTAGCTGCTCCCGCAGGCGGCAGGCCCGGTATCGGCAGTAGTTGAACTGCTTAAAGATGACCCGTTCCTGCGCGGCGGTCAGGACCACGGTCGCCTTGTTGGACCGGGTGACGGCCTCCGTCGCCTTCTTGTAGGAATCCATTACCGGGTGGTACCAGCTGGTTTCAGGCTTCGGCACCTCTTCAGCGTTGGTAAACAGCTCGTCGTAGGCCGTTTCGTCATCCTGATGGAACTCATCAGCGTCCATGAAGTCGTACCGCTCGTCATCGAGCAGCGTGCGGAGCTGAGCCTGGTCGGCGTCGGAGAGGGGCTTGCTCGCGTGACGGGTGCGGACCTTTTGGGTTTGCTGAGCCTGAGCGAGTGGCGAATGGGGATCGATCAAGAGCGTCATATCAACTCCGGTTCGAGGGGTCCGACGGTGGCCGGGCAGGCGAGGGCGGTCAAACGTGCATAACGTTCAAATCGTCCGACTTCCTGGATATACTACAAAGTTTATACGCCGGGACAACCCCTAATCGTTCGTTGCTACTTTAGATTTCTTCCAAATAATTCGTTCAGTCCAAGGGCTGATCTGGGTTTTTGGGCAAAACCATGATGATTCGGAACTTCCAGAGAACGTTTTGGGGTCCGGCAGACGTGAGAGTGGCGGTGGCATCGGCGTTGAAACCTCACTTACCGGGCCCTACAGTGCGTGCCGCGATGGCCGATGGGGCGATCGCAAGACCCTGAACGTTTTCATAATCCTGCGGAGACCCCGATGGCCTTTGACCTGCCCGACCTGCCTTACGCCTACGACGCCCTGGATCCGGTGATCAACAAGGAGACAATGGAGCTGCATCACGACAAGCACCACGCGGCATACACCGCCAAACTCAACGACGCCCTGGCGGGCACCGAATGGGCGGAGAAGTCGATCGAGGAAGTCCTGACGCACCTGGACCAGCTGCCGGCCGAGAAGCAGGCGGCGGTGCGGAACAACGGGGGCGGCTACTTCAACCACAGCCTGTTTTGGGAAACCATGACGGCTCCGGGTACGGGCGGTGAGCCGACCGGTGACCTTGCGGCGGCGATCGAGAGCGATCTGGGCGGGATGGAAGCCTTCAAGAGCGCTTTCGCCGATGCCGGTGCCACGCAGTTCGGTTCGGGCTGGGCCTGGCTCTGTGTAGAGCCCTCCGGCAAGCTGCACGTGACCAAGACCGCCAACCAGGACACCACCTTTATGCCCGCGGCCTTCGGCGGCCACGGTGACGGGCACCACCCGATCCTCGGTCTCGACGTCTGGGAGCACGCCTACTACCTGATGTATCGGAACCGACGCCCGGACTACATCAAGGCCTTCTTCGAGGTCATTAATTGGTCCGTCGTCGGCGAGAAGTATGCGGCTGCAAAGGCCTAAACCTGGCCTCACCCGCCTGATCCGTAACGACATCCGCGTACCAACACGCCCGGCAGCACGCCGGGCGTGTTTTTTCGTTCGGCAGGTGCGTGGAGTCGTCGGCTTTATCTGGATCGGCCAGGTGTTACGACCGTTAAAGAACGCGGCCGACTCAGGCTCTTGGGGGCAGATCGGGTTGAGATGAGCCCCCTTGGATTGGTCACTGCGGGGCATGAATGCGATCCCTTCAGGAACCCGCCGAAATAACCCGAACGCCCCGTGTGGGCGGCCCGGCTTCACGCTGGTCGAGATCTTGATCGTCGTCGTGATCCTCGGGGTGCTTGCGGCGATCGTGATCCCCCAGTTCACCAACGCGAGCGACAACGCACAGCGGTCGGCCTTCGTCACTACTCTCAAGCAGTTCGTTCGGTCGGCTGAGCTTTACCGGCAGGAGAACGGCGGCTTCCTCGAAGACGCGGCCACGGGGGCAATCCCGACGGGGTTTGACGCCTACGTCGACCCGGACAAGTGGGCCCAAGGCCCCACGATCGGCGGGCAGTGGGACGCGGAGTTCGAGGATGCCGGGGGCATCACGTCGGGGATCGGCGTGGTCTTCGACGGGACCGGCGCGACACGCGATGACGCGTATATGGCTGAGATCGATGCGGTAATCGACGACGGCGATGTGACCACGGGCAAGTTCCGAAGGATCGCCAGTGGCCGGTACTACGCGATCATCGAGGAGTAGCTGTCGCTCGAGGATTTCGCCGCAAAGAAGCGCAGAACACGCAAAACCGATAACCCGTCCAGACAGGACGTGTGCCGTCCCCAACGGTCCGGCACAGCTCTTTTGATTCCGTTCAGGGTGATCACGCTACACGGCCAGCACTCAACCCAGAGCGTAGTAACGATCCGGATAGCTTCTTTGAGTTTTCTGCGCTTCTTTGCGGCCCAAAAAGCAGAGCTAATTGCGGGGCGGGAGGGTGTCGGGCCCGACCTGGCCGTTGGCACCACCATCGCCCTTGCCGGCGGCGGCTTTGCGGGCCTCGTAGTTCTGCTGGATGATCAGGTCGGCGAAGGCGGAGACGGCGATCTCCATGACCAGGGGGAATTGGTCGAAGGCGTTGTGGTAGGCGTCGTGGGCGTCGCCCTCGGTTTGGCCCTGAGATTCGGCGGCGAACTTGGCCTGGACGAGCTGAACGGCTTGTTGGAGCTGCATGGGAGGGACCGGGTGTCGGGGTTGAGTGGGGAGGGAGGACGGCATGTCCTGCCGAGGCGACCACTATAACGGGCGGAGCGGTAGACTCTCCGGGCTGAACGAAAGGAGCTGGTGATGAGTCTTGAAGCGGAATTGAAGGAACGGGTGAAGTCGGCGATGAAGGCGGGCAACACGCTGGAGCGGGATGTCCTGCGGGTTGTGCTGGGGGACCTGCAGACGGCGTCGTCGAGATCGGCCGAGCCGTTGAAGGCGGCCGAGGAGCTGGCGGTTGTGAAGCGGATGGTCAAGTCGATGGACGAGACGTTGGGGACCGAAGGCGTGTTGGCCGAGGTGAAGGATCAGGTATCGGCCGAGAGGGCGGTGCTCGTCGAGCTGCTGCCGAAGACGCTGAGCGTTGAGCAGATCACAGCCGCACTCGAGCCGGTAGCGGAGGCGGTGCGGTCGGCAGGGAATGACGGCGCGGCGATGGGCGCAGCGATGAAGCACCTCAAAGGCCAGGGCGCTTCGGTGGATGGCAAGGATGTCTCGGCCGCGGTGAGGGCGATGCGGGCCTAGCTTCAACAGATCCGGGTGTTGACCACCCAAGAGTCACCCGACCTGGCGGTCTTCGCCGAAGACGCTGTCCAGCCAATCTGCCACGGCCTCGAGGTCAGCGGGGTCCTGATACTCGCCTTGTTCTAGGCGTTGCCGCGCTTCGTAGATCTTCTCCCAGCGCAGTGGCGGGGTTGCGGGGGGTTCGAGAGTCGCGTCGGGCAGGTTCCCAACGACATCAGTGGCGGGTTTAGAGGTTGAAGGGGTGGGGTGGGATGGGCTTTGTGGGGTGCGAGCCGGGTGATCGCCATGAATCATGATGCGGGGTCCAGCGTTAGCGGGGTGGAAGAATCGGGGCAGGCCGAATCTGTGTGGGGAAGCGGGATGAGGTTGGTGAGAACCAGCCAGACATCGTCCATGAGTCACGGTGGTCGAGCCTAGGAGTCTCCAAGCGGGGCGGAGGGTGCCCCTACGACCACGTTTTAGCCGGGGATTCGAATATAACAGGAGCCCTGCGCAGACCAAGCGCGGGCTTGAAAAACTAAGAAATCTTATAGGCGCTTGCTGGCCTGTGGCATGGGTTCGAGGCCTGGTTTGGCCGGCACCCGGGCCGGGTCAGCCCTCGCTATCGAGAGCTTCTAGGCGCTGCTGCACTTCGCGGATGCCGAGCCCGCGGACGGCAGCCAATGCTTCACGTTGGGCGCGTCGGGGGTTGGATTCGCCTTTTTCCCATTTGTAAACGCTCAACGCGGATGAGCCGACCAGCTTGGCGTAGTCGGCGGCAGAGATGCCGAGCTTCTCGCGGTGCTTCTTGAGCCACACGGGCGAGAAGCGGGTCTGCTTGTCGTCATCTCCATCCCCCGAGGCGGCTGCGGTGGTGGCCGCCGGCTTGTTCTTGGCGAGGCGTGCGACCTGTTTTTCGAGGGCTCGGACAGCCCGCTTGAGCTCGGCAATCTCAGACTTCTGCGACTTCGAAGCATCCTTCGTCGAATCAGAGTGGGCCTTGATTTCTTTACGCGCCAACCGACGGATCTCTTCGCTTAGGACAGACTTGATATCAGGCATTGCAGGCTTTCTTAAATAGGGTGACGATAAACAAACGCCCCGGCTGACGCATATAGCGTAACACCAAGCCGCAAGCCAGGCTAGGCCGGCTTGCGGGGCGACAAATCTATACACTCTTGCGGTGGAAGGCAAACCCGCACCATCGACACAGACGCCTTCAGAATCATGGCGAGTCCATTTACACCGGGTGATTTTCGAAGCCGATACACCGGCGGGTAAGGCGTTCGATGTCGTATTGCTTGTGGCGATCGTGCTCAGCGTGTTGGCGGTGATGCTTGAAACCGTGCCGTCGATCGCGGATCGGCACGGTGTCGCGCTGCGGGTGATCGAATGGGTATTTACCGTTCTATTTACCGTTGAGTATGTGCTCCGGCTGCTGTGCGTGCGCCGGCCAATCCTCTACGCCCGGAGCTTCTTTGGCATAGTCGATCTGTTGGCGATTCTGCCGACCTATCTGAGCCTGTTCATCCCGGGCGCGCATGAGTTGCTGGTGGTGCGTGCGCTACGGCTGCTCCGGGTTTTTCGGGTGTTCAAGCTGGCGAGGTTTGTGACGGAGGCACACGCGCTGCGGGACGCATTGTTTGCTTCGCGGCAAAAGATCGTGGTGTTTCTGTTGGTGGTGGTGACGGCTGTGACGATCATGGGCGCGGTGATGCACCTGGTGGAGGGCCCGGAGAACGGGTTCACATCGATCCCCGAGTCGATGTATTGGGCGATCGTGACCATGAGCACGGTGGGGTTTGGGGACATCGTGCCGGTGACGCCTTTGGGCAAGATGATCTCGGCGGTGCTGATCCTGTTTGGGTATTCCATGATCATTGTGCCCACGGGCATTCTGTCGGCGGAGATCAGCCGGGTGCGCAGCCTGAGGGACGCGGAACTCTCCACGCAGCACTGCCGGGGGTGCGGGAAGGAAGGACACGACGCGGATGCGAAGTTCTGTAAGTTCTGCGGGCACGGGCTGGAGCGTGACGGGGAAGGGGGTGAAGCGTGAGCGTGGGTGACGGCACGGGTGCGGAGTCGGCCGGGCGTGGCGGGGCTGGGTTTTGGCCGGAGCATCTGGACCTGCAGCGGGATCGGGCGTTGACGGTGCGTTGGTCGGATGGCCGGGTGTCGGTGTATCCGGTGCTGTACCTGCGTCGGAAGTCGCCATCGGCGGAGGCGCGGGCGGAGCGTGAGGCGATGGAGGCCGGTCCGCTGGCGGTATTGAAAGACCGCGGCGGGGCGGCGGCTCTGCGGGCCGAGTCGATGGAGTTGGTGGGGAATTATGCGTTGCGTGTCCGCTTCTCGGACGGGCACGACACGGGCCTGTACACCTGGGACTATTTGCGGGAGATCGATCCCGCGGCGGGCGAAGATGTGGATAACCTCGCCGGTCGCGGCGGATCAGACGGTGAGATCCCGGGCTAAAGCCGATTTGCGGGGGTTGGGGGGCGATTTTCTCGGAATTATGAGGGATGTCATTTTTATTCAGGGCAATGTGTGTGCTGAATCGATAGTCTCCGCAGCGGACAGGCCTCAGGCCCTGTCGGGCTCACGAACACGGCTAACGTTCTCTTAGCGCAAAGATAACTCGCCATGCACAGTTTCCCCGTACTCTCCGCGCCGCTGGCGTTGTTGCCAGAGGACTTTTTATTGCATCTCATCCAAGGAGACCATTGATGCAGAGCAAGTGGATCAAGCGTGCCGTATGTGCGGCCGTCGTAACGGGGGCGATGACCCCGATGGTGAGCTCCGCTGATGAGTTGGCGGAACTCAAAGCCCGTGTGGCTGAGCTGGAGCGTCAGCAGAACCAGACGTGGCTCAGTGAACGTCAGGCCCATGAGGTCAAGTCCCTGATCGCCGAGACCCTGCAGGACGCCGACACGCGTGCGTCGCTGCTGGCCGACGAGATGTCCGCCGGCTGGAAGAAGAAGTTCTTCCTGCAGAACGGTGACGGGTCGTTCAATATGACCTTTGGCGGTCAGCTGCAGTTCCGTTTCGTGGCCGAGGTGCAGTCCGACGCGGCCGACGAGGCCGACTCGGGCTTCCAACTCCGCCGGACCAAGTTGAAGATCGACGGCGACGTCTACGACGACTGGGGCTACACGATCGTGTTCTCGGGCGACCGCGAAGACGGCTCGGTCTCGGTCGAAGACTTCGTCATCAGCCGCAAGATCGGCTCGATCGGTGTGAAGGTCGGCAAGTTCAAGCTGCCCTTCCTCCGCGAAGAGCTGCTCTCCTCCAGCCGTCAGCTCGCGGTGGACCGGTCCATGTCGACCGAGTTCTTCACGCTCGACCGCTCGGAGCAGATCCAGCTGTCCTACAGCGCCGACAACTTCAAGGTCGCCGTGTCGATCAACGACGGTGCCGACGAAGAGTTCTCTGATAGCGGCCTGGACCCCGTCGAGATCGGCTTCACCGGCCGTGTCGACATCAAGGTCATGGGTGACTGGGGCCAGATGAAGGACTTTGTGGCCTGGCTGGGCGACGAGGACGCGGGCCTGTTCATCGGGATCGCCGTGCACTTCCAGGCTGGCGATGGCAACAACGCGGACAACTCGTCCGAAGCCGAAGCCAACTACACCGCCTGGACGATCGACGTCCTGTACGAGAACAGCGGCCTGAGCATCATGGCGGCCTACATCGGCGGCTCCGTCGAGGTCGACAACGGTGCGACCATCGACTCGGGCACCGCCGACCGCGACCCCAGCGCGTTTGTTGTCCAGACCGGCTACATGGTCACCGAGAAGCTCCAGCCGTTTGTCCGGTTCGACTTCATCGATGGTGATTTCGCCGCCGCGGAAGACATCCAGGCCTTCACCTTCGGCCTGAACTACTACATCCAGAAGCACAAGGTCAAGCTGACCGGTGATGTGATCTGGGTGTTCGACGGTGACTTCTCGGCCGGCGGCCTCGATGACAACTTCGACTTCGGTAACGATGCGTTCAGCACCGGCCTCGGCTTTACCGGTGAAAACGAGAGTGCCGACGACGATGACATCTTCGTGGTCCGCATCCAGCTGCAGGTGTTGTTCTAAGCATCCACGCCTCAGCCAAGCAAGACTCCGCAGCGGCCCGGTTCACGCCGGGCCGCTGTTTTTGGCACACGACGGCCGACAACCGTGAAACTTTGGTTAGGCCTGCGAGCGATGTGATTCCCCGGAGGTGTAGCGTGGTACGCTACGACCCCCCCAGAATCGGGGAGTTTTTGTAGACCAAAGGATAAGATGCGGTGCCGAGTGAGCTATCGATCCTGATCGTTGAAGATGAGCAGGACCTGCTCGAGCTGCTGCGTTACAACCTGGCCCGGGAGGGGTACGCGGTGCGGACGGCGGCCACGGGGGAGGACGGGCTCAAGGCGGTCCGATCCGAAGCGCCGGACCTGGTTCTGCTTGATCTGATGCTCCCCGGGATGGACGGGCTGGAGGTCTGCCGGACGATCAAGGGCCGGCCTCACACCGCGGAGATCCCCGTGATCATGCTCACGGCGAAAGGGGAAGAGTCCGACATCGTGCGTGGGCTTGAGCTAGGGGCGGACGACTACATCACCAAGCCGTTCAGCCCAAGGGTGCTGATGGCGCGCATCCAGGCGGTGTTGCGCCGGTCGGAGCGTGAAGCGGAAGGCGTCGAGACGAGCTTGATCGAGGCGGGGGGCGTGACGGTCGATCGGGAGCGTCACGAGGTGCATGCCGGCGGCGAGCGGGTCGATCTCACCGCCACCGAGTTCAAGCTGCTTTCGTTGCTGGCAAGCAAGCCGGCCCGGGTGTTCACGCGTCAGCAGATCATTGAGGCGATCCACGAAGGCTTTGCGGCGGTCACCGACCGGAGCGTCGATGTGCAGGTGGTTTCGTTGAGGCGGAAACTCGGGACGGCGGGCAAGAATATCGAGACGGTGCGGGGTGTTGGGTATCGTTTTCGGGATTAGCGGGCTCAGGGACAAGAGATTGAGGGGTTAGCGGCTAGAGTGAGGCAGGCGGCGGGCGGTTTCATATGTTTTTCACGGAGCATAGGTTCCCTGAGACCGTCACCACCGCCATGATTGTTAGCATTGTGAAGCTATATGAATCAGACGCTGAGTCATATCGAGATTGGCGATGTCTGGCCGTGGCTGGTGCTGGCGATGGTGCTGGTGGTCTTGGGGCTGGCTTGGTGGCAGGTGCGTCGGCTGCGTTGGTTTGTGGACGCATTGATGGACGCGGCGCGGCGGATGGCGCGGGGCGACCTCTCGGTGCGGGTGGATACGCAGGGGCCGTTCCAGATGGGCGAGCTGGCGGCGTCATTGAACCGGATGGCGCGGCAGCTGGACGATCGGCTGTCGACGGTGGTGCAGCAGCGGAACGAGTTGGGTGCGGTGCTGAGCTCCATGCAGGAGGGCGTGCTGGCGATCGATCTGGAAGAGCGGGTCTTGTCGTTGAATCGGGCGGCGAGCGGGCTGCTTGGCGTAGAGGGTGGGCGCATCATTGGTCGCTTGCTGGCGGAGGCAGTGCGGAATACGACGCTCCAGGCGTTGGTGCGTCAGACGCTGGAGAAGGGCTCGGGGGTGCAGGGGGAGACGACGCTGCGGGTGGGCGAGAGCGCGGACCAGCCGGCGGCGCCGGACCGGTATGTGCAGGTGCAGACGGCGTCGCTGCGGGACGCGGACGGGGGCAGGCAGGGCGTGCTAGTGGTGCTGCACGACGTGACGGAGCTGCGTCGGTTGGAGTCGGTGCGGCGGGACTTTGTGGCGAACGTATCGCACGAGGTGAAGACGCCGGTGTCGGCGATCAAGGCGGCGGTAGAGACGATGCTGGACGATCCGGACCTGCCGCGGGAGCAGGGCGAGACGTTCATGGCGATGATCAAGCGGCAGGCGGACCGGCTGGACGCGATTGTGGAGGACCTGTTGTCGCTGGCGCGTCTGGAGAACCAGCAGGCGGAGATCCTGGCGGAGGTGGAGGCGCAGCCGGTGGGCCGGGTGGTGCGGGCGGCGATCGAGACGTGTCAGGCGAAGGCAGACGAGAAGTCGATCGAGCTGGTGCTTGAGCCGGCGGCAGCGGGTGTGGAGCAGGTCGGGGCGTTGATCAATGCGATGCTGCTGGAGCAGGCGTTGGTGAACCTGATCGACAACGCGGTGAAGTACAGCCCGCCGGAGACGCGGGTTCGGGTGCGGGTGGATCGGCGGGCCGAGGAGGTGGTGGTCTCGGTGGTGGACCAGGGCCGGGGGATCGAGCCGAGGCAGCTGGCACGGGTGTTCGAGCGGTTCTACCGGACGGACCGGGCGCGGTCGCGGGAGCTGGGAGGGACGGGGCTGGGGCTGTCGATCGTGAAGCACGCGGCGGAGACGATGGGCGGGCGGGTGTCGGTGGATTCGCTCCCGAATGAGGGGTCAACCTTCCGGGTGCACCTGGCATGGGCGGCGTTGCCGGCGGAGGGTGCGGTGGGTGTGGGGGTGATGGATGAGGACGGGTCGATTGCTTGAAGAAAGGAACGGTTCATGGCGGTTCATTTACAGCGTCAGATCAGCAAGCTTAAGAAGATGCTCTTGAGCCTGGGGGCGATGTGTGAAGAGGCGTTGGCGGACGCGATCGAGGCGGTCAACAGCCGGGACCCGGAGCTGGCCGAGCGGGTGATCGCGGGGGACCGGTCGGTGGACGAGGCGGAGATCGAGGTGGAGGAGGAGTGCCTGCACACGCTGGCGTTGCACCAGCCGGTGGCGTTTGATTTGCGGTATGTCGTGGCGGTGCTGAAGATCACGCACGACCTGGAGCGGATCGGGGACCACGCGGCGGCCATCGCGGAGCACGGCAGGACGCTGACGGAGTCGGCGGAGGTGCCGGTGATGCCGTTCGACTTCGACCGGATGTCGTCGTTGGCGTTGGAGATGCTGAGGAAGAGCCTGGATGCGCTGGTGAACATCGACGCGGAGCGGGCGCGGGAGGTGCGGGCGTTGGACGACGAGGTGGACGACATCAACCGGGCGATGTACTCGGCCGTCGCGGACGCGATGGTGCAGTACCCGTCGCTGACGGATCAGTACATGCACCTCTCGAGCGTGTCGCGTCAGCTCGAGCGGATCGCGGACCACGCGTGCAACATCGCCAAGGACGTGCTGTACATGGCCGAGGGCGAGATCATGCGGCACTCGAAGCGGGATTGATCCGTGCTCCGAGTCAGTCCGCCAGCAGGTGCTCGATCAGGGTGGTGAGTGCGGTCAGGGTCTCGGGGGTGTTGTCTTTGCGGAGGGTCTTGAAGAGGGTGGCGGCCTGTTTGCGTTGGTCGTCGCCGAGGGTGTTGAGCTGGCCGGCGTCGGTGTCGGTGTTAATGACGAGGGTGCCGCGCATGGCGTGGGTGCGTTGCGCGACGGCGGCGTGGTGGAGCAGGGCGCGGTTGAGCAGGACGAAGGGGAAGTTGGGCTGGGTGATGGGCCCGCAGCGGAGCTCGGTGCCGCCGCCGAGCAGGCGTTGTGTGGTCATCGGCAGCTTGGCGACCTTGCCGGCCGACCACCAGCCGGCCGCGGCCCCGGCGGCCCCGCCGAGGAGCGTGCCGGCGAGGAGGGATTGGCCCAGCAGGTGGGCATCGACGATGCCGCCGGTCGCGGCGCCGCCGGCCATGCCCGCGAGGATCAGGTGCTTGGGCTTGAGCCCGAACAGCAGCCAGGCCTCTTGGCTGAACAGGTCGAGCCCGATGGCCTGCGTCGTCTCGGGTGAGAGGTCGGCCTCTTCGCGGTCGAGCCCGGGGTGGTCGTAGGCCTCTTCCACGGCCGCGTGGCAGCGGCGCTCGGCCTTGCGGAGCTTGCCCATCAGCTCGTTCTGTAGCGCGTCACGGAGTGCGGGGTCTTCGGGCTGGTCCGGGTCGACCTTGCGGGTGGCCTGGGCCTGGAGCATGTCGGCGAGGCACTGGGCGATGAGGCCCGCGGCGGCCCGGCGTTGGGCGGTGCGGCGCTGCTCGAGGACCTGCACGGCTTCGTCGAGGGGTTGCCGCCAGTCTTCACGGAGCTGGCCGAACGCGCGGAGCAGGTCGAGCTGCTGGGGGAAGCGGGCGGCGACGGCGTCGAGGACGCGGACGATCTTGAAGAACTGATCGAGCGCGGCCTTCCAATCGCCGGTGTGGTCGGCATCGCCGATGGGGTTGATCACGGCCATGCTCGGCTGGCCGGTCCACCGGAGGATCTCCATTTCGGCTTCGTACTCGGGGCCGTAGGGCGTGGAGCCGTCGACGACGTAGAGCACGCCGGCGGGGGCGTCGGCATTGACGATCGGCGCGAGGAGTTCGACCTCGTCGGGGAAGTCTGGGGTGCCTTGGTGCGCGGCGACGAAGCGGCGGACGGTGTCGGTTCGATCGGCGGGTCCGGTGCTGTGTTGTTCGAGCCAGGCGAGGCATCGGCGGGCGCGTTGGAAGCCGGGGGTGTCGATCAGGGTGTAGAGGGTCTGGGCGGTGTCTGCAGTGCCCACACGCATGGGGAATTCGCGGGCCTTGGCGGTGGTGCCGGGCTCGGGGGCGATGCGGACCGAGGCGTCGCCGGAGAGGGTGGCGACGAGGGAGGACTTGCCCTTGTTGGGGTGGCCGACGACGACGAAGCGGGGGGCGGGTTGGGAGGCGAGTTCGGGGGCGGGCCCACGGATAGAAAACGTGGGGGTCGGGGTGGGTGGGGTTGGTGGGGGGGGGGGGGGCTCAGGCATCCGTGGGCTCCGGGGCTGAACTTCCGGGGGTCACGCGGAGCCAGGGGTCGTTGAGGGTGGCGAGGCGTTGCTGCCAGACCTGGGTTTGGGTGGGCGTGGGCTGGGGTTGGCCGATGAGTTCGGCGTGGATGGGGATGGCGTCGCCGAGGGCTTGGCGTAGGTCGGTGAGGAAGTCGAGGACCTCGAGGACGGGGGGCTCGTAGGCCTTGACGCGGAGGGTGATGACCGGGGGCACGTCGGCTTGGGCGACGGTGTCGGCGACGGCTTGGATGGTAGCGCGGTCCTGTTCGAGGGATTGGGCCCCGCCGACGGGGTGGTCGCCGGCGAGGCCGGCCCAGCCAAGGGTGGTTGAGGCTTGATGCTGGAGGGGTACGGCGGGAGTTGTTGGAGTTGTTGGGCTAGGGGCTTGCGTCGGGTTCGGGGTGGGAGACGCCGGAGGGGCTTCGGGGGTGGGGGCTTGACCGGTGGCGGAGGCGGCGGTGAGCCGGGCGAGGACTTCGCCGGCACCGGGCGTCCAGCGGAGGGCGGCGGCGAGGGCGAGGCCCAGCCGTCGGCCGGCCCAGAGGCGGGCGATGATCCGCGGCACGATGCCGTACACCAGCATGACCATGAGCACGAAGGGCCACCAGGCCTGGAGCCCGTCGGCGTCGAAGGACTGGCCGCGGAAGAACCGGCTCTGCTGCACAAGCGTCCACTGCGGTTCGGCGAAGCCCAGCCAGCCCCAGGGCAGCGCGACCCAGGCGACGACCTGCCGGAAGGCTTCGGGCCCGACGCCGAGGGTGGTGGCCCAGCCGAAGGCGAGGTCGGTGAAGAGCACGAGCTGGAGGAAGCCGACGAGGGCGGCGGCGTGGAAGGCGGTGCCGAGGGTCTGGGACCAGGTGATCACCTGCCAGGCCTGGACCCGGCCGTAGACACGGTGGTGGGTCTGGAGGTGGTTGGCGGTGTGCTGGAGGTCGCCGGGGAGGACGCGGAGCAGCAGCGACCCGAGCCGGCCGGGGCTGATCCAGAGCAGGGCGTCGCGGAGCCCGGTGAGGAAGCCTTCGCGCGGGTCGTGCGTGTTGTGGGCGGGGCTGCTTTTCCGGGGGTGGGGTAGGACGAGCAGGACGGTGAGGGTGAGCAGGGCGAGGTTTGCCAGGCCGTAAACGAGCAGGGCGCGGACCACGTTGACCGGCTCCTGGCCGTCGTAGGCGAAGACGGCGAGGGCGGAGGCGTAGCCCAGGGCGAGCCCGATGACGACGAGCCCGGCGGTGACGGCGGAGAGCCCGGCCGAGGTACGTCGGCGGAGCTGCGCGCGGTCGGGGTTGCGGGTAATGCGGAGCCAGGCCAGGAGGTGGGCCATGGGCTCGGTCTGTGCCGGGTCGAGCTGCTGAGCGGCGAGGCGGTCGCGTTCGAGGACGGCGGCCCGCGGCTGGGCGTCGTCCTGCTGGAGGGCCCAGCCGAGCTCGACGACGTCGAGGGCCGAGACCTCGACCGGCGTGCGTCTCGGGGGGGTCATACGAGCATCATCGTCATTGCTGGCTTATCCGGCAAAGAATGGGGCGGGACGCAAGCGGGCGGTAGAGTCAGATGGCGTTATCGGGGTTGTCGGGTTCGGCGGGACGGGCGGGTGGGGCGGGTTGGCCGAAGATGACGCCGGTGCTGGAGTAGGTGGTGCCGTAGGTCTTCTTGAGGGTGACGACCTGGTTGAGGGCGTCGGCGAAGGTGTGTGCGGAGAGGTCGCCGAGGGGGTGGATGAAGGCGGACCAGAGCTGGCCGCGGCCGAGGCAGTAGCGGGCGTCGAGGGCGCGGTCGAAGTTGGCGGCCATCAGCACGACGAGCTCGTCCTCGTTGACTTCGTGGGCGGGGCCGATCGGGGCCATGATGCGCATGCGGTTGGCCTGCTCGTCGGTCATCATGACGACGGTCTCGTCGGCGTAGGTGAACTGCCAGACGCCGTTGCCCCCCTGGACCTGGCCGGGGTCGTCGAGGATGGCGAGAAGCCAGGCGTCGAGCTGGGCGTTGTCGGTGGGGGCTGGCGGGGCGAGGTTGGGGGCGTCGGGCTCATGGGCGGTGGCGACGCCGAAGCCGTAGACGGTGAGGCTGAGAGCGGCGAGGCCGGCGAGCGTGAGGAAGGGCAGTCTGAGGCGGGTGCGGGTGCGGTTTTGGGTGTGGGTGCGGGTGGGGGTGCGGGACATGTGGGTCTCCGTGGACAGGGCATTTGTGAACGAGGGGGCAACCGCCGGCCGGCGTGGGCTATTCCGGGGGCGGGTAGAGGCGGTGCTCCTGGATGTAGGCGGCGACGGCGGGCGGGACGAGGCCGTCGATGGGTTGTGCTTGACGCAGGCGGTCGCGGATGGCGGTGGAGCTGACGTCGGTGACCGGTGCGACGTCGGGGGGGATCAGCCGAGGGGCCCAGCCGGCGGGGAGTTCTTCGGCGAGGGCCTCGACGGTGTCGGGGGGCCGGACCATGACCGCGGGCTCGGCCAGGGCGGTAATGCGGGCGTGGTCGCGCCAGGTATCGAAGACCCGGGCCTGGTCGGCACCGATGAGCAGCCGGAGCGTGGCGGGGGTTTCGGTGCGGAGCTGTTCGAGCGTATCGACGGTGTAGCTGGGGCCTTCGCGGTGGAGTTCACCGGGCCAGACGAGCCGGGTGACGGGGCTGTCGCTGTGCGTGAGGGCGAGGCGCAGCATGGCGAGCCGGTGCTCGTCGTCGGCTAGGACACGGCCGGGCTTGTGGGGCGGGCGCTTGGCGGGGATGTAGACGACCGCGTCCGCACCGAGGTGCTCGGCCACGCGGGGCGGCAGCTCGGCGTGGGCGTGGTGCGGGGGATCGAAGCTGCCGCCGAAGAGCAGGAGGGTGTGCGAGGCGTCGAAGTCGGCGAGGGTGAGCGGCATCGTTCTGCGGTGCGGTGCATTCAAGACATGACGTTGACGGGCTCGCCTTGGAGGAACCGGGCAGCGTTGTCGGAGACGGTCGCCATGCACCGGTGGCGGGCTTCGACGGACGCCCAGGCGAGGTGGGGCGTGATGAGGCAGTTCGGGGCGGTGAGCAGCGGGTTGTCGGCGGCGGGCGGTTCTTGAGACAGGACGTCGAGGCCGGCGGCGGCGGGCTTGCCGAGCGCGAGGGCGTCCGCCAAGGCCTGTTCGTCGACCAGGGGGCCACGCCCGGTGTTGATCAGGATCGCGGTGTCCTTCATCGATGCGCACCGCTCGGCGTTGACCAGGTGCTGGGTCTCGGGGGTGAGGGCGCAGTGGAGGCTGATCACGTTGGCGGTCCGGAACAGCTCGTCAACCGGGAGCCAGCTCACGGGGAAGTCGAGGGTTTTTTCGGTGCGGGAGTGCGCGGCGATGTGCATGCCGAAGGCGACGCCCAAGCGGGCGACCGCCTGCCCGATGGTGCCCATCCCCACGATCCCGAGGGTCTTGCCCTCGAGCTCGAACCAGGGCTGGAGCGTGAAGCAGAAGTCGGGGCCCGCCGCCCATCGGCCGTCGCGCACCGCTTGGCCGGTCTCGGACAGCGCGGTGTTGAGCGACAGGATCAGGGCGAAGACGTGCTGGGCGACCGAGGCGGTGGAGTAGGCGGGGACGTTGGTGACGGTGACGCCGTGGGCCTTAGCGGCCTCGAGATCGATGACGTTGACGCCGGTCGCGGTGACGCCGATGTACTTGAGGCTGGGTAGCTGGGCGAGGGTGTCGGCGGTGAACGGCACCTTGTTGGTCAGGACCAGCTCCGCGTCCTTGCAGCGTTCGACGATCTCGCCGGGTGAGGTGCGGGGGTAGACGGCGAGGTCACCGAGCCCGGCGAGCACGTCCCAAGTGGGCTCGCCTTTGGGGGCTTCGGCTGGGGTGGCGGGGGTCAGGCAGAAGCCGTCAAGGGCAACGATGCGGGTCATGGCAGGCTCGGGGTAAGCAAGGGGTCGGGCGTGAACCGGACAAGGTACACGCTGGAAAGCGGGGCTTGTTGGGCGTGTCGGAGCTTGAAGCCGGTGATCAGCCCGCAGTGCAGATCGCGCCGCCGGAGATGTGCGCGGAGGCGTTGGCGCTGCACGATTGGCCGTGTTTGGAGCGGGGTAATGAAAAGCCGCCCGCGGGTGAGGCGGGCGGCGGTGTGAGGGCTTGGTTTTTAGGTCTGCATCAAGCGTCGTCGGCCTCGCGTCGTCGCCGACGACGGACGGCCAGTGCGCCGAGGAGCGCGAAGCCGGCCGCGGCGGCCGATGGGGTGGGGATGACATTGGGGCTGGGGACGGCCTCGATGGTCACGCGGAGGTACGGGCCGAACTGCGGGGAGGTGAAGTCGGCGATGGTGGGGTCGATGGTCTCGCCGTTGGGCAGGAGGCCGCCGAGGATGCTGCCGGTCTCGCCGTTGGGCCCGAGGGCGGGTCCACCGAAGGAGCCGATGAAGCCCGGGTGGAGGCTGATGGGGTTGGACTCGGTTTCGCCGGTGTCGGGTGCGCCCTGGTTCAGGAAGGCGGCGTCGAGTTCGGTGTTCGCTTCGGTGCCGCCGTCGTATATCGCGGCACCGCCGGGCCCGCCGAAGAGCAGGGTCTGGGGCCCAAGGAAGTTGCCCACGGCATCGAAGAGCTCGACAGCGTTGTCGGTGCCGATGAACGCGTCGTTGGACGGCAAGACCATGGCGGCGAGGGTGAGGAAGCGTTGTCCGGGCGCGAGGTTCAGGGCCTGCGTGACGCTTTCGCCGGGCTCGAACACCGGTGCGCCGGGGAAGCCCGCGGGGGAGGTGATCACGCCGCCCTGCCCGGTGCCGCCGGTCTCGCTGGCGAAGAAGGCGGCGACGGGGGCGAAGTTGCCGTCCTCGGCGATGGCTTCGAGCGCAGCGTTGGAGAGGCTGCCGACATCGAAGAGGTCAAAGGAGCCGTCGTGGGCCCCGAACCAGATGGGCGTGGCCGCGAGGCCGCCGGGAGCCTGGAGGTTTTCGACGGTGACGCTGACGGTATTGGCATAGCCGTGACCGGCGTAGAGGGCGGCGGCCGTGAGGGTGAGCGCGCAACTACCGCGCAACGGTTTTATGCTTCGCATAAGTGTCTGATCTCCTGTCTAAAGAAACGGGCAACTGACTCGAGAATGGGTTTCAACCATAGAAACCGACATCAACGAAAAGAGTTGGTGCGTTTGTTTATTCCCGTATATTTCAGGTGAACAGGATTTTTTTGGTGACCGATTTTCGCGGGATGCTTCTATAGAAAAGATTACAATTGCAGGCTGAGTGTCGATGCTCACAGCATGGCAGCGAAAAGGCCGGCGAAGCCGGTGATGTCGGTGACGCTATTGATGTGGGTGAGGTTAGAGGTCTTTGTCGTCGACGCGTTGGATGTCGGCGCCGAGGGATTGGAGGGTGAGCTCCATCTTGTGGTAGCCGCGGTCGAGGTGGTAGACGCGGTTGATGGTGGTGGTGCCTTGGGCGGCGAGGCCGGCGAGGACGAGGCCGGCGGAGGCGCGG